>NZ_JBHEQA010000001.1:1298269-1864364 GCF_043678055.1 Spongiimicrobium salis
AAAAATGTATCGAGAAGTCCGTGCAATTGAATAGCTGTCAGGTCGAGCGCAGTCGAGACCTCTTCAGATGTCATCATATAAAAACTTCTCGACTGCGCTCGAAGAGACAAAAACCGTCTTGCTCATCCCTCACACCCAATCCCTCATACCTAAAAAACACCCCTAAGGTCCCCTCAAGGGGACAATCTGTAAATGCAATGCTAGGTCACTTCAAGGTTTTTTTAGATGAACACAGTGAAGCTAAAAATGTATCGAGAAGCTTTTGCAACTTCATAGCACAAAACCTACTTCAAAACAATCGCATTTGTCCATCTTTATACGCCTCATGTAAATCGCAATTTAATTTGGGAAAATGCCTGTCCTTAAAATAAGTCTGTTTAGCCAAACGCATCATCGCATGCAGGTGTTCCGCTATTTTACCATCCCCTCTAAGTCTACTCCCAAAGCGACTGTCATTCAATTGTCCCCCGTGGCATGCTTCAATCTGATGCAACACCTTATCTGCCTTATCCGGTAATGTTTTTTTTATCCAATCTGTAAAGATATGTCCAATGGCGCCATTGAGTCGTACAATGGTAAAGGCCAAAGATACCGCCCCTTCTTCTGCCACTGTCTTGGCCAAGGGCAACACTTCATGACTATTGATACCGGGAATGATCGGGGCCAACATCGCATTTACCGGAATATCATGTTCAGATAAGGTTTTTATAGTTTCCAGGCGTTTTTTAATTGTTGTGGTGCGGGGTTCTAGAATTCTCCTGGTTTTTTCGGACAGGGAAGTGACCGAGATATTCACACCTACCAAGCCAAAATTGCCCAGCTCTTTCAGAATATCCAAATCGCGCAGCACTAATGCATTTTTAGTAATAATCCCAACCGGATGTCGGTATTTCAAAAAAACTTCCAGACAAGCTCTTGTAATTTTAAACTGCTGTTCCGCAGGCTGATAGCAATCTGTATTTCCAGATAGCACAATTGTATTGGCTTTCCACCGCTTACTCTTCAGTTTTTCCTCCAATAGTTTCGGGGCATCCTTTTTAATCAGAATACGGCGTTCAAAATCCAACCCCGCACTATAACCCCAATATTCATGGGTATTGCGGGCATAGCAATAAATACAGCCGTGTTCACAGCCTTGATACGGATTCATGGAGTAGGGCATTCCGATATCCGGACTGGTCACTTTGTTGACAATAGTCTTGGGAAAAATTGGGATATATTGCGTCCTATTGCTCTCTGCCAATTCCCCTTCTACCCTACAATACTCCAAAAAATCATCCCGGGCTTCATGCAGGTGTTGTAGAAATTTATTTGGGGTATTTTCCTGGGCTCCCCGACCTTTGATATAGTGTTCTTTTTTCATTTATTGGATTTATTCCAAATATATGGATTATATCCAATAGATATTATTTGTTTTATTGAAATTTGGAGAATTTAACTTGTCTTATTTTTTCAGGATTCAACGGTATACCCAATCTCTGGCATCTAATCCCTCATACCTCAAAAAAATACTCCTAAAGTCCACTCAAGGGGACAATACCTTAAAACGAAAGTCATAGTCAGTTCGAGTGATTTCTTTTTCTAAAAGAGAAAAAGAAATTGTATCGAGAACCCAAGTCTCTTTCTGCTAAAAAGTTCTCGATACATTTGATTTTCGGATATGCCATCCAAAAATCAAACACTCGAACTGACATCTGTAGCTCAGCGAAGTTTACAATCTACTTTTTATCATCCCTTGAAAACATCTACCTTGCATCTCCAAGATAGGTCTCGACTGCGCCTACTTGCCGTCAGGCAGGCTCGACCTGACACCTCGCTCTGCGAAGTTTGCAACTTCGCAGCATAAACCTCATCCCTGAAAAAGCATCGGCCTAATTTCTATAGTTAAGTTGTTTACTAACAGATAATTAAGAGTATTTTTTATATGTAATGAGCAATAAGATTACAATAGCTTAAGGATAAAATAATCTTTTATATAAAATATACTGCATTTGTATCGAATTTTTACTTAATTTTGTAAACAACCAAACCATAAAGCTCATGATGCGATATCGATTCTCCATCTTCTGAGTCCCCTTCCGGACCATATCAGAAAGATTCCCGTTACAGTATGACATTTCCCCAGAACCCATCCAACCTGCTCCTTAAGGGAAGTTCCCTCCTTCCTCCCTATGGTCAGTTTTTGCCTTTTGGCAAGCAAAATCTTATAAAATAGTAACACTATGCGAAAAAAAATCTATCCGTTCCTATCCTTTCTACTTCTTTTTTTGGGCACTTCTAAAGTCACTGCCCAAGAATTGCCCAATATTGTTCCCTTATCTCCCGAGGTAGGGAGCATTGCCAAATTCACAGAAGTCCCTGTATCCCATTATACAGGGGTCCCAAATATCAGTATCCCCATTACCTCTTTAAAAGGAAGAACCCTAGAAGTTCCCGTAAGCTTGAGTTATCATGCTGGGGGTCATAAAGTAGAAGAGATTGCTTCCTGGATAGGTTTGGGGTGGAATTTAAACGTTGGTGGTCAAATCTCAAGGACCGTGAGGCAGATAGGGGACGATAGTAGGGATGGTTACTTGTTTAGTGATGTCTTGGTCACAGATCTACCAGGCATGACCTATGACGAACTCAACATTATCCTTTCTAACGCTGCAACATTGAACCGCCCCGATCTTGCTCCAGATGAGTTCAATTTTAGTTTTATGGGATATTCCGGCAGGTATTACTTTAACCAGAACCGATCTGCGAACAACCCTTATGGGGAACTCGTACAATTTCCCAAAAGCGATTTGAAGATAGAGCCCATTTTTTCCGGTTATACCATTATACAATGGAAAATAACTACTCCCGATGGAACAGAATATCTATTCGGGGGAGTCAATGCATACGACACTGTAGACTCTTCCCGGTCGTATACAAGTGATACCCAGAGTATACCACAACCCACAACCGAGAATCCTACAAATCTTGACCATATCACCTCCTGGAAATTGATCCGCATAAAAAGTATTGCCAACGATATCATCACCTTTCATTATGAATCCATAAACTATGATACCTGCAGTCCTTTCCAGGAAACATTTCTTACAACAAGGGGTTTACAACTTTCACAATCTAAGACCACCGGGACCAACAGCAAAATAAGTGAAATCCGTTCCGCCAATGGAACGATTAGGTTCAACAGGGAATTTACAAAAAGGGAAGATCTGAATTATGACCATGCCCTAAAGAGTATTGTTTTAAGTGACAACACTGGAAATCTCATCGATCGAATAGAACTGGTCCATAGTTATTTCCAAAGTGAGCGCCCAACGCAAGTGTACCAATTATGTGATGGGACCAGTACCCACACGGACAGTAACGGAAACTATCCCTACAACGAGGAGATCAGTAAACGCTTGAAATTGGAGGAAGTCCGCTTTTTAGGCAACCAACCTTCCTTAACAGATAATTACAGCTATAAACTGGAATACAATACCACGGCCTTGCCCCATAGATTATCAAAATCACAAGATTATTGGGGGTACTACAACGGAGAGGACAATGCTTACCTCATTCCGAGCATGCCTTATAGAGTAGGTCCCGGAATAAATTATTACGAGGGAGCGAACAGGCAAATAAAACCACAGTATACCCAAGCCAATATGTTAACAAAAATCATCTATCCCGAAGGTGGATTTACCACTTTTGGCTATGAGAACAATGCGGTGGATGAAACCTTCAACTATCCAGGCAGCAGTATTATCTCCGAACCAACGATACCCGGCAGTTTTGGCCTACTTTCCAGTCGGGATGCCTCCTCAAATTGTAACAACAACCAGGTCATTAATGGGGATTTCACCATACCGGACGAGGTTCAAGGCCTAATTTCTGCTACTTCATCCTCCAGCATCTTCGAAAATGGGGATTCTGACCTGCCCATAGATGGACAAGAAATATACTTTAGGATAAAAAAATGTAATTCTCTGAACGGTTCCTCTACCTGCACCTATAGCGATACAGAAATAACCTATGTTCCCATTGGCCATGATAGAAGTTTTGAATTGTCCCCGGGAAAATATCGCTTGGAAATTGTAATCGATGTGCCATCCGGTGTCTGTCCCGAAAACGAGGATATCAGGGTGGATCTGTCATGGAACTACCGAACGTTCCTCGACAAGAAACTGATCGGGGGCCTCAGGATAAAATCCATTACAAACTATGATAATACAGGACTACAGGCCACTAAAAGGAGCTATGCATATCGCAACGAAACGAACAAGGAATCAGGGTGGATCGCCAGTGTCCCCGTCTTTAAAAACGACCTGGTCATAGAGAGTCAAGGTGGCGGCCCTATTCTGACCGAGAAATTACATTCAAATCATTATATTCCTTTTATCACCACACAAAATAACAATGTAGGCTATACCTATGTGACAGAAACCATAGAGGGAGATGATACGGAAACCGATCCCGATCAGAAAAAAACCTATGAATACAGTTATTTAGGTTTTACTACCTCCTATCCCGGAGCGCCCGTTTATGGAGAATGGTTGAATGGCAGAGCCACCAAACAATCGTTTTTAGAGGCCGACGTTGCCAATAGCTCTCCTTTGGCTCCGGCCTATCGGGTAAAAAGAGAGCAAAGCAATGAATACAACTACCTTTTTGGAGCCCAATCGGGAAGCTTATTCAATGTCACTTCCGATATGGTCCTAGGCTTTGATATCTACTTTAGGCCCACGGAATTGATCTCAAATTCCGTACAGGGTATCTTAGGGCAAATGTACTCTTTGGTCAATGGGGCTACCGTGACAAACAATACGATTGAGAAAGAACTTTTTTACGGACAGAATAATGATACCATAGCGTACCTGAGAGAAACCACATACAGTTATAGGGACCTTTATCCTCATCTTTTCCCTATTCTTATGAACGAAAAAAATAGCGAGGGCAAGGAAACGGAAACTCGCTACTATTATCCAGGGGATACGGAGATAGCTTCCTATCCTTATGTAAATGAACTGATCGATCAACATAGGATTTCCCAGCCCGTTCGCACAGAAGTAACCGTTACGAAAAATGGGGCTCAATTGTCCAAAACCGATCTTCGTACCATTTTTAGGGATTGGGGAGATAATATTCTTCTGCCCGAAAAAGTGCAGACCCAAAAAGGAACAGATATTTTGGAGACCCGTATAGAATATCACGACTATGATAGTTTGGGCAATCCTTTGGAAGTTTCCAAGACCGGTGGGGCCCATATCGTATACCTCTGGGGATACAACAAACAATATCCCATTGCTAAAATAGAGAATGCCACTTTTTCCGAAGTAGCAGCGGCCTTGGGTGTTAGCGAAACGGTACTGAAAAACTATGACCATACCCATATAAATGCCATAAACGGACTCAGACAAAGTTTTCCAAAGGCTATGGTAACCACGTACCAGTATGAGCCTTTGATCGGGGTTAGCTCCATGACCGACCCTAGTGGTTATACCATGTCCTATGAATATGATGGCTTCAATAGGCTACGACGGACAAGGGACGGACAAAACTTGGTAGAAAAGGAATATTTCTACCATTATAAAGGAGAACCTGTTACCCATAGTGAGTTGGTCAGTAGTGGTATCACTTCTGAAAATCTACTTTTTACCGGGGAAACGGGGCATTACGTCATTAGCGCCAGTGGAGGTTCCGGAAACTACAGTTATACGTGGACCTTTGAGCATAACAGCGCCCCTACCCTCACAGCCACCGGGGCTTCGGTCAACCAAATCTTAGGAGCTCCCTACAAGGGCAAGGTCCAGGTAAGCTGTACCATTCGTGATCTGGATACGGGCATAGAGCGCGTAAGTGTTCGGGAAGTGGATCTGTATACCAGGATTCCTGGGGGTGCGGTCCTTACAAATACCGACCATATCAATATAGGATCTACCGAATATAGCTTTAGTGTAGCACCACAAGAAGGATCCGGCAACTTCTCCTATAGTTGGAGCATCACCCCTTTTGAGGGTACGCCACCACCACCTATAGTTGGAGGCCCAACCTATTCCCGTAGTTTTGATACCAGTTTTGAGGGTAAAATTGTCGGCATCCATTGCGATATCACCGATCTTGTCACCGGACAGGGGATACGGTATGAAAAATTCTTAATTGCCTATGCCCCACTGTCCTTAGGGAATATTCTGTCCAATGTGGATGCCGTGGAAGGAAATGGGGCATTCACATTTTCTGTGAACGCCACCGGGGGGTCGCAGGACTACACCTATGATTGGCATTTCGATGGGGTTACCGATATTAGCCTGAACAATGCCGGACCTTCCGTATCCCCAGTGCTCGGAGCAGCCCACTATGGTCCTATGCACATTAGTGTTACCGCCACGGATAATCTCACTGGAGCCACAGATACCTCTGTGCACCCGATTCAGATAGTACAACCGCTTTTAGGTGGGATGCTCTCTTCCATACCGGCTTCCATCCAAGCGAATACCAATGTCAACCTCCTACAAAACTTTACAACAGACCCTAGCGGAGGGTCAGAACCTTATTCCTATCTATGGAAGATTACCAGACCCAATGGACAACTATTGGCAAGTTTTGCCAGAACACTGCCCAGTGTATCCCTAATCATAACCCCAAACATGCAGGGAGAGATCAGGGTATTCTGCACCGTAACAGATAATCATGGCTTCACGGCAAACTCCAATACCCTTGCTGCAACCGTAACTACTGGCACCAATGGCGGACCAGGTATTTCGGGCTTTCAATCTAACCAACAGACCATTTCAGGCAACACGAGCACATTGTCCATAACACCCACAATGGACAGTACCGTTTCCGGTCTCAGTTGTGCTTGGTATGTGGACTATGGTGACGGCAATGGTTTTGTGGAAACCGCTGTAGATCCTACGCTTTCCCTATCGCTCCCTTGTGGGGAGAGTGCCCAGGTAAAATGTATCGTTACCGATTCCGGGGGGGGCACCAGCGAACATACACAAACCATAACATCCACCTGTAATTAAGACCAGCACCCTATGAAAACCTTATATACCACCATCCTCGCCCTATTATTGATCGCTCCGGCCATATTGGCCCATACGAAAGATGAAACCCTGCAGACGGCTGCAGGAACCTACCAATTGATCAATTCAACGACCGACCTTCCCGTACAGGATCTTGTGGACGGCAGTACCATAAACCTGCTCCAAACGGGAACCCAACTCAACATACGGGCCATCCCTTCATCACACATCGGGGCCGTGGAGAGTGTCCGCTTCACTTCTACGGGTTTCTCCAAAACGGAAAGTGCAGCGCCCTATGCTTACCAAGGGGATCTTAATGGGGATTATTACAATTGGCAGCCCAATGTAGGGACCTTGGTCATTACGGTAAAATACTATAGTGCCGATGGTGCCTCTGGCAGTCTCTTGGGAGAAGACCAAATCAGCTTGCACTTCTCGGATCAGGGCGATACCACCGCACCTTCCGCACCAAACGGCCTTTCTTCGGGTACCATTACCGATAGCTCCGTACAATTGTCCTGGAACGCGGCCAGCGATGATACGGCCGTGACCGGGTATATCGTAAAACAGAACGGGAGCACGCTGGCCAATCTAGGAAATGTGACTACCTACACGGCCATTGGCCTCACGCCCAGTACTTCATATGATTTTACGGTAAGTGCCCTAGATGCTGCCAATAATGAAGGGCTTCCCAGCAATCTGCTCACGGTGGCCACCACAGCTACCCCAGATACCCAAGCGCCCACCGCTGTTACCCTATCCTTGGCCGGCACCAGTACCAGCAGTATTTCCCTGTCCTGGAATGCGGCCACGGATAATGCCGGAGTCTCGGGCTACCGTATCTATGATGGTACGGGAAATGTGCTCATTAGTTTGGGCAATGTGCTTTCCCATACTCTGGGCAACCTGTCCCCGGGAACAGCCTACACCTATGCAGTGAGCGCCGTGGACGCAGCCGGCAATATCGGTACCATTAGTAATCAGGTCAGTGCTTCAACGGGCACGATATCCACTACCTATGGCACTTATGAGCTCATAGGTTCCACAGATAATACGGTCCGGAGCCTATTCTTGGGCGGAAGCACCTATAATTTGGACATCGTTGGGGATTCCCTGAATATTAGGGCCATTCCTCCACAAGGGTCGGGAGTCATGAGCGTAAAATTTGTTTCTGCGGATGATAATCACTCCCGTACGGAAAGTACCGCGCCCTATGCCTATTTTGGGGATTTTGCCGACCAGTATTATCACTGGCACCCGCCTTATTTGGACGCTCCCATGGACATTACCATCTTCTACTATAGTGGCCCCAGTGCTACGGGAACTGTTTTGGGCAGGGACGATCTTAGCGTCACTTTTGTAGATATCGCGGATCTGGAAGCGCCTTCCATGGTTAGCGGAATCTCGGCATCAAACATCACCGACTCCAGTATTCGCCTGGATTGGCTCCCTTCCACGGATGATAGGGCCGTAACCGCATATACGATCTATGACGGGAATGCACTGCTCGCCACGACCACCATTCCCGGGCATACCCTGAACGGCCTTGCTCCCGGCAGTCTGCACCATATTACCATTAGAGCCCTTGATGCCTCTGGAAAAAGCAGTCCCTCCAGTACAGTCCTACAAGTGAGCACCACGGATAGTGTTTCTCCTACCATTCCAACAGGGCTGGCAGCAAGCATTGTTTCGCCCAACGCCATAGACCTGTCCTGGAATGCTGCTACCGATAATGTGGCCGTGACCACATACCTCTTGTCCATTAACAATGCTGCTCCCATTGCCTTGGGGGACTTGACCACCCATTCCCTGAACGGTCTGGATCCGGGAACTTCCTATGATTTTAAGATAGCAGCCAGGGATGGCGCAGGCAACCAGAGTTCATATAGCCTCTCCATACAACTAAATACCCCTGCGACCACCAATACTTTTGCTACCTATACCCTCATCAATTCGGCTACGGACCAAGAGATTATGGAACTCTTTGATGGGCAGGCCATCGATCTTAACGGGACGGGACGGGCACTCAATATCGATGCCGTTCCTGTAGACCCCACTAATGTGGGCAGTGTACGCTTTTCTTCTTCGGATGGCTATACGGCAGTAGAGACCAATGCGCCTTATGCCTATGCCTATAATATTGGCCCGGATTTTCAGGATTGGGAACCGCCTTTGGGGTCGCTCAGTTTTACCGTAGAATACTATACCGGGTCTGGGGCGACGGGAAGTCTTATCGGCACAGATCAATTTACCCTTACTTTTACGGAAGGTGCGGATATTGAAAACCCCACTCCGGTACAATTGAGTTTTGGGGCGGCTACAGCGAATAGCATCCCCATTTCCTGGAGTACCTCACAGGACAATGTAGGCATCGCAGGCTATCGCCTCTTTCAGAACGGACAACTGCTGAGCGGTGGTCCGCTAGGTCCTACAATAACCTCCTATACGGCTACCGGGCTAGAAGCGGATACCAATTATAATTATGTGGTACGTGCCTTTGACGCCGCGGGCAACCAGAGTGATGGGCAGACCTTTACGGCCCGTACGGCCATGGCCACGGGGAATCCTCCTCCCAGCATACCTACAGGTATCAGTGGATCTCCCGGCCCGGGATCGGCCTATACCTTGAACTGGACCCCATCTACGGACAATGATCTGGCCGGCTATTACATTTATACGGATGGCCTGCCCACCATCACCGTGGGGGTGGATGATACCTATACGATTATGGGGCTCAACGATTTTGCTTCCTATACCTTTAGGGTCAGTGCCTTTGACGCTGCGGGCAATGAAAGCGGGCTCAGTGTGCCCCATCAGGGGATTGCCGGTGACGGTACGCCCCCGAGCACGGGAAGCCTTTCGGTAGACCAAAGGGGAGAGACTCACATTTCGATTTCTCTCAATGGTTTTAGCGATAATTCGGGAAGTATCGATAAATACCTGGTTTTTGTCAATGGTGTACAATCCATGGAACTTCAGGGAACTGCGAGCAACTTTATCTTGAACGGACTCATTTTAGGGAATTCATATGCTATTTTTGTCCGGGCCTCCGATGCTTCCGGAAATAGTTCCCAGACTCCTGTAATCAATGTGACCACCCAAACCAGTACCGATACCGACTCGCCTGCGGCGCCAAGTCTTTCCTTGGTCAATAGGGATTTTGAGAGCATTGCCGTTTCCTGGGACGTTCCTCTTGATGTGAGCGGAATAGCTGCCTATAGGCTCTTTTTAGAGGATGTGTTTACTGCCGAACTTTCCGGAGATCAGACCCAATTTACCTTTACCGGGCTACTGCAACAGGAATCTTATGGCATCAAAATCGTTGCCGTGGACGGGGCCGACAATGCCAGCCTCAAGAGCACAGAACTTAGGATAGAGACCACCATTGCCCCTGGCTATCAAAGTGTAGATCTTACGGACGAAAACTATGTCTATACCCGTACCTTTCAGGTGGGGAAGGCGGACCATAGTACCATTGCCCGGGAAAAAGATGTGATCGAGGACATTGTTTATGTGGATGGCCTTGGCCGAAACAGGCAACAAATTGCCATCAAGCAATCCTTCGATAACAAAGATATCATCATTCCTATGGAGTACGACAGCTTTGGAAGGCAGATCAAAGAATACCTCCCCTATGAGGGCGGGGCCCAATATGGGGGGCTTCGGGATCAGGCCGTAGCAAAATTAGGTGTCGACAGCTACTATACCGGCCGATATACGGACGATCTTGGAAATACGCCCAATACCTATAGTGAAATACAGTACGAAGCTTCTTCTTTGAATAGGCCCATCAAACAGGCCGCTCCAGGGGAATCCTGGAAGATGGGCTCCGGCCATGAGATCGAATTTTCGTATCGCACCAATACTGCAGGAGAAGTACTCAATTTTGAGGTGGACCTTTCGGCCGGTGCTGAAAATCCGGTCTTGGAAACCAATGCCGTGCCCTATGTGGTCGGTGATCTTTCCAAAACCATTACCTATGATGAAAACCATACGCCCTCTTCCGGCAAGGACCATAGTACGGAGGAGTTTACGGACAAGCGCGGACGGGTGGTATTGAAAAGGACCTATAACGAGCAGGAGCCCCACGATACCTATTATGTCTATGACGATTTCAACAACCTCACTTTTGTACTGCCCCCCAAGGTGGACACCTCCGATGGGGTATCCGCTCTGGAGCTCTCCGAACTCTGCTACCAGTACCGTTACGACCATCGCAACCGTCTGGTGGAGAAGAAGATCCCCGGGAAAGAGTGGGAATATATTGTCTATAACATTCTGGACCAGCCCATCCTCACCCAGGACCCCAACCTTGAGGCCCAGGGCCGATGGCTCTTTACCAAATACGACGCCTTTGGGCGGGTGGCCTATACCGGCTTCTATGACAATGCGGGCAGTAGGGAAGTGGTACAGACCGCAGCCGATGCCGTTGCCGCTACCTTCGAGGAAAAGACCGATACCAGTTTTGAGACCCTGGGGGGCACCAAGGTGAACTATACCAATACGACCTTCCCCACTACTGGGATCAGCGAACTGCTCACCATCAGCTATTATGACAACTATAGTTTTGAGGGGAGTCCCGGCCTGCCCGCTTCCAACGGTCTGGGTACTTCTTTGTTGACTGCGCCCACAACACAGGGATTGCCCACCGCCTCTTTGGTGAAGGTATTGGGTACCGATCAGTGGGCCGTTACCGTCACGGGTTACGATGAAAAAAGGCGTCCTGTCTATGTCAGGAGCCACAACCCCTATCTGGATGCCCTCGATATCGTGGACTCCAAACTGGACTTTCTGGGAAGGGCCGAACAAGTGAAGAGCGTCCACATCAAGGATGGGAACGACCCCATAGAGACCCTGGACACCTTTACCTATGACAATAGCGGCAGGGTGCTCTCCCAGGTACAGGACCTGGGCGGCAAGCGGGAGTCTATCGTACAGAACGAATACGACCCCATGGGCCTCCTCGTCCACAAGGAAGTGGGCGGAAGCCCGACCAACTCCCTACAGAGCGTGGATCTCACCTATAACCTCAGGGGATGGCTCACCGGGATCAATGCGCCCGACCTTGTCACCAACTCCACGGGAGGCAACAGGCTCTTCGCCTTTGCCATACATTACGACAAGAGTGCCAATGGCAGTACGCCCCTCTTCAACGGCAATATCGGGAGCACCGAATGGCGTACAAAGAACAGCTCCAAAAAGAGAAGGTATTACCGCTACAGCTATGACGCCCTCAACAGGCTCAAGACCGCCATTACCGACTCCTGGCGCTATAACCTGGGAAGCAGCAGCGTGCCCGTATCCTATGACAAGAACGGCAATATCCTTAGGCTCTACAGAAGGGGCCATACCTCGGACAACCCCGTGGACAGCCAAAACCTGGGCTATGGAATCATGGACGATCTGAACTATACCTATGATACCGGGAACAAACTGCTCCGTGTCACCGATACCAGGGACAAGGACTACGGCTTTATCGATGGGAACATTGTAGGGGACGACTATGAATACGACCTTAATGGGAACCTCACCCTTGATAGGAACAAGGGCATCACCGCGATTACCTACAACCATCTGAACCTGCCCACCCAAGTTTCGGTGAACGGGAACGAAAATGTGGGAAATATCTCCTATATTTACATGGCCGACGGGACCAAGATCGAAAAGATCGTCAACAATCAGGACCCGGCGGGAAGTTCTTTGACCGCCACGGAATACTGTGGCAACTATGTATATGAACGAACGGGCAGCGCCGCCGCAGACCTTAAGTTCTTTAACCATCCGGAAGGGTATATCGAGCCCGATGGCCAGGGGGGCTATGACTATATCTACCAGTACAAAGATCATCTGGGGAACATCCGCCTCTCCTATGCCGATGACAACGGAAACGGGGCCATCGAAACCGGTTCCTCCTATACGGAGATTCGGGAGGAGAACAATTACTATCCCTTCGGACTAAAGCACAAAGGGTACAATAACAACCAGAACGGCAGGGACCATAAATTTGAGTATAACGGTATCGAGCTGGAGGAGTCACTGGGCTTGAATCTTATGGAAATGCCGCTCAGATTGTTCGACCCAGCAATCGCGAGATGGTCCGTTATAGACCCCGTCACTCATCACTGGCAGTCCACTTATGGAGGTTTTGATAACAATCCAATATTCTGGGCAGATCCGAGCGGAGCATCGGTTACCAGAAACGATGACGGATCCGTTACGATTGATGGAGATAATGCCGCACAGGCTTTTATCAATCTGAGAAATGCCTTTGGAGAAGATTCCGATTCAGAAGGTGATGATACCGACCCAAAAAAGAAAAAAAACAAGCATAATCGTAGAGTTGTTCACCAAGATCCAGGGAGTATAGACAATTTTGATGGTTACACAAATGAAGGAGACGATAGTTCCCCTCCATTATCTGAACTTTCAGAAGAAGAAAGAGCAAGACGAAATAGTTTGTTTATAACTATAGTTACCTTACCCGCCGATGCAACTGGACTATCTTCATTGGGAAAAGCTGTTTTAAGAAGAGTTGTTGCAAGGCGATTTATAAAACAAACATTTAAGTCAGGCACTCGAAAAGTTCTATTGCAACAGGGAGTTCGCTATTTTGATGACGGTATAAAAGGCCTTGAACACTTTACCAAACATGGAAATAGTGTTATGAATGCTCTAAGTAAAAAATCATATAGTTTTACTCAATATTTAGATGATGCCAATCATGTTCTTAATAAAGGTACTTTTGTTCCTGAATTGAATGGTTATGTTAAGCTTATTGGAGGAAAAGGAAGTGCAAAATTTGGGTTTGTAGGATTAAATAGAACTACTGGGGGCATAACAACATTCCATCTTAAAACGGCAAAAGAACTAGCCAAAAAAGCTCCTAGTTTAGGAATTGGATTATAATAATTTTTTATCATGGTGATTATTAAAGAAATAAAATGGATTTCCAAAGACGCTCTTGAAGCAGAAATTATTGTTTCAGATGGGGAAAACGATTTGTTATGCTTTAGTCATCCCTTTAAAATGAACGAAGGAGATCAACTAATTGATCCAATATATGCTTTTGAAGCTTCAAAAATCCAGAAATTGGATGCATTAAGTTTTAAGATAAAAAAATTGAAAGGTTCTTTTGATTATTCAATTCAAGGACAATTAATGAATAAAGAGTTAGGAATCGTAAAATTAGGCAATATACTAATTGATATTGGAAATGATTTTATTCCTAGTGACCTGAAAAATAATGATTACATTTCTTTTAACTGTGAAAGATTTGATATTTATTGATGATAATGTTCATAATTGACCCCTCATGAATACCAGTTTTGCAACTGGTACCGTCATAAATAATTTAAACAAAAGAGGAAATATATAATTTTATGCAGGCTTTTGATACCGCTGTTTTGAATGGAAAGATAAGAATCGAGACTAGCAGTAGTATTCCAAACCTCAAAAAACGTATATCTCTTAGAAAGGCTATGAGAGGGGCATTTATTGGTCAAATAGGATGGTAATTTAAGGAATAGAGTTCATTTTAGCTCTAATTTTATATGGGTAAATCTAAAACGAAAATTTTAGTTGTGATAGGATTCCTTGGTGCAATTCTTATGTTTGATTTTCTTATCAAGAATCACGTTAATTCAAAGTTGACCGAAACATGCCTTACAAAAGATTTTCAAAGAAAGTTCGATAAGTTACAAGAGTCAGATAATAATACACAGAACCCTGCCAGATATGAAAAATAAAATTATTCTAGTAATTTTACTAATTTGTATTTTACAACTGATAAGTTGTCAACCCAGTAAGGACTTTTATCCCAAGGATAGCATTTCTATAATAGGTCTTTTTAGATTAGAAAATGTAAATTATTTAGTGTTTTCGACTCCTCCTGAATCGCTTTTTTATTGTAGCGGTTTAAAAGATAAAGAAAACTCTTCCATTGAAGGAAATTCATTTTTCTTTATCCGAAGTAAAACAAACGAATCCATAGATGAAAAATTAGTTGACTATAAATCTGAACATATTAAAAACAATTTATCCCTTTCGGAAAATTTGGATTTAGACCCCTATTTTTATTACGTGGAGATTGAGAAAACATTTGAAACACTAGAAATTTGTGATACAGAATCTAGTAGAGAAGTTTTGGTTGAAATAGTCAATGTCGGTAATACCCCAGAATAGGACATAGCCTATAAATTGAATTTAAATAATTGAAAAACAGTAGCTAGCCTAAAAACTTACTACTGTTTTTCTTTGTTCTCCGGCTGGCGCAAGAGTGAACGCTAGTGCCAGTTTCCGAACTGGTACCGTCAATGAGTAAGCAAAGGGAAAAATGATAAAAAAATGGCCATGGTGGGAGCTGTGCGAAGTCTGTGACTTCGTACCGGTAATGCATAAGCTTTAAAAGTGAAAACAAAGCTTGAAGCCTATAACGTACTAAAAAAGCACAACAGTATCAGAAAAAAATGCTTGGAAAGAAAACAGGGAAATATGATATACATTGTAACTCTTGTCAAACTCATGTAGGGAATGCATTAAGAAATAGAGGAATAGACGTTCCTACCTCGGTCCGTGGGCAATTTATGTTTATTAGAAAAATGTTAGATAACTAATAATAACAGAATGAATGAATTTATTTGTATTGATCATGGCAAAACGAATACCATAATTCCTAGTATAAAGCTAGAAGAATTTTATTTAAAAGACCAAAAAACGGATATTTTAAAGCTAAGATATAAGGATATTATTCCTCCTGATACAGTATTTTTTCTTTCTACAAAAGAAGAGCTTATATCTAAATTAAAAAGTTATATAAATGCATATGAAGCTGATAAGTTTATCCAGAACCTTCCCATAGGATTACCTATATGCAAGCATTGTTTTTTCGAATATATCGAAAGACATAACATTACACCTACAGAAAATGTATTGAAAGTGAAGTAGGCTAATATTCCAAATTGGCCCTTTTACCAGTAAGGGTGGTCCGATTGTTAATAGAATAAATGAGTTCAGAAAAGCAATTGGATTACCTGTTCGGGTAAACTATGGCAATGTAATAAAAGGTACAATTACCTTTGCAACAGATGATGGGTTTAAGGAAATGCGAATACCAAATTTTAAGAAAAATGAATAATACTATTCTTCCATTAATCTTTTTTTTCTTTTTTATTCTTGGTTGTAAAGAGAGAACAACCAAATTAACTCCTAAGGAAATTAAGATGGTAATCAATGCTATTGATTACATTCAAGAAAAAAAAACATTGGATATACAAAATTGTTATTTTGTATATCCAAGATTCGGGGGCTTTCCTATTTCTAGAAATAAGAAATTTCAAAATTTATTAGAAAAATGGGACATAAATGATTGGGAAGTACTAAAGATTGATTCTGAGAAAATGTATTTCAATAAATATAGCCCCGCTTTAGATACTTTATCAACTTGTACAAAAAGTGAGCACTTAATAGTATTTTCTGGACCAACTGATAAAGCGATTATCGCTAATATTTTTATGAATCGTAGCGCAGATGGAAGCTATGAGAAATTTAAATCTAGGTCTATCGAAGATTTGAACTCGATGCTTCGATATAATACTCTGGTGTCTTATTTGTTTATTCTAGATGAACAAGGTAAAATTTTGGATGAAGAAAGTTATATAGAAATGTTTGATTAACGTATTATCTGGCCTCCTAGAACCCTTAGGCAACATGTAAGGTATATTTTCGCCCAAAGCAATTCACAGGCCGTAATCTATGCTACTCAACAACAACCTACAATTTATATTTTCACGGATTATGAAAAAGAGAACTAGTCTATTATTACTTTTTATATTATTTTCTGTCATTAGTTTTTATGTTTGTTATCCTCCTTTTATTAAAGGTTCCATATTGATGTTAAGGAAATATATAAGCCCTCATTTCTTTAGCAGTGATTCCTATGTCATATATGGAGATAGGTTTATTTTTTCTATTTCATCTGCGCTTTTTATTATATATTTTCTTGTTTTTTTAAAAAAATTCAAACATAGAATAGGGGCTATTTTTATATTGTTTTTAGTATATAGTATAAAATTTTTATACTTAAAATTTACTTTTAAAGAATTTCATATGGATTATACTTTTGATTCTTTGGGAGCTGGAATGGTAATGTTTCCTATAGTTATCCTTGTATATATCCTCTATCTGTTTATCCAATTAAACAATAAACAAACTAGTGAGTGATGTACTAACATGAATATTGCATTTGAATTTAAATGACTCTACTCATTCACTATTACCGAAGATTCTGATAAAGTATTAGTAGGAAGCTATAATTTAGAAACAATAGACATTTCTGATGTAAAAAAATTTGGAAATGGACCCGTAGTTGGTGCCGCAGGCACAATAGTGCACAAGATAGAAGAGCAATTTCAAAAACAAGTTAATGGAAAAAGTTATTTTCTGCTCATGAAATTGGTCATTCCGGAGGAATTCATCAAGAAAATGGTAAATATGTCGGACACCCTAAAGATAAGTCATCATTGCCCAAAAATTTAATGCATCAATCTAACAATCCAAATGCGGGGTATAATTTAACTAAAGAACAAGTACTACTAATGCATAGATTGTATTCAGCCGGAAGTTTGAATAAGGATAGGCAAAAAATAGAAGAAGAATATATGAAAAATCAAATAATTTTACTTCTGTCATTATTGATTATCCTTTCGTGTCAGGAAAAAAAAGAGAACATAGGGGAATTATACCGTATCACTTTTGAGGAAGGTTTTAAAGGTGATACGATTTCTCTGTATATTAACTCTCAACTCATTTTTAAAAATAGATTTGTTAAAACAAATTTAAGCTATAGTGCTACGGGTACCGAATTTTTTGTGGAAAAGAATGAGAAGTCTACTAATGGATATCTTTATGGCAAGCCATTTAAAATAGGCCAAGAACTTATCAGTGATGACCTGTTTTTGGAATTATTTCTAAATGAAGAAAAAAAAACATTCAATGTAGATTTAAGTAATGGAAGATTTATCGGATTTAATATCTATAAGGAAGAATTAGAGCTTGTACAGAGAGCTAAGCCGAATTTTTATGATTAATATACGGTGATGTTCCCGCCAAATAATAAATAAGCTGCTCAAAGATTCTTTGGAGACTATTCAGATGTATCAGATTCTAATAATCGCTACCTCATTTGCCCCGCTACCGCTAGTTTGCAACTAGTGGCGTCCATGAGTAAGCAAAGGGGACATGATAAAAAAAGGAAAAGGCCACGGCAGCAATGTCTTGGTTTTTTCTTTGTTCCTTTCTTTTCGAACAAAAAGAAAGGAATTTCAATTTTTTGACCGTAAAGCCTTTAGCGGCCACAAAAGCAGACGCTGTGCGAAGTCTGCGACTTCGTACCGGTAATGCATAAGCTTTAAAAGTGAAAACAAAGCTTGAAGCCTATAACGTACTAAAAAAGCACAACAGTATCAGAAAAAAATGCTTGGAAAGAAAACAGGGAAATATGATATACATTGTAACCCTTGTCAAACTCATGCAGGGAATGTATTAAGAAATGGAGGAATAGACGTTCCTACTTCGGTCCGGGGGCAATTTATGTTTATTAGAAAAATGTTAGATAACTAATAATGACAGAATGAATGAATTTATTTGTATTGATCATGGCAAAACGAATACCATAATTCCTAGTATAAAGCTAGAAGAATATTATTTAAAAGACCAAAAAACGGATATTTTAAAGCTAAGATATAAGGATATTATTCCTCCTGATACAGTATTTTTTCTTTCTACAAAAGAAGAGCTTATATCTAAATTAAAAAGTTATATACATGCATATGAAGCTGATAAGTTTTGCCAGAACCTTCCCATAGGATTACCTATATGCAAGCATTGTTTTTTCGAATATATCGAAAGACATAACATTACAACTACAGAAAATGTATTGAAAGTGAAGTAGAGGGTAATGGGTCGAAATAGGGCTGTGCCCCCGCTACCGCTAGTTTGCAACTAGTGGCGTCCATAAGTAAGCAAAGGGGACTGATAACTTTATTGAGGTATCAAAAGAATCTGGCCGTTCTTTTGTAAGAGGAGGAGATGAAGGGACATGGTATAGGGGGCAAAATGACGGATTTTATTCCGCTATAGCTGATGCCCTCAACTGGCTCGAGACCGCCATTACCGACTCTTATTCCAATTATCAAGCAAGAAAGAATACCGCAAGATACAGAAATGCCAAACGAAAAAACCTTTTTAATAATTATGCTAAAACAGGAGTGTATAAATATATTAAGAACCCTATCATTGCAAACGATTAAAAGAGTCTAAATTAATTAGTTATGAGGAAAAAAGTTGTAATATTAATACTAATTAATATAGTAGTTATTACTATAATATGTATTATACAATCTCTATGTGTACCATGTCCCCCAGAGGTTAAATGTCCGCCTTGTATAAGTAGAGAACAAATAATATTAATTATTTTACTATGTATTTTTGATTTATTTTTTATTGGAAGAATGATTCTAACGAAAAAAAGTAATGTCCCGCATTAGGACATTTTAAGCTCAAACTGTTTTGAATGGAAAGATTAGAATCGAGACTAGCAGTAGCATTCCAAACCTCAAAAAACGTATATCTCTTAGAAAGGCTATGAGAGGGGCATTTATTGGTCAAATAGGATGGTAATTTAAGGAATAGAGTTCATTTTAGCTCTAATTTTATATGGGTAAATTTAAAACGAAAATTTTAGTTGTGATAGGATTCCTTGGTGCAATTCTTATGTTTGATTTTCTTATCAAGAATCACGTTAATTCAAAGTTGACCGAAACATGCCTTACAAAAGATTTTCAAAGAAAGTTCGATAAGTTACAAGAGTCAGATAATAATACTTTATTTGATTTCAATAAGCTCAGTAAATGCGCTGATTGGGATAAGATTCTTATTATTGAAGCCCCATATATTTTTAGAGCCCCAGTATATTTAACTTCAGGTGTATTGCTTCCAAATTACGATTATGGAAAAATGACTGAAGGAACTTATCTGTTATTTTTTCTTGAAGGGAACACTCCTATAGGCAAACCTGCGAAGTTTTACAGACCGGACTTCATTTTTTCAAACAATTTTAATCGAATGCAATACCTAAAAGTAGATAAGAAAAATGCAAAGTTTGAATATAAAGTAAATGAGAATACATATTCTAAATTATGGACTTTGGAATTAAAATAAGGGTAGGTAGTGAGTAGTGTAGCAAACTGGTACCGTTTATGGGTAAGCAAAGGGCGCATGATAAAAAAGGGAAAGACCATGGCAGCAATGTTTTGGTCTTTTCTTTGTTCCTTTCTTTTTGGCAAAAAGAAAGGAAATTCATTTTTTGGACAGCAAAATCATGAACCCCCAAATAAGCAGATGCTGTGCGAAGTCTGCGACTTCGTACTAAAGTCGAAAAAAGAGAAGGGGTTCTACTAGGTAGTCAGAATGCGAGAACAGGTTTAATCAATACTATCGATGATTCAAGGACTTTAACTGTAACTGGAGACAATACTGACACATCAAACGTACCCAATCAAGGAGATTTAACATTAAATTTGAATACTACCTTGATAAAAAATGGACTGGCACTGAATGATGATGTTAATAAAGATGGTCTTTATAAAAAGACTTTTGGCTTTGGAATGGTCTTTCTACACGAACTGGGACATACAGGTTTTGCAAATCATGGCGTTGGGTTTAGTAATTTAACAAAAAAAGGTTCTAATGGAGCAAATTTGGCTAGAATGAATACAATAAGGCGTGAGTTAGATAACAACCCTCTGAATAATTTAATTAGTGGTGGAGGCCAATACGGTATCAGGACATCTTATGATTCAACACCTACATCACTAGGCAAAAAATATAAACCAAATCCTAGGAAGTATAGAATATACAATACCTATTCCAGATGGCAGGTTCTTAATAAAGAAGGTGCAAAAGTTCAAACTAAACTTAAAGATCAAACATTGGATAAAAAAAAGAAATAATTCTAATACGAAACTATGAAACCAATAATCTTAATATTCTTAATCTTTTCAATTAACAATTCCTATACACAATCGAAAACTATTTCTCATTATAAAAATGTAATCAACCACGTTAAGACTACAAAGCTGCTTTCTAAATTTAAGGAAATGGCTCACCCTAATTGTTCGGATATGTATTTTTCCAAAAGAATACAACCCATATGCGACTATGAATATTTACTTAAAAAAAGTAATTCCTTCTTAAATTTATGTCCAGAACCACCAAAAGAATATGATGTAAAAAAAATAAGACGACTCAACAAGAAATTAAACGGAAAAAAAAAGGATGCTTAAATATTTGGTTTAGTTGTATTGAAAACAATTTTCTAGTCGTGGAAATAATGTCAAATAATTTGCTAAGTCCAAGTTTAAAAATATTATATAAAGCGGATGAGAACACGAATAATATAGAATTAATTAATCATATAATAACAGTTCAGTAAAGCCTCTAGCGAACTCTAACCGTATAAGGCAATATAGTAAAATAGGTCATAGATAACTGATGGAGAATTAAACTATGATGAGTTGGGAACCCCCGATTTCCATGACTAAAACAAGCGATAAATGTTAAATTTTCAAGCGGTGGCCCTTTTATAGGGCCGCTGGGTAGTGTCCCCAGCTAGCGCGAGCATCTTTCTGCTCGTGCCGTCAATGAGTGAGCGATAACACACTTTGCGAAGTCTAGGACTTTGAACTCATAATGAGTGAGCGTCTTTATCCCAAAAGTTCTCGATACTTTTTATCATCCCTTAAAAGCATCAATCTTGCATCTCAAGATAGATCTCGACCCTGTCTGCCGACAGGCAGGTGCGCTCGACCTGACACCTCCCTCTGCCAAGTTTGCAACTTCATACCTCAAACTTTACACCTTAAAAATACCTCAGTGAACTGAGCATTCCCAAACCGAATAGTTTGTTGATCAAGCTAAAACCCAATAGCGCACTAAAAAATTGGACGTTTATCCGAGAAATACTCAATAACACCTTGTTATTCGATCAGAAAATCGAAAAACATTCCCATAAAACCGACGGATTGGTTTGTTTAAGAAAACTAGCTCTTTGACCCATGCTTTATTTTAGACAAACGCTCACCGTACACCCAATCCCTCTTACCTCTAAAACACCCCTTAAGTCCCCTCAAGGGGACAATATCTTATTTTCAACACCTTTTGTCACTTCGAGGGTTTCTTAGACGAACGTAGTGAAGCTAAAAATGTATCGAGAAGTCTGTGCAATTGAATAGCTGTCAGGTCGAGCGCACCTGCCTGTCGGCAGACAGGGTCGAGACCTCTTCAGATGTCATCATATAAAAACTTCTCGACTGCGCTCGAAGAGACAAAAACCGTCTTGCTCTGACAAGTTTGCAACTTGGTGGCGACAACCTCATGCCTAAAACCTCTTACCTAGACAACACCCCTAAAGTCCCCTCAAGGGGACACATATCTAAGGTCAAACAAATCTATGTCAGGTCGAGCGCAGTCGAGACTCACTCTAAGAAGTTTGAAACTTCGTAGCACAAACGCATACCTCACACCCAATCCCTCATACCTTAAAACATCCTTTTGTGCCCAAAACTCCTTTTTCTCTTCCAAAATCTATAGACAATGCCCAAAAGATGTTATCTTTCTATCTCAAACCAGATATGACCAAAATGATTCGAAAAAGTTCTCCCTACCTCGCTGCTATTCTTATGTATACGCTGCTATTGATGAATTGTTCCAATGATGATGATTGTACCAAAATGGTAAATATTCCCCGATTTGACCCTAACCAAGGTACCTTTGTGGACAATTTTCAGGAAGTGCCCTGTGATTTTGAAGAACCGGTAACCCAACCTGTAGTGCAGTGAGGCATTCTTCTTCAATTTCCGATATTAAAAAAACAAAAGCCTTTTTAAGCAATTAGCTCATCTTGATATTCATCTTTTACTTCCCTTGCCGTATGGATGGCGACCAACAGCCATGGCGTGCTTCCTCTTGCTATGGATTGATGCCAGCTATTGGCTTCCACAAAATGCCAAGTGCTTGCCAAGATATCATTTTCAATAGCATCTCCGTAAATGTCCTCTTCCCAAACTGAATTTCGCCGTACCCGAGTAACGCCTTGGCCAGATAGGGACCATAAAAACTGTCGGCTATTGGGGTGACGTTCTACTTTGGTCTGCGCTTCAGGAAAAAAAGCGGCAATACGGATGCTTCCTATCATTGGCGGCATGCCTTTTGGTAATTTTTCTAGGGACATCGTAGCCACGGCATAGGGTTCCGCTTTAGAAACCTGTTTCAAAAGAGGAAACCCAGATGCTTCTAGGGCATTGCGAATATCCGTTTGGTCAAAATAGGCCTGTAACTCTGCTATAGTAGGCCTGATTTCTTCAGATAGGGAGCGGTTCATAGCTATTTATTCCAGTTTAACAGCTGTCCCTACAACTGAAACCATAGTATAGCCATTGGTAGACATCATTTCTACATCCACGGAAATGCCCACTACGGCATTGGCCCCTAATTTCTTGGCATTGTCACGAAGTTTTTGAAATGCGCTTTCTTTGGCTTCGCCCAGGCCTTTCTCGTAATTTTCGTAATATTTTTGGGTATTGAAAACATCTTTAAAAGACAGTCCTTTGCTGGCATAGTTTAAGGTATAGGTAACACCAGTGACTATTCCTGTATAGGCTGTAATGGTTTTTCCTTCAATGGAGGGAGTAGTGCTTAAGATCATCGGTTGTTTTAAAATATAGGTTGCGTACTTCCTGTTTTTGTTACAAGTAGTTTCAAAAATACCATTCCTATCTTAAAACAGCACTATCGGGAACCCGCAACATCTACCTTCACCAATTGCTTCCTATTGCCACGTTTGGCATAAAATAGGATTTTATTGGAATTTTCGTCGATTAAGGGTCGGGAAACCATAATGGGCAAACGTGCTTCTTTATCATCGATCAATTTTTGATAGCTAAGCTCCCCATGGGTATCCAACTTCAGTACAAACATATTGGGACTTCTGCTGTATCCTTGTTTGAACAGGATCCTGTTTTTACTCAGTTTTTGTGGGTTTTCCCCGGAATTGATAAAGAAATACATGTCCGATGCCTTTCCAAAGGCCGTATAGGAGGCATAAGAAGCATCTCCTTGGGTCACTTCGGTCTTATTGATATTTCTGGCCCATAGCATATTGCCTTCCTGATCCAGTTTGGCACAGATGATGTCATTGTAATGAAAACGCTCTGTTTTTATATTGGTCCCCGCGGAACTGCGATCTACCCCTTCGGTCTTAAAATACTCTTCGGCACTGAAGAGGATTTCTTGACTCGGAGTAATATGCACATCTTTAAAAACGAGGTTTTTTACGACCCGATCATCTTCCCGACCAAATTTATCCAACATAAAGTCCTTGGAAAAGGCATTGAATTTCTTGCTTTGAATGGCCAAGGTAAGAGGGTCCAATTTAAAATAAGACAACCCATTATAACGATTGTCCTTGCGATCGGCATAAAAGCCCAGGGCCAAGAGTTGATCCTTGACCAAAACGGGTTTTAAAGATTCTGGAAAACGCCCGGGTTCCTTGAATTTTTGAATTTGATGGCCGGAATTGGATATCCGTACCAACTCATATTGGAAACGGCGTTCTTTGGCATCTACCCTACGCTTCTTGAAATAGGCTTTTCCCATGAGGTAAAAATGCTCAAAATCCGGTGCTACGGCTATGGTCTCAAAAGCATAATTCTTTTCTTGGATCTCAGCCGTGAATTCATGATGTATCTTTTGTTTTAAATCGGTCCCATAAAGAAACATATCATACACCTGCTCCTTGCCTTTTCTGTGATGTGCTGTAATGGCAAAAGCAGTTTTGGCATCATTAAAAAAGATAGCCGTGGAAAATCCATTCGTAAAATTGCGGCTGTATTTACTGATCGCCAAAGGATTGGCTACTTCTTTGGATGGAATGGAAAATAAATCTTGTATGGAAAACTTAAACTTGCCCAGATCGGTTTTGTGCACACGATACACATAGGCTTTTTGCTGTTCGCTATATTTTAATTCCAAAAGATAGAGTTGGCCATTCTGTACAAAACCATCTACCATGTATTTCCCGGAATACTTATAATTGTAATCGGCGGTAAGCTTAAGGTTCTTATCGTATACTTCAATAAAATATCCTTTTGGGCGGAGGACCATACCTCCATAATAATTGCGTACGAGTACGGTTCCCTGGTTTCCGTTATCGCTTATATTCAATACCGTTGAGTATTTATACCGATCGCTATAATTGTCTCCAAGG
This sequence comes from Spongiimicrobium salis, assembly GCF_043678055.1. Taxonomy (NCBI): domain Bacteria; kingdom Pseudomonadati; phylum Bacteroidota; class Flavobacteriia; order Flavobacteriales; family Flavobacteriaceae; genus Spongiimicrobium; species Spongiimicrobium salis. The sequence goes on from NZ_JBHEQA010000001.1 coordinate 1,323,590, forward strand.
GTATATTTTACAGGGATTTCTTGCGCTTTGGACCCCATGCAAATCAGTAGAAAAAGGGTCAGCATCAATTTGCTTCCAAAAGATTTCATAAGTAGGTTTTTTTGGTTTACTCGATACTCGAAACTGTGCCATTCCAACGCTTGCGTCCAAATAGCCCATACATTTTTTTAATGCCCAAAGGCATTTTAATACTGCTTAAGCGCCTGGGAAATCCGCTTTTCGCTTTTCCAAGAAGGCGGTTGTTCCTTCTTTAAAATCTGCTGTTCCAAAACAGCTTCCAAAAGCTTCGATCTCGGATTCGTATCCGTTTAAGCTAGTATTAAAACCAGCATTTACCGCTTTTATTGCATAACTAATGGCTACGGGGGAGTTATTCGCGATTTTTCCAGCAATTTTTTGGCAGCGTTCCAGCAATTCTTCCTGAGCGACCACATCGTTCACCAAACCATAATTCAAGGCCTTGGTCGCATCGATCATTCCGGCCGTCATAATGAGCTCCATGGCGCGGCCCTTCCCGATCAATTGTGGGAGACGCTGTGTTCCTCCATAACCCGGAATAACCCCCAAAGAAACTTCGGGAAGTCCCATTTTGGCGTTGTTACTGGCCAATCTAAAATGACAGGCCATGGCCAGTTCCAGGCCTCCTCCAAGGGCAAAGCCATTTACGGCCGCTATGACCGGAGTGCCCAACTGCTCTACAAAATCAAATAAGGTTTGTTGTCCATTGGCTGCAAGTTGCGCACCTTCTTCCACAGAGAAATCTGCAAACTCCGAAATATCCGCACCAGCAACAAAGGCTTTTTCACCACTACCCGTAACAATGATCGCTTTCACTTCCTTGTCTTTATCCAGAGCCTTAAAAGCCTCATGCAATTCTGCAATGGTCGCTTTATTCAAGGCATTCAATTTTTTTGGACGATTAATGGTAATCGTTGCGATGGGGCTTTCCAATGTCACTAGGATATTCTCGAAATTCATAGGTTTTATTTTAGTCTTACTGTCGCAAAGATAGGTAAGAAGAAAAGCTTCTAATAATTTCAGGGAAAGATTTCAGTGTAATTATTCCGCTTTGGGAATCTTCACGGTAAAGGTGGTTCCCGCTCCGTATTCCGAATTAAAATCAATACTGCCTTTGTAGGTCTCCACAATATTCTTGACCATGCCCAAGCCCAAGCCCATACCGCTGGATTTCGTGGTGAATTTTGGTTCAAAGACCTTGTCCTTATATTCATCCACAATACCAACACCATTGTCTTTAACCGAAATAATAATAGTTCCGTTCTCTGAAGCCACAGAAACCACGATTTCGGGATCTTCCACATCGGGTACGGCTTGAATGGCATTTTTCACCAAATTGGTCACTACCCGAATCAATTGCGTACGATCCAATTTGGCAATGATTTCTTTTTCCTCTGCTTGAAAACGGATATACTTCTCGTTAAAGATATCCAAGGCGAGTTTTACAATCTTAACTACATTCAGCGTTTCGTTTTGCTGCGCCGGCATATCCGCAAAATTGGAAAAAGCTGAAGCAATACTGCTCAAGGTATCGATCTGCTGGATCAGGGTTTTGGAATATTCAGTGAGCTTTTTCTTGATATTGGGATCTGTGGGATCAAACTTACGTTCAAAACTCTGCACACTGAGTTGCATGGGGGTCAGCGGATTTTTAATCTCGTGGGCCACTTGCTTTGCCATTTCCCGCCATGCCTGTTCCCGTTCGCTGCGCGCCAATTTCACAGCACTCTGCTCCAATTCATCGATCATTCCGTTATAAGAATTGATTAGTTTCCCGATCTCCTCTCCAGGATTGTCTACAATAATCTTCTCGTTTCGTTTTGTCAAATCGGTCTGTGTAATCTTATCCGTAATTGTTTGTAGGGAACGGGTAATATATTTAGATACAATGTAGGCCAATGCTATAGCGATCAGCAACATCAAGAGATATACCCCCGTTAAGCGAAAGAGAAATTCTTTGAGTTCTTTGTTACTAAAGGAATTGTCCGGAAAATAGGGTAAATTTAAAATTCCGATTGGTTTAAACCTTTTATCGGTAATGTAGGTATACGATGCTTGATATTTGTCCCCTGCCGTTAATTTTTCCACAACATAGCGTTTATTGGGGCTCTCTTTAAGGTGATTCATCACTTCGGCATCAATACAATGGGAAATGGAATCATTTTCAAAGGTGGTCCTAGAACTGAGGATCAATTCCCCTTCCAGATCATAGATATTAAAAGGAGCATTCTGTACATTGGCAATCCGATAAATATCAGTTCTAAAAATCAATCCTAAATTCTCCGTAGTGGGCGGATAGGTAGTTTCTTTTAGGGTATAGGCAATACTTTGCTTGATCTGTGCCTCTTTACGTTCCAGTCGATTTTCATGGTAGTCCTTGGCCTCTTCCCGATATTGGTAAATCGCCACGGCAACGATTAAGACCGACGCGATAACCACCAATAAAATCATGGTAATAAAGATGCGGGAACGAAGTGATAATTTTTTAAACAAGCAGCACTAATTTATGTTAAAGGTAGCAAATATCGCGCCAAGGCCATATCATTTCCCATAAAAAGGAGAAGGCTTAGGCCTCCGGGTTTTTATTCCGGATCCGTTTATACAATTTAATGCCCAACATCAAGAGAATGCCCAGGACAAAAATGCCCAAAACGCCAAAAACCCAATTAAGCGCATTCCTTAAAATGACCAAAAAAATCACTGCAAAGAGAATAAGCGTAGCGCCTTCGTTCCAAATCCTCATAAAATTGGAAGTATACCGTACCTCATTCCGCTGTAGTTGCTTAAAAATTTGATGATTTTTTAGATGGTATACTATCAAAAGAAACACAAAGGTCAATTTCACGTGCATCCAGGGTTGTTGCAAATATCCCGGACGCAGATACAGCAGTACGACGGCAAAAAGTGTGGCCAAAACAGCAGAGGGCCACGTGATGATATACCACAACCTCTTGGTCATTAACTGCAGTTGTTTGGTCAAAATACTTTTGTCCGGCTCCTGTTTCTGAGAAGCTTCAATATGATAAATAAAGAGACGGGGAATATAAAAGAGTCCGGCAAACCAGGTAATCACAAAAATAAGGTGAAGCGATTTCACATAATCGTAATACTCATGCATAGGATAGCTTTAAGATCGCCAAAGTTAGGTACAAAGATACGGAAGTAGAAACAATTGTTCTTTCGGTGTTCGGCAGTGCACCATCCTCTCTATTTTTCAACCCTTTTTATGCCGAAATCACCTTGACGTTACATTCAAAAAATAATATATTACTATATGATAAAAAGCTTATAAATATTTTATAAAATTCTTATTAAAAGGTAATTGTAAATTTTTAACATTTGAAAACTTATGATTAAAAAATAAAGTATTTCATCTATAATACCATTTCGTTCAACGATATCCCTTAAAATACCCTCAAGTATTTATCTTTAAAAAAGAACGGCAAAATTCAGCTTCCTAGGCGAAGTTTTCTTGTCTTACAGGAATGGTTTGGTAACATTTTATCACGTTGAACGTCCTACTATAAAACCATACTTCCCACAGCATGAAAACCATCAAACATAAGATTTGGGCCCAAATCTTTATCATTTACACTCGATTTTTAATTGGAGGAACTTTTGTTTTTGCCAGTGTCATCAAAATCCAAGGAAATCGTTTTACACGCGATAGTGGGGCGTCTAATCCTATAGATTCCGCCTGGCATTTTTTTGAAACCATGTATCAATCCGGATTGTACTGGAAATTTATAGGCTTAGGGCAGTTGGTTGCCGGACTTTTATTGATGACCCAACGCTATGCCAAACTGGGTGCCATCGTCAACTTTCCAATCATCCTGAATATCTTTATTATTACGCTTTCTTATTACTTTGCGTACACTCCTGTAGTCACAGGGCTAATGTTGTTGGCAAATATCTTGCTATTGCTGTGGGATTGGAATGAAATAAAAATACTCTTTAACCTTACTCCTACTATGGATGAGGGTAATCGCCTTGAAAAAGACAAACTTTGGCAAATAACTGGGCTCCTGCTATTTTCTTTTACGTTCGTATACCGCTGGTTTGTTTTGGAGTACAATATCGTCCTTTGGGGCGGCACCTGTTTATTCATTGGGCTAAGCGCATTGATAATGGGGTTCTATCGGGAAAGAAAACGGAAAAAGCACCTACGTCAGGGTATTTAAGATGATTTAAGTTCAGCGCTTTGTTTGTTGTTCTTCCTTTTGTGCAACATCGTAACGCGCTATATAACCAGAAAAAAAAGTATACTTCTTCCAGAAGGAACACAAAAAACCCTGTCCCAAGGAGGACTTTGGGACAGGGTAATTATTTCTTTTAAGTCGCTGAGCCTATTCTTCTACAAAGAGATAGTTAAGGTTGAGCGAAATAAAGGCCTTATTGAACTCCTCCAATTCTTTGGACACCAAGGCATCAAAGGTTTTTAACTGCGCCTCTATTTGCCCGGCAATTTCATTCTTCACGGCAATATCCTGATCGGTAGGTGGAAAATCATCTATCGCTGTCAGACTATTCAAATGCGCCAACTTATTGGTCAATCGAATGGGGAAATTTAAAGGGTCCTGACCACTGCGGTTCTTGGTCTGGTATAGGGCCTTCTCCACATCTCCAAAAGCAGTTTTCATTTTCTTGGCCTTTTCTACCAAATCTTTGGTTTGCTCATTGTCCTTATACTGCTTCATAAAGGCATCTAATTGGGCTGTAATCTTACGAATCTTCTTAATGGATTGATGCGCTTTATCTACGGTAGTATTGATGTCGGTAACAAAATCAAACTGCTTCTGCATATCTGCCACGGATACTTCGGCTCTAGGATCGGGTAAGATGGTAAAATCTTCAGAGTTGGTTGCTCCATTTACATTTAAATGTACTTTATAGGTACCCGGTACTGCCTTTGCACCATCTAAACTGGCCCACCAGAGAATCATTCCTTTCAAGCGTTCCGCCCCTTTCCCGCGCGTATTCCACACGAAAGTATTTCCGCCTTTTTTGACTTTTAATTTGTTTTTGGTCTCTTTGGCATAGGTGCTGAAATTCCCTAACGTATCTCCGGCTACGGAAGTAAAGGTGAGACTAACACTATCTTTTTTGGATACTTCCTTGAGGTAGAAATGTGTAATGACACCATTGGGATGATTGGCTCCTTCGGTTTTTGAAGGTGTTGTACGTGCTCCTCCCTTGGTACGATAGGAATCTTTTGGCTTATATAAAATGGCCTTTTTGCTTTTCTTGGCATCGTCTAACTGATGCAATACGGTAAGATCATCAATAATCCACAAGCTTCGCCCTTGGGTAGCTACGATAAGATTGTTGTCTTTGATGGCCAAATCCGTAATGGGAACAATTGGCAAATTCAATTGAAAGGGCGTAAAATTAGCGCCATCATCAAAGGAAACATACATTCCGGTTTCGGTGCCTGCATATAGTAATCCCTTTCGCTTAGGGTCTTCCCGAAGAACTCGAGTAAAGTGTTCCTTATTTATACCGTTTGTTATTTTCTTCCAGGTCTTCCCATAGTCGGTCGTTTTATACAGATAAGGTTGAAAATCGCCTAACTTATAACGTGTGGCTGCCACATAGCAGGTCCCTTCATCAAATGCTGAGGGTTCAATGCTATTGACCATGGACCATTCCGGCATATTGGTTGGCGTTACATTCTCCCAATTCTGTCCGCCATCTTTGGAAACATGAATCAGGCCATCATCGCTTCCTACCCAAAGTAAACCTTCTTTTAAGGGGCTTTCATTGGCCGCAAAAATGGTACAATAATACTCCACACTGGTATTGTCTTGGGTTATGGGTCCTCCACTGGAAACCAACTTGGAAGGATCATTGCGTGTAAGATCTCCACTCAAGAGTGTCCAGCTCTGTCCTTCATTTTCACTTACATGCACATGGTTAGAAAAGGTATAGAGTTTTTTAGGGTTATGGCGACTGAAAATAATGGGGAAATTCCATTGAAAACGGTATTTCATATCCTCAGCACCGTGTCCCATAGGATTATCTGGCCATACATTAATACCACGAACGGTTCCTGTCTTGTGATTTCGTCGCGTAAGGAAGCCGTCATAACTCCCGCCATAGACAATATCATTATCCGTGGGATCTACGGCAATATGGGCAGATTCTCCCCCTGCAGTAGGTTCCCAATCGTTCTCGCTGATACTAAAACCATCACTTCGATGCTTGATGCGCAAGGTAGAATTATCCTGTTGCGCCGCATAGATACGATAAGGGAAAGCATTATCCGTAGTCACTCTATAAAATTGTGATGTAGGCTGGTTGTAATAGGTACTCCAGGTATCCCCGCCATCATACGAAACTTGCGCACCGCCATCGTCTCCAATAATCATCCGTTTGGAATTTTCCGGAGCGATCCAAAGGTCGTGATGATCTCCGTGCGGGGCATTAAAGGTATTAAAGCTGCGTCCACCATCGGTTGATTTGTGATAACGCACATTTAGTACATAAACCACATCTACATCTTCCGTATCCGCATACAATCTTGTGTAGTACCAGGCCCGTTGCCGTAATTTACGCTCGCTATTTACCTGCGTCCATTTCTTCCCACCATCGTCACTGCGATACAGGCCTCCTTTTTTCTTGTTCTCCACAATGGCCCATACACGCTCGGAATTCTTTGGGGAAACGGTGACCCCGATGATTCCCAAAGTATCTTTTGGAAAACCTTCATTTTTGGAGATTTCCGTCCAGCTTTCTCCACTATCCGTACTTTTCCAAAGCGCAGATCCATCGCCACCACTACTTAAACTATAGGGCGTACGTTTGGCCCGCCATGTGGACGCATATAAAATTCTGGGGTTATTGGGGTCCAAAATAAGGTCCACCGCCCCTGCCTGATCATTGACAAAGAGCTTCTTGGTCCAGCTTTTTCCCCCATCCATACTTTTATAGATACCACGATCTTGGGTAGGCTTATAAATGTTTCCAAGTACAGCCGCGTAGACAATATCGGAATTGCTTGGATGAATACGAATTCGCGGCACATGGCGACTGTTTTTTAATCCCATGGATGTCCATGTCTTTCCGGCATCCACGGTTTTCCATATTCCATAGCCCGAAGATACATTACCCCTTAAGGTTTTCTCCCCTCCACCTACGTAGATCACATTGGGATCACTTTTTGCTACTTCAATGGCACCTATACTACCACCAAAGAAACCATCGGAAATATTACTCCAATTACGGCCTCCATCCGTAGTTTTCCATACACCACCTCCGGTAGCGCCAAAATAAAAGAGATTGGGTTCTCCGGGAACACCGGTAACCGCAGCGGAACGCCCACCTCGGAAGGGGCCTACCAATCGGTATTCCAAACTAGAGTACAAATCTTCCGGATATTGTACGGTTGCGGTATTTGATCGTTTCTTTTTTCGTTTTTGTGCAGAGGTCGTTGTAGGCAACAGCAAAGCAATCAGCAAAAGCATGCTGATTTTAACAAATAGCGTTTTCATTTTCAGGGTATTATTAATTAGTCAGGCTAAATGTAGGAATAAAAGCGAATACAACGAAGCCTGTAGTCCGTAATTTTGCCCTAATTAAATTACAATACTCCAAGAATACCGGCCGCATCACTTTCTTCAAGACCTTCCCATACGATTTAAGGCATTCTTTTGTACCTTTGTACCATACTATAATTCCTTATGATACGTACCTTACTTATCATGAATGTTTCTTTCCGAAACATCAAAAAAAGAGATTCTTTCCCAGGCTAAAGACCACATTCCCATCAAGGTTCTGCGCGAGCCTTGCCCTATAGTATTTTAGTATCACTTTTAAATTATCTCTTGGTATGGAATTACCGTATATCACCCCCTATAAAATAAAAATGGTGGAGGCCATTCAGCCCTCTACGCTGGAAGAACGAAAAAAATGGATAGAAGAAGCCCGTTATAATGTATTTAAATTATCGAGCGATCAAGTCCTTATTGATTTATTGACCGACTCTGGAACGGGCGCCATGTCCGATCGGCAATGGTCAGAAATGATGCTAGGCGATGAAAGTTACGCCGGATCTAAATCATATAAAAAACTGGAAGATACCGTTAAGAAAATTACCGGTTTTCAACACTTTATTCCCACACATCAAGGCAGGGCTGCGGAGAATGTGCTCTTTTCCGCTTTGATCAAAGAAAGGGATATCATTCCTGGAAATTCTCATTTCGACACCACCAAAGGTCATATTGAATATCGAAAGGCCACCGCTGTGGATTGCACCATAGATGCTGCTTTTGATACCGACTTGCATCATTCCTTTAAGGGAAACATTGATCTTCAAAAACTAGAAGCGGTTTTCCATACCCATCCCATTGAAAATATTCCTTTTGTCCTATTGACGATTACCTGTAATTCGGCAGGGGGGCAACCCGTATCTATGGAAAACATCAAGGCAGTGTCCCAACTTTGTGAGGACCATGGCATCCCTTTGTATTTTGACGCCGCCCGTTTCGCCGAAAATGCCTATTTCATTAAAACCAGAGAGCCGCAGTACGCAGAAGCTTCTATCCAAGACATTGTTCAGGAACTATTTTCCTATGGCGATGGAATGACGATGAGCGCCAAAAAAGATGGCATTGTGAATATGGGAGGCTTTATCGCCCTCAACAATCCTGAAGTGTACAAAAGCTGCATTACTTACAATATTATGTACGAGGGTTTTGTGACCTACGGAGGCATGTCTGGTCGAGATATGGGAGCACTGGCCGCAGGGCTACAAGAAGCCATTCAGTTTGAATATTTGGAAAGTCGCATTCGGCAAGTACATTATCTCGGTCAACTGCTGGTAGATTATGGCGTGCCAGTACAGCAGCCTTTTGGAGGGCATGCCATCTATTTGGATGCGAATAAGTTTGTCCCCAACATTGCAAAAGAAGAATACCGGGCGCAGGCCTTGGTCATAGAACTTTATATTGTTGGAGGGATACGGGCCGTAGAAATAGGCACCATTTTAGCAGATAGGGATCCCGTAACGAGGAACAATAGATATCCTAAATTGGAATTGGTGCGTTTGGCCATTCCAAGAAGAACCTATACCCTATCGCATATGAAATATGTGGCAGCGGTATTAAAAAAGATATTTGATACCCGACAAGAAGCTAAAAAAGGGTATCACATTTCTTGGGAAGCACCTATTATGAGGCACTTCACTGTAGAATTGGAAAAAATTGTTTAGTCTTAAGCAATAGGTAGTTATGATGTGAAATGATAATGCAGTGCCCGGGCACTGCATTATTTTTCTAACAATGAGGCTACTTACTTTCCGTAATTGCAGCACCTTGTTTAATATCGTTCAAAATCCATTCCATTTCCCGATCTATTCCTTTTGCCTTATCAACTGCAGAGGACGTTATGACCTGATCGGCGTGGATACCCTTTCCTTTTACCGTATCGTAATAGGGTGCTTCTATATGCATAAGTCCAAAACGCACCCCTACTTTGGTATTGGGCAGTTGAATGGTCTTATAATGCCCCGCTACAGTGCCATTATAGCCACCTCCGGTTTCTTCCCCCACAAAAACCGCACGTCCGGTCCCATGGAGATTGCTGGATAAAATGGAAGAAGCCGAGAAGGAATTCCCATTGATCAATACATATAGTTTCCCCTTAAAATTATGCTCATGAGGCTTTTTTAACTTGGCGTTGCGATAGTTGAATACCAATTTACCCTCTTTTTTTCTGGCTTTCAACAAATTGTGTATGACCAGACCAGGTGTCAACAATCCTTTGATCACTGCTCCCACAGCATTTTCATTTGGGCTAAAAAAGCCTTTAAAATAGGGGAGTCTTGTATTCACCTCAGCTGGGTTGACAAATTGAAATTCTTTATCTACGAGGTAGCCATAAAAATCTTGAATTTCATCCAGACGCCCTCCGGTATTATCCCGTAAATCTAGAATCAGATTTCTAGTTCCTGCGGAATCGATCTTTGCAAAGCTTTCTTCATAGAATTTTTTATAAGGGCCATTGGTCCAGCTCCGAATCTGCATATAGGCTGTTTGTCCCGTACTATCCAAAAATTCCAAATTTCTATTGTAGTGCTTTCTACTAGCAATATAGCCTCGTTTCGCGTTGTATTTTCGCTTTGCCTTAAAGGCTTTTTTCTTAGCTTTTCGCTCCGCTTTGGTCAATTTTACCTTTTCTGGCTTGGGCAGACTATCCTTTATCCGTTCCGCCAATAGCAAACTATCCTTATTATAGCGCTTGTACTGTTTCACAAAGACAGAATCGGCTTTGCGCAATTGTAAAGAAACACTATCCAAATACCCTTCATGCTTTCGATACAATTCCTTTAATCGAAGGGCAATAAAACGTTCTTGAAAGGTGGTGTTATACCCATCGGAAGAAAAGGTTTTTTTATAGGTGTCAAAAAGCTTGCGAATAGGCTTCCCATCTATAGACAACAATTCACTACCTACCAAGCTGGAATCTTTGCCAATAGTGTTGGAAATCCAAACGGCTTCTTCCACATATTCAAAATCCAAATCATTGAAATCCAATTTTAATTTATTCAGTCGCTTACGCTCTTTTCTGGTATAGCGCTTCCCAGGGAAGCCCGCAGAGATATGCCCCTGTCTTACTTCCGCAATTACGGGAGCAATACGGCTGTAAAAAGCTTTACTGTCCATAGGTGCGTTCAAACTTTTTTTAAGACTGTCAAATTTTCGATCCAAAGTTTCCTTAGACACAAATTGATATAAACGCGGGTGCAATTTCTTTAGTTTCTTATACGCATAATCCACATCTTTCCGCAATTGGGTAGGGGCATGTTTGACGTCCAAACGGGCATTGTGTTTCTTTACGCTGACGCAGGAAGAAGTGAAGAGGAGAAGAATTGCTAAGCTGCTAAGGGTAATATGCTTCATAAAGTGTATTTGTTTGTAGTTTGTCTAGTCATCAAACTAACAACAATTGGACCAAAAATACGCAAGAAATCTATTTTGTCCTACTTTTCAAAATTTCAGTGCTATCATCAGATTTCTACAAAAAAAATCCCCACAAATGGGGAAGCCATTCTTGTAGGGTTTTTGACAAAAATTTGTATATTTAACCTACTTCCCCCTTTGTTTTTATCATGTACTGGCGTAGCACTTTTTTTTTCTACTTCAGCTTGTTTTTTGCGTATTTATAATGACCAAACCCATGCCAAAAAAAAAGATCATCAATGTTCATACCCATGTTTTTACTGGTAACTTTGTGCCTCCATATTTAGCCCGTACCATTGTTCCCTGGCCCTTCTTCTATTTCATTCATACTGGGTGGATCATCAAACAATTCAAAAAATACTATGCCCACAAATACCGAAAGGAATTTGCCCGGGGCGAAACCCAAGAGGAAACGGACGCCTTATGGGAAGCGCTACATGAAGAAAAACGTAGGGAACGGAAGGAAGTACTCCGAAAGTATTTTATTTCCAGCCGATGGTATCTGCGTATTCCTATACAACTTCTTATTTTTTGGGTCATCTTATCGGCAGCATTCTATTTTATTGATCTGGTAAAATTACTCTTTGGAATAGAACAGGATTATTTTGAAATCATTGATCACCTTAAAGACTGGCTCACGGCCCATTATTTACACCTTAAAATCCATTGGATTTTAAAGGTCATCTGGGTAATTCTAGTATTGATTTTCATCCGAAGAGGGCGAAAGTTGCTGTTCATTTTGGCAAAGAAACTCTTTCCTATCCTAAAAAAAATAGCCAACCCACAATTGGCCGAAATGTTAGACCGCTACTATCTCATGGGGCGTTTTAGCTTTTACGGTACCCAACGCAAAGTAGCCCAGCGTGCCCTGCATCAGATTCCGCCGGGTTCAAGTATGGTCATCTTGCCCATGGATATGGAGTTTATGGGCGCCGGCACAACCAAAATAAGCTCAGAAATGTTGAAGTCCAAGGAAAAAAACCTTGAAAAGGGCTGGACGGAAGACGATTATAAAGAAAGCTTCCACTATCAAATGCGCGAATTATGGGATGTAGTCAAAAATCCCGATAGCACAGCACCCAAAGAAGCCTATTATCCCTTTTTGTTTATTGATCCACGAAGGGTAGAAAGAGATGGCTCTGCCTTCTTTGATTATGAAGTGGTCAATGATAAAATGGTCCTGAGACCCTGCTTTGTAAAGACCTATATGGAAGACCGTCAATTCAGTGGTTTTAAAATATACCCAGCATTGGGGTATTATCCGTTTGACAAATATTTGCTTCCTATTTGGCGTTACGCCGCCGAAAACAATATTCCCATCATGACCCACTGTGTTATGGGTGTGATCTATTATCGGGGAGCCAAGAAAAAGGCGTGGAATTTCCATCCTGTTTTTCAAACTACCTATGGGAAAGATGAATATGGTCCCATGCTTCTTCCGCAAACAAAGAACAAGGCCTTGCAATTTAACTTTACACATCCCATGAATTACCTCTGTCTCTTGGAGGAGTCTTTTTTAAAGACCGTCATTAAAAATACGGAGGACGAGCATATTAAAAAACTCTTTGGATATTCGGAAGCCGATGATACGCTACAACATAATCTTTCCAACCTCAAAGTTTGTTTGGCCCATTTTGGTGGGGAAGAAGAATGGATCCGTTATATGGAGCAGGATCGGGAAACCTACAGTCAACGCCTGATGCGGAATCCCAAGGAAGCTATCCGGTTTATGACCAATTCCGATAACGAATTTTCTTGGTTCAAAATTAGTAGTCTTTGGGAAAAGGGCGATTGGTTTTCTATTATCTGTAGTATGATGATCCGCTATCAAAATGTGTATGCCGACCTCAGCTATATTATCAGCAAACCTTCTATTTACCCCTTATTGAAATATGCCTTGGAAAAAGGAGAAGATTATGAGACGGAGCACCAAGCCTACAGCGCAGAGACTTCTCCCAATAAAAAAGCCATGCACTACAGTGGAAAGAACAAATTACGCAGTCGTATTTTATTTGGAACCGACTTTTATGTAGTGCGCAACCACAATTCGGATAAAGATCTTTTTATTGAGACCAAAGCTTTATTGGATGAGGAGGATTTTGATTTGATTGCTAGAGAAAACACAGCCAACTATTTATCAAAAGATTAAGCTATTCTATTATGATTTATGTAAACCGAGACCATGTTCCCATTCCAGATTCTTTGCAGAAAATGGATTCAGGTGTAGAAGCGGAAATTATTTCACGCTTGGAAGCTTCCAGTGGCTATACCCAAGCCCGTTTTAAGCGCAATTTCAGTTATCTGAGAAGAGCCCGTAAAAGCGCGGAAGAACTTTTTAATGGAAAATGCTGTTATTGCGAAACCAGGGTCTTTAAGCCCAATATTGAACATTTTAGACCTACATCCAGTGTCGTAGGTCTTAAAAATCAACAGAATGAAGGCTATTATTGGTTAACCTATAAGTGGTTTAATCTGTACTTAAGCTGTGAAACTTGCAATAGAAACAAAGGCAATAATTTTCCCGTAATCGGAAAGCGCCTCACCCCGCCAAGCTTAGAATTGTATTATAATTATGAAGAACTTAGAGCCACTTTAGATCAAGAAGAGGCATTATTGATTGATCCCTGTAATCTTAAGGATCATACCGAACTGCATTTTCATTATGATGAGCAGGGCATCATGCGCGCCCTGACGGAAAAGGGGCAATACAGCTTGGATATTTTACAATTGAATCGGGGAGGGTTGTCCGAACGTCGGAAAGAATTGGCCGATTTCTTGAACAAAGGCTTGGCATCCATCAATTTTAAGGACGATCAGGAAGAAATACTCTATGGAATATTGGAGACGCTACGGGAAAATCGCAGTTATTTAGCCCTGGCACGACAATTCATTGGAAGCTGGTTTGTGGAAAATGAAGGACTCCTTCATGATCGTTACCCTCAAATCTATGGCGAGCTGCTGGATCAGTTATCCAATTACACCCCACCCATCATAGACTTCTCTTCGGAAACTTCGGATGCTTTAGAAAGTCCGACGAACCTTGATCATGGGGCATCCAAAGAGAACGTTGTTCTAAAAGGGCCTTCGAGCCGTCCTCCTAAGGCCAAAAAAGCGTCCAAGAAGAAAAAACGACCTCCTATGGCGCAACGACCTTTCTATAATTTCATAGAATGGATTGATATTACAAATTTCAAGGCGATAACACATGCAAAATTGGCTATTCCCCAAGCTTCCGGACTAGAAGAAGGGGAAAATGGGATATTGTTGATTGGGGAGAACGGAGTTGGAAAAAGTACCATATTACAGGCCATTGCCTTGGTGATGATGGGTAATGAACAACTGCAACAATTAAATTTGGGAGACCTTTCCAAACTTATCCGCAGAAATTCAGGAGCCAAAAAAGCTGTAATTCAGGCAAAATTTAATAATTCAGAAACGCTTGTCACCTTAGAGATCACAAAATCAGAAATCCATTCTACAAACGATACCCTGGTGAAGCCCACCATTGGCATTGGTTCTATCCGGCGATTACCGGAGAAAGGGGAAGAGGTTACTTTTGAAGATGATCCTACCCGTATTATGGGCTTGTTCCGACACGACGTCATTTACCCTGAGATACAGCCTTGGTTGGGAGATACGTCCTTGGTCAATAGACATCAGTTCAACGAAGCGGCCAAAGCCATCATTGATATGCTGATGATTCCCGAGGAATTCATTGGTGAAAAACGGCTCATGAACCGGAGGGACAAAAAAATAAAAATTAATGTGGGCAATGGTCCGGAATCCATTGAAGATATGTGTGATGGTCATAAATCGGTCATCGGATATGCCCTTTACATCCTAAGATCGCTCTCTGAACATTGGAACAGTGCCATTAATGCAGAAGGCTTGGTCATTGTTGATGAAATTGGAAACCATTTACACCCTACCTGGAAAATCAAAGTAGTCTCCCTCTTGAGGAAAGTGTTTCCCCGTACCACTTTTATTATTAGCACCCATGACCCGCTGTGTTTACGCAGTGCCAGGCTTGGAGAAGTTTGGGTGATGAACAAAGAAGATGATGGCAAAAAAATCAATATCCTTCAAAAAGATGTTCCCATAGGTATGCCTTTGGAGAGCCTATTAACGGGCAGTTGGTTTTATATGGAGCATACTACGGATGAACATACAAGTAATCTCATCAAGGAACACAGCAAACAACTTTTCAGCACGGAGCCTGATGAAGGGCGCATTAAAGAGATTGAAAACGAATTGCGAGCGGGCATTATGCAAACCCCCTATGGAAATTCAAATTTGGATACTTTGTTCCATATGATGGACGAGGTTAAAAAAGAGGACAGCCTAGAAATCTCAGAAGATACTTCTCTAAGAGATGAACTAGCCAAGCGTTTACGTGAACAAATCAATTCCTAAAACAATATGATTCCATTTGAACGACCACTACCTCCTGAAGGATTCAACGAAAAGAGTAAGGAGCATCTTGAAGCTCTAGGAGATCCCAAACCTAAAAGCGAGGGTTGGCCTAAATTCAAGGATTCCTTTTGGCAAAAGTTAAAGCCCCACTTTGTAAGGGCCCAACACGATAAATGCGGCTATTGCGAAGTTTCCATTTCCGGTCATGGAGATGTAGAGCATTACCGGCCCAAAAAAGGCATCCAAAAGCTAATGGCTGAACGAAACGAATTTCCGGACAGCAAGAGAATAGATAGCAAGACGGCAGGTAAGGTACGACCACAGATTACAGAACATGGCTATTGGTGGCTGGCCTACGACTGGGAAAATTACCTGCTTTCCTGCGATATTTGCAACCAATCGTATAAAAATGCTCTTTTCCCGGTGGCGCACCCAAGAGCAACTCGAATGGATTCAGAATTTAACGTTCAAAATCCCAAACAAAATGATATCCATAGGGAAAAACCACTACTTATAAACCCTTATGAAAAAGATTTTGACCCTTGTAATTATTTTGAATTTACCGTGGAAGGTTTTATTAAACCTAGAAAAAAAGGTCCGGACCAGCAAGTAGATCCACGTGCCCTCGCCACAATTAAAGTATGTGGCTTACATCGTACCAGCTTGGTTCGGAAAAGGGCTCGGAGAGCAATGAAAATTAGAGCTAAATCTTTAGACCTCCTCAAAACAGTACTCACTCCGGACAAGTCCGAACAGGAATCACTAGCAACAGATATCTTTTTTGAGGGTCATGAAATCAGTCCTTTTGCTGGTATGGTCCGTGTAATATTTACACAAACTACTACTTTGGAATGGTCCGAATTGGAACGATTACTGGTGAAGAATGGATGGATGCAGACCGTTGATACATGGGTCCAGAATGTACTCCAAGTACAAAATAATCGATCGATCAATGGTTCGTAACCTGTATTCTATCTCCTGGTTTCATATGAATTTAACGTATTTTTAATCGTCAATCTCTTAGATCTGCACTATCATTGTGCTCTAAAAGAATTTGCATGGAAAAAGAAGTGATCAAAGTAGATATTGTATCCGATGTGGCTTGCCCATGGTGTTATATTGGGAAACGAAGAATGGAAAAGGCCTTAAAAGATTGGAAAGGAGCCCCTGTTGAGGTTACCTGGCATCCTTTTCAGTTAGATCCAACCATTCCCACTGAAGGCCTGGACAGAAACACCTATCTTACCAATAAATTTGGGGATTTGGAACGCACTTATGAAATGACGGATCGGATTACGGCCGTTGGGCAAGAAGAAGGAATCCGTTTCAATTTTGGCGACCAATGGTTGGCCGTAAATACACTTCCTTTGCACCAATTGCTCCATGTTGCCGGAGAAGAAGGTTTTAAAGACGCTTTAAAAGAGCGTTTTTTAAAGGCCTATTTTGATGAGAATCTTCATTTGAACCAATCTGAAGTATTGGCCAAGATCATGGAAGAATTTGGCTGGAGTGCCGAAAAGACAGCAAAGGTCATTGCCGATGATGAGATCGCTTATGCCGTGAAGCAGGAAATTGCCCATTATCAGCAGCGGGGCGTTTCAGGGGTTCCCTTTTTTATCATCAACGATAAATATGGTATTAGCGGGGCACAGCCCAGTAGCGTATTCTTAGAAGCATTTGCTTCGGTTTCTCCCATAACTGCTGCTCAGGAGGCCCCTCAGTGCGATGTGGACACTGGAGAATGCTAGGATAGTACGTTTTGTGTAAATTTTAACGATTTCATTCGCAGCGTATTACGACTAAGTCAATCTAGAAGTAAAAGCTCATGAAGAAATTAGCAATCCTTATCGCCTTTTTTGTCATCACTATAGGTTGTAGTGATGACAATAGTGTTCTTGGGAGTACAACGCCCGAAAGCACGCTTTTGGAGTTTTCCCAAAATGCGGCCATTATCGTAAGTCCACAATCCAACGATTTGGTTTTTGTCAATGTGGAAGCCGGGGAGCGACTCGTATTTGAGTATTTCTTTGTGGCCGAACAGGAAGATCTTATTGCGGATGACGAATATGGGGAACGTATTCTTTTTGAAGTAGATCCCAACCTTAGCTCCTTTTCTTTTTCTGATGCCGAACTCGCTACACTACGTCCATTTTTTAATCGTTTTTGCTTCTGTGAAACTATTGGGAGTCTTTTGATTTCTTCAGGAACAATTTCCGGAACACAGGTGAATGCCACCGCTTGGGATATTGACGTGGATTTGCGCTTTGATCTCGATGGTACTGAAGTTAGCAGAAGCATTTCTGGAAGGTTTCAGTTAAAAACCCCTTAAGCAATAGCGTCTTAGAAAACCTATAGGTTTTAGTTAATTTTCTATTTTTACACTGCCCTGGATGTAACAAAACTACATTTTAAGCTACCCATAAGTATATCTAAAGCACTGAAAGTCATGGGAGGAGGTAGTATAGCAGGAGCCATTCAAAGCTTAAAAATGAATCGCGCATTGATCAATAAACGGAAAATCCGTACAAAAAGCGATGTCATTGGCCAAACCTCCAAAACACAACTTGACGTTAAGGAAACTACGCCTAGGGATATGAAAAATATTCGCAAAAAAATCAAAAAATACAAACAAAAGGAACGTAGAATTACTGCTATTTCCTGGGTGATTACGGTAATTATTATATACCTGCTCTGTCTTTGGATCATCACCTAGATTGCCATCACCCTCATTAAATTTATAAAGAACCCATGCATACTGAAATTCAGATCAAAAAAACCTTATCGAACGAAGATTTCGCCACCTTAAAGCAAGCCAAACAACATATGGAACAGCTAGGCTGGGCCATGCAAGGTCTTAATAAAGTGGGGAATGCTATTGAAAGTCGTATTGCTCTCTTGCCTAAAAAACAGCAAGATTGGCTTCAGAAAACCACCTATAAAGTGTTGCATACCGTGGTAAAAAGCAATTTGATTTCCATGAAGGCCCACAAACAAAACACAACTCCTTGGAACAAAACCTACAAAGCCCTAGTTACTTCATCGGGAATGTTGGGAGGAGCTTTGGGAGCAACAGCTTTTGCCGCCGACCTTACTTTGACCACAAAACTAATGATGCGATCAATCATGGATATTGCTCGTAATCAAGGGGAAGACCTCAGCACCTTGGACACCCAATTGGCCTGTCTCCAAGTATTCGCTCTGGGAGGCACTTCCAAGCACGATGATAGTATTGAAACGGGTTATTACGCTTCAAAAATTGCTGTCAGCACTACAATCAAAGGGTCTACAGCTTACGCCCTTGAAGGGTTTTTCGCAGGGAGTACCAACCCCATACTACAACTGATTGCAGCCGTAGCTTCCCGTTTTAGTATTCAGGTTTCCGAAAAATTTGTTTCCCAAGCAGTGCCTTTGCTCGGGGCGGCCGGGGGTGCCGGAATCAATCTGGCCTTTATGAACCATTTTCAACGCATGGCACAGGCACATTTTAGTATTCGTAGATTGGAGCGGAAATATGGGGAAGCCCTTGTAAAAACTTCGTATAAATCCATTGAAATATAAAATGCTTAAGGTTTTTTGAGTTCTTTTAGCATTTGCTCAATTCCAAAGCGGAAATCAAGCCTATTTATACGACTCTCATTTTAAAACGATTCAAAACTATTTTTTGTGACCAAAAAAGAAGAATTATAGCCTACATTTACTTCAAGAATATCGAAACCCGTTTATTCATAAGCGCTTTTAAATCTTAAGAAACAATACGATGAAATTAAAATCAAAGCTCCTAGTACTATTGTGCCTATGCAGTAGCGCTGTCTTTTCTCAGGGGGTATCCCTCAAAAGTGGCACTTTCAACAGGGAAAAAGACCTACTGCTGCTACAATATGACTGTAAAACAGATGTAGATGATCTTCATTCGGTGGCCGCCGCGGCATTATTGCTATCCCATCCCGATTTTTCAAGCATCAAATACCATGCTGTTGCCGGCACCTATGGAACCCAAGGTGGACTATATGTTCCCCCAAATGATCTTTTTCAATTGGCTTTTGAAGATCAATGGACCGATGCCCATAAGGATTTTGAAGCTGCCGTAGAAAAAGTAAAAACCATAGCCATACAAACTTTGACCAAAAATGGAGAGGTATGGATCGCCGAGGCAGGGCAATCCAATTTCTCTGCGGCCCTTGTAAAGGCAATCCAGAATAGATTGCCCCAAGAAAAGCTTTCAAAAAGGATTCATGTGATACAGCATAGCGATTGGAATGAAAAAGTAACGGCTCAAAATGATCTGGATTATATAAGGACGCATACCGATTATCTGAAAATTCCTGATGGCAATGCTGAAGGCAATGGCACTCCTGGTTTTCGTTCTGCGGCCGCTGTTGACTGGAAACGCAAAATCACGGATTCCAAATTGGTCAAGATTTGGCAATTGGCTATTGATCTGGGGCTTCAATACAATGGAAAAGAAGGACGCTATAACAACAAGGCCATTATGCGCGGAGGATTGGATTTTTCGGACTTTTCAGAGCTGTGTTGGATTTTTGGCATGCAAGACATTAAAGATGCCGAACATTTCTTTGATCTTTTTTCTATGGAGTAGGGCTTCCTCTCACCTTTAGGACAATTCCCGTTGCATTTCCCGCTTCAAATAATACCCCGTAACAAGGGTAGCCAACACATCGGATATCGGAAAAGAAAGCCACACCCCCAGTTCTCCCCAAAATAGCGGTAGTAGTAACACTAGGGGAATAAAAAAGAATCCTTGCCGTGTTAAGGTGAGCAACAAAGCCGGAATGGCTTTACCAATAGCCTGAAAATAGGCAGCTCCTATCAATTGAATGGCAATAATGGGTGTCGCAGCAAAAACCCATCGCATGGCATTGGGAGTATGCTCCAATACAAAGGCATTGGTCAAGATATCTTGTTGGGGCAAATCTGTCCTATCACTTAAAAACAGATGGGTAATAGCTTCGGGAAATAACATCAGTCCCACAAAAACTATGGCGGCCAATAGGGCGGCGTATTTAATGGCCGTGATAATGGATTCCCGAACGCGCGGGTATTTTTTCGCCCCATAATTAAATCCGGCTATGGGCAAAAAGCCCTGGGTAATCCCAAAAACGGGAAACAAGGCAAACATAAGCATCCTTCCTATAATGGCATATACGGCTAGCATGGCCTCACCTCCCAATGAAAATAGAATATTGTTCATCAATAAATACGTAATGCTAACCACGGCCTGTCTTGCCAATGTCACCACTCCCAAAGCTCCAATTTCCTTTAAGATCGACCCTTCCAATCTAAAATCGGACATCCGAAGTTTAAGTTCGGAATTTTTGGATATAAAGAAATAGAACACATAGGCCGCACATAATAAATAGCCACCTGTTGTGGCCCATGCTGCTCCGGCCATCCCCCAATCAAAAACATAGATAAAAAGATAGTCCATAAACAGATTTCCCACGGAGGGAATAATCATGGCGGTCATGGCGAATTTTGGCTTTCCCTCGGCCCGAATTACCGTATTTCCCATCATACACAAGGCTAGAAAGGGTACGCCGTACATTACAATGGTGTAATAGATTTTAGCAGGTGTAAAAACTGCTCCTTTTCCACCAAAGGCAGGAATAAGGGTATCTACATAATACAACCCTAAAACCACCATAACTATGGTCATAAGAAGGGTAAGGCTGATCTGATTTCCAAAGGTTTTTAGTGCCTTTGTCTTATTATTGGCGCCCAAAGCCCTGGAGATAATACTAGAGCCTCCTATTCCTATGGCCATACCAAGGGCCGCGATAAAAAAGGATACAGGAAGTACCACATTGATGGAAGCAATGGCAATGGATCCAATCCAGTTTCCCACAAAAATAGAATCCACCAGTACATTTAAGGACATCACCAAAATTCCAATGGACGCAGGTAGGGCCTGCTTGACCAATAAAGCGCCAATAGGTTGACTTCCTAGTTGATCCGTGGTTGTTTTAGCCATTGCAGAAAATCCGAGCTTGATTCACTTTGCAATATTAGTGACTTTAAACCGAAATGTGTAAGGTATTTGAAGCTAAAAACCTACTCTACTTTTTTGCCTACGGGGTTTTGCCCTCCTTGATGTAAGGTAAGGCTTTCTATTTTACCCTCGCTGTCCGCATTGAAGGTAATACTAGCTTCTACCACTGTCAAGAAAAATTCGTTCTGAGCAGAAGGAAACACTTCAAATTTGGGCTGTCCCGTAGCTTGCAAAAAAAGTTTTTTACCTTCCTTGGTTACGGTAATACTAAAGGTTGGTGTCAATTCATATCTGCCCACATACTGCTCCAAAACGTTCTCAGATACTTCAACAATCTGTGGCACCACCTTCTTTTTAGGTGTTTTCAAGCTAAGGGCCGGATTCAAAAGTTTTAGTCCAATATCATCTATACTTTCATTGGAATTGCTCAATACCACAACTCCTTTTTGAGTACCCTTTAAAAAGCCGGCAAAAGTACGATAGCCCCCAGTACCTCCATTGTGCCAGATAATTTCCCCATTATTTGCATAATGCCATCCCAAGCCCATTTCAAAATTCTGAGTTTCATTTTTATAGGCAGGGGCGTGGCTCATGTTCATGGCTTCTTGCAAAGGAGAGTCTATTACGCCCATATTGGCTTGTATAAATTTTACCATATCCTGGGCAGTAGATCGAATTCCTCCTGCACCTGCCAAACTAACAATGTCCCAATTCTCTACCGCCACTCCTTCTGCATGTCCCAACGCAAGGCGTGCTTTCATTTCTTTGCTCAGCCTAAGTCCGGTATGTTCCATGCCATAGCCTCTATTAAAGTGTTCTGCAATGAGCTCTTCATAACTTTTACCACTGTGAAGTTCCAAAATATGCCCCAAAAGCCCCATTCCTACATTAGAGTATTCATAGGATGCCCCTACATCTCGTGGCAATTCGTAATTGGATAAGAATTCATACAGTTGTGCTATTGTATAGTCCGCAAAGGGATTGTTGGGATTCGCCGGCGCAAAGTTATTGGGCATTCTTGGCAGGCCAGAAGAATGCGTTGCCAAATCCTTTAGGGTAATTGCTTTCCCATTCCTACTGGGAACTTTCACGGTTTTGGGTAGATAAGCTGTTAGGGGATCGGTCAATTTCATTTTCCCTTGCAGAAGTTGATCGGATAACAATATGGTGGTAAATACCTTGGATATCGACCCTATCTCAAAAACCGCCTCTTCCGTTACGGGTTTTCCATTTTCTACGGCCGTTTTTCCATAACTAAAATAGGTAACTTCTTCTCCTTCGATAAGGCCAACAACAATACCCACATTGCGTTCGGTAGTTATCCGGGCTTTAATGTTTTCTTGTACATCTTGAGCAATTTCAGGGGCTTGTGCCCAACTTGCAAGTCCGCATAGGAACAAGCTAAGGCATAGTATAATTTTTTTCATTTCATTACGGTTTTTAGCATGTATCACATTCATGTGACGCTATTTCTTTGAAAATGTAACCGTTATGCCCTTAAATTTTGAAATAAAAAAGATTTTTTTTTCTAAAACGACCCTTTTAGCACTTTTGTTTACCCCGGAAGCATCTCTTTTTCCTGCCAGTCTTTTAGCCATTGTACCATCACAGAAACCCATGGATCACTATCGTTTAAACAGCCAATGTGTTTGTACTGCTCTCCTCCAGCTTCCTCAAATTGTTCCTTCCCTTCCATGGCAATCTCTTCCAAGGTCTCCAGACAATCTGAAACAAAGGCCGGCGTAATGACCGCTAAGCGCTTTTTTCCTTCTTTGGCCAAGCGCTCAAATTCAAAATCGGTATACGGTTTTAACCACGGATCTCCCGCAAGACGGGATTGAAAAGAGGTGCTCACCTTTTCTTCTGGCAATCCCAAATACGCTTTTACACGTTCTGTGGTATCATAGACTTGATGACGGTAACAGGTGTTATGGGCAACTGAATTTACCCCACAGCAGCTTCCATCGATCTTACAATGAAAACGCGTTGGATCTGATTTCCGAATATGACGTTCAGGAATGCCGTGATAGGAGAACAAGATATGATCGTATTCAAAATCCTTCAATCCTTCGGCAATACTTTCGGAAAGTACTTTGATATAAGCTTCATTCTTATAAAATGCGGGAAGGGTAGTCATCTTCATCTCGGGAAAAAACCGTTGTTGTTCTTCCATGGCCTTGACCACTACAGTTTCATAAGAGGACATGGCATAATGCGGGTATAGTGGCACCAATATCACATCGTCTACCCCTTTGTCTTTCAATTCTTGCAATGCTTTTTTGATGGTCATACTTCCATAACGCATTCCTAAAGCCACAGGCATATCCAATCGTTGGCGTACTTTTTCTGTAAAACGTTTAGAAATCACAATTAAAGGAGAACCTTCTTCCCACCATATTTTTTTATAGGCTGCCGCAGATTTTTTGGGTCGTGTTTGTAAAATAATCCCACGGACCAGAATATTTCGCAGCACCTTGGAAACATCGATGACACGTTCGTCCATCAAAAATTCATCCAAGTACGGCTTTACGTCTTTCGGTGTTGGACTGTCTGGTGATCCCAAGTTGACCAATAAAACTCCTTTCATGTCAGTACATCTTTCTATGCTTCCCCTAAAGCCCTATCTATTTCTCTACTAAGGCAGTACAGGAGACGGTTTCTGTGCTGCAAAAATACTACAACTACCTAAATAACGTTAACAATAAACGAATACTTTTTTAGATACTATTATAAATATTACTGATTGATTAACGGTCTTATTTTAACGGTAAAGTGCTTCGAAAAAAAAAATTCGTGTTAATTGTTCCCAACAATTTTGCAACTACCGTTTTTTATGGGATTTTTATAGTAAACCCTTTTGTGTATGCGTGTGCTTTTGATTCTTTTAGCTTCCCTCTATTCCTTATACTCTTTCGCCCAGGAAAAAAACAGTTTATTATGGGAAATTTCCGGGAACGGCCTAAAAGAATCCTCATACCTCTATGGTACCATGCATGTGAGCAAAAAAATTGCTTTTCGCCTAGACGATGTCTTCTATGAAGCTTTGGATAAAAGCGAGGTGGTAGCCCTGGAATCCGACCCCAGTACATGGCTCGAAGATGAGGACAATATGCCCAACATGACCTATGCCTATGGTGGCGGAAATATCACTAAGGGGTTTTATGCGCGTTCCTTTGCCTTCAAAAATCCAAAAAAAGAGAACATTGCTTCTTATCTGGCTTTTGAGGATCGTGTCATCAATAACATTCTCTATAGAACCAATGAGTACTCTCAAAACTTTGAGGAGGACACCTATTTGGATATGTTCATTTATCAGGCAGGGCAAAAATTCGGAAAAACCATAGTGGCCCTTGAAGATCTGGAAGAGTCTTCCACTTTGGTGGGAAGGGCCAGTCTCAATGCGGTAAAGCAAAAACCCGACGAATGGTTGCAAAAAAAAATGCAACAACAAGACCCTATGTTCCTATTGCAAGATGCGTATAGAGAACGCAATATTAACCTATTGGACTCTATAGATCAGGCCATGTATACAGAACATTATTTAAAAAATATGCTGTATATCAGAAATGAAAATATGGCCAAGCGCCTGGATTCGGTCATGCACAACAATAAGGTCTTTACAGGAATCGGAGCGGCACACCTTCCTGGAAAAAAAGGGGTAATCTCCCTTTTGCGAAATATGGGGTATACCGTAAAACCTTTGGTTTCCAAAAGTACCTCTCGCGGCACCAAGATCAAAACAAAATTTGAGCAAAAAATTCGTGAAAACACCTATAAAACCTATGGGACGGATGATGATTTCTTCCGTCTCTCCCTTCCCAACAAGCTTTATCCAATTGCAGATAATGGCAGCACCACCTACATCTCTCCCGATTTGGCCAATGGGAGTTATTTAATGGTCAATAGGGTGCCCAAATACGAGTTTATCAAAAAAGAGAGTCGCTATTCCATTACGGATATCGATCAGTTGTTGTTTGAGAATATTCCCGGAACGATCATTGAAAAAAAGGAATTGGAAAGGAGCGGATTTAAAGGCTTGGATATTAAAAATGTACTGAAAAATGGAGATCATCAACGCTACCACATCTATGTAACTCCTTTAGAAATCATTATTTTTAAAATGGGCGGTGAGGGCGATTATGTAAAACAACATTCCGATACCATTTTCAATAGCATTGCTTTCCGGTCTTTTGAAAAATCTCCGGTAAATATCATCTCTGGGTATCAAGATTTTGAAATTCAAATGCCAGCACTCTATACCTTCCCCAACAAATATCGCAATGGAAAAAGGACGGTTGAGGGTTACGACACCGCTACGGATTCCTATTATTTTCTTCGCAAGGTAACAGTAAACGACTTTAATTTTATTGAAGAAGATAGTTTTGAATTGAAACAGATTCAGAAACGGTTCTATCAACATTTAGAGTTAAAAGGCAGCTTTAACAAGCCTGAAAGCAATAGCCTAATTTCTGAAGCCCTTTTTGATTCCATTACGCAAAAGCGATTACACTTAAAAACGGTTTTTCGCCGAGGAGACTACTACCTTATGGGAGTTCTGACGAAAAAACCTGCACTGGCAACTGCCTTTTTTGACTCTTTTAAAGTGCATGAAGCCAACACTTCCGATAAATTTAAAAAGGTACAGGATACTGCCTTACATTTTAGTACGATCAGCTCGGTAAAACCGCCGAAATTTGTAGAAAACAGCAGCAATTACAATAATGCACGAAAGAAAGTTAAACCCTATGCTGCCTATAATAAGAGAACGGTCTATCAAAATAAAAACGATGAGGCCATCACCGTAGTCTTGAATAAGTCCCATGACTACTTAATGCTGAAACATATTGACTCGGTCTGGGCGTTGCGGAAAAAGATCTACACAGGAAAGAGCTTTTCCGTAATCAACGAAAAGACCAGTACCAAGAAAGGATATCATGAATTGCAGTTAACACTTACCGATACGGCCAGTACACGTGGTATATTGATTAAAAATATTGTCAAAGCCGGCTTGTTGTACGAGGTTAAAGCTTTGGTGGACACTATTCACAAACCCAGCCGCTTTGTACAGGAGTTCTTCGATAACTTTACTCCAAAAGACACGATCATCGGAGAAGGTCTTTTACGGGATAAAACCTCGGATTTCTTTGCGGCCTTAAAAGCAAATGATAGTATTGTATTGTCTGGATATCGCTTTTTAAAATTCGAGAAAAAACATATTGATTCCTTGAAACACTATATTGCCAATTTTGATTTTAAGGACGATAAGAAGAACATTCAGGCCAATCTTATTCAAAAATTAGGAAAACTCGATACACCAGAAGTGATTGACTTTTTTAAGGATTTCTATGTGAAGTCTTACAACAATTCTTATGCGCAAACCAAAATACTACAGGCCATTTCCAAAAAATCGGATGAAGCTTCCGTTTCCCTCTTACTGGATCTAATGTCCAAGGATTTGCCTTTGGTTTCCAGGAAATTTGAAATCTACACCATTTTTAAACCGTATACGGATAGCCTTGAATTGGGGAAGAAATTGTATCCCGAAATATTGGATTATAGTGCCATTGAAGAGTACAAGCCTTCTATTTTCTCTCTTTTGGCACAACTAAAAATCAAAGGATTGGTAAAACCAAAACTCTATAAAAACTATAGAAGACAGATATTGAATGATGCCAAAATACAGCTAAAACGCCAATTGGGGCAATATGTAAATCCCAATGTCCAACGGCGGTATGTGAGCACGGCGCAACGCCAAAATGGAGCTATTTTAGAAGATTATATGATTTTGTTATATCCCTTTATCAAAGAAAAGAATGTTGCTCAGTTTTTCCAGCGTTTACGGCTGCTTAAAAACCCTAATATTCGCACCACCTATGTCTCTCTCCTGGCTCAAAATAATAGGATACTCCCCAAGGGTATGATTGACTCTTTAGCTCAGGATATCAATAGCAGAATGTTATTGTTCAACAAGTTGAAACGTGTGGGAAAATCCAATTTATTTCCCTCGGCCTATAAACGTCAAGAAAAATTGGCTGCCTCTACTTTATTCTTGGGCATGGATTTTAATACCACTAAGGATTCTTTGGTTTTCTTACAGAAGAAGGCCTTGGAATACCAGGGAAAATCCTATACGGGGTATTACTTTAAGACAAGAAATACCACTAGAGAATACGATAAAAACTTTAAAATGCGCCTTGTAGTCTATGAAAACAGCAAAGGATTACAATCCAAACCCTATTATAAAAATGCGGGAATGCGTATAGAAGATACCGAAACCGATTCGGAAGTCATGGATTATGTCACAGAAGAATTTTTGTTGCGAAAGCGTAAACGAGCCACAGTCTACAAACCAAATCAGTACGCAGGCTATGGCTATTACGATTACTAAGAATAAAAAGGGTTAGTCCATCAAGTTTTTTAATGCGTCGATCAATGGCAAGATTTCCTTTTCATTCTTTTTTATTCTTCTTCGGATACTAAAAAACATAAAACATAGAATTGCTATGCTCAAGCCTGCATGTATGCCTACTCGAATAGCAAAATTTAAGCTTTTCAGTACTTCTACATAACCTATATTCAATCCCAGCAATAACAGAAAGGTATACCCCCACATATACCTCGATGTGGTCGTCATTTTTCCTTGCAATTTTTTAATATTTTCTTGAATATACGCCTGATTGTTAAAGCTAACTTCATCCTTATGCTTTAGCTTACTTCTATAGAGTTGGAGCAGTAACATCAGCATGGCAATGCCAATGCAGGAAATGGCTATGATGAAATAATTGCTTTCAAAAATAGGCAATACAATCCCTAGAAAAATTAGCGTCAAAGGGAAAGTGATCAAAACAAAGATGCGTTCCCGCTTTTCTTTTTTCTCCAGTCTTAGCAATCGTTCTATTAAAGCTGTGATATTGAAAGGACTTGGTTTCTCCTCCTCCCATAAACTTTTCCAATTTGTGATATCGTCTTCCATTATTTCTTTAATTTTTTGTTCAATGCTTTCTTAATTCTATTGATCCTTACGCCTACATTGGAGCTACTCAGTCCAGTGATGTCGGCAATGTCACTATAACTATTGCCTTCCAATAATAGCCCAATAACTATTCTATCGATTTCTTTTAAGGAAGAGATGGCCGTATAGAGTTCATTGATTTGTTGTTCTGGTATGCCAGGGTCCAGGGCTACAGCAGATAGGATACGTTCATTGTCGGACTTTAAAGGCGCATGTTTGCTATTCCTTCTGCTCTTCCGTTTTGAATACAATATTGCCGTATTGGTCGCTATTCTATAAATCCAAGTAGCAATGCTGCTATTCCCTTTAAAAGCACTTAAATTATCCCATATCTTGATGAGAATTTCTTGAAGCAAATCATCTGCATCGGGCTTATTGCCCATAAAGCCCAGACACAGGCGATAGATTTTATCCTTGTTTTGATGATAGATTTCCGTGAATCTTTCTTCTTTATTCATTGGCGATGAAATTTTCTACTTTATCATAAAACCAATTGGGTTCATCCCACATGATAAAATGCTTTGCTTTTTCGGCAATTTCAATGGTTACAAAAGTGCTCTTTTGAAATTGACTTTCAAAATTTTGCTGGGTCATCGCTTTGGTAATCCCATAGTCCTTGCCGGCAAACCAATTGCCCAGGACCAGGGTTGGTACGCTTATATGTGCTACCTCATCCCGCAGATCTGTTGTCATTAACTCATACATGGCCTGTCCTATGGTTTCTTTAGAGGATGCTATGGCCCATTGTGTGGATAGTTCAATTTTCTGGGGATCTCGCATCATAGTTCCCATGGTTACCTTTTGTTGTTTGGCATAGGTGCTATCTGGTGTTTGAAGGATCATCCTCTTCATCATTTGTGCCTGGGGTACGATATTCTTTTCAGTAGCATTGGGATTATAGGCCGCCGCCATAAAAGGATAGGAATCCACGATGATTATTTTTTCGAGCAAAGCCGAATCATGACTGGCCAGGGACATGGAAAGGAATCCGCCCAAGCTATGCCCAATGAGGATAGGTTTCTCCTTCAATTCCTTTTGAATGTAGGTTTTAATACTACGCTCTATTTTGGGGAGGAAACCTGAATCCAGAGTGATAGGTTTTTGGGTGCTAAAACCGGCCAATGTGAGTACATGACATTCGTACTGGTCTTGTAACTCTGCTACCGTTTCGTTCCACACTTCCCCAGAACAGGCCAAACCAGGGATAAGAATAATGGGCTTTCCTTTGCCCTTTATTTGCACATCAAAAGGGTATGGGGTTGCTATGGATTGCGCAAAGACATTGCTTTGGATAAATAATGCTAAGAGTAAAATTGTGAAGTGTTTCATGCTAATTTATATTTTGATTTCCCTTTAGATTAGCATCACATCAATTTATTACACTTTTTTTAAAAAAATTATGCCCTTTTTTGGCTATACCCTGAGATATTATAGCTTTAAGAGACCTATACAAGTACTCCTTTGGAATATTAAAAACCGTTTTAGTACAACACAAAAAAGAAAACAGCAACATCTATGGCATATCTATTTTATACCTATCAAAGATGCATGAGTTCCGCTTAAAAAGCTGTTGCATAACGACTTTCTTTTGGTTCTCATTTGATTTGCGCTATCTTTGCCCCGCTATAAAAAAGAAAAAATATGTTATCACTGTATAAACGTATAGGCATTGCTATTGCCATACTTTTCCTCTTCGATTGCTCTAATGACGAGCTCAGAACTCCGGATAACGGACCGGAGGCTTCCGAAATTTATTTTACCATAAACACCGCTATTGATCTTGAAACAGCGGAATCTGATGATTGGGTACTACTTTACAATAGTACGGGAACGCTTTTGGGAGCCCAGCCCTATGAGGCGGGAGATCAGCTTGTTTTTGAAACCGATGCTGTAGAAGTTTTAACGGATGAACTTATTGTAACTAGGTTTTGCTCTTCTGTTGAAGGAGGAAGTACCAACCATACTTTTACAAGTTATCCCAACATTGCCAGGGGCAGTGTGTGGAACTTTAAAGCTACGGACAATAGCTTTAGCGGATTGCCCGCTGGTACCGATTTAGGAGAATTTACTATTAACGTAGATAACATTCCAGGGCAACCTATTACCTCTAATATCTCATCGCAACTTGGGCGTTTGGGTAGTAGTGTTTCATTGACCACTCAAAATAATAGCAGCACTCAGGAAACTACCTTTACTATATTTGAAAATGCCGAAAGACATCTGATTTCTATTGTTGACGGAAATCAGGACACTAGATTTGCTTTTGTAGATACTTTACCAGAAGGAGGGAATCTGAACTTAGATTATACTGCATTTAGTGATTTTGATATACCCGTACCGGTTTCTATCCCGGATACGGGAGATTTTTTGGCTACCGTACAAGCTTTTACTCCCGATCAACCACTCTTTCCGGGAGATGGATTTACGCTCACCGATATTTTATCTTCTGAAAACGAATCCTTTGAAAGGCCATTTCAATTGGGATATTTGAGCGAATTTGATAGCTATATGACCACCTTTAACTATTGGTCAGGTCAGGGTTATATTTATTTCTATACGAAATATGGGGAGCGCCCGGATAGTATTACAATACCCAACAATGTTTCCTTGGAACTAACAGATGAATCCTTGTTCAATTTCCGTTTTTCCACTAACCTTCCTTTCATAAGGAGGCAAAGTCAATGGTTTAACGCCTCATTTGGAGCAGATGCCGTACTCACACGATGGACCGTGGATACGGGAGATGTAGAAAGTCTTCCTCCTATGGAAATCCCTATGGAAATTCAAGAAAGGTATCCGGAAATCGATTTGGATGCCCTGGAATACACGGTTACACGATTCTTTACCGATTTTGAATCCTATGAAGATTTTATTGCGCGGAATTTTGTTTCGGAAACCAGAAGTACGGGATTGATTTCTTCTGAGGCTTATCATTTTACGCGATAATCCCAAAAAGGGGTTTTTCTGGAACGAAGTATTAGGAATATGTACGGCTACGAAGTTACAAACTTCGTAGAGCGAGCAAAGTCCAAAACATGTCAGGTCGAACCTGTCTGCCGGCATACAGGCGCAGTCGAGATCTATTTAAGCTCATTGGCAAAAACTTCTCGACTGCGCTCGAAGTGACATCATGTGCTATTCATAAAATATTGTCCCCTTGAGGGGACTTTAGGGGTGTTTTTTGAGGAGCGAAGTAGTAGTCATAAGGGACTACGAAGTTGCAAACTTCGCAGAGCAAGTATTGAATTTCAATTTTCGCAAGCAAGCCCTATACACTTTGAAAAAGACCCGCCCGTCGGTTTTGGGTTAAACGATTTCTGATTTCGTAAGAGGAGATTGGGATGCCTTTTATCATTTTTTGGATGAATGACCATTTTTCCATTATAAGATTGCCCTAGAAAGACCATAGACCAACCGATTGGTCTAAGAATATCTAATGATTTCATCCCTTAAATCCGTAGCAGATTCCGCTCAGTAAACCTATAGAGCGCTTTTTGGAGATCGAGACTACATATAAAAGCTTCTCGATACATTTTTGAGTCGGTCAACCTCCTCAAAAACACTCGAAGTGACATCATGTGTTAGCTGCGGCTACGAAATTACAAACTTCGCAGAGCAAGATGTCAAGTGAAGTAGAGTCCAAAACATGTCAGGTCGAGCCTGCCTGCCGGCAGACAGGCGCAGTCGAGACCTATTCACAGTCATCGGCAAAAAACTTCTCGACTGCGCTCGAAGTGACATCATGTATTACTCATAAAATATTGTCCCCTTGAGGAGACTTTAGGGGTGTTTTTTGAGGAGCGAAGTAGTAGTCATAAGGGACTACGAAGTTGCAAACTTCGCAGAGCGAGTATTGAATTCCAATTTTCGCAAGCAAGCCCTATGCGCTTTGAAAAAGACCCGCCCGTCGGTTTTGGGTTAAACGATTTCTGATTTCGTAAGAGGAGATTGGGATGCCTTTTATCATTTTTTGGATGAATGACCATTTTTCCATTATAAGATTGCCCTAGAAAGACCATAGACCAACCGATTGGTCTAAGAATATCTAATGATTTCATCCCTTAAATCCGTAACAGCTTCCGCTCAGTAAACCTATAGAGCGCTTTTCGGAGATCGAGACTACATATAAAAGCTTCTCGATACATTTTTGAATCGGTCAACCTCCTCAAAAACACTCGAAGTGACATCATGTGTTAGCTGCGGCTACGAAATTACAAACTTCGCAGAGCAAGATGTCAAGTGAAGTAGAGTCCAAAACATGTCAGGTCGAACCTGTCTGCCGGCATACAGGCGCAGTCGAGATCTATTTAAGCTCATTGGCAAAAACTTCTCGACTGCGCTCGAAGTGACATCATGTGCTATTCATAAAATATTGTCCCCTTGAGGGGACTTTAGGGGTCTTTTTTGAGGAGTGAAGTAGTAGTCATAAGAGACTACGAAGTTGCAAGCTTTGCAGAGCGAAGCTCCTTAATTAACACTATCCAATTCCACTTTACTAGGCGGCGTTACGCTAGTAGTGTCTACAGGGATCGTATCGATTGCCATCGGAGGTTTAATATCTGCATCTACCTTCTCCGGATATAGCTGTTTATCTGTTAAACGTTCCGAAGCTTTCCAGGTTTCTCCCAATTGCGCCAAGATCGTACTGGTCCATTGGGAAGGGTGTTTGGCATCTACCCAAATGACATCTCTATATTCGGTATCGATCAATGCAAGGTCTGGGGTCGCCGCGCCATCAAATTTTTTACTATCGTCGCGTTTTGCAGCAATGGTACTGATGACAAACAAGCGTTTACGCCCAGCTATTTTCTTTACAAATGGCCGGAATTCCACTGGCTTGTTCACCGTCCAATCGTATTCCTTTCGGGATTCCACTACTTTTAAAGGCATGGCGGACACTCCCGCTACCCCTTCTTTCTTCGCCGCATGATTGTAATAGTACAGCTTGTCTGTGCCATCAGCAGGAATCAATACACTAAAGGCCAAACTGGTGCGTTCTGACCCTATGGGCTCCAATCCAAACCAATGGTGTAGCCCATTGCGGGCATCAATATGCATCCCTTCAAAATCAAAATCAGTCACAAAAGGCTGTTGATTTTCATCGTCCTTTAAATCGGGGATCTTCACGGCAGTTTCCCTGTTCCAGGGTAAGGGATCCGTAAAGCCCCCTAAAAATTGTAAGGATTGGGCTTGTAAACGGGATACTTCTTCCGCCAAAGTATTCTGTCCCAATAAAAAGGGATGATCCTTGGTTTCTGAGGGTGGAATATAGGTTCCTTTTCCAATGGCCATACGCTCAAAATAAT
This sequence comes from Spongiimicrobium salis, assembly GCF_043678055.1. Lineage (NCBI taxonomy): Bacteria > Pseudomonadati > Bacteroidota > Flavobacteriia > Flavobacteriales > Flavobacteriaceae > Spongiimicrobium > Spongiimicrobium salis. Next base: position 1,357,304 of record NZ_JBHEQA010000001.1, read on the forward strand.
CCCCAATGTCATGCTCCCCCGCTTCTATGACCATAACGCCACCATAAGACGGATAAGGGAAGAAAAAGCCTTTCCATTTGATCAAGCTCACTACCTGCACCCATTTTCCAGCATCGTCCTTCATATAATACACCTGACTAGGTTCCAGGGTAAATAGCTGAAAAAGATTAAAACGCTGTACTACGGCATTATAGGTATTCCTGCTAAAAGCCAAGGATTCTCCTATGGAAAAAGTCACTGGAATCCTGTTCTTATCCGAAAATCTTGGAAAAGGAGAAGTGCTCTCCACGGCAAACACTTCTTCTGTATTATCATTGACGCGCTGCCACATATATTCCTTGGCTGGCTGTACGGCCATGGTCCACTGATTGGTACTATCTACACGTACAATTTGAGGTGGCGATACTTCCTGGGTCTCCCCTATGGATTCATAGGCCATGGTCACAATATTATTGTAAGGTTGGATACGTTCGTTTTGTGTCAAGGGGAGTTCGTTGATTTCCGTAAGGTTCAGGTTTTTATATACGTTATAGGTCTGCATATATTGGTAGAGTTCCAATCGCCATCCGGCAAACCATCCCGCTACAAAAAAGAGTCCTATTCCCAACAAAATTAGGATACGTTTCCCCGTACTTGCCGACTTTCTAAAGCGCGATAGCATGAACCATATAAAAAGGCCACTCAATAGAAAGATAAAAATAAACTTCCGTACAAATAGTAGGGCCGGTTGGTAGTCATCCCGAAGGAAGAACAGGAGCAGCACCAAAATGATTCCGGCAAGAATCACAATCCGCTTTTGTTTTTTTCCTTTTTGCCAATATGATTTTATCATGTTTCTTTATTTTAACAGCTACTACTTAAGATATCATTCTGGTTTTCAGTAGCAATGTATTTTATTTAAGCTAGCGTATGTTGATCAAACCCTTCCAAAATGCTCTCGATACATTTTTCTTCATGCTATTTCGAAAAATACTCGAACTGACCAATGGATTTATCCTTATTTAATCATTCCTTTATCCTTAAATCGATCTCGAGCTGATTTTTTTGGAGGCGCATCTGTTTTTGGCGGATCTTCCGCTTTTTTTTCTTCAACTACTTCTTCATCCCCATCCATAATATCCTCTACAAAATCCTTTCCTTTTTGAACCACTTTTTCCAAATTCTCCTTACTCGCCGTTTTATGTGCGAATAAAAAGAACGATGCGATATAGGTGCCAATCAGAGTCCCTACAATAGCAGAAGCCAAATACTGGGAAAAGGCATTTATAGGTGTTGCAAAGGTGATTAGGGAGGCCGCCACTATAAAAAACAGACTCACCCATACCAAACGCATTAAAAAATCCTGTTCATGGATAAAGCCTTTTTTGTTTTCGGGCTTCATCTGTAACTCTTTGGTATGCGTTATCTTATTGATCGTTCTATAGATCTTATTGCTTTTGGACTCTCTCCAATACCATACGATCCCAAAGAGAATCGCGAAGGTAAATACGATGATTTCTAGTGTCATTTGCTGTATTTTTTATTGTTTTCCTGAATACGGGTAATGACCCATTCCTGATACGAAGGTTCCCAGCTCTTGTACGCTTTGTAAAAAGCTGCTTTATCGTACCAATATAGGTGGACCGGATCTTTTGGCGCAATTTTCACCAAGAGTTTCCAGATCAGTGCTGCATGTTCTTCTTCCAGGGAAGAGTGTGGCGCATGTAGGGCTTTGGCATAAATGGGGTCAACATAACCCTCCTTTTTAAGATTCCTATTGACGATCAAGCGTTGATAGTATAGTTCTACACCACTAATTTTCTTTTGAACGTCTACATTGAGTTTATTAAGGTACTTTTTAAATAAAAAATGACTGTCCAAAATTTCTTGGAAAGAATGCTCCCTTTCCTGTACGTGTTCTGAAAAAAGATGTCTTTTGATGCGTTCATAACGCGGGGTCTTTATGGCTTTTTTCATATTGTCTTCTATGATAATATGATCTACCAAAGTAGTTAAAAGCTCATCGTGTCCTATATGAAACAATAGGACCTCGTGATCGGTATCTCCTATGGCATTTTTATAGACCTCTTCACTTTCAAAAATTAGAATATCCTTAATAAAATCCCTCAGGACAAAGACGCCGCCAAAAGCCGTAGTATAGAAAGAACTTGCCTTTACCTTTATGGGTTCCAAATACAGTTTTCTATGCCTGAGATCTCCATAGGCTTTCGCAGAATCCACTATTTTTTGGTGCAATTCCCGATCGATAAAATTATTTCCCTCGTAAAACTGCTCAATGAGGTCTTCCTGTTCCCTTTGTTTTTTATCCAGCCCGTTGAGCACTTCAAAACTTACGGTAATCTCCTCATAGCGGAGCAGATCAAAGACTTCAAAAAAAGTATCGATCTTTTGATCGAGGTGCAATACCAGGGCCGCATCTTTGGTAATATCCCGAATCTGCCTTTCATACGCCGCAAAAACGGCATACATTAAATCTCTGTCAAAACTATGGGAGGGCATATGCACTGGCTTCCCCTTTTGGGCCGGGGATACAATGATGGCATTGGTGTTGGCCTCTCCAATATTCAAATAAAAATTATCTTCTTTTTCTTCGGCCACTTCAGGGCTCCATCCCAGACCATCAATTTCAATCTTTTTTAACTTGGTGGGTGTCACCCCCAATACGGCAAGACATTCATTGTATCTTTTGATCAATGAACCCGAAAGCGGTACCATCGCACCTCCAAATAAACCTGCCGCTCTAAGTTTCTCCATTCCTATTGTTCTTTTTCAAAAATCTCCCGTGCCTGCAATTGCACATTCATATCGTGAACACGGGCATCTACTTTGCGTTTAAAATCAGTATCGGCGATCGTGGCAACATTGTCCAAATAGCGCACTACTTCTTGCCTTCTGATATCCGAGAAATTTAATCCCTTCATATTCTGCTTCATCAAATCCTGCAGCATTGCAAATTTGGTATCATAGTCTTTCTTAAAGTATAATGTGGGGTCATTAAACCATTGTTCGGGCAAATCAAAATCGGTCAATCGCAAAGACACTGCACTTTGAATGTTCCGGATATCCCTAGAAGAGAAAAATGGAAAGGCCTGTTGAATGTTTTTGTACAGTTCTGCAAAGAAAAGGTGCTCTCCTGTATTGTGCTTGGCTTCCGTTTCTTCATAGATTTCCAAAATCTTGGCTTCGGTAGGACGTTCATGTTGATTTAAAATCTCGCCTAGATTTTTCGCCAGCCCCTGCTCACTTAAAAATTCATACTGTTCCGGGTTCTTCATATTGACAAAATCCGGCATGGTCTTTTCCAACTTGCTCCACCACAAATAATCCTGATCTACGAAATCGGGTACCGTACGTGCTCCATCGATTTTAAACCTACCTTGTACCCTTGAAATAATGGCTTTGTCCAACATTTCAGGCAGGTTGGTAAAAAGGCCTATGGAACTGTTTCCATAATTAATGGCATAGGCTCCTTCCGTATACCGGAGAAAAACTCCAATGACTTCCTTAACCCCAGCCGATACGCCTTGCGCCGTACGTTCCTGTAAGTTGTTTTCCGCATCATCGATCGGTGCAAAAATTAATTTAGTGGGATCTTGTAGTGGTTTCATCCATTGTACCATTTTCTCTGCCGACCCTCCTTGAAAGGTAGAGATCAGGGTATCTGGCATGGGATGGAACAAAAAAGGAATCTCCAAAGCATCGCAATGCTCTTTTAAACGAGTTGCTATGGCTGCGATCAACATACTCTTCCCCGTTCCCGGGATTCCATAGCCCATAAAAACAGGCATAAAACCGCCCAATTCCTGAAAAGGGTTCTTCTTCGCTACGAAATCATAGCTCAACATACGTTCCGTTAATCTCCGAGCGAAATGCTTGGCGTCCCGGTTCCCAACAATCTGCTCAAATTTTATTTTATTGAATTCCACACTTTTTGCGGAACCTTCGAATACATTTTCCCAACCGGAAACGGCAAATTCACTTTTTTCCAATTTATAGGTACGATCCGTAATGGTTTCTGTATACTCCAACGAACCGATGCGCAATTGAATTTCCGTGATCATCGCTTCGAAAAAAACGACGGTAAAATCTACCACATCCTTATCGGACCGAATGATTTCCGGGTGACTTAAATACTTTTCATAGTAGTACAACATGCAGGAAATTCCTTTTAGTGGAGATAGTAAGGAAATCTCCGGAATACCTGCGAACTTATTTTTTAATACACTCAAATCATCTGAGGCCACCTGCTTTAGGTCAAACAGCACATGACAAGAAATACCATGCAACATAAAAGCGGTAGCGGTATGCATTTTGGAATCGTACTCTCGTCTTTGGTTGACATCCAAGGAAGATTTGCGTTCATTTAAGGAAGAAAGCCCAGAAGCATCATAATAGCTGTCTTTTAACCATATCCCCATAGTAATGCCCTCCTGCAGAGCAAACAATGCCCTATTTAAATGCAGTGGAATCGCCACGGAATCTGGCAGCAGTCGCTTCTTCAGAGCCAAAATAGTTTTAGATACCGAGGTCACTTCACTTTTTGAAGTACCATTTGCTTTAGAGAGATACAACAGTATGGAATCGTCTTTCTTATCCTTGTCCCTGCTTTTGGCTTTACTTCCCTGTTCCCATTGCACCCCTTTAAGGTAAGATGTAGCTTCATCCCGGAGTACATCCAACTCGGTTGTTTTAATGGGAAAAGTAGTATTGTGTTCCATAATTATTACAGTTTTAAAGCGGGTATTTCTATTGGTTCTTTTGTTAATCCATTAATCGTTTCGGGGACATTATCATATAATACTTGCATAGCCCGATGCGATGTAAATACGTATTTCTGTGGTGCCATGCTCTCCCATACCTGAACATATTTTTTGTTAAATAGTCCACCTTCGGCAAAATTTCCTTTAGATTCCACTTCTTCAATGGAAAAAGACATTGCATAGGCCGAGAGATCCAGCGTTTTTTCAAAAATGGCCTTTAATAAGGCGTGGGTTATATCCAATTCGTCTTTGGCAAAAACATTGTGTAAAGGCCCAAGATCTATTTTTCGCAATTTTTGCGGCCATAGGTTGGGCAATTTCTTATCAATGGCATAGGCCATCATGTCCAAACTCATATTCCTATCGGCTACTTTTTCCAACACCTCATAAATCTGCTCCTTATAGTTCTCTAGGCTTTCTTTATACAAATCAAAGTACATAAAGCACACAAAAGGACGGTTTAAGCTAATATCATAAAAAGACCAGCTGACCATATATTGGGTATCAAAAACGCTATTGCGTTCTATAATTTTACCTTGCACAAAACGCTTAAAGATATACTTCTGCTCAACAGAGGTATAATAGATGACAGAAGCGGCTTGTTGGAGTTTTTTCCGTGGCGGAGCTTCTTTTTTCTTCAGTAAGGATTCCAAAATATCTGCCTTTAACTCCTCTACTTTTGGAAGCCGACCGATATGTTCCTTTTTAAGCGCCAGGTCGTTGATCAAATAGCGGAATTCCAAATAATTGGGGAACCCTGACTCGGTCAGATCAATCTTCATTTTTTCCTCATCATCGTACAAGTACTTTACTCGAAAAGCCTCTAGTGAATAGGTTAGTAATTCACAGTATTGTTTGATGAAGGTCACCTCCAATTCACTGCAGATATGCTTTTTGGGAATATGTGCCACCAATTGATTGAACGCATGGGTCACAATTTTAAAATATACCTTGTACTGTTCCTTGGTTTCAAGAACAGCGCTATCCAATGGTGTAACGATGTGATTTATCGGCATTCTTAGTAAACCGTAGTTTTAAAATTGCGTGTAAAAAAATTGAACTCTTAGGAAAAGACTAGCCTAGCAAGTCGTCATCTGCTGGTGGCGGTGTAGGCTTAGGGGCCTCATCATCACCATCATTGGAAGGAGCATTTCCGTCGGAAGCGTAAAACTCTTCGAAAATCTCTTTCATATCGATGCCATATCGATTGGCAAAGTCTTTTTGGATATCCGCATCCTTTTCCCGAATTTCCTGCAAGGATTCTGCATAGCTTCCATAAACCCCCTGCATTACTTTCTCGTGTACCGGAATATTGTCCATCATCTCCTGACGGGCCTTGGCACTTGCCGTATGCATGGCCGCTAAGGTCTGCCCAATATGTTCATCGGTTTTTACGCCCAAGTGTTCCAAGATTGCGGCAAATTCCTGATCTGTTCGGGCTTTTAAGGCCACCACATAACCATCATAGTATTTTAAACGCTCATCGGTATCACTTTTCAGCTTTGCTCTGTGCGTTTGTAGATTACTTCTTAAAGAAGTCAATACTTTAATGGTAAGGTTATGCTTATGTACAAAACTATCTTTACTGGCAGCTAAAGTGGTGTAGGCATTTTTAAGCCCTTCCAATTCTTCCACCTTTTGCTCTATGACCGTCACTTTTCCAATAGCCTCGGAGTATTCTGAAGATTGTTTGTCCGCAATCTCTTCGAGCGCCTGCCGTGCTTGTTTCAACAGGGCATACTGCTCTTCCAGTTTATCTTCGGTCTCTTTCTTTTTTTCTAGGGCCTTGGTATGATTTTTACTGGCTTCTACAATAGCGACCTGTAATTTATCCTCAACCTCCTTAATTTCTACTTCTCTGGTTTTTAAACGGGATACTGCTGCCTGACTCTTATAGGAAAGCTCGCTCAATAAGGTTTGTACATCCGCAGATTCTATACGCTCCTGGAACATCTGCTTGGCCTTAAGATCAGCACCATCGCGCACTTTTTGAGCTGCTTGAAGCTCAACCTGACGCTTTTTTATTTTGGATTTACGGCCCCATAAGTTGTTCCACCAATTATCCGGAACATTCTCTGCTTCTTCCAATTCACGTTTTGCACGTTCCAATCCTTTCTGGGCATCATCAATGACTTTCTGCTCCTGCGCATTTAAGGTGGAAAATTTTTCAAAAATAATCCCTACCTCATCTTGATAATCGGTTAGGTCCTTAATGGCCTCCAACAAAGATTTTCGATCTTTTTCAGCCATTCCCACAACATCGTCCAAAGTAGCGTTCAATATTTTTTGTCGCACTTCGGGGTCATCCTCCTGGGATAACTTAGACTTCATCTGGTCTACGGCTTTCCCCCAATTTACATCTACTTTCTCTTCTTTGGATGCGGAATCTGTTTCTAATAAATCAAAATCGTCAGACATAGGTAATGGTTTCTATTTTAAGGGTTATTTATTTTTTTCTTTAGCGTTCTAAATTTCGTCAAAAAAATCGAGTTTAATGGCGCATTTTTCAAAAGCTTTTACACTTATGGGTATGTTATTTGGGCAATTTGTTACGCTAAACAAGTGATTTTCTTTATTTCATCATATATTAAATAACTGATATTCAATTATTTAAATTCAAAAAAGAATATCATGTTTTTATCAAATCAGGTATTTTGAGCCTGTAAAAATTCGTTTTTTTTCGATACCAATTATCTTTTTACGAGATGATTCGGCTTGTTTTTAAGGCCATTATAATTTTCCTATTTTTGAGCTATGAAAATCTTAATTTTTTTCTCCATTTTAATCGGTATTGGGCCTTTTCTACATGCTCAGGATATTGTATGCTCGGCAGAGGACAGGCAGGCTTTTGAGACCAAAATCGCTGCTATTCAAGACATTAAGACTACAGATTTTGGAACTACGCTGGTCACTGTAGGGAAAACATTTTTGGGTACGGCCTATGTGGCCAAAACCTTGGAAATAGGATCAAAAGAATCCCTTGTGGTTAACCTTCAAGGCTTGGATTGCACCACCTATATAGAAAATGTACTTGCTTTTGGTCTATTGCTAAAAAACAAGACCTATGGCTTTGACGATTTTTTGGATGCCTTGGAAAACATTCGCTATAGAGATGGGGAACTGAATGGGTATGCTTCACGGTTGCATTATTTTTCCGAATGGGTACGCGATAATGAAAAAAAGGGCCTTGTGCAAGACATTACTTCCGTGGTGGGCGGTAAGGAAATCTCCAAGGACATTGACTTTATGAGTACACACCGGGAATTGTATCCCTTTCTGAAAAACAATGATAAAAACTTCAAGAAAATTCAGGAAACTGAAATCGCCCTCAATAGTACGCCACAATGCATTCTATCCCAAGAAGATATTGAGGCCAATGAACACTTGATCAAGTCTGGCGATATTATTGCCCTTGCCACTTCCATTAAAGGGTTGGATGTGACGCATACGGGAATTGCGTTAAAAATGAAAAATGGTCGTCTTCATTTATTGCACGCCTCTACCGTTGGCGAGGTCACCATAACCAAAGAGCCTTTAGTGGATTACCTTAAAAAAATCAAAAAGAATATTGGGATTACCGTGGCAAGGCCCCTATAAACCAGAGTTTCTTTTAGAATCTCTTGCACAATGAGACGAGTACCCTTTCACAAACTATCTATTTAAACAGTATAAAATCCCTCCTAAGAGGTGATTTCTGAAATCGGGCTCAGCATACGAAGCTTCTGTATGTCCCATAGCCGTGTAAAAAGATCTTCCCCCGTCGAATTCATGGAACCAGGCAATGGGATGAATAGCACCATCTTCTCCCCCAGAATAGCTGCTCTCGTCTAAATTGATCAAGGAATTTATTGCCGGGTTCATATCTCTAAAATTATACCATTCATCTGTGCGGATCCAGCGCGAAGGGAGGCTTGAAGTTGCAGGATGTGTAGCATCTACAATATCCATGGCAGCTTCCTGAATAGCGGGATGATTGTCAAAATACGCTCCGACCAATTCCCCATACCATGGCCAATCAAACTCCGTATCTGTAGCTGAGTGAATTCCCATAAAACTTCCTCCATTCTGAATGTACTGTTCAAAAGCTGCCTGTTGCGTATTGTTCAAGACATCTCCTGTAGTATTTAAAAATACGACCAATTGATATTGTTGTAGATTCGCAAAGCTAAATTCTGAAGCATCTTCCGTTTGGGTAATCTCAAAATTATTGGATGCACCTAGGCTTTCCAGCGTACTCACTCCTACCCCAATAGAACTGTGCCTGAATCCTGCAGTTTTGGTGAATACCAAAACTTGATCTGTTGTGTTTTGAGGTTCTTCTTCGGTCATCACATTGACCGTATTGCTGGAAGCCGATTCGTTTCCTTCGGCATCCAAAGCAGTTACCCCAAAAGTATAAGAAGTATTTGCCGTTAGTCCCGTAATCTGGAAATTCGTGCTATTGACCATAGCGATTTGCACAGCATCCTGATAGATATTATAGGCCGTTACCGCGACATTGTCCATTGCCGCATTCCAACTAAGATCCGTGGTGGTCTGCGTAGTATTGGAGGCTATAAGGTTGGTAGGTGCGGAAGGGGGTTCCGTATCTTGAGGGGTGAGCGTAGTCACATTTAAAACTGCACTATTTGCGGAAGTATTCCCCGCAGCATCAGTAGCATTCACTGAAAAGGCATAGGAAGTATTTGGTGCTAGTCCGGTAACCCCATAATTGGTTGTATTTACCACCGCTATCGCAACATTATCCTGAAATACCGTATACGAAGTGACCGCCACATTATCCGTTGCAGCATCCCAAGAAAGGTCAAAAGAAGTTTCCCCAATATTGGATGCAGCTAAATTCGAAGGAATACTAGGTGCCTCGGTATCGGGAGCTTGCAGTGTGCTTACGGTGAGCACATCGCTGGATTCCGATGTGTTCCCGGCCATATCCAAGGCCACTATAACGAAATCATAGGATGTATTGGCCACAAGGCCGGTCACTTGATAATTTGTAGGCGTTATAGTAGCAATTTCAACATTGTCTTGAAAAATCCTATATGAAGTCACCGCCACATTATCTGTAGAAGCATCCCAGTTTAAATCCAAAGAAGTTTCGGTAATACTCGAAGCCATTAGGTTTGCCGGCACACTCGGGGCTTCGGTATCCGTAGCTTCCAAGGTGCTAAGCGTAAGTACCTCCGTAGATTCTGATTCGTTCCCCGCAATGTCAAAAGCCGTTAGCCTAAAATCATAGGAAGTATCCGGGTTAAGTCCTGTGACTTGATACGTTGTTACAGCTACTCGCGCTATTTCCACATCATCCTGATAAACCGCATAGGAAGTTACGCCAACATTATCCGTTGCAGCATCCCAACTTAGATCCAAAGTGGTTTGTGCAATGGCAGTTGCTCTTAAGTTTGAAGGTGCCGAGGGTGCTTCATGATCCGATGTCTCTGCTGTAGTTATGACAACCGCTTCGCTAAATTCCGACTCATTGGTCGCAGCATCCAAAGCTGTTACGGCAAAACTATAGGAGGTGTTCGGACTTAAACCCGTGACATTATAATTGGTATCCGCTACCCTGTCTATTTCTACCTCGTCCTGATATATCTGATATGAAGTTACCCCGATATTATCTGTAGCTGCGTCCCAGCTTAAATCTGTGGTGGACGGGCTGATATCATCTGCATTAAGGTTCGTAGGGGCTGTTGGGGGTATATCATCGGTATTTTCTTCTTCCTCTCCATTGCCTTCTCCAGGTTCCTCTTCTTGAGGTTCTTCCACTACAATTTCATCATCTGTAGCATCGGGATCAAAATCACTATCCCTACCACAAGCGATACTGGATATTGTTAACCATAGTAAACCGGTAAAATAGATGACGATACGGGGCAGTCTCATTATTCTTTTTCGCTTCAATTGGAATAGCATTCTTTTATGTATCTACGGACTAGTATACAAAAAAGACTATTCTGCCCAAAAATTCTTTGGGGATATCAGTGCGCAAAAAAAGTAATTTTTAATAGTACTACTTATCCTTTGCTAACGGACATCAAGTACTTTTTGGGCGTAGTCCCGTACTTCTTCTTAAATGCTGCAATAAAATGGCTTGCGGTACTATATCCAACCTTTAAACCTACTTCATTGACATTGTAGTCCCCGGATTCCAATATTTTCCGGGCGTATTCCATTTTGTAGTCAAAAAGAAAGCTGTATACAGAATCCCCATAGATTTGTTTAAAACCTTCTTTTAGTTTTTTAAGACTCAACCCGATTTCTTCCGATAATTCATGCAGTGTAGGTGGTTCCGCCATGCGGGAAATCATAATCTCTTTGGCGTCTCGAATACGTTTAACATTATCCTCATTGACCAAGAATGGGCATTGCTCAATATCCGCATCATCACTTTTATTAAAATACAGGGCTATAAGTTCATATACTTTTCCTTTAATATAAAGTTCCTTAATAGAAGGATGCAGGTTATAGTTCATAATCTGACTCAAGATCACGGCAATTGCAGGAGGTACTCCTTCTTGGGAATAATATTTCTTGTCTTTGTTCTCCGAACTAAGAAATGGAATATAACTGGCCTCTTTAGAAAAAAGCGAATGAAACTTTCGAATAGTCATCACTACAGAAACCAACCAAGAATTTGGATGTAACTCAAGATTCAGAGGTAGATCTATCTGTGTATTGTACAATAGCAGCGAATTCTCTTCAGAGACATCCAATGCATATCTTCCTTCATTAAAGATAAACTTGGCCCTCCCTTTTAAACAAAAATGAAATTGTATATAGGTACTATCGATTTCACGGGTAACTTTTTGAACCGTATCGGTATCATTCTGAATCTTGAATACCGAAAAACCATCTTCAATAAACACCTCCATAAACGAACTTTGAGCGATATTTTTTCCTTCCATCATCTTATTTCTATAATCTTTTTATTTAGAACAAATCTAAACAAATACCTTGGGACAAGCTATATATACACAAATTTAATGATTTTAGCGCAAGTTCTTCTTCAAAAAATGCATCTAAACCTCAACCGACATAAATTATTCTTTAAGCGTTATTTTTCCATAAGCTATCCGACTATTTTTGTCAACGTTTGATGTGCGCATGAAAAGTTATCATATATCCAAACATAATTCATTCTATACCATTGGTCTTAATTATAAGAAGGCAGATGCTGTAGTACGTGGCAAGTTTAGTTTAAGCGAACAGGGTATTGCAGATATCCTCGCGCAGGCTAAAGTACAGGATATTGATGGTCTACTCATTACTTCTACCTGCAACAGAACAGAATTGCATGGTTTTGCACAACACCCTTTTCAATTGATTAAATTACTATGTGACAACACCCAAGGTTCTGTTGAAGAATTTCAGGAAGTGGCCTATGTCCATAAGAACAGGGATGCCATTAAACATTTATTTCGCATGGGCACCGGACTGGACAGTCAGATTTTGGGTGATTTTGAAATTATCAGTCAATTAAAGCAGAGTTTTGTGCGTTCCAAACGGCATGATTTGGCCAACCCCTTTTTAGAACGTTTATGCAATGCAGTGATACAGGCCAGTAAGCGTATTAAGAATGAAACAGAATTGTCTTCTGGAGCTACTTCGGTCGCTTTTGCTTCTGTACAATACATTTTAAAAAATATTCCCGAGGTTTCCGAAAAGAACATTCTACTTTTTGGCACAGGGAAAATTGGAAGAAATACTTGTGAAAACCTGATCAAGCATACTAAAAATCCGCATATTACCTTAATCAACAGAACCAAAGGGAAAGCAGAAAAAATTGCCGGAAAATTTAATCTCACCGTAAAAGATTACGGAGATTTGCAAACAGAGATACGAAAATCCGATATTTTGGTCGTGGCAACAGGGGCACAATCCCCGACAGTTTCCAAAGCGATGATCTATACCAAAAAACCGCTTTTGGTCTTGGATCTTTCCATCCCCAAAAATGTTGCCGACGATGTTGCGGAACTACCTCAGGTCAACGTGGTGCATTTGGACCATTTATCCCAGATGACGGATGAGACCTTGGAACGGCGAAAGCGCTTTATTCCCCAGGCCGAGGCCATTATTGATGACATCTATGACGATTTTATCAAATGGTTGGAAACAAGGAAGTTTGCGCCTGTCATTAAGGCCCTTAAAAACAAATTGAAGACCATTAAGGAAGAGGAAATGGATTTTCAAAGTAAGAAACAAAACAATTTTAATTCTGAACAGGCCGATATTATTTCCGATCGCATCATCCAGAAAATTACAAAACAATTTGCAAACCACTTAAAGGATAATGATGTGGATTCCAGCAGCAGTCTGGAACTTATCCAAAAAGTATTTCAGCTAGAAGTAGACTCCAAACAATGAACAAAATTATACGCATAGGCACGCGAGATAGCGAATTGGCCCTATGGCAAGCACATCTAGTACAGGATAAATTAAAAGCACTAGGTCATCAAACAAAAATTGTAGCAGTGAAGTCTACCGGGGATTTGGTTTTAGATAAACCCCTCTACGAATTGGGCATCACCGGTATTTTTACCAAGACCTTGGATGTAGCCATGATCAATGGTGATATTGATATTGCTGTGCACTCTATGAAAGATGTTCCCACCAAACTTCCAAAGGGCATCGTGCAAGCCGCTGTTCTGGAAAGAGGTCATTATATGGACCTGATGGTTTACAAGGACAATGAAGAATTTCTTGCCCAGAAAGAGGCAATCATTGCAACTGGAAGTTTGCGAAGAAAGGCCCAGTGGCTCAACCGCTATCCTACACATACGGTTACAGATATTAGGGGAAATGTGAATACCCGTTTGCAAAAACTCAACGATAACTCCTGGAACGGGGCTATTTTTGCCGCCGCCGGATTGGATCGTTTGGGAAAACAACTGGACAATACCATAGGCCTTACCTGGATGGTCCCTGCACCGGCACAAGGAGCAGTAATGGTTGTAGCCATGGAAAAGGATGCCGAAATCCGGGACATTTGCGCACAACTGAACCATGAGCCCACGGCAATCTGTACTACTATAGAACGCGACTTTCTGAATCTACTGGAAGGAGGCTGTACCGCGCCTATTGGCGCCTATGCCTATATTAACAAGGACAATGACGTAAAATTCAAAGGAGTTCTTTTAAATAGAAATGGTACAAAAAAGATAGAAGTAACAGAAAGTGCCGCATTGGGGAAACATCAAAATATCGCTAGATCCTGCTCCAATTTCATTTTGAATCGCGGAGGCAAGCGTCTCATGTCCGAATTGGCAGCCCCAGAGACTACTATACAGGTATTTTCTACCAAAAAACTAACCCCTTATCAGCTGGCCGCTGTAGATACTGAAATTCAGATAGATAGTGAGGATTTCATAAAAATCAGTCCCATCCGCATTTCAGAACAACTCCTCAAGGCGCCTTTGGACAATGTGATCATTAGCAGTAAAAATGCTGTTGAATCCTTATTGATGAGTGTTCCTGCAGATCAGCTACAATTCAAAAACATCTATTGTGTAGGCCGTCGTACAAAACGTATGATCGAACAACGCATTGGCAAAGTGACCCATTCCGAGAACAGTGCCAAGAAATTAGCACAATATCTTGTGGAATATATGAGTGGTTTGGAGGCAACGTATTTCTGTAGTGATATTCGATTGGACGAACTTCCAGATACCCTGGCAGAAAACAACCTTAAGCTTACGGAAATTGAAACCTATAAGACAAAATACGCTCCAATTGCCTTAGATAAGGGTATTGAGGCAGTACTATTTTACAGTCCCTCTACGGTGAAAAGTTATATTCAAAAAAACAGCAAATCAATTAAGGCTTTCTGTATTGGTGAAACAACAGCAACGGAGGCACGAAAACATTTTGCCGAAGTAGAAGTAGCTCGAATTCCTACCGTAGAGAGCCTTATTGATCTAGTGAACGAGAATTATTTAAAAAAATAAAGCAGCTCACTTTGTATTTTTTATGAAATCGCAGAGTGATACGATATTAGGAAGCATACTATGATGATAAAGAACGATTTATTTTTAAGAGCCTTAAAAGGTGAAACCGTAGACCGCCCCCCGGTATGGATGATGAGGCAAGCAGGGCGATACTTGCCTGAGTTTATGGAAATCCGTGAGAAATACGACTTTTTTACACGCTGTCAAACCCCTGAGCTTGCTTCCGAGATCACCGTGCAACCCATACGAAGATATGGTATGGATGCCGCTATCCTTTTCAGTGATATTTTAGTGATTCCCCAAGCAATGAACATTGAGGTTCAAATGAAGCCTAATTTTGGCCCTTATTTACCCGATCCCATTCGTTCCCAACAGGATGTAGATCAGGTGGTAATTCCAGACGTAAACGATGCGTTGGATTATGTAATGCAGGCCATCAAGGCGACCAAGGAGAAATTAAATGATGAAGTTCCGTTGATCGGTTTTGCGGGATCTCCATGGACCTTATTGTGTTATTGCGTACAAGGACAAGGGAGCAAGACTTTTGACAAAGCCAAGGAATTTTGTTTTACGCAACCTGTAGCGGCACATCAATTGCTTCAAAAAATAACCGATACTACCATTGCCTATCTGAAAGCCAAAGTAGCCGCAGGTGTTAATGCGGTTCAGGTTTTTGATTCTTGGGGCGGAATGCTTTCCCCTGTGGACTATCAGGAGTTTTCATGGAAGTATATACAACAAATTGTTGATGCCTTGAAAGATGATGCTCCTGTTATTGTCTTTGGAAAAGGATGTTGGTTTGCCTTGGGGGAAATGGCCAAATCCGGTGCTTCCGCACTTGGAGTGGATTGGACCTGTTCTGCACGGAATGCACGCTACCTCACCGGTGGAAATATTACCCTCCAAGGGAATTTTGATCCCGCACGATTGCTATCTCCTCCTTCGGATATCAAAAAAATGGTCACTCAAATGATCAATGAATTTGGGAAGGACAAGTATATTGTAAATTTAGGTCATGGCATTTTGCCCAATATTCCGGTAGAAAATGCAAAGGCTTTTATTGATGCGGTAAAGGAATACGGGAAATAGTATCTTTATACGCGTATGGGCACAAAATATCCCTAAGGATCACTTTTTCAATATGATGATAAAAAATATTCTAAATGGTATAAAAACCTATGGGCGGACTCTTGGCTTAATAAACACCTTAAAACTTTGGAAGTATTTTGCCATTCCCATCCTTATTAGTCTTTTGACGGCTCTTGTCATTGGCACAACTGCCTATGGATTGTCCGATAACCTTGGAACCTATATTTCCAAAGTGTGGATATGGGATTGGGGCAAAGAAATTTTCACCTCCTTTAGTACTTTCTTGGGAGGCATCGTAATATTGATTCTGGGCCTCATATTGTATAAACACATCATAATGGCCTTATCGGCCCCATTTATGAGTCCCATTTCCGAAAAAATAGAAGCACATCTCAAAGGCAGTCCTTCCCATGAACACCGGATCACCACTTTTAAAGCCCAATTGTGGCGGGGTATCCGCATTAATATGCGCAATCTATTGAAAGAACTTCTCATTACCATCCCTATTATACTTATTGGTTTTATTCCAATCATCGGGATTGTTGCCTCCGTACTCGTTTTTCTCGTTCAAGCGTATTATGCGGGCTTTGGTAATATGGATTATACGTTGGAACGACATTTTGAATATCGGGAAAGTATTGCCTTTGTCCGGAAACATCGAGGAATTGCCATGGGGAACGGCATTGTTTTTATGCTCTTTCTATTGATTCCCATTTTGGGTATCATCTTAGTACTCCCCTTGTCGGTAACGGCGGCCACTATAGATACGGTAACATTATTAAATCAAGAAGAAACACAACATATAAAACCTTAATGCGGCATCATTGGAAGATGAAAGATACTTTTTATAATTACATCGTACAGTTACAGGACACCATTACACAGAAATTGGAGGAAATTGATGGTATTGCCACCTTCCAAGAAGATCTCTGGAAAAGACCAGAAGGTGGTGGTGGACGTTCCAGGGTCATTGAAAACGGAGCTGTTTTTGAAAAAGGAGGTGTGAACATATCGGCTGTACATGGTGCTTTACCCAACAGTATGCAAAACTATTTTGGAGTCAAGGATGCCGATTTCTTTGCTTGTGGACTAAGTCTGGTCCTACACCCCAAGAACCCCATGGTTCCCACGGTACATGCGAACTGGCGTTACTTTGAAATGTATGACAAAGAAGGGAATATTGTGGATCAATGGTTTGGTGGAGGACAAGACCTTACCCCTTATTATCTCTTTGAGGAAGACGCCCAACATTTTCACAAGGTCTGTAAAGAAGCCTGTGATGCACACGACCCTAATTTTTATGATACCTACAAAAAACGCTGTGATGCGTATTTTTGGAATGCCCACCGGAATGAAGCCCGAGGCGTTGGTGGACTCTTCTTTGACTACTGTAAGGCCACAGATACTACCAGCATGAACGATTGGTATAATTTTGTGACCCAAGTAGGTAATGCTTTCCTAAAAGCCTATGTTCCCATTGTAGATAGGCGCCAAAATTTACCCTATACGCCCGAACAGCGCAATTGGCAGGAAATACGCAGGGGGCGCTATGTAGAATTCAATTTGGTCCATGATAAGGGCACCTTGTTTGGATTAAAGACCAATGGCCGTATTGAAAGTATTTTAATGAGTTTGCCCCCGCATGTACAATGGCGTTATGATCACCATCCTGAGGCGGGAAGTGCCGAAGAAAAACTCATAAAAATCCTAAAAAAGCCCGTGGAATGGGTTTGAAAGCCTATTTTTATATCAAATTAAATTTCTTTTTACCATGTTGGAAAGTCTTCTTGAAGCCTTAAAATTCTCCCCCAATAATATTCCGCTAAAACTGCAGATTGCCAAACTATACGCCCAGAATGCCGATTTTGAAGCCAGCGAAAAACATCTGATAGAAATCATTGATCTAGATCATCAACATATCGAGGCTAAGTACGAATTGGCCCATTGTTTCTTTCGTCAAAATAAAATTTCCGCTGCTGAGATATTGCTGGAAGAAATCACGGCAAATACCACAGAAATAAAATTTCTGGAATTGCTCTGCTATTGCCAACTCCATCAAGGCAGTATGCAGGATGCCCAAGAAACTTATAAACAGATGCTGGATATTGACGCTTCCTATACCAATGAAGATTTTGACGCTCAACTGAGAACACCGAGCACCGCAGTAGAAGAAGATTTTGTGGACGAGGATGGTATTGCTTTCTTAAAAAAACCCAGCATCAATTTTAAGGATGTAGGAGGGATGGAAAAAGTAAAAAATGAAATCTCCCTGAAGATCATAAAGCCACTGGAGCATCAGGAATTGTACAAGGCTTATGGGAAAAAAATAGGGGGAGGTATTCTATTGTACGGCCCTCCGGGATGCGGAAAAACACATTTGGCAAGAGCCACTGCCGGGGAAATCAATGCCAACTTTCTCAATGTGGGCATTAATGAGATTTTGGATATGTGGATCGGAAGTTCCGAACGCAATCTTCATGAGATTTTTGAGCAGGCCAGAAATAATACGCCTTGTGTTATTTTTATTGATGAAATCGATGCGCTGGGTGCCAATAGAAATGATATCAACAAATCTGCAGGACGCACCTTGATCAATCAATTTTTGGCAGAGCTGGATGGCATTGATTCCAATAATGATGGAATTTTGGTTATTGGGGCCACCAATGCCCCTTGGTATTTAGATCCAGCGATACGACGCCCTGGACGTTTTGATCGTATCATATTTGTATCTCCTCCCGATATAGAGGCTAGAAATGCTATTTTCAATATTAAACTAAAAGACAAGCCCATTGAAAATATTGATTATGCTGCTCTGGCGAAGAATGCCAAGGAATTTTCCGGAGCAGATATCAACGCCGTTATCGATATCGCCATTGAATCCAAACTGGAAGCATCCTTTAAAGATGGCATTCCGCAACCGCTTAAAACCAAAGATTTGGTGAAAAGCATCAAAAAAGTCCGACCCAGTACCAAAGAATGGTTTAATTCTGCAAAAAACTATGCCCTCTATGCCAATGATGGTGGACTGTATGACGAGATTTTAAATTATTTGAACATTAAAAAATAATGGAGTCCCCCAACTTACAAAGAGGAGTCCAATTATTTGATTTGGGCCGATATCAGGAAGCTATCCCATTTTTACAAAAAGGAATTGCTGAAGAGCCCGATTATTGGGTAGGCAGGTTCTATCTGGCCGTTTGCCATTTCAATACCGAAAAATATGATGAGGCCCTGGAGATTACCAATGCCCTGCTTTCGGAAAATCCCAATGAGCCTGCTATTTTTTCCCTTAAAGCAAAAATCGCTTTTCAGAAAGAGCGTTTTAAGGAAGCACTCCAGCATATTAATACCGCTATTGGGCTAAATCCTTTTGAAGCAGATCATTTTGCCGTAAAATCCAGTATCCTCCTTCAACAAAAAAAGTTTGAAGAAGCGTTGGAAATGGCCAATAAAGGCCTGGAATTGGATGCAAAGGATTCCTACTGTCTCAATCTTCGGGCACAGGCATTGACCAAATTAAAACGCATTGATCAGGCCAATGAGACCGTGGAAAACATTCTTTATGACAATCCGGAAGATGCCTATTCGCATTCCAATGTAGGCTGGGTGGCCTTGGAAAGTGGAAATACACAAAAAGCCTTAGATCATTTTAGGCAAGCTTTGTTCTTAAATCCAAATTTTGAAGCGGCACGCCAGGGCATGAGCAAGGCTTTGAAATCTAAAAATTTCATTTATCGTTGGTACCTCAAATACGCCTTTTGGATGTCTAACCAGTCCTCAAAGAATCAATGGGCTTTTATCATTGGTATCTATGTGGCTTATAGAATTCTTATAAAAGTATTGGATGCCAGTGGTCTTTTCTATCTAGCCATCCCATTGATCATTGCTTATCTGCTATTTGCTTTGGGAGGGTGGATTATGGAGCCCATGTCCAACACCATTCTCAACTTTGATCGCTATGGGAAGTTTCTTTTAGGAAAAGATGAGAGGTTAAGTGGTTATGCCTTTGGCATTCTCCTATTTTTAGGACTGTTCTCAGGAGCTCTGTTTTATTTGACCAATAATGATTATGCACTTTTATTTGCCATTACGTTTATCTGTACATTAATCCCATTGCCCAGAGCTTTTTTAGAATATTCCAAAAAAGCAAAGTGGTTTGGTTTGGGCTATGGCAGCCTCATGTTGGCCATTGGTTTATTGGGAGCCCTTTTTACCAATGACTTTCTTCTTCTAGAAACCATTATCCTTATCATGTTGATTGCTTTCACCTGGATTGGTGGATTAATAAAGTAAATGTGCCGTGTACAGGGCAACGCCTATTGATAATGCTGGCAATTTCCATACCTTTGAGGTTTAAATTAACATACCATGTTTCCATTGAGAAGAAATAGACGTTTACGTACTTCGGACGCCATCCGACATTTGGTACGGGAAACGATCATTACCCCTAGTGATTTTTTAGTGCCCTTATTTGTGGTAGAGGGAAAAAATATCAAGGATGAGATTCCTTCCATGCCCAATTACTATAGATTGAGCTTGGATAATGTAGAAAAAGAAGTCAAAGCATTATGGAATATGGGTCTTTGTGCCGTTCTGGTTTTCGTAAAGGTTCCTGAAAACTTAAAGGACAATAAAGGCACAGAAGCCTTAAATGCAGACGGGTTGATGCAACGGGCGATCAAAACCATAAAAAATGCCTGCCCGGAGATGTTGGTCATGACCGATGTTGCTTTAGATCCTTATTCCTCCTACGGGCATGATGGTATTGTTGCAGATGGCCAAATCCTGAATGATGAAACCTCAGAAGTATTGGCGGAAATGAGCATTTCCCATGCCGCCGCCGGGGCCGATTTCGTAGCCCCTAGTGATATGATGGATGGACGAATTTTGACGATTCGTGAAGCTTTGGAAGATGAAGGTTATACCCATACGGGAATCATGAGCTATAGTGCCAAATATGCCAGTGCTTATTACGGGCCTTTCCGGGATGCCTTGGATTCCGCGCCAGTTGATATGATGGACGTCCCAAAGGATAAAAGCAGCTATCAAATGGATTATACCAATCGGTTCGAAGCTATAAAAGAAACCGAAATGGATATTGATGAAGGGGCCGATATTGTTATGGTGAAGCCCGGTTTATGTTATCTGGATATTGTACGCGAAATCAAAAATGAAGTTGATGTTCCCGTTGCCGTATATCAGGTAAGCGGAGAATATGCCATGCTCAAGGCCGCAGCAGAGAAAGGGTGGTTAGACCATGATGCGGTCATGGTGGAACAGTTGATCGCCATGAAACGCGCTGGTGCCAATATCATTGCCAGTTATTTTGCCAAGGATGCTGTGAAATTGATGTAGTAATTTTATAACTCCATCTCTAATTTTATATAATCATATGCACAAATTCTTTTTCCTTATTCTCCTTTCTCCATTTGTTCTTATTTCTCAAATACCCGATTATAGTGATTTAAGCAGAAGGGACAAGCTTAAATTTTTGAATTATTATGGCTATGTGCAACTCAAATCTGGAGATACTATTTATTGCAAAGTAAAACATGATTTTAATGATGAAATTATAGCGATTTCCAATGATGATGAAGCTATAGTTTCCTATCCAAAAGAATTAAAGCAGTACAAGTATAAAAAGAAGATTCCTTTAAAGGATATTGACAAATTGTTTTTTGGTTTCCCGAAAAAAACAATCAAATTAGTCAAAGAGTATAGCGGAAAACAGCTTTATCTTAAAAGACCCACGAAAATTGATCTTAACATTTTCAAAGGTATAGCCTATGAATATAGGAAAGGACCTACTGTGGTTAAGATAATCTTGGAAGGAAAATATAACCTTTATGAAAACCGTATCATATCGAAGTATTCTAGTTTTTCCAATGTTACTTACGTTCCTAAAACTGATTCATTTGAAAAAAGTGGGCCTTTTAATAACCAACAAGGGATTATTTATGTTACGGAATGGTATCTACAGAAAGAAGATGGGCCTTTGATTGCTCTATATGGTGACAGAGAAAAAGAAGAAAACAAAAAAATATTGGCAAATTTTTTAAAAGATGATATTGACACGGTTACATTTAAAAAATTACGGATGCGACCCGATAGAATCAAAGATTTTCTAACCGCACTAAATACTAAGGAGTAATTAATTGTTTATAATGGATAAAAAGACTGAAATTACCCATAGAAGAGCCTTTATTAAAAAATGCGGTCTATCAACACTTCCTTTGCTCATTCCTACCGCAGCTATGGGAGCGCCAAACGAATGGGAACTGGAAGACCTCAATGATAGTACGAAAGCTGTAAATTTTGTTTCCGATGGCCTTTCTTTTTCCCCAGGGCAGTATTTAAAAAAATTGAACGAAATTCAGGAACAAATGCCCATTTCTCCGGACTACTATGGCAATGGTGGTGCTACCAGAGCTTTAGAAGAAAAATTTACCCAATTAACGGGTAAAGAAAAAGCCATTTACCTTCCTACAGGAACCCTGGCCAACCAATTGGCCATTAAACTCCTAAGTGGTCAGAATACCAAGGTTATTGTTCCAGAAAATAGTCACGTATTCCGGGACGAGGCAGATGCTGCCCAAAGTGTACATCGCAAAAGACTGCTTCCCGTTGGAAAGGGGAAATCCTATTTTGACGTGAACGATCTCAAAGCTGCCATTTCGTATACAAATCAGGGAGAAGTGTTTAAAAGCGGCTTGAACACTGTAGTGCTAGAAAATCCTGTCCGTAGAGCCGACGGGGTTCAAATTCCCATGGAAACTTTAAAGGAAATCTATGCCTTCTGCAAAAGCAAGAATTATAGCTTGCATTTAGATGCCGCCAGAATTCATTTGGCCATGGCGACCAATTCACATACGCTGGCTGATTATGCAGCCCAATGCGATACTATGTATATTTCGCTCTACAAATATCTCAATGCCGCAGGAGGTGCGATCTTATGTGGAGATGCCGAACTTATTGATCAAATTCCGCATCAAATCAAAATTCATGGCGGAACCTTATTTCAAAGTTGGGCCAATACCGCCATGGCCCTACACTATCTCAATGGTATAGAGGATCGCTGGACAAAGGTGACGAAAAACGCCAAACAATTGATTTCTAATTTGAATACTATAGAAGGGGTGACCATAGATTCGATTGCGCAAGGAACCAACATTTACGATATGCGATTGGCGGGGAACATCGATATCAAAAAATTATCCAACTACCTGTATAAAGAATATCGTATTAGCTTTAGAAGACCTAATGAAGAGGGCATCGTAAAATTTGTAATTAATGAAAGCTTACAACATAATTCGGTAAATGCCTTGACTTCAGCTTGGAAAAAAGGCATTGCATGGGCAAAATCATAGAAACATACTATAGTTTCCCTTTTATGAAAAGAAAAATTTTTATACTTATCAGTTTTTTTTCGATGGGCCTAAGTGCTCAAGAAGCTGTAATTCCTGCATTTCTAGAGAAATGGGAGAATTCAAAAACCTATTTAATTGCTATTGCCAAGGCGATGCCAGAGGAGGATTTCAACTATAGTCCCACGCCACGGGAAATGAGCTTTAAAGCACAATTATTGCATATTAAAGGAAATATGGATTGGTTGGGTCAAAGTTATTTTGATAAGAGCAATACCACTACAAAACAGGCAAAACCCAAAACAAAAACTGAAGTCATAACGGCACTGGAAAAGAGCTTTGATGCCGTTGCACAGCAGGTTCAAGGGACTTCCCGCAAGGAATTGGCTACCGTGGTAGATTTCTTTGCTGGACCCAAAACCAAATTGCAAATCTTGAATTTATTGCAAGATCATGTAACCCATCATCGTGGACAGTTGATCGTTTACTTAAATTTGAATGAAATACGTCCACCCGACTATGTGGGTTGGTAAGCCTAAAAAATATCGCTATTTTTAAAAAAACTAAACCATTATTATGGGGTTATTGATCCTTTTTGCCGTAGTATCTATATTTTTTTCCTTTTTATGCTCCATTCTTGAAGCAGTGCTTCTCAGTGTCACGCCCACTTTTATCAATCTTAAGAAAAAAGAGGGAAAAGCGTTCGCCACCGGACTGGAAGAATTAAAAAAAGATGTTGACAAGCCACTCATCGCCATCCTTACATTAAATACCGTTGCCCATACCGTGGGGGCTATCTTAGTAGGGGTACAGGCCAAAGCGGCTTATGCAGAACTTTATGGAAGTACTCCCATAACTATTCTAGGTATTGAATTTACGGAAGACCTTATGGTTGGTGTCGTATCTACCATTATGACCATATTAATTTTAGTAGCATCGGAGATCATCCCGAAAACCATTGGAGCTACCTATTGGAAACAATTGACAAAATTTACGACCACAACCTTAAATGGAATGGTTTGGGTGCTAAAATGGACCGGCCTATTGTGGCTACTGCAGTTGTTCACTAAATTGATTGGAAGTAAAAACCATCACGGTAGTGTATTGAGCAGGGAGGACTTTACGGCTATGGCCGATATTGCCCAAGAAGAAGGGGTCTTTCAGAAATCGGAATCGGATGTCATTAAAAATCTTCTCAAATTCGATGAAATCTTGGCCAAGGATATCATGACACCAAGAACGGTGCTAAAAACCGCCTCGGAAGACGAAACGATACGTGCATTTTATGAAGCAAACCCCAAAATGCGACATTCGCGGATTCCCATTTTTGCCGAAAGTCAAGACAATATCACAGGTTTCGTGTTAAAAGATACCGTTCTGGAAGAAATCATCAATGAAAAAGGAGAACAACCTTTATCCAGTATTCGACGGGAAATTCTCATTATTGAACGAAATACCCCTATTCCAAAGGTTTTTGAGACTTTCATTTCCAAAAGGGAACATATTGCCCTCGTGGTAGATGAGTATGGTTCGATCAGTGGCCTTGTTAGTATGGAAGATGTTATAGAGACCCTTTTGGGTCTGGAAATTATGGATGAAAGTGATCATGTTGCGGATTTACAGCAATTAGCACGTAAAAATTGGGAAAACAGGGCCAAACGAAAAGGCCTATTGGACGAAAATTCAACAACCGATTGACCTATGGAAATTGCCTTTGTACAAACGCCTTTGGGGATTGCTAAAATTGAGGGAAATGAAGATGGCCTAGCCGCTATTTCTATTTTGAGCAATGCCGATAAAGTCAGTGACATTATTCCTGAAGTACTGGAAGATGCTGCATATCAATTGGAAGAATATTTCAATGGTACGCGGAAAGAATTTAGCCTTTCCCTAAATCCACAAGGCACCGATTTTCAAAAAAAAGTATGGAATGCACTACAGGATATTCCGTTTGGGAAGACCTGTTCTTACCTAGATCTTTCCAAAAAATTGGGTGATGTAAAGGCCATACGGGCAGTGGCATCGGCCAATGGAAAAAATCCCATGTGGATCGTAATTCCCTGTCATAGGGTTATTGGAAGCGACGGTTCCTTGGTAGGCTATGCCGGTGGATTACATCGGAAAAAATGGCTGTTGGACCATGAGAGTCCGGTTACCCAACAATCTTTATTTTAAATGTCACAAACCAATAGGTCTGTGCTATTCCCATTTTCAACTTTTTTGGTGAGACCCATTACCGTTTATCGTTCTTTTAGCTTTTTAGAACTATAGGAATACATAATCCCATGTGTAACGCGCAGTATAAAACCAACTCTTCAGTCAGTTTTAACAAAAAAGTGGGTTTTACAAAAAAAGAAGGGCAATGCCCTTCTTTTACATACTTTATTTTAGCTGTTTTCTATTAATTACAACTTGCTGTACTCAATGGATTTTCATTGGATACCGCATCGCCCAAAGTAAATGGTGTTTTGAATAATACAAACTTATCGATGGCATGTCCTGAAGATCTTGCGGAAATTTCCATGGTATATTCACCTGCATTGTCAAAAGTTACATAAATGCGGTGCCCATCATGATCATTGGTCAAGGCATTCCATTTAAAATCCAAGTTGTCCCCACTACGGTATACTTTAAACCAGCCATCAGCAGAGGCGCCTTCTGGATTTGGCGTTTTTCCAGTACCCACGGGGAACACTATACTGTTACTACCATCTTTTTCTCCAAAAAAGTTATCTGCGTCCGGAAAACGCAACCAAGTGTCATTATGATCTGTTCCACTGTTTCCGGTCAAGATCGCTGTGCGCCATTCAAATTGATAGGTTCCCGGGTTGTTGATCTGAATTTTAAAAGATACCAATCCATTTCCAGGCGTGTTCAAGGATTGTGCTCCTGTCCAGACCATATAGCCATCGCCAGAAAAATTATCTCCATTGGATTGTAACTCCCAATCCCCACCAAAAACGGCATTCTCAAATTCAATATTCACCAAACCGTCCGATTCGTTAAAAATAGAATTTGCGGGCGTACAATTGGTGTCTCCACCACCCTGATCATTTCCTCCATTACCTTCGTCTCCTGAAGTAGGGTCATTATCATTATTTGTTCCTTCTTCTGTTGGATTTAGGACATCCAGACCATCATCGGATTCGTCATTGGAACAGGCAACATTAAAACACAAAAGGGCAGACAAGGCAACAGCCTTTAGGCCTAAGTTAATAGCATTTCTTTTCATTTTTACTGTAGGTTTAAATTAAATTGATAGATTTAAGGGTTTATCTAAAACGTTTATCAAATGGTAATATTGAAAATTCTTACCATATTTCGATGAACTACATCCGCAATCCCCATCAAAATGGACTAGACTGCTGTTTTTGCTCCATAAGGGAGGATTGCATAATTTATGTATATTAGTAAATATTCTATGTTTGGGTTTACGACAATTTGTGAGATTGTATTTTTAAGGTATATACGTCCATTTCATCAAGAATAGATCATATTAAATAAAGTGAGCTTGCCATGTTACAAAAAATTGAGCTTGAGCATATCTTATTCCTAGATATAGAAACGGTACCTGAAAAAGCTTCATTCCAAGAATTGGATGAGGCGAAAAAGGAACTCTGGGATCAGAAGTCCCGTTATCAACGCAAAGAAGACTATACCCCCGAAGAATTTTATGATCGTGCTGGTATTTGGGCCGAGTTCGGCAAAATTGTTTGCATATCCGTGGGCTATTTTAAATGCTATGGAGACACTCGAAATTTAAGAATAACCACTTTCTTTGGGGAGGAAAAAAAATTGCTCCAGGATTTTAAAAATCTTTTGGATTCCTATTTTTCGCACCCAAAGTACCTCTTATGTGCCCATAATGGGAAAGAATTTGACTTTCCGTATATCGCTAGACGAATGATTATTCAAGGTCTTGATCTTCCTTTTAAATTAAATCTATTTGGAAAAAAGCCCTGGGAGATTCCGCATTTGGATACTATGGAATTATGGAAATTTGGGGATTATAAACATTATACTTCCTTAAAGTTGATGGCCAACATTCTTGGCATCCCTTCTCCCAAAGAGGACATTGACGGTAGCATGGTAAAAGATGTGTTTTATCTGGAAAAAGATATTGATCGCATCATACGCTATTGCGAATTGGATGTTGTCACAACTGTACAAGTATTCTTGCGTTTGCGCAATGAATCCCTATTGGAAGCCGATGAAATTAAAAAGGTATGATTGCCTCCCAAAAGGAGGTCTCCAATAACCTCTGGTTACTTCTTATAAAATTTCTTGGAGCTACTGCCATGATAATCCTGTATATTTAAAATGTACAATCCCGAAGATAACTGATCAACAGCTATAGTTTTATTACGTACACTCCCTGATTTCACAATAAGTCCCGTAGTCGTAATAATGCTGTAGCGCGCGTCCGATGACAAATCTCCTTGCAATAGTATGTGATCTACGGCCGGATTGGGGAATACGGAAAATGTTACTTCCTTAGTAGATTCCAATACTGTATAATCTTCACTATTATCCAAGATAGTATCCTCTCCTAAAAAAGTAAATGTTTGTATAGCGGTATAGGCAGAGGCTACATTGGCAGTACAAGAAGTTTTTATCTTGTATTCATAGGTGGCACCAGGTTTCAAGCCTTCCAGAATAGCTGTATTTTCATTGGTATAAACCATATACCATTCAGTATTTTCTTTTTCTTTATAGGCCAATTCAAAAGAAGCCTCTGCTACAGGTTCCCATTCCAAACTAAGCGTTTTTGCTGTGGATGCCGTCTTTTCAAGACCAGTAGGTACCGTTGTTTTACAGCTTACCAATGCCAATCCGGATACGATTAAGGAAAAATCTTGTTTTTTTCCGCTCAAATTTCCCTTATGGGTAATCTCTATAGTATAGGTGCCATTTCCTTTATCGATTTTGATATTTTCAAAAGGATCAACCGAATTATCTCCTCTAGTAGCGGGATTAGCCGCTCTTGCGGGATTTAAGCGCCACGGATAAAATACTTGATCTCCTTGTCGTATTCTGATATCCAAATCATTGATTAAGGCAGGAGTGATATCGTTCTCAATCCCTCTATTGATATATTCCCCTGCGGGATCCGTCCATGAAACAGAGGCCAGCAAGGGCTCTATTTCATTGGCTTCTACCGTAATCGTATACATTTCTCCTTCTTTCAGACTTTCCTCTATAAGCAACGTACTATAGGCTTCACGAGAAATAATTTCAGCGGCATTTTTTGCATTCATAACGCCCCAACCCATTTTATAATCTGGACCAACTTCATTAACATCATCAGCACTGTGCAATACCAAGCCCTTAAGCGTTGCTGCCTTCATATAGGTATTGTGAAGACGTTCGTAATACTGCTGTAACAAGAGCATAGCACCAGTAACTCCTGGTGTTGCCATAGATGTTCCCGTAGATGTCGCATAACTTTTATCATGTACGGCCGTGGTGGAAAAAATATTAGAGCCTGTACCAGCAATATCTGGCTTGATGCGTCCGTCATCTACAGGTCCAAAACTGCTATAGCGGGCAACATTTCCTTGTATTAAAACCCCTTCCTTATTTATTTCCGTATCCGCAGCGGCAACAGTAATTCCATTTTTAGCTGCTGCAAAACCCAAAATAAGATCAAATCCATCAGCAGCACTGCCATATACGGGAACTTCATTATGCATTAAGCGTTGTGCATTTCCAGCTGAAGTCACCATTAAATAATAAGGTGCATTGAACATAATATTGTCCCAATCCTGTGAGACTTTGATATAAGACCCAAAGTACCAATCTGGAACACGACCCGGGTGAATACCATAGGAATGATTAGACAGTAACAGACCATTTTCCGCAGCTTGGGCCACCTCAATCTTATCTCTGGTCCAGTTGCTTGTGGTCATTTCTGCTTTATACGCCACTCCTTGGGATTTTTTATTTACCCCTGAAGCCACCAAAACTCCGGATACCAAGGTGGCATGGGGATCAATTTTAGTGGTATTATCCCCTATCCGAGCACGTTTGTCAAACTCCTGATGGGATATTCGGGCTACGCCTGCATCCCAAACACCAATTTTCATCCCTTCCCCATCAATTCCCAAATCCAAAAGCCCTCCAGAGTATAAGGTATTCGCCCTAGATACCAGGCGCACATCATCATTAAACGTCTGGTAATAAATGGGGCTGCCATCCGAACCTATCCCTTGCAGTTCAGTGAAACTTCCATTGGGTAATTGCTCTTCCAGTTTCCATCCATTTTTCTGGGCCAAGTCGTTCACTGTAGTGGCATAGGTTTCAAATTCATCTTCCAGAAGTTGAGTAAAGGATCTTAATTCTGTATTTTGATAAGCAGCACTAATTTTTTCTGCTTGAAAAGTAGATTGTGCTTTGGCGAAAAAGGAGGTTAAAAATATCAACGAATAAGCGAGATTCGTCCATACCTTTGGGAAAGGCATTTTGTAGTCCATAACAATTTAAGTAAGATTTGGACTACAAATATAAATAAAATCTAATTTTAATCGATAAAAAACATGATTTATTCGATGAAATGCACTTTTTGATTCAGAAACCCGATTAAAATGGACTTACATTTTAATAATTTTCCTTTCTTTTTTGGCTCATTGATGAAATTTGACTTGTATAAATACGGGAAAGTGATCACTATAGCCTCCCAAATACTTTCTGCCCGCAAAAGTCCTATAGGGTGCTCCCTTATACTTTCCTTTCCTTTCCATTAGAAAGCCTTGGTCAAAAATATCTGCTTCGGTAAAACTATGGGTGTCTTTCTGAATATTGAAAAAATTATGGGAAATGATAATCTGATCAAACAGACTCCATTGTCTTCTATAACTGGCGCTGCCCCTATCCGGACTTAACATTTTTTCCATGGGGTTAAATAAGCGATCCCTTTCCAATAGTTTTTGGATACTTTCGGATTTTGGATCATCGTTGAAGTCGCCCATTACAATATAATTGGGGTCGGCATACTGTTCTTCCAGGCGATCCATAAAACGTCCAATAGTCGCCGCGGCTTCAATGCGCTTATAGGCTGTTTCTTTATCTCCATCCCTACGCGATGGCCAATGGTTTACAAATATGTGTACTTCTTCTCCATTTAATCTTCCATGAACATAGAGGATATCCCTAGTATTGTCCCGTTCTCCATCCGGATTATTGACATAAAGTACAATAGGTTCAGAATCTAATACTTCAAAGTGTTCTTTGTTATAAATTAAAGCGGTATCAATACCTCGCTCGTCTGGAGAATCGTAATGCACAAAATCATAATTGCCCTTTCGCATGCCTTCCGTTTTTAAAAGATCTTCTAGAACGGTATCATTTTCCACCTCGGCTACACCTACAAGCGATGGTAGTTTTTCGGTTTCTTTAAATCCTATTTCGGCAATAGTCTTTCCTAACTTCTGCAGTTTTTTATGCAATCGTTTTTTTGACCATTTTTTAAAACCATCGGGCGTAAAATCATCATCCAAGGTATTGGGATCTTCCTCCACATCAAAGAGATTTTCCAGATTGTAAAAGGCTATAGTGTATTTTGTATTGCTCACTTTATTGCTTGAATTATAAAAAAATTGAATATTTCTGCTTTTGAAGCTAAAAATACGAAAATAGCTTGGCTACTATTATGTAGATTTGCACTTTAGCACATTATGTTAGAGAAAAAAAAGATAGCATACGAAAAGGCTGTTCTTATTGGAGTCATCAATCGGGAGCAGAACGAGGATAGGGTAAAGGAATATCTCGATGAACTGGAATTTCTTACGTTCACCGCAGGTGGTGAGGTGTCCAAACGTTTTATACAACGTATGGATATCCCCAATCCTAAAACCTATATTGGTAGTGGTAAAATGATGGAAGTGGAGGCGTATGTCAAGGAACACGAGATTGGCTCCGTGATTTTTGACGATGAACTCACTCCTGGGCAACAACGTAATATTGAAAAATTGTTGCGCTGTAAAATTCTAGATCGCACCAGTTTAATTTTAGACATTTTTGCCCAACGCGCACAAACCAGTTATGCCCGCACTCAGGTAGAACTGGCCCAATATGAGTATCTCCTGCCCAGGCTTACCGGGCTATGGACCCACTTGGAACGACAAAAAGGAGGTATTGGAATGCGTGGTCCCGGAGAGACCGAAATTGAAACAGACCGACGTATTGTACGCGATCGTATTTCCTTGCTAAAAAAGAAATTGTTAAAAATAGACCGGCAAATGGAAACCCAGCGCGGTAACCGCGGGGCATTGGTCAGAGTAGCTTTAGTAGGATATACCAATGTTGGAAAATCTACCTTAATGAATGTCGTCAGTAAAAGTGCCGTTTTCGCAGAAAACAAGCTCTTTGCTACTTTAGATACCACGGTTCGTAAGGTGGTCATTGGCAATCTCCCATTTCTACTCAGTGACACGGTTGGATTTATCCGTAAGCTACCCACGCAATTGGTAGAGAGTTTTAAAAGTACTTTAGATGAGGTTCGGGAGGCAGACTTATTATTGCACGTCGTGGATATTTCGCATCCCAATTTTGAAGAGCATATTGATTCTGTCCACAAAATTATGGACGAAATTAATTGTGCCGATAAAAAGACGATTATGGTCTTTAATAAAATTGATCAATACCTTTATGAAACCATAGATGAGGACGATTTGGTCACGGAAAGAACCCAAAAACATTTTACGATTGAAGATTGGAAACAAACTTGGATGCAAAAGGTAGGAGATCGAGCCCTTTTTATCTCCGCACTCAATAAAGAAAATCTAGATAATTTTAGAAAAAGAGTTTATGATGAAGTACGTGATATTCATGTAACTCGCTTTCCTTATAACAATTTCTTGTACCCTGAGCACTTGGATGAGTACTAAAAATGACGTAAAAAATGTAGTTCATCGATCAATTTGACCTGTTTGATTTTTTCACATCAAAATCTAAAGGCTTCACAACATATTTTTTATACAACTATAGACCTTGCCTATCTTTACATTGTGATAACAAATAGTGTTTACCCCAAATAACACTACGGACTATCTAAAGTGCTAGATTCCCCAAATCGGTACTTGACCAAAAAAAACCAACCTAAGTTTTACAATGTAACCTACTTTACTAAAAAGAAGCCCTCCGATCGGAGGGCTTTTTTAGTAGAGTACTACTTTCTTAATTTTTCTTGGCCTTTGCCGCCAAACGTTCTGCCTCTCTTGCCAAACGTTTTGCCTCTCGTGTAAGCCGCTCCGCTTCCCTGACTTTCTGTTCTGCCTCTCTTTCCAAACGCCTTGCTTCACGTTCTGCTTCTTTTTCAGAATCTCCTGCTACATAGGTTTTTATGTTGCCCGTTACAGTTTTCATCTTTTCCACCATTTTGGAAGAACTTACTTCCTTATCTACATAAATACGCAGGTTCCCCTCGCTCAACTTAATTTCATAAGCCGTGTCACCGTCGTACACTTCTTTCCAAATTTGTTTGGAACCGGATTTCTTCCATCCTTTTTTACCAAACTCTTCCAATAAGTATGTTCTGATCCGTTCTGTTTTTGAGGCATTGAACTTGGCTTTTACTTTGTACTGATCATCTTCATTGGTAATGGAAAAATAAGTGTATGTATTTCCATTTACACTTACTGTAGTTTTACTTTTACTACTAGATTTGCTCTTTTGGGTCACCGCCTGACCAGGAGGTGTTGGAGGAGTTGGGGGAGTAGATTGAGCTCCTAAAGTTACTAGTCCTACCAAAAAGCTAATTAAAATGTTTGCAATTGTTTTCATGATTATTTGATTTTTAATGATGATTGAATTAAAGATTGATTTTGACCCATATGAGGGTCGTGATGAATAAACTCCTATTCTTTGTTGTCGATTTTAAAGGTTAATCCCAAACCGCGAACGCTTTCAATGGCGATATTAGGGTCCTCCTTGAAATACTTTCGTAATCTGCTAATAAACACGTCCATACTCCTTCCTGAAAAGAAGTCGTCGTTGCCCCAAACGTCTTTGAGGAGATCATCGCGTTTTATCATGGTATTCTTATGCGTAAATAAATAGTGTATAAGTGCGGTTTCTTTTTCAGTCAATCGTTGTTTCCTATCCTTTAATAGCAATAATTGCTGCACGGCATCAAAACGATACGCCCCAATTTGTTGAATGACCTCTTTTTGAGGCTGTTGCCTTTTTGTCCGCTTTAAAATATTGTTTAATCGAAGTACAAGGATGTCAGCTTCAAAGGGTTTTACGATATAATCATCTGCTCCCAATTTCAGGCCTATGATACGGTCTTCTTTCATTTTTTTCGCCGTGAGGAAAACAAATGGAACTTCTGGTTCGTGTTCAATAACCTTTTCCGCTAGGGAGAAACCATCCATTTTTGGCATCATCACATCAAAAACACAGATGTCAAAATGTTCCTTTTTAAAAAAGCTTAGAGCTTCTTCCCCATCCTTGGCCCAAAACACCTCAAATTGATGTATCTCCAAGTATTGTTTTAAGATACTTCCGAAATCAAAATCGTCTTCTGCTAATAATACTCGTGTCATACTGCCTTAGTTTAGGGGTAGGGTTATGATAAACTTGCTTCCTTTGTTGGGCTCACTAATGAGGTCTATTGTTCCATGATGTGCACATATAACTTGTTTGGTATAATACAGTCCCAGACCTAGACCCTTAACATCGTGTACATTTCCTTGAGTTACTCTATAAAACTTATCGAAAATTAGTTTTTGATGTGCTGCTTCTATACCTATCCCATTATCCTTAATTTCTATCTGGTATGTTTGCCCGCGCAATTGGGTTTTCATATGAATCATTGTGGATGCTTTTCCATACTTAACTGCATTCTCCAAAATATTGAGTAAGGCCGTAGTACATAAGAAGGTATCTATGTTTAAAAAAACTTCCTCAGGTGCTATATCCGTATGTACTGTGATTCTTTCTTTTTCAATGGAAAGCGAAAAATCGGTAATAATATTTTCAATATAGGTATTGTGCAGTACACGCTCTCTTTGTACAATAATATCTTCGGAACCAAGGCTATTGGTGGTTACCTGATCAATAAGCTTATGCAAACGACTATTTTGCCGCTCCAAAATTCCTAAGGTGTTGGCTAAATTCTTTGGAGAGGTAACCACTTCCTGTTTTTTAAGGCTTTTAGTTACTATGGCTAGTGTAGCCAAAGGTGTTTTTAACTCATGGGTAATATTATTGATGAAATCTGTCTTTACATCGGCAACTTTTTTCTGTTTGATCAGATTGCTGATAGAATAATAAAACAAGCCAACTACAAATAACAACAACAGTACGGATACGATGAACACCAAGGTCATTCTACCAAGAACAATTGTTTTCCACTCCGAAATGTTCATACGGTCATAGGTAATTAATCTAAAATCAATACTTCTCCCAAGGGAATCTGCTGGATTGATATAATCGGAAGCAATAAAGGCCCTACTAACATTATAGCCTTGACTTTTTCCAAAGTTCTCTCCAAGGAGTAGCATGTGATTCCCTTCTTCTAGATTTAAAATGGTATCATTTGCAATAGAATCTAGTAAAACGACCTGAGCTACATTCTTTTTGAATTTAATGTCGTACGCCACATTGGCTTTTTTCAGTTCTTGTTGATATAATGTATTGTAAGTGGTATTGATGGAATCTCTATATCGTATAAAATCTGGAACTAATTGTTCTTTGGTCAGGTCTTGGTATTTATATTCCCAAAGCAATTCCATGAAATGCTGATTCAATTGATCCTCTACCTCTCCTATTAGCTCAGATTCGTCATCTATTCTTCCTATAGCCCTTCTGGTTTCTGTTAAAAAGGCTTCCTTTTTAAGCTCATAGGTATTATAAATAAGATATGCCTGTATGCCTACCAACCCTAAAAGGGTAATGGTAGCGGTGATAATCAGTATGTTTATTTTTTGTTGCATAAGGCGTTGGTCTATGGTTTCAACATTCCAAATGTAACTGAAACAGGATTCTTCTAAAAGGAAATAGATTCCGTTAACCCAGCATTAACCTGCCGTTTTTGGCCATCTGCCTTGGAATAGGTCCTCCCGTCTTTTGTTAATTGGATACTATTTCTATTTTTAATTGTTCATTAACGATCTATTAACCTATGTTTGCCTGCTACATCGTATAAGAGGCAAGTGGTTTTTATCCGCTAAAATTGTCGTTCATCGATCAAATGGAATTCTCATGTTTTTTCACATCAAAATATGCGGTGTTCACAACATATTTTTTCACCCTTTATATCCTTGATCTATATTTACAGTGTAATTAAGTAAATGGGTTTGTCCCCAACAAACCTCCAAACTTAACCTATTTAGTGCTTCGTTCCCCAATGCAGTACTTGACCTAAAAAAAGAGATTATAATAAACCAAATTTTACAAAAACCTACTTACTAGACTAAAAAAACCCTGATATTAATATCAGGGTTTTTTTCTTTATAAATGCCTCATTGCAACCCTTCCTCCCGTTTCATTCGGGGGCTTGATTTTCCATTTTGCCGATTTTTTCAAGTCTTTTTTTTCCCTTTCAGGGCCAAAAATTCCCTTTCAGAATAGTTTTTGGTGCGATACCGACTCTAAATGTGCAGTTTTGCCCCGGTTAAATAAAAAACTGTAATTCAAATTAAAAAGTTTAGAAAAATGAAAAAGTTATCAAAAATCTTATTGGCGGCATGGCTCATGGCCTTCGTAGCCTGTAACAATGACGATGAGGTCGTTGAACCCGTTGCCGAGACGCCCGCACAGGAAGAGACGGCGGCCGAGACCCCTGCAGAGGGCGAAGAGGGAGAGACCATGGAAGAAGTGGCCACCACATCCTTCAACGTTACCATCTCCAACGTAGTGAACTTCTTGGAGGTTCAGATATTCAACCAGCCCGATGACGTGGACGGTGCCCCCGGACCACTTCCACAACGAGGCGGATCCTATTGGGCGGACTTCCAGGCCGTGCCCGGAACAAAATTGAACTTTGCCACCATGCAGATCGTTTCCAACGACTTTTTCTTTGGCCCAACGGGACAAGGTATAGAATTGTTCGATGACAATGGACAGCCCGTCATCGGAGACGTTACCGATGAGGTATTGTTATGGGACGGTGCCGTTGAGGCAACAGATCCTTCACAATTTGCATCTGTGAGCGGAGGGAACGCGCCCAGCGAACCAGATCCTGACACAAGGGTACGTGTAGTCACTCCGGACGTGACCGATATGATCCGTGTGACCCTTGACTATAACGAGTCCACAAGGACCTTCCGTTTGTTGATCGTCAACCTTAGAGGTTCCGAGGATCCCGACAACCCTGTGATCCTATCCCCAGGTATCTTGGTGCTGCACGCCCTTGACAACCCATTGTTCACCACAGGTGAGCCGGACAGAGGTCTTGGATTGGCCGATATCTCCATCGCCGGTAACCCTACACGTCTTTTCGAGTGGTTCACCGAGACAGGTACCACTGGAGCGCCATTGAGGCTTTCCTCTTCCTATACCCTTTTCTCCCCAGGTGTGGTATACGCCTTTGGATCTGAGCGCGACCCGGTATTCGTACAGGGACAGCCAGCAGTAGAGGGAAGCGGTGTGGAAGAGATCGCAGAGGACGGGAACAACGGGCCTATCTTCGATTACATCAGCAACCAGTTGAACATCCCGGTAGCGGCAAGTGACCAGACCTCCAACATCGGACCTGGTGAGAGCCTTACCTTTACCTTGGAAGATGTTCCCGTGGGATACAGGTTCAGCTACAACACCATGATGGTGAACAGTAACGACTGGTTCCTATCCTACAACAACGTGGGCTACCCATTGTTCGAAGAGGACGGTACCCCTAAGAGCGGAACGGGAGCCTCTGCACGTTCCTACCTTTACGATGCAGGAACGGAAGTAGACCAGATCGTTGGTTTCGGTGCCGATCAGCCCATGAGACAGGCAGGACCGAACACCGGTGCCGCTGACGAGAACAACCTTACACGTAGGGTGACCGAGATCGAGGACGTACAGTTCGGAAAAGGTCTTATCGCCTCTCCTGCAGGGGTAGTATACTACGCGGACCCAAGAGGTGGGTACAACATGGTGGTCGTTACCATAGAGCCCATCCAGTAAACAGAACGACATATCGGAAAACCTACAATTCCGAATACAACAAAAGCCTCCGATCTCTCGGAGGCTTTTTCTATGTTAGGGGCAAGTGGAGCTATTTCCTTTAGAAGGCATAGTTTAATCCTAGCAACCAATAACTCTGGATCTCACGGTCAATAGAATCAAAAGTAGCCGTAGTATTTCCTAAGGTATTGATTTGATAGTTCAAGGTTTCCTGAGGATTGTTACGCAA
The DNA here is from genome assembly GCF_043678055.1 of Spongiimicrobium salis. Taxonomy (NCBI): domain Bacteria; kingdom Pseudomonadati; phylum Bacteroidota; class Flavobacteriia; order Flavobacteriales; family Flavobacteriaceae; genus Spongiimicrobium; species Spongiimicrobium salis. The sequence goes on from NZ_JBHEQA010000001.1 coordinate 1,394,802, forward strand.
TCCAAATTCAAATCCAACACCAATTTTACTAAATAAAGTATACCCAAAAGAATTGGTCCATGTCCAATTCGATAAATCTGAGCTGGAATAACTTTGGAAAGCAGATAGATTGGTCTTGAAGCTGACATCTCCCAATTGCCTAGTATAGTCGGCCACAATCTTGGCTCCTAAGGAAGAATCAAAAATGGCATCTTCATTACTAAACACAAAATTATAGTTCAATGGGTGAACTACCACGACCAAATCTGTAATTGGGGTCCAAGTGAAACCAACCCCAATATCCAAATAGCCTGGATCATTGAAGTTGCTTAACAGCGTGGTTCTGTACTCCATTAAAGCAGATACAGCCAGTGATTTACTTAAGTTACGTCCGTAAAGTGAGGAAATATTAAATACATCTGTTGCTTGTTGAAAGCTCGTATCGTCCGTATCAATATCTTTGTCGTCAATTTTTACCCATTGCAGGTTGAGGTTTAAGGAATTCCTCCAAAAATATTTCTCTTGTTTTAAGTTGGCAAAACCGTTTACCGTGAACCCGATGTTTCCTGCAGATGAATTGGGAATTCCTTTGGAAAACCAATTGTTAAATCCGGAAAAACTTCCGCCTATGGTACCAAAAGCACCGGTTTTCCAACCTGGCAAGGCATCAATCTGTGCTTGCAGGGCATCAACTCTTGCCTGTATTGCAGCAATAGAATCTTTTTTAGGAGCTTGTTCCGCTTTAAGCTCTTCAGCGGTTTGGGCAAAGGAAACCGTAGTTCCTGCCAAAAAAGTAAGTACGTATACTAGTTTTTTCATAAATGCGATTGTTAGTGTTTTTACGCTATAAATTTAGACACAAAAACAAAACAAAAGTCACTTATCGCTTAACTTTTACTAACTAGTGATTTTCTTTTTATACAAGGGCACCGAAGAACAGGCTTCTCCATACATGACACTTTTGGCCACGGTTTGCATTTTAGAAGTAATGAACAAATAGGCGTTGGGTGGTACAGGCTTATTGCTACATCCCTTTATAATTACCGGCTTATCTTTATATACCGACAAGTCTAAATTAGCTATAACACCCTGATATATAGAAGCTTCCAATTGCTCCAAAGTTCCAATATAAAAAGCTTTGGCATAAGGTTGCAACTTGGTCGCGATCAACATATAAGCCCATCCTGGGACGATTGCATCGGAAGAACAACCCAAGGCAACGTAGGAATCAGTGTATAGTGCCCAGTCGTGTTCTTTGACGTAGGCTCTAAATTCTTTTTCCCTTAAAATAAAGCCTTCATACAGCCACTCCTTAATATCCAACACCATTCTCTGGCCTTCTGGATAATGATCTTCAAGGTCAAAGGTCATGAGTTGACTTGCCGCAACTTTATTTACAATATCTGCCATTCTTTTTATCTCCTTTTAATGCCTTACAACAATCCAAGTTCCAATTTGGCCTCTTCGCTCATTAAATCCTGCGTCCATGGGGGATCAAATGTAATTTCCACTTCTGCATCATTGACCTCATTGATAGATTTTACCTTCTCCTCTACCTCAACGGGCAGTGTTTCCGCTACGGGACAGTTGGGAGAAGTCAATGTCATTAAAATTTTGACGTCATTATCTTCATTGACAAAAACATCATAGATCAATCCCAATTCATAGATGTCTACGGGGATTTCCGGATCGTAAATCGTCTTTACTACCCTCACTATTTTGTCTCCCAATTCTTGGGTATCTATTTGTATTTCTTCGCTCATTTTTTTCTTTTAAAAATCCAATTTTTAATCCTTCAGGAAGTATGGGTTTTCCTAATTCAACTGTGTTTGATAGGCAATGGCATATAACTTTAATTGCTTTATCATGCTTACCAGACCATTGGCCCGTGTTGGTGACAAGTGTTCTTTTAATCCTATTTCATCAATAAAATTGGTATCTGCCGCTATGATATCCTGCGGCTTTTGATGACTAAATGTACGAATTAGAATGGCAATAATTCCCTTGGTAATGATAGCGTCGCTATCTGCAGTAAAATTCAACTTATCGTCTTTCAATTCTGCATGGACCCAGACCTTACTCTGGCAACCCTTTATGATGTTATCGTCCGTTTTGAATTCCACATTGATCAAAGGAAGGGATTTTCCCAACTCTATCATGTATTCATACCGTTGCATCCAATCATCAAACATGGCAAATTCATCTATAATTTCCTCTTGTATTTCTTTAATTGTCATATGCTTTGCTATTATCCGCTATACTCAAATTCGGGCTACAAAAATACAACAAGTATCCCTGCTTTTCAACAGTTTAAGAAAATGATGGGAAAGTGCGTTATAGAAGCATTTGTTTTGCACGCTTTACCCCTTCAACAAGTACATCTACCTCTTCTTTTGTATTGTAAAAACTGAAACTGGCCCTAACAGTGCCTGGAATATTAAAAAAGTCCATAATAGGTTGGGCGCAATGATGCCCTGTTCTTACGGCTATCCCTAATTTATCCAAAATAGATCCCATATCATAGGGGTGTATCCCTTCTATATTAAATGAAATTACGGATGTCTTGTTTTTCGCCGTACCGTATATTTTTAAGCCTTCTATTTTTAGAAGTTCCTGAGTAGCGTACTTCAATAATTCATTTTCATAAGCAGCAATTGCTTCAAAACTTATTTCATTCATATAATCCAACCCAGCACCAAAAGCAATACCTCCACAAATATTGGGTGTTCCTGCCTCAAACTTATGGGGTAAATCGGCATAGGTGGTCTTCTCGAAGGTGACTTCGGCAATCATTTCACCCCCACCTTGATATGGCGGTAACTTTTTAAGCCATTCTTCCTTCCCATAGAGCATTCCAACTCCAGTTGGGCCACACACTTTATGGGCCGAAATGGTATAAAAATCGACATCCAAAGCTTGAAGATCCGGTTTAATATGAGGCGCTGCTTGAGCTCCATCAATCAAAACGGCCGCTCCTACCTTATGGGCTCCCTCAATAATTTCTTCAATGGGATTAACCGTTCCCAAGGCGTTGGAAACATGGTTACTAAAGACCAACTTGGTTCTCTCAGAAAGCAATTTATGATAGGCCTCCATCACCAATTCCCCATTATCGTTCATTGGTATTACCTTTAAAATAGCCCCTGTACGCTCGCAGAGCATTTGCCAAGGTACAATGTTGGAGTGGTGTTCCATGGCCGAAACTAAAATCTCATCCCCTTTTTTTAACAAAGAGGAGAAACCATTCGCCACCAAATTAATACTATGCGTTGTACCAGACGTAAGGATGATCTCATGGCTCTTAGCCGCATTAAAATGTTGTTGCACCTTAATTCTGGCTTGTTCATATAAATCCGTGGCCTCCTGCGAAAGCGTATGGACACCTCTATGGATATTTGCATTATAATGACTATAATACTCCACAATAACATCGATTACCTGTTGCGGGGTCTGCGATGTGGCTGCATTGTCTAAATATACAAGGGGTTTTCCGTTGACTTCTCTGTTAAGGATCGGAAAATCTTTCCTGACTTTTTCAATAGCTATCATAGTATATACGAATGAAATACAAAGGTATTAACTATTTGCGTGAATGTGCCTTTATATTAAAAGAAGTCTTTAAAAAATGGAAGTAATCCTATAGGATATTATAGTATTGGCTCAACAACACCTAAAAGCGTATCCCTATTCCTACTTTGACAAGGTCGATCGAAGTATTAAATCTGTTCAAATCCAAACCTCTCTGTTTTACGTTGGTATAATCGTATTGCGCTGTTATAAACCAGTTTTTCCCAAAATCATACGTAAGTCCCAAATTGGCACCAAAACCATCTTCAACGGTTGTTTGGGGGCTTCCCAAAAGGCCTGAGATTCGTTGTGTAAAACGACTGTACCCTATTCCCGCAAACGGGCGCAATTTCTTTAAACCGGGAATGATGAATTCTCCAAAAACTTTAGGCTGTATATAATACAATTGTCTATTAAAATCAAAAGAAGGGTCATTGGATTCATCCAAAAAAAGACCGCCGTTAAGACTGGCCCCTAGACGTACAAAATTAAAATCGACAAACCGGTATTTAACTCCCAGATCAAAGATTCCAGTACTATTCAATTCGTCACTTAAAGGATAATTGAGCGCTACACTCCATTTTTTGGAATCATCTTGAGCCAAAATATTCAATGAAATAAATAGGGTTGCAGCAAGAAGTAATTTTTGTATCATAAGGTTTGTTTTAGTTAGACAACATTGTCCTGTCGAAAATAACCTTTATTATTTTATAGAAAATACAACGTTACGTTAAAGCTAGCCTAAGAAAATCCTAATTTCTGGGCATGAAAAAGGCCCCTTTAGCAAAAGAGGCCTTCCAATATTTTATAAGATTTTAAACTATACGTCAAACCCTAAACGCACTCCCAACTTGTTGGCGATCAATTTATTGATGCGCTGTTTCAACTCGGGGATGCGAACACTTTCCAATACATTATTGGCGAAAGCATACATCAATAATGCTCTTGCTTCTTTTTGAGGAATCCCTCTGGATTTTAAGTAAAATAAGGCATCATCATCTAACTGGCCAATAGTACAACCGTGGGAACACTTTACATCATCGGCAAAAATCTCCAACTGTGGTTTTGTATTGATCGTAGCCTTATCACTTACCAAAATATTATTGTTCTGTTGAAAAGCGTTGGTTTTTTGAGCAATTTTATCTACAATAATCTTCCCATTGAAGACTCCTGTGGAATTTTCTCCATAGATTCCCTTATAGTCCTGGTGACTCTCACAATTCGGCTCAATATGGTGTACCAAGGTGTGGTGATCTACATGTTGTTTATCGCCTAGGATAGTCACCCCTTTCATTACAGAGTCCAAATATTCTCCGTTCTGATAAAAATTGAGGTTGTTCCGTGTTAGTTTCCCTCCAAAAGAAAAAGTATGGAATTTCACCACGCTGTTATTTCCTTTTTGATCCACATAGGTATTATCGATCAGGGAAGCATTCGCCCTATCATTTTGAACTTTGTAGTAATCTACAATAGCGTTTTTAGCCGCAAAAATCTCGGTCACCGCATTGGTCAAGACCTCATTGTCCGTTAAGCTCTGGTGCCGTTCTATGATCTGCAGTTCGGCATTCTCTTCCACAACCACCAAATTCCGAGGTTGCAGTAATAATGCGTCTTCAGCACCTGTGGAAAAATGTAGGATCTCAACAGGCTTTTTGGGCATTTTATTTTTTGGAATATAGATATAGGCACCTTCCTTGCTAAAGGCCGTATTTAGGTTTGTCAAGGATTCATCTTTTGACGCTACCTTATTGAAATAAACCTCTATGACCTGCTTGTACATCGGTTTTGTCAAAGCAGCGCTAAGCAGGCAAATATCAACGCCGTCATGCGTTGTTTCGGATAGATAAGAACTGTATACCCCGTCTATAAAAACGATTTTATACGTATCTATCTCATGTAAAAAGTACTTCTTTACATCTTTGTATTCCAGAGCGCTCTCTTTCTTGGGAAAGACACTAAAATCTATCTTCTGCAGTCCTTTGAGGGAGGTATACTTCCAGGCTTCTTCTTTTTTGGAAGGGAAGCCCTTTGTTTCAAAAGTCTTTATAGCATTGGAACGAATATCATGTACCGGATTTTCCACGTCCACATTGTTCTCAAACGCTAAAAAAGAGGAAACCAATTTATCTTTTAAATCCATCTTAATTCAGTTGGCAGCAAACAAAGGAATAACGCCTATTTTAGGGCTATTCTCTCCTTACTACAATTATACTACAGTTTCTTGTTTTAACCAATCGTACCCTTTGTCCTCTAATTCCAAGGCCAATTCCTTGGTTCCAGATTTTACGATTTTTCCATTGTGCAATACATGTACAAAATCTGGTACAATATGCTCCAATAGACGTTGGTAATGGGTAATAACGATGATGGCGTTATCCTTACTTCTCAATTTATTTACCCCATTGGCTACAATACGAAGGGCATCGATATCCAAACCGGAATCTGTTTCATCCAAAATGGCCAATTTTGGCTCTAACATGGCCATTTGAAAAATTTCATTCCTTTTTTTCTCTCCTCCGGAAAAACCTTCATTTAAGGAACGGGACAAAAATTTGCGGTCAATTTCCAAAAGCTCAGATTTCTCCTTGATCAACTTCAACATATCTTTGGCAGGCATGTCTTCCATTCCTCTTGCCTTTCTAGATTCATTGATCGCTGTTTTCATGAAATTTGTTACAGATACCCCAGGAATCTCAACCGGATATTGAAAGGATAGAAAAACCCCTTTGTGGGCACGTTCTTCCGGAGCATCATCTTCTAAATCCTCTCCATCAAGAAAAACGGCACCTTCGGTAATTTCAAAATCTTCCTTTCCTGCAATTACAGAGGCTAAAGTACTCTTACCTGAACCGTTAGGCCCCATAATGGCGTGTACTTCTCCTGCGTTTACTTGCAAGTCTATTCCCTTTAATATCTCCTTGTCTTCTACACGAGCGTGCAGGTTCTCTATTTTCAACATAGCTATAAATTCTATATTACTTTAAATAATTGGGTGCCTTAGGCATTTTTTCAAAATCTTCTTTTCTGTGCTGTATGTACACGGTGGCCTTCGTCTCTTCCGCAAAGGCTTCAAACGCTTCCATACTGGCTATGGTTTGTTCAACATTAAAGTTGAAACTGGGTATTCTTCTGTGCTCTCTATTCTCAATAAGGTGATACAAATCTCCAGATAGCAATACGGGACCATGTTCCACGAGGTCTACATATAATACCATATGCCCTGGGGTATGTCCAGGAGTGGACTTAAGGATAACACTACCATCACCAAAAACATCATGATCTCCATTCAAACGTTGAATGTTCTTTAACTCGCTAACCGCTCCAAAGATCTGCTCATTATTCTTTATGGAATCGTATTCTACGCCTTGAACCAGCCATGTGGCATCCTTAAAAACATTGGCAGAGCCCGTATGATCAAAATGACTATGGGACAGGGCAATGTATTTGAAGTCTTTCGGTGTCAACCCTATTTGTTTCAATTGATTCACTACGGAATCCTTTCTGGAAATGGTAAAGGCTCCACCTGGAGGGGTTGTTGGTTCTGGCTGCCCTACTAACCCTTCTGGAAGGCCAGCATCCCAAATTAAATTTCCCTTTGGATGACTAATTACATACATAGCATCTGCGAACTCTCTTGATTGTCCCTGGTAGGTGGTATCCTGAGAAAACAACTCCAATTTATTCGCAATAACATTGCCTCCACTAAAGGTGTACAATTTTATCGCTGGCTTGGCCACTTCCTTTTCAGCCATAGTATCTTCTTGTGATTCCTTTTTGGCATCCTTGCAAGAAAACAAGGCCAATATTGCGAAAAGCGCTACAAATTTTTTCATGGTCTCTTTTGTATTTCTTCTTAACCTACGGAACCTTCCAAACTAATTTCCAATAATTTCTGGGCTTCCACAGCAAATTCCATGGGCAATTTGTTCAATACCTCTTTGCTGAATCCATTTACGATCAATGCGATCGCTTTTTCGGTATCAATACCACGTTGATTGCAATAGAATATTTGGTCTTCACCAATCTTACTGGTAGTTGCTTCGTGTTCTATTTGGGCCGATTTATTTTTGGTTTCGATATATGGAAAGGTATGGGCACCACATTCATTTCCCATTAATAAGGAATCACATTGTGAAAAGTTCCTTGCATTTATAGCGTTGCGGTTCACTTGAACCAGACCGCGATAGCTATTTTGGGATTTTCCAGCAGAAATTCCTTTGGAGATAATAGTACTCTTCGTATTCTTTCCTAAATGGACCATCTTCGTTCCCGTATCTGCTTGTTGGTAGTTGTTGGTCACCGCTATGGAATAAAACTCTCCAATAGAATTGTCACCTTTAAGGATACAGGAAGGATATTTCCATGTTACGGCAGAACCAGTTTCTACTTGCGTCCAAGATATTTTTGCATTCTTCTCACAAAGTCCACGTTTGGTCACAAAATTGAATACACCACCTTTACCTTCTTTATCTCCCGGGAACCAGTTTTGTACCGTTGAGTATTTTATCTCGGCATCGTCTAAGGCAATTAGCTCTACCACAGCGGCATGTAATTGATTTTCATCCCTTGAAGGTGCCGTACATCCTTCCAAATAACTTACATAACTGCTTTCATCTGCAATGACCAAGGTTCTTTCGAACTGGCCTGTTCCCCCTTCATTAATTCTAAAGTATGTAGATAATTCCATAGGACATTTTACCCCTTTTGGAATATAACAAAAAGAGCCATCGGTAAAAACTGCGGAATTCAGTGCCGCATAAAAATTATCGGTTTTAGGAACTATGGTCCCCATGTATTTTTTCACCAATTCAGGATGTTCCTGAATAGCTTCGGAAATAGGCATAAAAATAATTCCCTTTTCCGCCAAGGTTTTTTGAAAGGTCGTAGCTACAGAAACAGAGTCTACAACAATATCCACAGCAACATTTTGTAGTCGCTTTTGTTCATCAATGGAGATTCCCAACTTTTTATACATTTCCAATAATTCGGGATCTACATCGTCCAAGGATTTGTTGGGATCTGCTTTTTTGGGCGCAGAATAATAGCTAATGGCCTGAAAATCTGGTTTTTCATAATTGACATTGGCCCATTCTGGCTCCTCCATCTTTTCCCAGATGCGAAAGGCATCCAATCGCCATTCGGTCATCCATTCCGGTTCGTTTTTCTTTTTCGAAATCGCACGAACGATATCTTCGTTCAATCCCTTCGGAAAAGTATCGGACTCAATATCGGTATAAAAACCATACTCGTATTCTTGAGTTTCCAGTTCTTTTTTTAACTCTTCTTCTGTATATGCCATACTTTTTTTAATATACCACGCGTTACCACAACCCGTGATGAATTATTCAATTGTTGAGATTGTCGATTATAGGGAAAAGCTTTCTCCGCAACCACAAGTTCGTTGTGCATTGGGGTTGTTGAATACAAAACCTTTTCCGTTGAGACCCCCAGAATATTCCAAGGTAGTCCCTATCAGATATAAAAAACTCTTTTTATTGACCACAATACGTACTGCATTGTCTTCAAAAATCTTATCTGCCTCTTCTGACTTATCATCAAACCCTAATTCATAGGACAATCCACTACATCCCCCGCTCTTAACACCTACTCGGACAAAATCTTTGTCGGCATTATATCCTTCTTCAGTCATTAGGGTAATGATCTTTTGTTTAGCTCCTTCCGATACTTTGATCATACTTAATTGGATTTAATCTAAATAGTTTGCAAATATACTACATAAGTAGGTTTTCTCCTCAATTCCTAACATTATTATAACGTATAACTCTATAAGTTTTACTTATTTACTTTCTCGTTGAATTCAATTGCTATAGCGTACTCATTGGCAACGCATTATCGTTGCCTTTGAATAATAGCCCTCAAATTTGTCTAACAAAAATATCAAAAACCTTAGACAAGTTCCAAAAAAGCCTGAAAAATGGTGCGTATTCACAGATCCTATTTATTTTTGCAGCATGCTTGAAAATAAGAATGTAGAAAAAACTTCTTTGGAGGAATTGGGGGAGTTTGGTTTGATCGATCACTTGACAAAAAACTTTTCAATTCAACACAGTTCTACGGTAAAAGGGATTGGTGACGATGCCGCTATTCTGGATTTTAAGGATAAAAAGACTGTAGTAACCACCGACTTGTTGGTAGAAGGTGTTCATTTTGACCTCAGTTATATGCCCTTAAAACACTTAGGGTATAAGGCCGTCATTGTGAATCTATCTGATATTTACGCCATGAATGCCAAAGCTACCCAGGTGACGATTTCAATTGCGGCATCCAATCGTTTTCCATTGGAGGCCTTAGAGGAATTGTATCGCGGTATTGCATTGGCCGCGGAAATATATAAGGTTGACGTTGTGGGTGGCGATACCACCTCATCCAATACGGGCCTACTGATAAGTATTACCGCTATTGGTGAAATAGATACTCAAGATATTGTATATCGCAATGGTGCAAAACCCAACGACCTCCTAGTCGTTTCTGGAGACCTTGGAGGGGCTTATATGGGACTACAGGTGTTGGAACGCGAAAAAGAAGTATTCAAAGTAAACCCTAACAATCAACCAGATTTGGAACCCTATACTTATATCGTAGAGCGTCAGTTAAAACCTGAAGCAAGAAAGGATGTTGCCCCTTTGCTCAAAGCCTTGGAAATACACCCAAGCTCAATGATCGATATCAGTGATGGGCTCTCCTCCGAAATACTGCATTTGTGTAAACAAAGTGATGTAGGATGTAACTTATACGAAGATAAAATTCCTTTAGACCCAACCGTTATCTCCTCTTGTGAGGAGTTTCAATTGAACAGTACTGTAGTCGCATTGAGCGGTGGGGAAGATTACGAACTCCTCTTTACCATCGATCAACAAGACTTTCCTAAGATAAAAGGGAATCCCAATTTTACGGTTATTGGACATATGACCCCTAAAAATGAGGGGGTTCATATGATTTCTAGAGGCAATACTAAAATCCCCATCACGGCCCAGGGTTGGAATTCATTTGAAGACAAAGATTAAAAGTTCTTAAAAGAAATCCTTAGTTTTAAGTCTGTAGAATCCATCCAGACTATGCAACTCATCTTAAGTGCGACCCTTGGCGCAGGGGTCCTTATGTTTTTGGTATTGCTCTCGAAACAAAAGAAAAGCAAAGAGGACTATTTTTTTCTTTTTTGGACTCTTGCTGTGCTTTTGCAGATCGGTTTTTATGAGATCAGTATATTTCAATTTCCATTGAAGGGTATTTTGGCCATAGCTGCTTTTGCCCTTCCTCTTTTGACGGCTCCCCTCTTGTATCTTTATATTAAATTTTTGATCCATAAACGTCTTTCATCGAGGGAAACTTTACTTCACTTAAGTATTTACCCCTGCTTTGTTGTTCTCTTTGCAGGGACAATAAGGGCCACAAAAACGGGCATAATTACGGCTAAAGGCTATCTTATTGGTGTGCCAGAGTCTCCGTCTTGGCTTCATTACTTTGCCATTCCTTTAGCCATTTCCGGCTTTGCCTATTGCGTTGCCAATTTGTGGGTATTAAAGGAACATCGGGAACGTATTGTACACTTTTTTTCTTATGAAGAAAAAATCAACCTCAAATGGGTGAAGTATATGGTGTATTCTTATTTTCTTCTTTTCGTGATTTCCAGTTTCCTCATCTTTGGCGCTACCCAATTTCAACTATTTCCTATTGATTTTGCTTTTACCTGGGTTGGATTTACCCTAGGTTTGATTTTAATCGCTTTTGGCTTTTATGGTTTTCGACAAACCGATATTTTCTCCAACCTTTCAGCTTCTAAAGTATCCTTATCTGCAAAAGAGGATATATTTAAAAAGAATGAGGCTGTCTATGCGAAATCTGGATTGACTTTGGCTAAAATTGAAGCACTTGCCCCGCAGTTAACCCAATATATGCAGGAAAAAAAGCCCTATTTAAATGAGAATCTTACCCTGACCACCCTAGCCCAAGAATGCGCATGGTCCCAAGCACATCTTTCCCAAATCATCAACACCTATTTTAAAGTTAATTTTTACGATTTTATAAATCAGTATCGTATCGAAGAAGCCAAATCCATGTTGCTTTCACCTCATCATGATCGACTTTCTTTTTTAGGCATTGCCTTTGATTGTGGTTTTAAATCTAAATCTTCCTTCAATCGGTATTTTAAAAAATACACGGGACTATCTCCTACCGAATTCAAAAAAAAACATACAAAATAGCCTCAGCCCATGGGTTGGGTCGCAGAAAACGATAGCGCTAAGGAAGTTTGTAAAAAAACAATTCCATGGAAGATTTCACATTGCTTCATAAAACCAATATCATATTACATGTAGGTGCAGGCCTCATCGCTTTGTTGCTAGGTGCCGTTATTTTACTTCTAAAAAAAGGCGATACAAGACATCGGAAAATGGGACAGATCTTTCTGGGTCTCCTAAGCTTGGTAGTAGCCACTGCAATCGCCGGAGTCCTTGTTTTTGGCAGGAATACTTTCCTACTGGTCCTAACCGTTGCCAGCGGGTATTATGGCTATTCTGGCTTTCGCATCGCAAGGATAAAATCAAATACTCCTAAAACGATAGACATCGGTATTGCCCTATTGAGCCTCTGTATTGCCCTGTACTTTTTGTATTATATTAAGCAGATTGGTATGATTTGGTCTCCCGTTATCATCTATGCCACCGTGGGGAATCTCTTCCTTGTTATTCTTTATGACTTTTTAAAGTACCTTATCCCCAAAACAGTATATGCAAACTTGTGGTTATATGAACATATCTATAAACTAATCGCCGCATTCACAGCATTACTATCTGCAGCCGTGGGTACCGTGTTCCCAGACTTTAAACCTTACAGTCAATTCTTGCCCTCTGTTTTTGGAACATGCCTGGCTATTGGATTCATTTTCTATTTTTGGCGAGTGAACAAAAAAAGAAAAGTATCCGAATCATAGTTTTCCTCTGCAATACTACAATTCGTTAAAAGAATCCCAATTTCATATAAGGCTTATAAGGGTTTACAGGCTCAAAATTCATATCTTCTATTTTTATTCCCGAAAATGGCTTTATGAATTTTTCAGAAACACTGATTCTATTTTTCTCTTTCCAAGCGGCACTACTTGCCCTTCTTTTCTCGTTGAAGAAAGAGCGCAAAACAGCCAATCGTTTATTCGCTATTTTTTTACTTGTTTTCTCGTATAACCTCTTTTATAATGTACTTTATTGGTCTCAGTTCGATGAATTCTTGTTGGTAGTATTATCCCGAACATATTACATTCCCCTTTCCTTATATGGTGCCCTTTTTTTTCTCTATATACGTACCATTGCATCCTCTAAAAAAATGTCTTGGAAAGACAGCCTACATGGTATTCCATTTTTATTGGCCCTTGCCCAGTTCAGTCCCTATTTTTTCCTATCATTCGATACAAAAATGACCCTGCTTCAATCTCCTGAACAATACCAGGCAACGACGCTGGGAATTCCTTTTTTCTATCCTCTTTTGATCCTTACCATGGCCGGTTATGGGATCTATACCTATATTAGATTTGTACGTGACTACAAAAATGACCCGGAGCTCTCCATATGGCTCAGAACCATTAGTTTTAGCTTTATTCTATTTACGCTATCCCATATCGTTTATTGCAGCATGGTCCTGCTCTCTCTAGTGGCCCTGTCTTTTGACTACTTCATCACTTTCTTTATGATTCTCTTTATTGGTCTCGTTTGTTATTTTGCCTTTATGCACGCTTCCATATTTAATGGGAATAAGGCCATAGAAAATGTAATTCCCTTTGTAAAGTACAAGAGAACCGGATTATCCAAGGCCTTCTCCTTAGAACTGAAGCAGAAACTCTTGGAAATCATGGAAAATGAAAAACCATATCGCAATCCGGAAATCCGATTGGATACCTTGGCAGAAATGTTGGATATCTCCAGGCACCATACTTCCCAGATCATCAATGAACACTTTTCGGTTAATTTTTTCGACTTCATTAACACCTATCGCATTCGTGAGGCAGAACGCCTGCTCCTTTCTAAAAAATCTTCCTTGTCCATTACCGATATCGCCTATAAATCTGGTTTTAACAATCGGGTTTCCTTTTATAAGGCCTTTAGAAAAATAGAAGGTACAACGCCCTCAAAATATAGGGAACACAATACGGCTTCTTAATCTTCAATCTACAAACAACTGTAAATGTTCGTAAGAGTGTACGCCCCGCAACGCTTCTTTTACTTCCTTTACAGCAACCTATTGAAGATGGGATTGTATTTAATTCCTCAATGTATTCAGGACATTGCGCACTTCTTATGAAACGATGGCGATGTTGAAAGTGATTTGAGCGTCTTGGGACTATTTCTTTCCCATCTTCTTCAATAGTACTCGATACCATTTTAGACCAAAAACAAGATTATGAAGCGCTATTCCTTTATGATACCTTTACTACTGCTCAGTAGCTACCTCACCCTTTCTCAAGAGGGTTCACCACTTTATAAAAAATCTTCTGAAAACACTTTAAAGCAACTCATGATTTACGATAATCTTATCGGGGATTGTTCATGCAAATCCCTTCGAAGAGGTCCCCAAGGTCAATGGCAGGACACTGTTGATTTAAAGTGGAAATGGAGCTATATCATGGACGGCAAGGGTGTTAAGGACGAAGGGTGGTATATCTCCAATACTAAAAAACATCATTTCACAAGCATTCGGGTATACGATACCCTACATCAGCATTGGTATGTATCCTATTTTACGCCCGATCTTCAAAGCAAACCGGAAACCTGGATCGGGGGGATTCAAGGAACTCATATTGTTCTTAAAAAAGATCAAGAAACTCCTCAAGGTCTCATGCAGAGTATTTTGACCTTTTCCAATATCAGCGAGAAAGGTTTTCATTGGGAAGGGAAAATCGTGAATGCCGAAAAAAAAATAAATTATCCCTTTTGGAAAATCTGGTGCCTCAAAGAAGAATGATCAACTTGTTCATAATCCTTATGATGCTATGTAAATCCAATTTTTATACCTTTAATACCCTTGTTTTGGGTCTAAAACAACATGAATATGCTAAAAAAAATAACCTTAGTAATCGTCTTAAGTCTAGGTTCAATGGCCTATGGACAGGAAATAGCTATAAATACCTTTGATTTCTGGCTGGGGGAGTGGGAACTACAATGGCAAAAAGGAGATGGAACCCAAGGCCATGGCACCAATTCTATTGTGCGGATATTGGATGGGAAGGTCATTCAGGAAAATTTTGAAGATCCGGAATCCGGTTTTAAGGGAATGAGCCTTTCGGTATTTAATCCCATTAGTAAAAAATGGCATCAGGCCTGGGCCGATAATGCTGGAGGTTACTACGATTTTGTAGGTGATATTGATAATGAAAACCCAATTTTTACTACCAAAGCCGTGCAACAAGGTGAAAAAACAATCATACAACGGATGGTATTCAAAGATATCACGAAAGATGCATTGGTTTGGGATTGGGAAAAGACTGAAGATGGAGGAAAACAGTGGCAATTGCAATGGAGGATCCATTATACACGCAAAAAGCCTTAATCCGATTTTTTAAACTTGCTTTTTAAAGTAGTCCTATTCAATAATGGCGTAGAAGATCCAAGTTTTTACAAAAAAAATTCCCGAAAATAAAGGGCAGTCCTATCCCTGCTATCATGGGGCAGTATGATAGCAAAGAAACTGGTGCTCAATTAATTCTCAGGAATAATTTTAAAAGTTCCAAGTACTCCCCTCAGGGTTGGAACTTGCTCGCCAAAGCATAACTAGGCCACTTGTTGTGTAGCTCTATGTTTCTTTTGATAAATATTTTCCAGTGTTTCGTTGATCTCCTGCATCTCCGGGGTCAAAGCGGAAAGATTACCACTTACATCTGTCGTTACCTGTTTACCACAATGGATGCATTTATACTCTTTAATGTGAAGGGTGACTCTTTTTGACACGGTATAGTGGTGCCCAAAAATATTGCAAAATACTTTTTTCATGCCGTAGGTTTTAAGTTGCATCGGTAGGTTTGGGGTCCTTTAAAATGCATAGGTTAATTTCGTAATGTTTGGTTATTTAAAGCGCTTTTGGGGTGCTTTGGAACAAGAACGGCCAAGGTGTATTTTTATTGGCTTTCTGAATTATTTTTTTTCATATTTTCGACGAACGTCATTTTTTTCGGTAAACGGCATTAAAATATCGGTGAATAACCTCATTATGATCGCTGCTTTTCTTTTATCTTTCGAGAGAATTTATCGTCCATGAATAAAAACAAAGAGGTCTTCGTCATAGCTTTTGCCCTATTTTCACTGTTCTTTGGTGCAGGCAATTTAATTCTTCCTCCTTTATTGGGGCTAAAATCTGGAAATCTCTGGTGGCTCGTTACTTTAGGCTTTTGCGTTTCTGCTGTCGCAATTCCCATTTTAGGGATAATGGCCCATGCAAAATTACAAGGCACCATTTTCAACTTTGGAGAAAAAGTATCCTCGGGCTTTAGTTTGGTCTATTCTATGATCATCTATATTATTTCTATAAGTCTCCCCTCGCCACGTACCGCTTCCACAACGCATGAAATGGCGGTACAACCCTTTCTGAATTCCGCTCCCATATATACTAGTCTTGTTTTTTTTGGGTTGGTCTATATTTTTGTGATGAATCGTTCCAAGATTCTCAATATTTTAGGTAAAATATTGACGCCCGCCATTATCATCATTCTATTGTCCATTATAGGGATTACTGTATTTTCAGATCTGCCTTCATTTGGAGAGACCATTTTTAAAAATCCATTTACAGATGGAATTCTGGAAGGTTATCAGACCTTTGACGCTATTGGAGCTGTAGTGGTTGGTGGCGTAATCATTGTTTCTATTAACTTAAAAGGAGAACACACCTATGAAGAAAAAAGAAGCTTGATTCGCAAAGCAGGTTTAATTGCCGGATCGGGACTCTTTATTATATATACTGGCTTAATTGTTGCTGGAGCCCTAATGCACCAAAGTTTTGACACTTCTATTTCCAGAACAGCTCTTTTAAACGGTATTAGTATAAAAACACTGGGTAATACGGCCAGCTTTTTTCTTAGTGTCTTGGTAAGTTTGGCCTGTTTTACAACGGCTGTTGGAATCGTGGCCGGTGCCGCCGACTTCATTAAATCGCGTTACAATAATTCGCAAAAGGCATATACCATTACGGCCATAGTGGGATGTTTGGCCGGAGTAATTATGGGGCAATTCAATGTAGGTTACATTATCGCTGTGGCCCTTCCCGCACTAATGTTTATTTACCCCATCACCATTGTATTGATCTTATTGAATGTGCTTCCTGATAAATTTACACCCCCCACGGTATTCAAGATCGTAGTGCTTACAACGGTCATTTTTAGTATTCCTGATTTTCTGGGCAGCATTGGGTTTGGAGATAAAATAGCATCTCTTGCGGCTTATATACCGCTTAGTGATGCCAGTATGGGCTGGGTTTTACCTGCACTTCTGGTATTTGCCTTTATGAACCTAAAAACAATGTTCACTGCCACCAGAGCTTAGCTTATTTGAAGTTAAAAATTGTTGGTTACTCTTTTATTTTAAAATAAATTATTGGTTAAACATCTAATAACCAATAATTTAAATCTAAAATAATCATAAACTTCTCCTAAAAAGTAACGAAACTGTAAACTTTGTATTCCTTCATCGTCTAAACCATCGTTATTAAAAACAAATACTATTTAAATATTACAAACATGAAGAAGTTAATTGTATTGGCAGTAATGATTTTTGGATTTTCATTAACTGCATCTGCACAGGACAAAATGATGAAGAAAGAAGCTACTACCGTTTCTTTGGCACAAGTAAAAGGAAATTTTGTACAGCAATCTTTGACCTTGGCAGAAGGAAATTATATTTTTGAAATTGCTAATGATGGTGTAGGACATGATGTTGGTTTTGTATTGATGAAAAAAGGAGCTGACGCTAGCAATGCTGCAAATCACATCAAAACTGCATATGTAACTAAGGCTGTTGCCACAGGAGAAAAGCAGACTTCCAACCCAACAAAATTGGAAAAAGGAGAGTATGTATATTTTTGCCCATTGAACCCTACGCCTCAATATACATTGATCGTAAAGTAAGCATAAGAAATTGTTATTGAATTAGATTATTATAATAATTAGATTTTAAAAAAGAGTGGTATCCAAATGATACCACTCTTTTGTTTTTTAAAGGAATACCCCTAGGCTTTTCCTTCCTGCATCAACGTTTCAATCTCCTCAACTTCAATAGGGATGTTCTTCATTAGATTAAGGGGCGAACCTTCTTCCTGAATAACCACATCATCTTCTATACGAATTCCCATATTTTCCTCGGGAATATAAATTCCAGGTTCCACTGTAAAAACCATATTCGCCTTCATCGGTGTTTTTAATTCTCCATAATCATGGGTATTCAACCCAATATGATGGCTTGTTCCATGCATAAAATATTTCTTGTAGGCAGGCCAATCTTTATTTTCGTTTTGTACATCAGATGTATCCAATAAGCCCAAGCCCAAGAGTTCGGAGGTCATTATTTTCCCCACCTCTTTGTGGTATTCGGCCCATAGTGTTCCCGGAACTAGCATTTGTGTAGCTTCATTTTTTACGCGTAGCACAGCATTATACACTTCTTTTTGACGGGTCGTATAACGTCCATTTACAGGAATGGTGCGAGAAAGATCGCTAGAGTAATTGGCATATTCCGCCGCAACATCCATTAAAATTAGATCTCCATCAAGACATTGCTGATTGTTCTCTATATAATGTAATACGTTGGCATTGCTTCCAGAGGCAATAATGGGTGTATAGGCAAAGCCTTTGGAGCGGTTACGTACAAATTCATGCAAAAGTTCTGCTTCAATTTCATACTCCCACACTCCAGGTCGTACGAATCCCAATAATCTTCGAAAACCCTTTTCGGTAATATCACAAGCTTGCTGCATTAAGACAAGTTCTTCCGGTTCCTTTATCCCTCTGATGCGCTGTAATATAGGAAAGCTCTTCGCCCATTGATGCGCGGGGAATTGTTGTTTACATTTTAGAATAAAGCGATCTTCCCTTGTTTGGGTCTCCACAGCCTGTCTATAGTGCTCGTTGGTATTAAAATAAACCACTTCAGCTTCTGTCATTAAATCAAAAAACACCTTGTCAAAATCAGACAACCAGTACACACTGGCAATTCCAGAAACGGCAGTAGCCTTTTCCTTGGTCAATTTCTCCCCTTCCCAAATGGCTATGTGTTCATTGGTTTCACGAACAAATAAAACTTCCCGATGGCGTTGATCCAGCGCATCTGGAAAAAGTACCAAGATGGTCTCCTCCTGATCGGCTCCGCTTAAATAAAAGATATCCCGATGTTGTTCAAAGGGTAGCAGCGCATCTGCACTTATGGGATACATATCATTGGAATTGAATACTGCTATACTTTTTGGTTTCATCGCGGCCATAAATTTCTGCCGATTCTTTACAAAAAGTTGCGCTGGAAGTTGTTCGTATTTCATATGGCGTTTTTATTTTCCCAAAAATAAACATTAGCCCCTAGCTCCACAAAAAAGGGGATAAAAACCCTTTGGCCCTTATCCCCTAGAATTAAAAGTCGTAATTATTATTTTGACATCGCTTTTTTTATGGCTCCAACAATAGCCATGACCACGCCTCCGCCAACACCACCACCAG
Organism: Spongiimicrobium salis; assembly: GCF_043678055.1. NCBI lineage: Bacteria > Pseudomonadati > Bacteroidota > Flavobacteriia > Flavobacteriales > Flavobacteriaceae > Spongiimicrobium > Spongiimicrobium salis. The sequence continues at coordinate 1,414,042 of NZ_JBHEQA010000001.1, forward strand.
CAACACTTCCCAAGATTCCTGTGACATCCATTTCTGCTCCACCAGCATCAATTCCAAGCATGCCGAGGAGGTAGCCTCCAAGCCCTCCTCCCAAGATTCCGGCAATAGAATTTCCCAGGGTGCCCAAGGATAAATTCTTTAATAATTTCCCAGCTACATTACCTCCAAGGGCTCCTGTAACCAGTTGAATAATTAACGGTAAATACTCTTCCATTTTTATAGTTTTATTGGTTATTTGCATTAAATTAACAAAATTTTAATAAAAAATACAATTATAAGTTATTGAAAGTGAAATATATACACATAATTTCTAAAATTATTTAACTCCTTTCAATACGGAATTTAAAGACTGGGAAATCATTTTGACCTCCTGTGCTTAAATGCTTTTTTGTACTACAAATTTTTACCAACAAATTCATACCTTCACCGTTCAAATTCAAAATTTTCCTCGAATGAAAAATAGATTTTTTATCTTTTTCCTCTTATCCGTTGTTTTTAGTGTAGCGCAAACATCAACAGGTGCTGGCGGAGAGATTTTGTCGGCCTTAGAGCAAAAACAACAACTCCAATCCAACTCTCTTGTAAAACATATTCCTTTTAAAAATATTGGGCCTACAGTAATGAGTGGACGTGTGGTGGATATTGCCGTAAATCCAGAAAATCCTATTGAATTTTATGTTGGTTATGCTTCAGGGGGGCTTTGGTATACCAATAATAATGGAACTTCCTTTGAGCCACTTCTAGATGGCTCGGACACACAAAATGTAGGGGATATTGCTGTAGACTGGAATTCTGGAACTATTTGGGTCGGCACAGGAGAAAATAATGCTTCCCGCTCTTCTTATGCTGGAATAGGAATTCTAAAATCTACGGACAAGGGGAAAACATGGAAAAACATGGGCTTGACCGATTCCCACCATATTGGACGAATCCTGATCAATCCAAAAAATGCCAATGAAGTTGTGGTCGGGGTTACCGGACATTTATACACTACAAATTCGGAACGTGGAATCTATAAGACCACGGATGGAGGTGTTACTTGGAACAAAACACTATTTATTAACGATGCGACCGGAATCATTGATGTTGCCCAAGATCCTGGGAATTTTAACACCTTATATGCAGCTGCTTGGCAAAAAGATCGAAAAGCCTGGGATTTTATCGGAAATGGCGCAGGATCTGGAATCTACAAGAGTACCGATGCCGGAAGTAGTTGGACCAAAATATCTACTGCGGAAAGCGGCTTCCCTACGGGCGATGGCGTTGGGCGAATTGGCCTTGCCGTGTTTGATGAAAACACTGTCTATGCGGTTCACGACAGTCAGTTTAGGCGCGAGAAAGAAGCTACTGCTACAAAGAAATCGGATGCATTGACCAAGGATGATTTTAAAAGTATGAGCGTGGAGGCCCTGTTGGCATTGGAAGACAAAAAACTGAATACCTATCTAAAAACCAATGGGTTTCAAGAAAAATATCGTGCGGCCAATGTAAAACAAATGGTTCGTAGCGGTGCAGTTAAACCTGTAGATCTCGCAAAATATCTAGAGAATGCCAACGCCCTATTATTCGATACTCCCGTAATAGGCGCCGAAGTATACCGAAGCGACGATGCTGGCATCACCTGGAAAAAAATGAATTCCGATTATATAGACGATCTTTTTTATAGCTACGGCTACTATTTTGCGCAAATCAATGTAGATCCCAGCGATAAGGAGAAAATTTATTTGGCCGGCGTACCCCTTATCGCTTCTGAGGACGGAGGGAATACGTATACGGTCATCAGCAAGGAAAATGTTCATGCCGATCACCATTCTTTATGGATAAACCCCAGAAGGCCAGGCCATCTGATCAATGGTAATGATGGGGGTGTAAATATCACCTATGATAATGGGGCCCACTGGATCAAAAACAATTCTCCTTCTGTAGGGCAATTCTATGACATCAATGTAGATAATGAGAAGCCCTATAATGTGTATGGGGGTTTACAAGATAACGGGGTATGGAAAGGAGCACATACTGCTGTTGAAAACAGCCGTTGGCACCAGACGGGAAATTACCCTTGGGAATCCATTATGGGTGGCGACGGAATGCAGGTCCAGATAGATAATCGCAATGCCAACATTGTATATACCGGGTTTCAATTTGGAAATTATTTTCGTTTGGATTTGGAACATAATAAGCGTACGTATATTCAACCCAAACATGAATTGGGAGAGGCCCCGTATCGCTTTAACTGGCAGACCCCCATTTTGCTGTCTCCCCACAATCAGGATATTCTGTACTTAGGAGGCAACAAACTGCATCGTTCCCTTGATCAGGGCGATACCTGGGAGGCCATTTCCGATGATCTTACACTTGGGGCCAAAAAAGGAAACGTAGCCTATGGCACTTTGACTACAATTTCTGAATCTTCTTTTAAATTTGGGGTAATTTATACGGGAAGTGATGACGGTTTAATTCAGATCACCCAAAATGGAGGAGGTAGCTGGAATACAATTTCCGCAAGCTTACCTCAAGGTTTGTGGGTAAGTCGTGTTGTAGCATCCCAACATCAAAAAGGAAGAGTGTATGCTACTTTAAATGGATACCGATCGGATGATTTTACCGCCTATGTCTACCGCAGCGATGATTATGGGAAAAATTGGAAACCCATTGCCGCCAATATTCCCGCTTCTCCAGTGAATGTCATTGTTGAAGACCCTTCCAACGAAGATTTATTATTTGTTGGAACGGATAATGGAGTATATGTATCCTTTAATCAAGGAGATTCCTGGGAATTATTTTCCTCTGGCCTGCCCAATGTGGCCGTGCACGATCTTGAGATACAAGCTAGGGATAAGCATCTTTTGGTAGGAACCCATGGGCGCAGCATTTATAAAGCGGATATTGCCTACTTACAGCAATTGACTCCCCTTAAATTGAAAGAAGATTTAACGCTCTTTGCTTTGGAAAATATCAAATACTCTTCGCGTTGGGGAGAAAGCTTCAGTAGCTGGAGAAAACCGATCACGCCGGGGATGGACATCTCATTTTATACCAATAAAAGTGGTTCCTATACCATGAAAGTGAAAACCGTAAAGGGCATTGAGGTCAGTAGCATCACTTTGCAAGCAGATAAGGGCATCAATATTGCTTCCTATGATGTTGCCTTTTCTCCTAAAGGAAAACTTGCTTATCTAAAAAAGAACAAAAGGAAGTTAACGGAGGCCAAAAATGGAAAAACCTATCTCCCTATAGGCACATATCGTGTTGAGATTTCGGGAAATGGCAGCAAAGAAATACAAGAATTTGAAATCAAAAAATAGCTTTTTTTACGAGAATCGCTAAAAATAGAAAAACAGACCATTGAGTCTGTTTTTCTATTTTTATTCGTATTCCATCATTGGAAGACTTCGGATTTCAATCTTCATTTCATCGATAAAACGGCATACTCCTTTAAATCAGCGGGTTTTTCTACGAAGCTACAAACCGTCTGGTCGGAATTTTTAACTTGCTATGAATAAGACTTTTTTGGAGGTATTCGACCAAAAACCTTTTTCAAGGCTGTAACGTTCCCATATCTTGCACGTCCTATCCGTAAAACAAGATCAATATGCATGCAATATGTTCTTCTTGCGGTTCCCAAAAAATAGTATCTGATTTATCCATTGTTGACTATGGCGATTACGGGCAAAAACTGCAACTATCCATTGAAACCCACAAAAACCCAAAAGCCTTTTTATTCAAGGGGATTAGCAAACATCCTTTAAAGGCTATCGTATGTTGTGATTGTGGACAGGTAGATTTAAAAATTGAAAATGTGGCAGAGCTCTGGGAAAACCATTTAAAAAGAAGTAAAAGTTAGCTTTCTAGAGGGAATAGTGTTATTTTGTTTTTTGTAACACCAAAACAAACCCATGTTATGCGTTCAACGCTTTTTTATGTAGTACTACTGCTTCTTTTGGTACAGTGTGCAGAAAAAGAACCAATAGCAAATAGCACTGCCGATTACTTTGATCTTATCCGGGCAGAATTCAAAGGTGAAACTGCCTATGAAACCACGGCTTTTGTGGAACAGTTTTGGAGAGTAGTGGGAAACGATGGTTTTAACAAGAGTATTTATACAATCGAAACCAAGCTAAAAGAAGCGGGTTACGTGTTGGAATCCAATGCTGCTCCTGCAAATCGTCTAATTTATAGGATTGAAAAAAGAGCCTTAAAAAACCCCACTTGGGAACCTGTGGATGGCAAGTTATCCATCCTTGGACAAGAAACTCCCTTATTAGAATTTGCTTCCAATAGAAACATGATCTACCTCAACTCCCCGTCCACTCCTAAGGAAGGTGTACAGGCCGAAGTTGTTTTCCTTGAAAACCCTGAAGCCATAGATGTATTGGATGTTAAAGGAAAAATTGTCTTTGCAGAATTTGGCGCGAGAAGCATTTATCGTAAAAGTATGGCCAAAGGAGCATTGGGCCTTATGACGTATAACAATCCAAGTTACCTACAGCCAGAAAAGAATACTACTTCTATTCAATTTAGGGCTTTTCCCTATGCAAAGGATGCTACATTTTGGGGGATTGCACTATCGTATGCCGCCAAAGAGAAATTAAAGGAAGCCCTTAGCAAAGGCTCCGTAACTGCAGCCGTACAATTACACACCAAAAGCTACATATCAGAAGAACTCACCATTATTGCAGAAGTCAAAGGATCGGCCCTGCCCGAACAGCGTTTGGTTTTTAGTGCGCATGTGCAAGAACCGGGTGCAAATGACAATGCAACTGGGGTAGGTACGCAATTGGAAATGGCGCAAATTACTGCTCAATTGCTCCAGACAGGAAAAATTGATGCAAAGCGCAGTCTTACCTTTCTATGGGGCGATGAAATAATTTCTACCAGACGGTATATTCAAGAAGACTCCTTACGCGCTTCCCAGATAAAATGGGGCATCAGCCTTGATATGGTCGGGGAAAACACGGCCTTGACCGGAGGTTCTTTTTTAATTGAAAAAATGCCCGATCCCAGTGCGATTTGGACTAGGGGCAAGGATAAACATTCCGAATGGGGAGGGGATGTCATGTCCTTGGAAGATATGAAACCCCATTATTTAAACGATTTTATCATTCAGAATCTTAAAAATCAAGGAGAATATGCAAGGTGGGAGGTAAATACCAATCCTTTTGAGGGAGGAAGTGATCACACTCCCTTTTTAGATGCCAATATTCCCGGGCTATTGCTCTGGCACTTTACCGATCAATTCTACCATACCGATAATGATCGTCTGGACAAGGTTTCAAAGGCCACTATGGTGAACGTGGGTACCGGAGCTTTGGCAAGTGCCCTTACTTTAATCAATGCCGATAGTGAATCTGCCTTGAACATTTTGGAATTGCTGGAAGAACAGGCAAGTACACGTCTAAAAACGGAATTTGACCTCAGCTTAGCTGCTGTCTCCAATGGCAACATGGTGGCCAATGAGATGAAGATTCTCGAAGCATGGACCGATTGGTATAAAAAGTCGTTCGCTACAATAAAGGATATGGAGGTACTCCCTACTGCCGTTTTGGACGATGCCATTCTCAAAGCAGAGGGGAAGTTGGAATCCGAAGTTCAGCAATTCTATATAAAGCTTCAGAATTAATCTCTAATGCAGGGTAGGACCCCTCCCCAAATATGATCAAAAATACCCATAACACTTTTTTCGTAGAAATTCGGGTATTCGACCCATGGGTCGGTCCTGAAAATCTAAAATAGAAAGCACTATCCTAATATTATCCTTGGCCCTTCAGAAAATTTCGATAAAGTGCCCTTTTTTAAGCCATTTTCCACCTGATAAGTATTTCCTCAAACCAGATAGTCTGTAAAAGACAACCTATTATCACTTCCCAATATGAAATAAAGCATCCCCTTGATTGACCACGGCCTGATGGTTAATGCAAAATACGTAACCATCATAAGGCGCTTTAATATTCTTGCTCTTTTTTGCCGCGGTATCCGCAACAGTGCCCATAATATCCCCTTTCTTAAAACCACTACCATTGGTGATTTTGGGGATGAACATTCCCGCCGTTGGCGCTCTGAGCCATTTTCGCTGCTCCAAATGGATGGTGACGCTTCGCTCTAAATATTGGAATTTGGTCTTGGCGATCATCTTAAAATGTTGAAGCACATTTAAAATCCCCTGCATTCCTTCCAAAATTGCATATTCATCAAAACGCATGCTCTCTCCCGCCTCATATACTATGGTGGGTTTCCCAAAACTATGGGCAGCATTTCTAAAAGAACCTTTAATCAATTTAGAAGAGAAGGAAAAAGGCGCATTAAAAACCTCAGCGATTTCTTGGCTCATTTCATCTCCACTGGTATAGCGGGTCTGGGGGAAATTATGTCGCTGTGCCCCTCCTGTATGCAGATCAATACCAAAATCTACTTGAGAGAGCACTTCCTGTGTATAATGATAGGCCATTCTACTGGCCATAGAACCCAATCTTGTTCCTGGAAAGCTACGGTTTACGTCCTTTCCATCCGGAACATCCCTGGAAAAGTGGATGAATCCAAAAACGTTCAATAAAGGCACTACGATAACCGCTCCGCGTTTTAGGGAAAACCGTTTTTCCTCCAACATTCTTCGGACAATTTCAATACCGTTGATCTCATCGCCGTGCAATCCTGCCTGAATCAATAGGGTAGGTCCTGGTGCCTTGGCATTAAAAACATAGATGGGAATATCGATCTGGGTTCCCGTAGGCAATTGATCAATATTGATATGCACTAATTTTTGTTCTCCCGTAGCTACTTTTTCTCCGCGAATGACAATTTCTTTATTTTCTTCTTCGACCTCCATTTTTCTCCACAAACTTTATAATTTCTTTTGCGATATTGATTCCTGTTGCTGCTTCTATTCCCTGTAGTCCTGGAGAAGCGTTTACTTCTATCAACAAGGGTCCTTTTTTAGATCGTATTAAATCTACTCCGGCAACGCCAAGACCTAAGTATTTTACCGCTCTCAAGGCAATCTGTTCTTCCTTGGGCGTAGGTTTAATGGCCTGCGTCTCTCCTCCCCGATGCACATTAGATCGAAATTCCTCTGCTTCACTTATACGCTTCATTGCTGCCACGACTTTATTCCCCACCACAAAAATGCGGATATCTTCTCCATTGGCCTCCGGAATGTACTTTTGAATCAGGATACTGGTATCCATCTTATAAAAGGTATCAATTATGGATTTTGCGGACTTTTTGGTCTCGGCCAAAATTACGCCTAGACCATGGGTGCCTTCCTGAAGTTTAATGATGACCGGTGTGCCTCCCAGAATTTCGATCTGTTGTTTAATATTATCCGGGTTTATAGAAAATACGGTTTCTGGAATGGGAATCCCTTTTCTCGCCATGATCTGCAAGGTACGCACCTTATTTCTCGCTCTGGTAATCCCTAAGGAACGCGCCGTACTAAAAATCCCGTTCATTTCAAATTGCTTTACAATAGCAGCGCCATGACGGGTTACTTTGGCCCCTATTCGAGGAATAATAGCATCGAACTCATGAGTAACATCTTCGTCTCCCAATAGAATTTGAGGCTTTCCAACCCCTAATTTTACGGAGCACTTGGTATGATCTACCAATTCCACATAATGTCCCAATTTTTCTGCTTCTTCCGCTATCCGCTTTGTGGAATATACATTCATGCTCACAGACAACAAGCCAATATCCATGACAAATTTTCTTTGATTTATTGGTATGTAATATCGCGTAAAAATTACAATCGGACTAATTCATAAGATATATTTTGAACCTAAATGCCCTTTTTTTACCAAATGCTATTCAGAAAGGCCATTCCATACAGAAATGACTACCATTTATAAAAAACCTCCATTCCTTCTATTCAATTGAAGATATCTTCAGGGGGTAAAATCAGTCGTACGAACATTCCTATTCGCAGTATTTCGTACATCTAATTGATTTATTTCCATTACCTTAGATTACAATCATCTTGATTTATGCGCTTTCTGATCAGTTCTTTCTTTTGCTTCTACACCGCCTGTTCCGTTCTTCAGGCACAAGAAGAACCCACGCTTTTTTTTTCAGCGATTAGAGAAGAGCTTTTTAATGGATGGATTTCTTCCATCACCCAGGATTCCAAAGGATTTATTTGGGTAGGAACCCAGGATGGGCTTCATCGGTATGATGGCTATCAATTTGAGGTGCTTCGGAATTCTCCCGAAAAACCTCAATCCCTAAGTGCTAATTGGATACAGGATATTGCAATAGATGCCAATGACGATTATTGGTTGGCTACATTTGGAAGCGGGGTGACCAAGTTCTCTCCTAAAACAATGAGCTTTCTCGATTTTTCCAAAGACAGTACGCATACGTCCCCGGCGAAATTATCATCTGGCGTCACGCCTTTGGGAAGAGAGCATATAATGAGTGCTACTGATGAAGGCTTTGTTCTTTTCAACATAAAAACCCATGCTTCACAATATTTGGGAATAGGGTCTTATGAATCCCATATGACCGCCAACGATAAGGAAATATGGCTTAGTGATAAACAAAGGCGTTTATTTCATTACACTTTAGAAACGCAACGGCTGGAACTATATCATACCTTTGATACTCCCGTTAAATTTTTACACTATATTCCAGAAATAGGGTTGGTGGTAGGCTTTGATGATACGTTAACGCTCTTTGAAGAAGGTAGTACCAAAAAAGAAATTACTACTGAAGAAGCCATTACACGATTCACAACAGATGGTAAGGGCAATTATATCGTAGGGTCGGCAAATCATCTGTTCCGGTTTTATCCAAAATCGTTTAGCCTGGAGAAACTACAAACGGATTTTGATATTTCCCAATTCAATATTGAAACACTATTTCTCGATAAAGAAGGCAATCTATGGATAGGCACACATAAGGGTCTTTATAAGGAAAAGAAATTCAATCGTGCTTTTTTACCCAAGAAAATCGACCTTCATGCCAGGCGTATCATTAAAAGGAACAAAAGTCTCTATATAGGTGGTTTTAAAGGCCTATTCAAAGTTGAAGAAGACAAGGTAACCCCTCTCTTATCCAAGGGTATTCTTTCTATGTTAAAAGTAGGCGATACCCTCTATAGTAGCGGAAGTGATGCCGAAGTGTATCAATTTATAAATGATAGCTTAAAGACGACCATCCCCCTTGCTCAAAATCCGAACAAAAAACTTCGTGCCATGGGTCTGGCCATGGACAAACAGCAACGTCTTTGGGTAGGTTCTTGGGAAGGCTTGCATATTTTTGATAAAACCCATAAACTGCTCAAATTTATTCCATTGGATACTGGATTTGACTCCAAAGAAGCAAAAATCATCAATATCTATATTGACCGTAAAGATCGGTTATGGATCATTACCTCTGCCTATGGACTCTTTAAAATTGCCAATGTCTCTTCGTTGGTCGCAGAAGAAGTGGCAGATAAGATCATAAACTATAAAAGTGTAAAAGGGGATAAAAACGCCCTCACTTGTGATATTATAACCTCTTTGGGAGAAGATGAGCAGGGTCAGATGTGGTTTGGTACCGATATTGGCGTACTCCAGTATCAAGAAGAAAGCGATGATTTTACCCGCCTTCAATATGAGGGAAGATTATTTGACAAAAAAGTAATGTCGCTCCGAAACAGTGGCGATGAAAACTTATGGATTACCACCATACATGATGGTATTTTCAAATACAATAGTAAAGACAAAACAATACAACACTTTACGAAAAATGATGGACTTATTTCCAATGCCTTTCTGTATAGCTCCGGTTTTTTTGACAATAATACGCGCATGCTTTACTTTGGAACCGATGAGGGTGTACAACAAATAGATGTCTCTCGATCTTTCGCACAACAAGAAGCCAAAGCCCCGGTCATTACGGCCTTTACCATAAACGGTGCAGATGAAACTACCGAAATCCCTGCATATAGAGCCCCTTTTCTAGAAAAGGTATCGCTTGCCTCGGACCAAAATGATTTTTCAGTTGATTTCTCTGCAATGGATTATACCAATCCAGATAAAATACGCTATTCTTATCGCCTAAATACGTCGGATTGGCGCCTCGCGGATTTGCAAACCGCCTATTTCACAAATGTTCCCTACGGCAATCATGTCCTAAGCGTAAAAACCATACATGATGGTATTAGCAATAACGCAAGTGTCTCAAAATTGAATATTTATATAAAACCTCCTTGGTATCTAAGCTCCGTTGCAAAAATATTATACTTCCTTTTTTGTATTGGAGGTGTTATTGGGATATATACCTATCTCAAATGGCGCTGGAAAATGAAATTTAATCTTCAACTAAAAGAAGAAGAAGCAACCCGTTTTAGAAAATTGAACGACTTTAAATCTAATCTTTATACCAATATTGCCCACGAATTCAAGACACCTTTAACCCTTATTTCCGGACCCGTAAATCATAAATTGCAGGAAGAAGATATCAGCGATGCTGACTTTGACAATTTCTCCATGGTAAAACGCAATACGGAGCGCTTGACCTCCCTAATTGATCAGGTTTTAGAATTGGCCAAGTTGGAAAATGGCAAATTACAATTGCAATTGACAAAAGGAAATCTAGGCTTATTTTTACATCATCTTTCCCAATCTTTTGAATATCAGGCAGGTCTAAAAGAAATTGACTATACCATTAAAATTCATTCCATGGAAGAAGAGGTATACGATGCTGATATCATTGAAAAAATAAGCACCAACCTCCTCTCCAATGCCTTTAAATATTGTCCGAAAAACGGCCAATGTCACTTTCTTGCCACCAAAAATGGAGCTCAATTTCAAATTCATGTAAAAAATAGCACTCAAGAGGGCACGCAAATAAACCTGGACAAATTATTTACTCGTTTTTATCAAGAAGATAGTTATGCGGAAGGCGTGGGAGTGGGACTTGCCCTGGTCAAAGAATTGGTGGATTTTTATGAGGGCAGCATAGCTGTAAATATGGAAAAAGAAGGAATCATTCATTTTAAGGTATCCCTTCCTCTATATCCAGAAGATAAGGACAATGCCATTTTTGTTTCCGAACCTAAACAGGTCGTGAACGAGGGAATTGTAAATCACAACACTTTAAACCAGAATTCCAATGGCGACCATACGCTTCCCATTCTATTGGTAATAGAAGACCATGCAGAAATACGGGCATTCATTAAAAGTTCCTTGTACACCAAATATCACATCTTGGAGGCCGAAAATGGGAAACTAGGATATGACATTGCCTTGACAGAAGTTCCGGATATTATCCTGTCCGATATTTATATGCCCCTATTAAATGGGGTACAGCTTTGCAAAGCATTAAAGTCTGATGAACGCACCAATCATATCCCCATTATTTTGCTTACGGCAAATAGTGGAGAAGAAAGTGAACTTAAGGGATTGGCCTCGGGGGCAGATGCCTTTCTCACAAAGCCATTTAAAATACATCTTCTGGAACAACGGATTTCCAATTTAATTGGCATGCGGAAAGCATTGCGAGATCGGTATAGCAAGGAATTTATCCTAAAACCAAAGGATATCAGCATAAGTCCCGCAGACGAAGTCTTCCTGAACAAAGTACAGGGAATCTTAGACCAACATTTAAGTAATCCTGAATTCAACGCTGCCTTATTTAGCGAAAAAGCAGCGATGAGCAGAATGCAATTGCATCGAAAATTAATTAGCTATACCGGTCTTTCCACTTCTGCTTTTATTCGATCCCAGCGCCTAAAGCAAGCGCTACACTTATTAAAAAACTCCGATATCACCATCAATGAAGTGGCCTACGCCGTTGGCTTCAATACGCCTTCCTATTTTATGAAATGCTTTAAGGAAACCTTCAAAAAAACACCATCAGAGTATCTTCAAACTTCTGATTAACAGATAACTACATTTTAAGTTACATTTCTTTACTAGATTGTTACATATCAACAACTCCTTCCCAAGGTGTGCTCCTACTTTTAATCAAAAACACCGAATCATGGAAAAAGTTGATACCAAAATGTACAGTCTGCGCGAGATAAAAGCCATTAGTTTTTTCTCTACCTCCCTCTACACCAAAGAATCTATTGAAGAAGTACTTTGGGACATTACCAAAAATGTGATCCATCAATTGGGATTTGTGGATTGTGTTATCTACGCCTATGACGCCAATCAAAGAGTGTTGTTGCAAAGAGCCGCTTACGGACAGAAAAATCCCATGGATACCGTAATCTATAATCGGATCTCCATAAAAATGGGAGAAGGCATTGTTGGTGCTGTAGCAGAAAGCAAGGAAGCCGAGCTCATCTGTGATACGCGCAATGACCCCAGATATATAATTGATGATCAGTCTAGACTTTCAGAGTTGTGTGTCCCTATTTTAATTAATGGTAAGCTCTTTGGCATTATTGATTCTGAACACCCTACAAAGGGATTTTTTACGGAAAAGCACCTTCATCTTCTCACGATTGTGGCAGCGCTATGTGCACAAAAAATAAAAGAACTGAACAGTCAGACTAAAAAACCCTTAACCAGGGCCAATACTTATTTTAAAAAATTAGAACAGCTTATCCGTGGTCAAAAAATATATCGGGATCCTAATCTAAGTCTTAGTTCTACCGCAGAACTCTTAGGAATTTCTACTTGCTATTTATCCAGTATGGTCAACGCCATTATAAAAATGAGCTTTATTGACTATATCAATCGATATCGGATCGCCGATGTAAAGCAAAACCTAAACGCCTTTCAATACCACCATTATACCATTCTTTCTGTTGGATTGGAAGCAGGTTTCAATTCAAAATCCACTTTTTATAGCGCCTTTAAAAAACACACCGGGATGACACCATCTCAATATAAGATGCAGGCTTTAAATATGTCCTAATTCTTTTAGACTATATGAATCTGGACATTGACATTGGTTTGCGTTTTTATGTTTGTGGCAGTATTAATTACAAATAAACAAATCATGAAAACAAGAAAATTTGCAACGTATTTTTTTAGTATGCTCTTCATAAGCAGCCTTTTTGTGGCCTGTTCCCCGGAAGATGGAGATGATGGCGCCACAGGACCACAAGGCGCTCCAGGAGAACAGGGTCCAGCAGGACCAACAGGAGCTGATGGGGCACAAGGAGAACAAGGTGTTCCAGGCACGGCCAATGTCATTTACTCGGATTGGATTGCCAGAGACTTTGAGACCGGAGGCGCTGCTTCCACAAATGAACAATTGCTGACCTCCTTTAACACTGCGGAGTTCAATCTTAACGAGGATGTATTGTTGGTATTTGGTAGGCGCCCAGTGAATGTCATTGTCTCCCAAGTTTTTCAGTTGCCCTATATTCTAGCAAGTCAGCAAGAATTTTATGGTTTTAGGGTCTCTAGTTTTTCTGGAGGTAGCTCCTTGCGCATTGAGGTGGCCACCCTTGATGGAGGCACAAATTTATTTACCTTCTTTGATGATTTTAGGTATGTGATTATTCCCGGAGGTCAGCAGGTCAGTACCAGTAAATCTTCGGTTGATTATACCAAAATGAGCTACGAAGAAATTGCTGCCTTATTCAAGATTCAAGATTAGATAAAATAAATGTTCCCCCTTTGTAACATTTAGAAAAAACAATCTTATGAAAACCATGAAATTTACAGTATGGGTCTTGAGTTTTCTGTTTAGTGCAAGCTTTTTTATGGCCTGCTCTGTAGAGGACGGTGCAGTTGGCCCACAAGGCCCTCAAGGAGAACAGGGAGAAATAGGTCCAGAGGGGGCACAAGGGGAAAATGGAAGTATAACAGCGATTGTTTCCGATTGGATTCCTTCAGAATTTCCCGAAACGATCAACGACACTTTTGACCAATGGAGCTTAACGGCGCCTGAACTCACCCAAGAAATACATGATAGCGGCATTATACTGATCTATGCTCGCAGAGGGACAGTGATATACACCATTCCTAATTCTTTTTATAGCACAATACAAGAATATTGGAACTTTAGATTATTGGATACCAATGATGACCTTATTGCCATACGTGTACATTCCATCGACGGCAATAATATTGGCACTCCCTTTCTCAATGGAGATTTCAGATATGTGTTAATACCCGATGCCGCCACGGTTACTTCCAAAGGAGAAAAAATAGACTTTACTAAAATGAGCTATGCCGAAGTGGCTACTTATTTTAACATTAAAGATTAAGCCCTAGTTCCCCTACAATTATATGTCCTTATCTCATAAGCAGGGCAGCAATTGCGCTGCTTTTAAGATAATGCATTTCTAAAAAATAACAATATGAAAACTTTAATCATCCCACTACTTATACTGTGTTGTACAGCTTGTACCACAACTACTGTTGACGAACTTAGCGCGCAGAACGGTATTGAAAAAAGCAATGCTCTAGTTGCAAAAACCAAAACTGTCAAAGCGGAAAAAATGACTAAAGAAGTTCCTTTTTCAGCCAGAACCGAACATACCTCCTTAGTATTTAAAAAACAGCAATGGATAATGGGTGGACATGCCCAAGGCGGATTTAGAAACGACATCTGGTCCAGTGAAGACGGCAAAACCTGGAAAGTCATCAACCACAATGCCGCCTTTAAAAAACGACGCAGTCATGGAGCTACCGTACTCCATGATCAACTATGGATTGTGGGCGGAGAGAGTGGTTCTCCAGGAAGTCTAAAGCAACATAATGATGTTTGGTTTTCCAAAGATGGGAAATCGTGGTTCGAAGTAACCAAAAATGCCCCTTTCTCCAAAAGAAAAGAACACACCTTAAACAGTTTTAATGGAAGAATGTGGGTCATTGGTGGAACCGACAAGAATACCGGTAGCAAAAGTGATATTTGGGTTAGTGGCGATGGAAAAAACTGGTCTTTAGCCAAAAAAAATGCCCCTTTTGGCCCAAGGGAAGGCCATACAACAGTGGTCTTTGATGATAAACTATGGGTTATTGGCGGTTATCAAAATATACTCAAAAATGGTGTTTGGCAAAGCCAATATTATAATGATGTTTGGTATTCATCCAATGGGTTTGATTGGTTTTTAGCCACTCCAGATGCAAAATTTTCTCCGAGAAGAAACCATAGCTCGGTATCCGATGGGAAAGCAATGTGGACCATGGCAGGGAATGGAAATAACTATACTTATTTCAATGATGTATGGCGCAGCGAGGATGGCATAAACTGGAATAAAGTTTCTTTATCCGATAGTTACGAAGAACGCAGTGGTCACAGTAGTATTTTCTTTGATAGCAAGCTCTGGATCATTAATGGTTATCCCATTTTCAGCAATTTCCAGAATGGCATCATTACCCAATATGGTTTTCATAGCGATATCTGGACCTTAAATGCCAATTGATTCAAAAAAGCAAAACATGAAACTTATTGTCTTTTTTTTGAGCCTATTACTTCTTTTAAACTGGTCTTGTTCAAGTGATGATTCCGGGGAAACTGGAACACTTGCCATTATAGGGTATAGCCAAAGCATTGTACAAATCCCGTTTTTTACTGATGGAAGTACGGCAGCGCCAAATATTGATTGGAATGGAGATGTAGGTTTATTTAGTATCCAGAACGCTGTTCAAGGCACCTCTATAGATTTTAATACTGGTGTTGTATCCTGGAACTCCAGTCTTCCTGTTGGCACAAACAATATTACTGTGCTGGCCGTAAACAGTGCTGGTGCCGCCTCGACCACCATTCAAATTGCAAATAATTTTGAAGGGGTCTTTGTAGGCACAATAGATTTCTTTGAGATAGATCCCGTACCTGCAACTTTCATTTTTGACAATGATGGGACCAGTACATTTCATATCGGAAATAGTCCCCCATCCCTTCCGGCATCTTGGAATCTTCAAGGGAATATTATCAGGTCCCAATACATTTTTGATGACGACCCTGGGCCGTTTTTTATTGAGGGCACACTAACGAATACCGAAATGGAAGCTTATATCGAAGGAAGATATGGTACTGATATCAGCGACGGGGCTAGCTTCGGGATATTTCGAATAGATTTAATTGATCCTTAGTAAAAGGAATTAGGTTTTGTTTCTAACACTTCCTTTTCCAATTCTGAATACACAAAATACAATATCAAGATATAAATAAAACAATCATGAAAAATACAATCATACTATTATTTTGCTGCCTCCCTTTATGGGGTATTTCACAAGAAGTTTCAACAATAAAAGTTACGGGTAGAGCCATACATCTTGACAAAACCCCTACTTTTTTAGGCTCCCTTACTCTTAGCGGAACATATTCCAGTTATCCTTCGGATGCAATCTCCTTGAATCAAATGAAAGAGAAATTTAATGAAGCCTTACAAAAAAACGGATTCTCGCTTTCCGATATCAAAGAAAATCAACTCTCTTATCAAATGCAGGGGTTCGAAAAAGAAGGGACGGTCTATGAAATACGCACAACTTCCCTGCAGAAAATGCTTCAGTTTGTTAATATAAAATCATTTGGGGTACAAAAATTCAAAAATTTGGCCCTGATTACCATTGACGCGGAAGAAAACAAGATTTTGGCTAGAAAAGCATTGGAAAATGCAACATTAAAGGCTAAAGGTATAGCGGAGGCCATGGGTAAAAAACTAGGGAAAGTTATTCGAGTAGAGGACTTCAACAATCTCGTTGGTATAGAACTCGAAAATTACCTCAGTGGTTATGAACCTGTGGGAAAGCGAATCTACGAACTCAATGTAATATATACCGTTGAATGATGAGAAAAATTGCAATAAAAAAATACCTGATTCCATCCGTATTGCTATTGCTTTTAGGCTGTGGCAAAGATGATGACAGCATTCTCACAATACAACTTTCATATACCGATACGGAATTTGTAACAGACTTAAGAAAAGAAGGTTCCACAGGCTTACCAACTATAAATTGGCAAGGCAATATGGGTACTTTTAGTCTAGAAAAGACCATAACCAATGTGAACATCAATCCGGATACCGGAGAAGTAAGTTGGAATAGAGATTTGCCCATTGGCACCAATGAAATTATAGTCTTGGCAAAGAACGAAACACAAGAAACCAGAACTAGTTTTACCATTACACCGCAACTTGGACAAAGCTTTTGGAGTGGGGGCCATAATAATGATCCAGATTCCGATGTTGTATTCCCAGATCGCTTCATCACCCTACTTCCCGATGGAACAGTGATGGTTCAACTCATTGATGAGCCCCTCGTTCAAGGCATTGGTGTATGGGAGCTTGAAGAAGATCAGATTACCATAGAATACTGCACTAGCTGTCCGGATGCGAACCCCTTTGATGTTCCCAATATCGATGAACATACATTGCTTCGAGGGACAGTGACCAACTCACTCCTTATTGCCAACATAGAGGGGTTGCGCTTTCTAAAAAGAACAGATCCAGATGTTGAGCAGCTTCGAGGATATTTTCAATTTCAATGGGATTAATTTCTTATCCCCAAATTTCTTTTTTTCTAAATACAGCCTTCGATCGAAGGCTGTATTTCGTTCAATTATTCTTCTACGAAACATCTTGATGTGTAATGTTTCTTGAACATTTACGAATACTTACTTAGAATATATCCAAATATGATACTAAAAGCGGGTAAAGTTTGTTAAAAACGCTACTGTACAGTATTTTTGTGTCACAAAATTTTTAACAATGAGTGGTTTGATCAAATCATCTATCGCTAGAAAAATCGTAATGGCGCTCTCCGGCCTTTTTCTAGTTTTCTTCCTGGGACAACATTTTGCAATTAACATTACTTCGGTCTTTGCTCCGGACACCTTTAATGAATTATCTCACTTTATGGGCTATAATCCTGTGGTACAATACCTGCTTCAGCCTATCCTAATAGCTGGGGTCATTGTGCATTTCGTTATGGGATTTATTCTTGAGATTCGCAACAATAAGGCAAGGAATGTAAAATATGTAAAATACAAGGGTAGTGCAAATGCTCCTTGGGTTTCTCGAAATATGATTATTTCCGGGGCTGTGGTATTGGCGTTCTTAGGATTGCATTTTTACGATTTCTGGATTCCGGAAATGGTGCATAAATATTTTGAACACCATCCCGAAGAACCTACGCGTTACTTCGCAGAAACCGTAGAAAAGTTTGAGCCTTTCTGGAGAACCCTTATTTATATCATTTCTTTTGGATTATTGGGCTTGCACTTATGGCACGGCTTTGCCTCTTCCTTTCAGACCGTAGGTATCAACAACAAATACTCTAAAGGCATAACATTATTCACAAAGATATACGCGATAGCCATTCCTGTAGGATTCATATTCGTTGCCCTATATCATCACCTTAACCCAATAACACATTAATCATGGGAATATTGGATTCTAAAATTCCAACTGGGCCTTTGGCCGATAAGTGGACGAAACATAAAAACGACATTAACCTTGTAAATCCGGCCAACAAACGAAGCATTGATGTTATCGTTGTAGGTACGGGGCTTGCAGGAGGCGCTGCCGCCGCTACTTTGGCAGAGCTTGGATATAACGTAAAAACCTTCTGCTATCAGGATTCTCCCCGAAGGGCGCATTCCATTGCTGCCCAAGGAGGAATCAATGCTGCTAAGAACTATCAAGGAGACGGAGATAGTAATTATCGCTTGTTTTACGATACCGTAAAGGGCGGGGATTACCGTTCCCGGGAAGCAAACGTCTATCGTTTAGCTGAAGTTTCCGGTAATATTATAGACCAATGTGTAGCACAAGGTGTTCCTTTTGCTAGGGAATACGGAGGCTTACTGGATAATCGATCATTTGGAGGGGTTTTGGTTTCCAGAACTTTTTACGCCAAGGGACAGACGGGACAACAATTGTTGTTGGGTGCTTATGCTGCTATGAACCGACAGATCAATCGCGGTAAAATTCAGCCTTTTAATCGTCATGAAATGATGGACCTGGTATTGGTCGATGGAAAAGCTAGGGGAATTATAGCTCGTGACCTGGTCACTGGAAAATTGGAGCGACATTCTGGTCATGCGGTTGTATTGGCCACTGGAGGGTATGGAAACGTATTCTTCCTTTCTACCAATGCCATGGGAAGTAACGTTATGGCTGCATGGAGGGCACACCGGAAAGGAGCTTTCTTTGCCAACCCATGTTACACACAAATACATCCCACTTGTATTCCTGTTTCCGGAGAGCACCAATCCAAATTAACATTAATGTCCGAGTCCTTACGTAATGATGGGCGTATTTGGGTTCCTAAACGCAAGGAAGATGCAAAAGCAATCGCCGAAGGAACTTTAAAACCTACTCAACTCAAAGAGGAAGATCGAGATTATTATTTGGAGCGTAGATACCCAGCTTTCGGAAACTTAGTTCCTCGTGACGTGGCCTCCAGAGCTGCTAAAGAACGTTGCGACGCCGGTTTTGGTGTCAATAAGACCGGAGAAGCGGTATTCTTGGATTTTGCCTCTGCAATTACGCGCTATGGAAAGGAAAAGGCACTGACTTCTGGTATGAAAAATGCCGATGACAAGACCATTCGTACGCTAGGAGAAGAGGTTATTGAAGCCAAGTATGGAAATTTATTCCAGATGTATGAAAAAATTGTAGACGAAAACCCCTATAAAACACCAATGATGATATACCCAGCGGTACATTACACCATGGGTGGCCTTTGGGTGGATTATAATTTACAGACGACCATTGAAGGTTGTTATGCGGCAGGAGAAGCTAATTTTAGCGATCATGGTGCCAATAGATTGGGAGCTTCGGCTTTGATGCAAGGATTGGCCGATGGGTATTTTGTACTTCCCTATACCATTGGGGATTATCTGTCCCATGATATCCGGACAGGACCTATTTCTACAGAAACGGAAGCCTTTGAAACTGCTGAAAAAGAAGTCCAGGCCAGATTGGAAAAACTCATGGGAGGAAAAGGAGTGCATTCCGTGGATTATTATCACAAACGTTTAGGGAAGATTATGTGGAACAAATGTGGTATGTCTCGAAATGCAAAAGAGCTTCAAGAAGCCATTGACGAAATTTCTGCTTTGCGTGCCGACTTCTGGGAAAATGTTAGAATACCCGGAGATGCCAACGGTTTAAATCAAGAATTGGAAAAAGCGGGTCGCGTAGCCGATTTCCTAGAATTGGGAGAATTGTTTGCCAAGGATGCTTTGACAAGGAATGAATCTTGTGGAGGACATTTCCGAGAAGAATACCAGACGGCCGAGGGAGAAGCCCTTAGGGATGACGAAAACTTCAAGTTTGTATCGGCCTGGGAGTACAAAGGAGAACCCAAGGATGCGGTATTACACAAGGAGGATTTGGTATACGATAATATTGAGTTGAAAACAAGAAGTTATAAATAATTTTACCAATCGGTTAATGGATCAATGAATCAATTGGTACATTTTCAAATTGACGAATTTTCAAATTGAAAATCTATGAAATTAAACTTAAAAATATGGCGTCAAAAAGATGCCACTTCAAAAGGGCAAATAGTTGATTATCCATTGGATGGTGTTGAAGGGGACATGTCCTTTTTAGAAATGTTGGACGTCTTAAACGAAAGTCTCATCAATAAAGGGGAAGAACCTGTAGCCTTTGATCATGACTGTAGGGAAGGCATCTGTGGTACTTGTTCTCTCCAAATCAATGGAGAGCCCCATGGTCCGGATCGTTTGGTAACCACTTGCCAGCTGCACATGCGAAAATTTAAGGATGGAGACACTATCGTCATTGAACCTTTCCGTGCAAAAGCATTTCCATTGATCAAAGATTTGATTGTAGACCGCAGTGCATTTGATCGCATTCAACAATCGGGTGGTTACATTTCCGTGAACACTTCAGGAAATACGGTAGACGCCAATGCTATTCCCATAGAAAAGGAAAAAGCCGATGAAGCTATGGACGCTGCAACCTGCATTGGTTGTGGTGCTTGTGTAGCCGCTTGTAAAAATGCCAGTGCCATGTTGTTTACTTCAGCCAAAGTATCGCAATTCGCCTTATTGCCACAAGGACAGGTAGAAGCGGTTGATCGTGTACAAAATATGGTACGCCAAATGGATTTGGAAGGTTTTGGAAACTGTACCAATACTGGCGCCTGTGAAGTGGAATGCCCTAAAGGCATCTCTTTGGAAAATATCGCGAGATTAAATAGGGAATATTTAAGCGCAAGTATAAAAGGATAGTTTCTATTCTATAACATCCCACAATATTGAAACCCTGTGCATTACTGTTCAGGGTTTTTTAATGCAGAAAACTATTGTATTTTAGTACTTCAAGTACACCCTATGAAAACAACATTTCTCTTACTATTTACTATTCTCCTTTCCGTCTATGCCCATGCCCAAACCCCTGCTCCTTTTAATGAAGAAAAACTACTGGAACGTTTAAAAACCCTTTCTTCGGATACCTTTGAAGGAAGAAGAACCGGTGAAAAGGGAAATCTCATGGCCCGAGATTATATCATGGAGCAGTTCAAGGCTTTGGGCGCTCAACCCTTCGGAAGCAAATACGATCATCATTTTTCATTTCAGGCGGGCAATACAAGCTATAAAGCGGCCAATATTCTGTCTATATACAAAGGCACGGTCAGCCCTGAAAAATACATTGTAGTTAGTGCCCATTATGATCACTTGGGGATACGAAACGGTAAAATATATAATGGCGCCGATGATGATGCATCTGGAATCTCCGCATTATTTAGCTTTGCGGAATATTTAAATGCCAATCCTCCAAAACACAGTATTATACTGGCTGCTTTTGATGGGGAAGAACTAGGTTTGCAGGGAGCTCGTTATTTTGTGGATAAGATGAAAAACAGTACGATCGTTGCCAATATTAACATGGACATGATCAGTAGGAGCAAAAAAGATGAACTCTATGTGGTTGGAGCGCGATATCATAAAAAGTTAGCGGAAATTCTAAAGAGTTATACGAATCCAACAACTTCCAAATTACTTCAAGGGCACGATGGTACAGATGGGAAGCAAGATTGGACCAGTGCCTCCGACCATGGGGCTTTTCATGCAGCAAAGATTCCTTTTCTTTATTTTGGGGATGAAGATCACCCAGGGTATCACAAGCCCTCGGACGATTTTGAAAAAATCACGCCCCAATTCTATAAAAATGCCGTAAAAATAATTTTGGGAATTTTTGCCAAGGTCGATGCCTCTGGCCTATAGGACTTGTTTCTCCTGATAAAATTGCGACTTTTCCGTTAATTTTTTCTTGCCTAACTTTACGCTATGCCCAAAGCATATGAAAAAGATACGCCCATAAAAGTACCTCGTTTTAATGAGGGTGCCGGTTTTTATACCACTCCCGAACGCTCCAAGATCATGGGCAAAATTAGAGGGAAGAACACCAAACCAGAGCTTGCTTTTAGGAAAGCCCTATGGAAAGCCGGCTATAGGTACAGGATAGATTACAAAAAGTTAATTGGGAAACCGGATATCGCTTTAAAAAAATACAAAACGGTCATCTTTATTGATGGTGAATACTGGCATGGTTACGAATGGGAGAAGCGCAAGAAAAAAATAAAAACCAATAGGGATTTTTGGATTCCTAAAATAGAACGCAATATACAACGAGATCGTGAGGTGAATACTGCCCTAGAAGCGCAAGGATATACCGTGTTTCGTTTTTGGGAACGCGACATTAAAAAAAATCTTGACGCCTGCTTGCAAAAAGTGATTTCCCATTTAAAGGCACAGTTATAAGCTTTAATTGATCAATTTTTTCACAATCACAAAGACCTTATAAATATCTCTGAGGGGAATTTCAAAATCGGCATATTCCGGGGATTCGTTCAAACTATGACAGCGAATTGTTTTCTTACTGTTATCAAAATCATTGATTTGTTTGCACAGTAAGGCGCTCTTATACAATAGCACGCAATTAAAGTGCTTTATAGAATCCACAAAGAGTGCTTCCTTGGGCAATTCCCTCGCTAAAACAATAGTCCCATTTGGAATGCCATTCAATTTTCCATTATTCATGGCACTTCCCAGAATTTCAAAAGCCCTGAAATTCCCATCGGCCATATTATCCGTCACAAAAGAAGCTTTATGCAAATCCTTCATATAATCAATATCCAGAAACTTCTTTGCATACGCTTCATAGTCGTTGGTCAGAATCAAAGGTGCCGTAACCTCATATTTGCCATTTCCGAGACTTTTTACACTACTTAACTTATTTAAACTGGGAGGTTCATTCTGATATACTGCGGTCTGTTCGTTGATTTCATATTCGTACAATTGTGAAATACTAAGGTTAAAATAGGCGGCAAGTTTTGTGAGGTTTTTCCTTGGGATATTCGCCTCCTTCCTCTCATAAAGTTGAATTGTACGCAAACTAACACCTATTGCAGTAGCTAATTCTGTCTGACTACAATTTTTTTCTCGCCTTAGTTGCTTTAATATAAACATAAAATCGTATTTTGCGTAATAATCTTACATATATTGTTGAATATGCAATTTTAATACATATGTCTGTACTTCAATTACAAACAAATATAACCAAATGTGTAGCAATATTGACCATAAATTCAAAGCCTTGTAAAAACAGAAGACAAAAACATCAAAAACGTTCCGCGCTAAGCCGGAATATCAACTTTAAAACGCAATTACACTATGTTCGAAAAGAATGACTATGGAAAACCGATCAGCGAAAAACTATCTTCAGTTTTACGCAGAAACACCACCAAAGGCGATTTCGCCAATGTAGCCACACAGACCAATATCAGTTTCTCCACGATACGCGATGTGGTATATCGCACCAACAGTTTAACTAAATCCAATTCCAAAGGCATTGAAGTATTGATAAAGACAGCTTTCAATAACGCTGTTGCCCATCAATTGATGGCCGAAAGTGACAAATTATTCTTGGATAGGATCCTATCTCCATAATCCCAAGTCATTGTTCAAGGGGTTCATTGCTAATTTCAGTATTTTTATACTTTCATTTTAGCAATCTATCACCCTATGCACCACACACCTTCCATTTCGTCTTCCAAACTTCCTAATGTCGGCACCAATATCTTTACCACTATGGGTCGTTTGGCCAATGAACATGGAGCTGTAAACATTGCGCAGGGATTTCCAAACTTTGAACCAGATCCGGTTTTGATCGATTTGGTTTCGGAGGCCATGAACAAAGGCTATAATCAATATGCCCCCATGGCAGGAGATTTTGGCTTACGTGAGGTTATTGCTCAAAAAATGGAGCAATTGTATGGCAGATACTACCACCCCGAACATGAAGTTACCATCACCATTGGTGCTACACAGGCCATTTATAGTATCATAGGAGCTTTTGTTCGTCCGGGTGACGAGGTTATTGTATTTAAACCCGCTTATGATTGTTATGAACCCGCTATTGAAATTAATGGCGGTGTTCCCGTTTTGATACCACTACAGGGTCTGACTTATACCATAGATTGGAAGGAATTTAAGGGTAAACTCTCTTCCAAGACCAAAATGGTCATTATAAATACGCCGCACAATCCCAGTGGGACCCTCTTATCCAAAGAGGATATGTTGCAATTGCAGCAATTGCTGAAAGGCACGGACATTATCCTGATCAGTGATGAGGTATACGAGCATATTGTTTTTGATGGAAAATCACATGAAAGTGCGGCAAAATATCCAGATTTGGCGGCCCGAAGTTTCATTTGTGCTTCTTTTGGAAAAACCTTTCACATTACCGGTTGGCGTACCGGCTACTGTGTAGCTCCAGAGGCCTTAATGTACGAGTTTCGGAAATCCCATCAATTCAATGTGTTTTCTGCCAACCATCCTATCCAAGTAGCCTTGGCGACCTATATGAAAAATCCTAAAACCTATTTGGAACTCTCTTCCTTTTTTGAACAAAAAAGAAACTTCTTTTTAAACGCTATAGCCGGTTCAAGATTCAAAGCTATCCCATCACAAGGCACTTATTTTCAATTGTTGGACTACAGTGCGATTACGGATGAAAACGACCTTACTCTTGCTAAAAGATTGGTGCGGGAATACGGAATAGCAAGCATTCCGATTTCTGTATTCAATATCAATGAAGAGAACAAAACCCATCAACTCCGTTTTTGTTTCGCGAAGACCGCGGAGACTTTGGAAAAAGCGGCGGAGATTTTATTGAAAATTTAGTCCATATCATACTTCAATCCTGAGGAAGTTTGAGTAAGCTGGCATATTTTGGGGTATATCGGGCTCCATTAATAATTGCGGCCATATCCTTTTCCAAGGATTCAATAGGAGATTCCACAATCCTATTCACTTCCTTTCCATTCTTTAAAAATATAAAGGTGGGCACTTTTATGATCTGCCATCCTTTCTCCTCCCCTCCCGGGCTTTTCTTGTAGTTAGGTTTCATATAATCCACAGCCACCATATTCAACTTGTTCTGAGGAAAGTTCAACACTTCCAATATTTTATAGAAGCGTGGCACTTCTCTTTTGCTATCCCCGCACCAAGTCCCCATAAATGCAAGTATTTCCATTTTTTTAAGCTTCGTTTTCAACGGCATTATTGCAGCACTATCAACGGTATAGCCGGTATAATTTGCAGCAAACCAAGGCGCAAAAGGGTCTTGTTGTAAGCCTTTCTTGTTTATTTTTCCCAACAGTTTAGTTCTCCCCTGAGCATCTTTCATCTTGGTATTGATTTGTTGCGCCGTCCCCGTGTAAGACATCATAAAAAGAACAATTTTTAAGAAGATAAGTCGGTTTAAGATCATCATTGTTTTTGGATTTAAAGTTTCTCAAACCTAAGCTTGTACAGGAAGTCTTACCAATTCCCTGTAGCAACAACCTATAAAAACATAGCAACTGCATATGCTATGGTACAACATGCCATTTCACTAATCCCTGTCGTTCATATTCATGAAACAGCCTTTCGTATACGCTTTCTTGAACAGTATGCTCTTTTTTCCTAATTTTCCTCTTTTATTGTACATGAACTTTTTAAGCCAGCGGATTTCCAAAATACTGATACATCTTTTGTTTTGGATGCTTTTTGTTTTTGTCTCCCTTTTTGTATTCTCGGATTACTATTGGGAAGAAAATCCATTTCTTCAATATTTAGCTATTCTTATTGCTATTGTTTATGTAAATAATACTATTCTCCTTCCATTTTTTATAAAGAGGCGTTACTATTTTCTTTATGCTATTATTATTAGTGCCATTGCTTTTTTGGGAACGCAACTGTACTGCAATGTCTTTGCAGAATGTGGTTGTTCTATCATGAAGTGCCTCTCGGATTATTTATGGCAAACCTTGGTTCCCATTGTTTTCTTTTCCTTTATATGGATGTTGTATGGATATCTTCAAAAACAGGAAGAATTAGAGCGCATAAAGAAGGAAAATACGGAAATGGAACTACAGTATTTAAAGTCCCAGATAAATCCGCATGTCCTCTTTAACAATCTCAATACCATTTATTCGTATTCCCTAGAAAAACCAAAGGAGGTTTCGGACATGATTTTAATGCTTTCCGATAATTTAAAGCACGTACTTTATGAAAGCAATTCCCATAAAGTTGCCCTGGAAAAGGAGCTAGATTACATTGCGAACTATATTAGCTTTCAGGAAATCCGAACAGAAAACATTAAACAGATAGATTATAGCGTTCAAACAGATGGCCAGCCTTATAAAATTGCTCCTTTGCTGCTCATCACCCTTATTGAAAATGCCTTTAAACACAGTGCTGCCCAAAGCACGATTAAAATTGTAATTTCTGTAACGAATAGCATATTGGAATGCCGTTGTGAAAACAAGATAAAAACGGTAGAGAACACACCAAATGGGGCACCTATTGGTCTGGAAAATCTTGAAAAACGACTTGCATTGTTGTATAAGGAGAAGTATGAATTAACGATTGCCAAGACAGATGTATACTCCGTTCTTTTAAAAATGAATTTATCATGAATTGTATTATCATTGAGGATGAAATCCCCGCGCAACGTATCTTGAAAAATTACATTTCAAAAATCCCCGAATTGGAAATTGAAGGGGTTTTTCAATCTGCTCTGGAGGCCAATGCCATATTAGCGTCCAATACCGTTGATATTGTCTTTTTGGATATTAATTTACCCGATATTTCTGGCATTCAATACATCAAAACAATTCCCAATCCTCCAGCGATCATTATGACTACAGCATATCATGAGCATGCTGTGGCCAGTTTTGAATTGGATACGATTTGTGATTATCTGGTAAAGCCTTTTTCCTTTGATCGATTTCTGAAGGGCCTAAACAAAGTAAAAAAAGGGATGTACAAGCACAAACCACTACCGGAAAGTACGCCTGAGTCTTCTGACTCCTTCTTCCTTAACATTGATAAGACGCTGCACAGAATAGGGCTTCACGATATCCTTTATATTGAATCGGATAAGAACTATGTCACCGTAGTCACTAAAAGCAGTCGTTTTTCTTACTTGGATTCGCTTAAAAACTGGATGATCAAATTACCTGAAACGCAGTTCATTCAGATACATAAATCTTATATTATAAACTGTTCGGAAATCGTAAAAGTACAGGGAAACATGGCCTATATCGCAATGCACAAAATTCCCATTGGTCGCTTGTACAAAGCAGCGCTCCTAAAAAAACTACATTTAAAATAAATTCCATTACTTCATAGCAGCATTCACTTTCTTCATAAAATCACCAATTTTATTAGGTTCCAACCAGCGTGTTACCACTACAAGATCATGCTCTTTGTCTACTACAACGAAGTTTCCGCCAAAGCCTGCAGCATAATATATATTTTCGGAGAGGCCTTCCCAATGCCTTGCCCCTTTTTTATTGAGCCACCACATATATCCATAATTTACGTTGGGCGTAGAGGGCGTAATGGCATCTTTGATCCACTTTTCACTGAGCAGGCGTTCGGATTTCCATTTTCCATCGTTTAAAAACAACAGTCCAAAGCGGGCCATGTCTTCCGTATTAATGAAAAGTCCGGCTCCAGAGTGTCCTCCACCGGTAACAGATTTCATTTGCACTCCATCTACTTCGGTCCACGCTTTGTCATAGCCAAACCATCGCCAGGTCGTAGAAGCCCCAATCTTGTCCATAAGCTCTTGTTTTAGTACCGCCGGCATTGGCTTTCGCCAAACGTGCGTAAGCGCATACGCCAAGACATTTACACGAACATCATTGTATTCCATAACTGTTCCCGGTTCATGGAGTTTACGATTTTTCCAATCGTCGAGCCCTCCTTCTCTTGGCGGTCTATCTGCCCAATCTTTTCCTCCCCATAATTCTCCAGACCAGTCGGAGTTTTGCTGTAAAAGATGTGCCCAGGTAATTTTACTATTGTGGGCTCCGTCAAAAGTACCATCCCAAATATAGTCTCCCACTTTATCTTTTGCGCTGTGAATAAGGCCGTGATCCACAGCCAAACCTGCCATAGTGGACAAAAAGCTTTTCGTAACGCTAAATGTCATATCTACGCGTTTGGTGTCGCCCCATTGTTTAATGATATATCCATTCTTGATAATCATCCCGGCCGGACCACCTCTCTTTTTTGTAGGCCCCAATATTTGATGAAACGGTTCTCTTGCAAAGCCTTTAACAATGGCGATTCTTAAATCCCTATCTCCGGAGTATTCATTGTTCTTGGCGTAGTCTACTGCCTCATTGAGTTTTTGATCATTGACCTTTACTTCTTTAGCTGTTTTTTCTTCCCACTTCACATTCCTTTCTGGAAAGTAATACTGCGCATATAGAACATCTGCTCCTGCGCCAAGAAAAAATAGGGTTGCTAAAAGAATTTGTACATTTTTTTTCATTCCAGTAAAATTTAACGCTATTTCAGGATATCAAAACGCATTAACCAATCCGTTTGTTTATCCTTACCAAGGTAATAGGGGTGGGTTCCAAACTTAGAAAAGCCATGTTTTTCATAGAATCTAATGGCTGCAGTATTGTGTTCCCAAACGCCTAACCAAAGATAGGCCTTCTTTTTCTCAATTGTTATTTTTTTAACTTCATTCAATATCCAAGCCCCTATCTGCCTCCCTTGGAATGCTTTCCGGACGTAAATACGTTCCAATTCCAAGCTATCCGGGGATTTTATATCGGATTGGGCCTCTGCTTCGTTTATTTTAATATAACCTACTATCTCTTCTCTAGTCCGGGCAAAAAAATAGTTGGTTTTAGGGTCTTTCAACGCAGCTCTCAGGGATTCTTTGGTAAAAGCTGTCCGCATATAGCTTTCAAAATCTTCCGGATTATTATCGGCTTCAAAAGCATCTCTGAAGGTTTGTTTCGCAATTGCCAAGAGTTGGTCTACATCCTGAGGGGTACAGGCTAAAAGATGGAGTTCCATAATGTTCAATTAATCCCTTAAAAATACACTTTTTGCAAAAGTGCTAAAAACAAAAAAGGATCTCAGTAGGTACTGAAATCCTTTTTTAAAATTGTATACAATGACTACAACATAAAAAGCTTTTTTGTCAATCTTAAAAAGCCACTATAAAAATCATTGTGGTATACTTGAATTTCTTTGTCTGTGGTGTTTTGGTTAATCTGAGATTCCATGGTTTTGATTTTTTTGATTTGGGTCTGGGTTAAACGTTCATGAATGCATGAATATACTATATTATATGGTGAAAATCTAAATAATTGTTGTGAAAGTATTGCATTTTGTGGTAAAAAAGCAAAATAACTCCCATTCCTAGTCAAACCATGGTGTATGTGCACCCTACACGATCATTTCGGGAATTTCTCCTTCAACTAGAAGTGTTCCTTCTGTTGCCTTTTTAATTTTATCTACGGAAACCCCAGGTGCTCTCTCCAGCAGCACAAAACCCCTTGGTGTAACTTCCAGAACAGCAAGATTCGTAACAATCTTTTTTACACAACCCACACCGGTCAAGGGCAAGCTACATTTTTTTAATAACTTAGAGATTCCAGCCTTATTGGTATGCATCATGGCCACAATAATATTTTCTGCTGAAGCTACTAAATCCATTGCACCCCCCATTCCTTTGACCATTTTTCCTGGAATTTTCCAATTGGCAATATCTCCATTTTCCGCAACTTCCATAGCACCCAAAATAGTAAGATCTACGTGCTTTCCCCGAATCATGGAAAAACTAGTGGCCGAATCAAAAAAGGAGGCCCCTGGCAAGGTGGTAATGGTTTGTTTCCCTGCGTTGATGATATCTGCATCTTCTTCACCTTCAAATGGAAAGGGACCCATTCCCAAAACACCATTTTCACTTTGAAATTCAACGCTAATATCGTTCCGCACGAAGTTGGCTACCAATGTAGGGATACCAATGCCCAAGTTGACATAGTATCCATCCTTAACTTCTCTAGCAATTCGTTTTGCGATTCCGTTTTTATCTAACATTAATTTTCTACTTTATAAAATATGTTAAAAATATACCTTACAGCCCCTGCAAAGGGCAGTCTTATTTTCGTTATTTGCGAATAACATAGCTATTAAATTGCCGAACTGCCTTATTCTCATAGGCCCAAAATATCATAGGTAATGAAGCCACAGAAGAAGCGAGTAAACCAAGATAATTCCAAAGAAAAACTGTACTTAAAACACCTAAAACCAAACCTCCAAAAACTATTCTCTGATCTACTTTTGCACTGATTTTATTTAGATGCTTCTTCTCTAATTTCCCACAGTTCTTACAGTTCACTTGCACCTCATCACCGAATTTCATCTGAAGTTCGGCCCTAGAGGACATTTTAGGGGTATAATAGTTTTGTTCCTTACAACTGGAGCAGGTATATAAAAGTCGCATTTATTAATCCCTTTTACGCACCGTTCGTTGCTCTATTCTCTTCTCGTAGTCCTCTCCTTGAAAAATACGCTGTACAAAGATGCCGGGAATATGAATTTCATTGGGATTCAAAGTGCCTGCCGGGACCAGTTCCTCAACTTCTGCCACAGTAATCGTTGCTGCACCGCACATACAGGGATTAAAGTTTCTGGCCGTACCTTTAAAGATAAGGTTCCCAGCTTCATCTCCTTTCCAAGCTTTTACAAAGGAAAAATCTGCCTTATAGGCCTCTTCCAGAACATACATTTTTCCATTGAATTCCCTGGTCTCCTTTCCTTCTGCCACCTCGGTTCCATAGCCCGCTGGTGTATAAAAAGCGGGGAAACCACCCTGAGCAGCCCTACATTTCTCTGCCAAAGTACCCTGTGGCGTGAGTTCTACTTCTAGCTCTCCGCTCAGCATCTGACGTTCAAATTCATCATTCTCGCCTACATAAGAGGAAATCATTTTTTTAATCTGATGCTTTTGCAGTAAGAATCCAAGGCCAAAATCATCGACTCCCGCATTATTGGAAATACAAGTGATATCCTTAATACCCAGGCGGACAAGTTCCGTAATGGCATTTTCAGGAAT
The DNA here is from genome assembly GCF_043678055.1 of Spongiimicrobium salis. Taxonomy (NCBI): domain Bacteria; kingdom Pseudomonadati; phylum Bacteroidota; class Flavobacteriia; order Flavobacteriales; family Flavobacteriaceae; genus Spongiimicrobium; species Spongiimicrobium salis. The sequence goes on from NZ_JBHEQA010000001.1 coordinate 1,445,324, forward strand.
TCCACAAAGACCGAAACCTCCAAGCATAAAGGTCATTCCATCTTGAACGCCTTCCAGAGCATCCTGAACGTTGTTTACAGTTTTACGAATCATATATAGTGTACATCAAATTAATTAGGACCTATTAAAATTCCAAGTCATCATCGAGGTCAATATCCTTGTCTTGTTCTTTTTGAATTTTAGCGCAATCCACATTTATGGATAAGTTTTCAGGTTTTTCAAAATCTTTATCGGAAACCCCCAATTCCTTATTTGCATAATTTTTCTTCATATAAAGTCCCCATATCGGCAAGGCCATAGAAGCTCCCTGTCCATAGGTAATGGTCTTAAAGTGCGTTGCTCTTTCCTCTCCACCAACCCATACTCCGGTCACTAAATTGGGTACCATTCCCATAAACCAGCCATCACTATTGTTCTGCGTTGTTCCCGTTTTTCCCGCAATCTGATTTTTAAATTCGTAGGGATACCCAGTGATAATCTCATCGTACTCTTTTTTATACTTATTAGCTCCGGTGCTTCTTAAACGTGCACCTGAACCCCCTTTAGTTACTCCTTGTAATAAATCTAACATGGCATAGGATACGTCTTTACTCAATACATCTTTTGTTTCCGGCACGTATTCATAGAGCACAGTTCCATTTTTATCTTCTATTCGGGTAATCATCACCGGCTTTACATATACACCCTGATTGGCAAAAGTACCATAAGCGCCGACCATTTCATAGACATTGAAATCTGGTGTTCCCAGGGCAATAGAAGGCACTTCGGGGATTTCCCGAGTCAAGCCCAAATTTTTCACAATGGAAACTACGGATTTAGGCCCTACCTTATCGATCAATTGTGCAGTGACCGTATTCACAGAATTGGCCAATGCGTTTTTAAGTGTCAATCTTTTTCCAGAGTACTTAAAATTGGAATTTCTAGGACACCATGGTTCTGGGTTGCCATGCTTATTAGCTTCTATGCAATACTGCGTATCTGGCAATGAATCACAAGGAGACAAACGCAATTGATCTATAGCGGCAGCATAAACAAACGGTTTAAAGGTAGATCCCGCCTGTCTAGCCCCTTGAATGACATTGTCGTACTGAAAATGTTTAAAGTTGATTCCTCCAACCCAAGCTTTAACATGTCCTGTTTGTGGTTCCATGGACATCATGGCAGCACGCAAGTATGTCTTATAATACCGAATGGAATCCATGGGGGTCATGACGGTATCCTTTTCCTGCCCTTCACTTTTCCAATCAAAAACCACCATGGGTGTAGGCTTGGTAAACGAAGCGCGGATTTCTTTTTCGGATTTCCCCTTGGCTTTCATTTCACGCCATCTATTGGATGTTTTCACAGCGCGTTCAATAATTTTATTGATTTCGGATTTGTCCAAATCCAAAAAAGGAGCAGTCTTGTTTCGTTTTGGAGTATTTTGATGAAAGAATTCTGCTTGCAAACGCTCCATATGTTCCTGTACCGCCTGCTCTGCATTGGCCTGCATTCTAGAATCTATGGTGGTGTAGACCTTAAGGCCATCTAAATAAATGTTGTATTTGGATGTTTTCCCTCCAGGTTCCTTTTTTGGATTTTCCTTGATCCAATTGTTTAAAAAACGCTGCAGATACATTCTAAAGTAGGTGGCCAGGCCTTCGCGATGCGATTCTGGGGAATAGCGCAAGCCTAAGGGCATTTTTTGAAGCGAATCCTTTACTTCCGTAGAGATATAATCATATTTTGCCATCTGGGCCAATACCACATCCCTTCTATTTTTGGTTCCTTCCGGGTTTCGGTGAGGTAGTGGATTATAAAGGGAGGAGTTTTTGAACATCCCTACAAGCATAGCAGATTCTTTGAGATTTAAATCCTTCGGTTCTTTACTAAAATAGATACGCGAAGCAGAACGGATACCATCGGCATTATTACCAAAATCATAGATATTAAAGTACATGGCAATGATTTCTTCTTTGGTATAATTGCGTTCTAAGCGTGTTGCAATGACCCATTCTTTTATTTTCTGTTGTACGGCTTCCAATTTATTCTTCGACCTTACTTCGCCAAATAGTTGGCGTGCCAACTGTTGCGAAATGGTACTTGCTCCTCCTCTTTTTCCTAAAAAAGCAAAAGCCCTTATAGTACCCCGAACATCAATACCAGAATGGTTATAATATCTGGCATCTTCCGTAGCCACCAAAGCATTGACCAGATGATCCGGAAGATTATCAAAGCCTACCGGAGTTCTATTGTCATCCAAATAATATTTTCCTAGAGTAACCCCATCCGAAGAAATGACCTCCGTAGCCAAATTGGTCCTAGGGTTTTCTAAACGTTCAAACGTAGGCATCTCCCCAAGAGCGCCCCAAGAGGCCAATAGAAAGACCAGAGCTACCATAAAAACTCCGGTAATGAAGAGTATCCAAAACCATTTGACGAATTTTATGAAATTGTTCGTCTTTTTTTTCTTTTTCGCCGTTGTTGCCATGTTTGTTTACTGTTTGCTTGTTTCAATTTGAAAACCAACGTCTGTTATTCCTTCAAGGTTTACTACACCGTCTACGTTTCCGTTTTTTCGCATCGCATGGGAAATCCCTATTTTATATACGCCGCTAACAGGTAAAACGATGTTTTCCTTGTACCATAATTTATTTTCACTGACACTTCCACTATTTTTTCCTAACCAACTCCCATCTGGTGTCGCCATTTCATATTCCAAAGTATCTCGTTCTACCTTGCCATTGGGGTACTCCAATTCCGTAATCAAAAAGAGGTTACTGTAAGGAAAATCATTATCATTTCTAATGTTAATAAAAAGGTCATGGCTATTGATGGTGTCCATATCAGAAAACGTAAACTCCATGGTATCATTTTTATCCCATTTTCCATCGCTAATCGTGCGATATTCGGAAAAAACGATAGCATCATTGCAAGAGCTTATAAGTAGTAATAGTAGCAGGGGAAGTGCACTCCTAAGCATTTTTGGCTGGTCTTTTTTTGTTGTTTCTTCTTTTTTTGTTCTTGTTCTTATTTCTATTTCTGCGCTTGTGCTGCTTTGGTCTGTCAAAACGAGTTAAACTATCTTGCCCAACCACATTCTCAAATACCGTCTCTTCTCTAACGATATTATCGGCGGCGTATTCTTCAAGACTGGCAACTTTTTCTTTTTTCTTGTTTTTTTCAATGATTTCCTGCACTTGTTCTTTAGTCAAAGTATGCCAATTGGCCGGTTCATTTTTATAGGAAAACCATAAGGTTTCCTTGAAAATATCCGTTTTTTGACAAAAGGCCAGACCCTTTTCTGTAAAGAGTTTGGTGTCCTGACCTGGAAAATCTTTTAAGGCGTCTAGGTATACATCCAACTCATAATTTAAACAGCATTTCAATTTTCCGCATTGTCCGGCCAATTTCTGCGGATTTAAAGACAGTTGTTGGTAACGTGCCGCAGCAGTGCTTACCGATCTAAAATCGGTCAACCAAGTTGAGCAACAGAGTTCCCTTCCACAAGAACCGATTCCACCCAAGCGCTGTGCTTCTTGACGATAGCCTATTTGACGCATCTCTATTCGAATACCAAAGGCTTTGGCCATGTCTTTGATCAATTGCCTAAAATCTACCCGTTCTTCCGCAGTATAATAAAATGTGGCTTTGGATCCATCTCCCTGGAATTCCACATCGGATAATTTCATCTGAAGTTTTAGGGCAATGGCAATCTCTCTGGATCGTTTTTTGATCTCTTCTTCCCGATTGCGACATTTTTGCCAAATATCAATATCTTTTTGTGATGCTTTCCGATAGATTTTGGCAATTTCCTTACTATTGAAATCTACCTTCTTCCGTTTCATTTGCACTTTTACCAGCTCGCCGGTAAGTGTAACCATTCCTACATCATGGCCCGACTTTGCCTGTGTGGCAACAATGTCTCCAATGGAAAGGGTTAATTTTTCGGTATTTCTAAAAAATTCTTTTCTGCTATTTTTAAAACGGACTTCGACACAGTCGAACGATTTCTCCCCATTGGGCAGGGACATATTGGAAAGCCAATCAAAAACCGTTAATTTATTACAGCCATCCGTTCCACAAGTCCCATTGTTCTTGCATCCGCGTGGCTGTCCGTCTTTACCAGTTGAACAACTGCTACAACCCATATTTTGTATGTTGATTCGGCAAAAACATTACATTTTACACCGAAAAAGGTTCATAAATTACTTGTATCAAACACCATACAAACTCATTACCGCATTCATATGCCCTTTGTACATCTACTCCATTGAAAACAGGCAATACGGGAAATAGAAAAAATCCCTAAAATGCACCGTATCTAAGCGTGTTTGGTATTAAATGTAAATATACTATAAAATGTAACAGCATCGAAATATAACGGCACAATCGCATCACGATATGCAATTTAGCAGGGTCAATTTTAATTATTTCTTAAATTTCAATACTTCTGAACGTCCTTTTTTAAATATTTTATTGCTAACTCCCTTTCCTTTTCGGAGCTCTTTTTGGGTTTCAAAAGGCAATGCATGGATTTCTTTACAGTCGTCCGAGCAACAATTGTCCATAGCAGCTGCACAAGTTTCGCATTGAATAAATAATAAATGGCAGGCCTCGTTGGCACAGTTTACGTGGGTGTCGCAAGGATTGCCGCACTGATGACAGTTCGCAATTACATCTTCCGAGATACGCTCGCTCCTCCTATGGTCAAAAACAAAGTTCTTTCCCATAAATTTATTTTCTATTTCCTGTTCCTTTACCTGTCTCGTATATTCAATAATGCCTCCCTCCAATTGATATACCTTTTTAAAGCCCTTGTATTTATAATAGGCACTGGCCTTCTCGCAGCGAATACCCCCGGTACAATACATGACCAAGTTTTTGTCTTCCTTATGTTCCGCAAGGTCTTTTTCTATGATGTCCAGAGAATCGCGAAAGGTATCCACATCAGGAGTAATGGCTCCCTTAAAATGACCGATTTCACTTTCATAATGATTGCGCATATCTACCAAAATAGTATCCGGATCTTCCAAAAGTGTATTGAAGGCCTCTGCATTCACATGTACCCCCTTATTGGTAACATCAAAAGCGGTATCATTTAAACCATCTGCAACAATTTTATCCCGAACCTTTACTTTTAATTTTAAAAAAGATTTGTTGTCTTGTTCTATAGCAATATTCAAGCGTACATTTTCCAAAAAGGAAATACTATCCAAATGTTCTTTAAATTGGATAAAATTCTCGGCAGGCACAGATAATTGCGCATTAATGCCTTCATGGGCTACATAAATTCTACCTAAAACATCCAAATCGTTCCAGTGAACAAACAAGTGATTTCTAAAAATTGTGGGGTTTCCGATATGTGCATAGGTGTAGAAAGATATGGTAAGACGCTCTTTCCCTGCTTCTTCGATGAGAAGTTCTCGCTCCTTTGCACTTAATGTATTGTACAGTTGCATGCTATACCGCTATATTAAGTTAAAGATTATTTTAAAGCGCAAAAATATACATTATTTGCGGTAAAGCCAGTGATATTCCTCTTTTTAAAACGTTTTTCTACCAATAAAAACAGCCTTGTGGTTAGCAAGGCTATTTTTTAAGAATGATGCTAGTTCTTGTCCGTCTTATGGGAACTAGAACCATTATAGGGTTGCTGATATGTGGTGTCAACAACCCCTATATTTGAGTTAGCTATTAGTTAAGATGCATCTTTTAGAAAAAGGTTGCGTCAGCATTGCGATATGCAAAAAGAAATATTACTTTAGCTTTCCTAATTTGATAGCAATGAGTTCTGAAAAAGAAGCAAAATTAAAAGCACTTAAACTTACCTTAGACAAACTTGATAAGACCTACGGCAAGGGCGCCGTTATGAAGATGGGGGACAGTGTAGTAGAAGATGTAGAAGTAATATCCTCTGGTTCCTTGGGCCTTGATCTTGCTTTAGGTGTAGGCGGGTATCCCAGAGGTAGGGTCATTGAAATTTATGGTCCCGAATCTTCTGGTAAGACCACATTGACGCTTCATGCCATTGCAGAGGCACAAAAAGCGGGTGGCATTGCTGCCTTTATTGATGCAGAACATGCTTTTGATCGTTTTTATGCCGAAAAATTAGGCGTTGATATTGACAATCTTATCATATCCCAACCCGACCATGGGGAACAAGCTTTGGAAATTGCGGATAATTTGATTCGCTCCGGAGCTATCGATATTGTTATTGTGGATTCTGTTGCCGCTCTGACACCAAAAAGCGAAATTGAGGGAGAAATGGGCGACTCAAAAATGGGACTACATGCCCGTTTAATGTCCCAGGCCTTGCGTAAGCTTACCGGCTCTATAAGCAAGACCAAATGTACCGTTATCTTTATCAATCAATTGCGGGAAAAAATTGGTGTGATGTTTGGAAACCCGGAGACCACGACTGGAGGTAATGCCTTAAAGTTTTATGCTTCCGTACGTCTAGATATCCGCAGATCAACACAAATAAAGGATAGTGATGGTGCCGTACAAGGAAATAAAACGAGAATAAAAGTAGTGAAAAACAAGGTTGCTCCTCCATTTAGGACCACGGAGTTCGATATCATGTACGGGGAAGGCATTTCCAAAGTTGGAGAAGTTCTTGATCTTGGCGTTGAATACGAGATTGTGAAGAAGAGCGGTTCCTGGTTCAGCTACGGGGATACCAAATTGGGTCAAGGAAGAGATGCCGTTAAAAATCTGCTCTTGGACAATCCTGAACTATTGGAGGAACTGGAAGAAAAAATCAAAGAAGCCATAAATACGATCAAGGCTTAAAAAAGCCTAGATTGCCTTTTATCGATTTTTTGGCTTTATAACGCAACCCTTGGCCTTAGATGACATCTTTTTTGAAAAGAAAAGAGATTTTTACTAGGTCATGAAGCGGTATTTTTTATTTTGTATTCTTATTGTTGTGGCATTTCAATCCTGTAGTATTGATGATGACACTAATTTTAATTTCGTACAATTGGAGGTTGTTGAAGCCAATTTACCTGATGCTTTCAACTTAAATGAGACCGTAACCATAGACCTTACTTACCTTCGCCCCAACGATTGTACTTTTTTTAGAGGTCTTGACATTGTCCCCGAAGCAAAAACTACACGGAGTGTAGCCATAGTAGGGTCATTACTCACAGATAATGAAGACTGTGCCGATGTCAATCAACAAATAGAAACCTCGTTCAATTTTGAAGTGCTGTATCCGGAAACCTATTTGTTTCGCTTTTATACCGGTACCGACGAAAATGGAGCACCTCAATTTATGGAAATAGAAGTTCCTGTAAATACTGGTCCTACGACCAATCAATAAATATAATGCAACCAACATTTTGAGTCTGGATGAACTCATAAAAAACTGTAAAAAAAAGAATAGAAAAGCACAAGAACAATTGTACAAAATGTACGCTGCCACTTTGTTCGGTATTTGCTTAAAATACTCGCGCAATAAAATTGAGGCCGAAGACAACCTTCACGACAGCTTTATTACCATCTTTGATAAAATAGATCAGTATAAGTTTAAAGGTTCCTTTGAAGGTTGGATAAAGCGAATTACGGTGAATACCGTCCTTCAAAAATATCGGAAAGAAGATCATCTAAATGTAGTGTCGGAAAATATGGAGGAAGAAGTGGAAGTAGCTACGGAACAAGTTGATATTGATCTTCATAGCCTTTTGGCGTACATTCAAGAATTGCCCAATAAATATCGTTTAACCTTTAACCTATATGTGTTGGATGGTTATACCCATAAGGAGATCAGTGAATTGTTAGGAACTTCTGTTGGGACATCAAAGTCAAATTTAGCCAGAGCCAGAGTGCTGCTGAAGGAAAAAATTGAGAAAGACAGAGCAAAAGCCGTTATCGGCATCTTAATTTTTTATACCACCAAGGCAGCGCGGATACTAGGTTCAAAAATAAAAAACAAGCATAAAAAATCGCATAATTCATCACCGCATGAGCAATAAAAATATAGACCAACTGTTTCGGGAGAAACTAAAAGACTTCCATGAGCTTCCAGAGGATCACGTTTGGAATGGCATTGAAGCATCCCTGGACAAAAAGAAGAAAAAAAGAGTGCTTCCTATCTGGTGGAAACTAGGGGGAGTTGCGGCCGTTTTGGCCATAGTGGCCTTTAGCCTGTATCCATTGGGCACCACTAGCAGTACCACTAACCCTATTTCGGATGTTGATCAACAAAAGGAGTCCAATACCTCCTCCAAAGAAATTTCTCCTATAAGCTTGCAAAAAGAAGAAGGGTTGACACAAACGGAAATGACTGCTGCGGATGAAGAATCCAAAACGTCCAACGCCAATTCCAGCACTCCTATATTTAAGGCTTCCACTCCAAAAAAAGAAGCCCTGGAAGGTCCAAAGAAAAATCATAAGAATGCGAATACACTGCTTGCCCATGGAAAAGGAAAAGAGACTCCCGTAAAAAAGAATACCGCTCCTTTAACTACTGAAGATATCGCGCAAAATACTTTAGCAAATTCTGAAAATACTACAGCCACTCTCCCTACAGAATTACAGAAAAATACGGGCTCCGATCAAAATTCCATTACAGGACAAAAGCAGCCTTTGAGCACTGAAGCCAATGCCTTCGAAAATGCTGTTGCAGAAGCAACTACTCCGAAGGAAATCGCGGAAGAAGATAAAAAATCCATTTTTGATGCCATTGCCGAAGAGGAAGAGGAAATTGTGGCAGAAAACAAAGAGAAGAAATGGGCCATAAGCCCTTCCGTTGCTCCTATCTATTTTGATTCTTTTGGAGATGGATCTCCCATTGACCCCAGTTTTAGTCCCAATTCCAAATCCGGTAATGTGAATCTTAGTTATGGGCTATCGGTATCCTATAACGTTTCCAAAAAAATAAGTGTCAGAACTGGGATTCACCGTGTGGATTATGGATATAACACGAATGATATTGCCTTTTCTTCTTCTTTATCTACTTCTAGAGGAGGAAACTTAAGGAATATTGATCTTGATCCAAAATCCCAAAATATTGTATTGCAGAGTGCTGTTTCGGGAGAAACGAGCAATATGGATGTTAGCCAATTTGGTCCCACATCCGATGTTTCCCAAGCCTTTGACCCCGCCTTAAACGGTAGGATTGTACAACAATTGGGCTATTTGGAAGTCCCTTTTGAAGTCAATTATGCTCTTGTAGCTAACAAATGGGGCGTAAATGTCATTGGCGGGGTAAGCTCTTTATTTTTAATTGACAATGCCATCTCCTTGGAGTCCCAAGGACTCATCACGGAAATAGGCAAAGCAAATAACCTTAATATGGTCAACTTTAGTACCAATGTTGGCCTTGGAGTACACTATAATTTTTCTCCTAAAGTACAATGGAACGTAGAGCCTATTTTTAAATATCAGCTCAATACGTTCTCTGGAGCGACCGGTAATTTTCAACCCTTTTCCTTGGGTGTCTATAGCGGGTTCAGCTTCAAGTTTTAAAGATTGTTGGTTGGGTTATCATTACTATGCTTATAGTGATGGTTACTTTTAACGCCTTACTTGGCCGTAAGGCGTTTTTTTATGTTTTATTGGGATTCCAATTCCTTAAGCATCATAGTTCTCGTGGTTTCTCTAAGCTCTTGTTTATCCGTTTCCTTAAGTTCTTTAGTTTCCACAAAAGGATGCACCTTTGCTCGTATTCTACCTGGGCCTCCGCTAAAAAAAGTAAATGAAAAGCGTTTTTTATTATCATAAAAAGTCATGGGAACAATAGGGATTTTATGTGCTATGGCCATCTTAAAAGCTCCATCTTTAAAGGTATCCAATACAATATCTTCTTCTGGAACACCCCCTTCTGGAAAGATACAGATACTAAGTCCCTGATTCAATCTTCTTTGCGCTCTTCGATAGACTCCGGTTCTACTACCGCTATTCTCCCGATCGACCATGATACAAACCCGCTTATAGAAAAATCCGAAGACTGGAATCTTCACCAATTCTTTTTTCCCCACAAACACAAAAGGATTGCGACTCACTTTAAGCATAAGCATAATATCCAACATACTGGTGTGATTGGCCACCAACATATAACTTTTATGTCTTTCTAATTTTTGTTCCCTCTCTATGCTGGGAAAACAACCCATTCCATATAAAATAATATTGGCCCATATATTCCGTGCCAACCAAAAGAATTGAGGATACCATTTCTCTGATAAGGTAAATAGCAAGAGTAAAGGAAACAATAAAAAAATAGGGAGGGCAACCAGGACGTAAAACCAGATTCGGAACAAGAGCTGCCCTATTTTTTGTAGAAATCGCACCATAAAATCAAAAGTAACAATTTTAGTCAGGTTATGGTATTTCTTTTACCTTTGTCTTCCTGTATAAATACGAAAAATGGCACGAATTCTAACAGGTATACAAAGTACCGGAACTCCACATTTAGGAAACATCCTTGGGGCTATTATGCCCGCTATTGAAATGGCAAAAGACCCCAAAAACGAGTCCTTTCTTTTTATAGCGGATATGCATTCCCTTACACAAATAAAGGACGGGAACATATTACGAAACAACACGTATGCCACTGCAGCGACATGGTTGGCTTTTGGATTGGATGTAGAAAAAACCGTTTTCTACAGACAAAGCGATGTTCCCCAGGTTACGGAACTCTCCTGGTACTTAAGCTGTTTTTTTCCTTACAATCGTTTAACCTTGGCACATTCCTTTAAAGACAAGGCGGATCGCCTGAATGATGTGAACGCCGGGCTTTTTGGATATCCCATGCTCATGGCAGCAGATATTTTGCTGTATGATGCCCATATTGTTCCTGTTGGAAAAGATCAGAAGCAGCATTTGGAAATGACAAGAGATGTGGCTTCACGCTTCCATACCGAATTGGGGGAAACTTTTGTATTGCCCGAGGCCAGAATACATGAAGAAACCATGTACATTCCGGGGACCGATGGTGGAAAAATGAGCAAAAGCAAAGGAAATATCATTGATATTTTTCAGACGGACAAAAAACTCCGCAAGCAAATCATGGGTATCCAGACCGATAGTACGCCTATGGAAGATCCAAAAGATCCAAATACGGATAATGTGTTCGCCTTATATAAAATTCTGGCTTCAGAAGATCAAATCGCTGAAATGCGGGCTAACTATACCGGTGGAAACTATGGATATGGCCACGCAAAACAGGCCTTATATGAGCTTATTGCTGAAAAGTTTAAAGATGCTCGGGAGCGTTTTACCTACTATATGAGCCATTTGGAAGAAGTAGACGAAGCCCTTGCTATTGGCGCTGCAAAGGCACATGTCGTGGCCAATGATGTTCTGAAAAGAGTTAGAACCAAAGTAGGGTATTAAAAAATAGCCCTGTCCAGTTTTTCAACCGGGTAGGGCCATCTATAGGTTATTTAAAAAGAAGTGTTCCTATTTACTCAAGATTTCCAGTAATTCTATTTCAAAAATCAATGCGGCATAAGGAGGTATTGCACCCCCTGCTCCTCGCTCGCCATATCCCAGATCATATGGGATATACAGCTTCCATTTTGATCCCACGGGCATACTCTGCAAGGCTTCCTGCCACCCTTTTATGACCTGACTTGCCCCTAAAACTTGCGGTTCGCCACGTTCTACGGAACTATCAAACACTTTTCCGTCAATCAACATTCCGGTATAGTGTACACTGACCTGGTCACTGGCTTTGGGAACTGGGCCATTTCCTTGGGTGATTACTTCATATTGCAACCCGCTTTCCGTGGTAATTACACCTTCCCGTTTTCCATTCTCCGCCAGAAAAGCAGCGCCTTCTTCCGATTTTTTTGCCGCTTCTTCCTTTTGTTTTTCCACGAAGGAACTTTGCACCAACTCCAAACATTGTTCTAAGGCTATACGTTCTTTTCCTTCCATGACTTCCTGTATTGCTTTTGCGATGACATTATAGGATAGCTCTTCCCCAAAACCTCCAATTTTGAGATTGTTTCCAACGGCCACCCCAAAAGCATAACTGAATTTGTGGTTTTTATCTTCGAGGTTCACCTCTTTTGCCTTTTCAACCGCATCGAGTTGTTGTTGCATTTCTGCTACCTGTGCTTTTAATTTGGCGACCTCATTGATCAATTCTTTCTTTTTTTGTCCGTAACCGGCAACTCCTAAAAAAAGTGCAACGATTACTACAATGGATTTCTTCATTTAACTGCTATTTTAAAGGCGGAAAGATAGCTAAAATACCCAAGACCGGCCATGCTTAAAAAGCTATTTTGAGGAAAAGATCGAAAAGACTAAAGGGTCGGTTTTGATTTTTCATTTTTCGGTGCAACTATAACCCTCCTAGCCTAGACCATGCATTTTATCGATGAGTGACCCTATTGCAAGGTATTTTCAAGGCCCAAATGCCATTTCACAGACCTTGCGGTTTCTAAAACATCATACCGCTTCAAACAATTTTCCTGGTAAAGGGCGTATAACACCCTTCATTTCCATGCTCAAAAGGGTGGCCGATACTTTAAAAATAGGAATACTGCATTCTAAGGCTATATGATCCAAAAGTTGCTTTCCTTTTTGTTGTAAATAGGCATATATCTTACGCTCTATCTCATTCAATTCCACAAACAATTGTTTCTGGATCGCGGTTGTTTTTTCGTTGGTGCTATTCCAACCCAAAAGATACACCAGATCCGCGGCTGAAGTCAACAGATGGGCCTTTTGTTGTTTGATCAAGTTATTGCAACCCACACTATAGGCATCATTAGCTCTACCCGGAACCGCAAAAACATCCCTATGATAACTATGGGCAATATCAGCGGTGACCAAACTCCCTCCTTTTGCAGCAGATTCTATAACAACAGTAGCTTCGCTCATCCCCGCAATAATGCGGTTGCGTTGCAGGAAATGTTCGCGTTCCGGATTGCTATCACTCCAAAACTCGGTCATGAAACCCCCATTTTCTTCTAAAACTTTCATATATTTTGCATGGGCCTTGGGATATATCTGATTTAAGCCGTGGGCCAGACAACCTATCGTTTGCAGACCATGGGCCATAGCAGCCCTTTGTACACAAATATCCACGCCATAGGCAAAGCCGCTTACGATAATTGGATTCAAGGGGGCTATATCTGCAATAAATTGTTCACAGAAAGCCCTTCCATAAGAGGTGATATTTCTTGTGCCCACAATACTGATGATCTTGCGGTTTTCCAAATGAATCTTCCCACGCTTAAAGAGTAACAAGGGAGCATCTAAACAATGCTTTAAGTAATTGGGATAGTCATCGTCCTTAAAATAGGTGTAGGCAACATCATGATCTTTTATAAAACAAAATTCCTTTTCTGCATCTTTTAAATAGCGGGTATCCTGCAAATGCTTTAAAGCCCACTTTCCTACACCTTCAATTTTTAAGAGCTGCTGTATTTTATCTGTAAAAACTGCCGTTGGGCTACCGCAGTGCCGTATCAGTTTTTTCGCTATCACATCGCCTATATTCGGTGTTTTTTGCAATCTTAAAATTGCAATCAACTCATTATCATTCATTTGTGAATTTCAATTAGTTATTCACAAAATACATAAAATATAATGTTAATAAAAAGTTATGTGAAGCCTTTTACGGCTATTCTTTTTTTTACAATATTTGTCTTTATGCGAACCGAACACTACATTGAAGAATTATTATACCGCCATAATTGCGTGATTATGCCTGGTTTTGGGGCTTTTTTGGCTCAAATGGAGTCCGCTTCCATTCAAGAGGATACACACACTTTTTATCCTCCAACCAAAGTAATTTCCTTTAATGGTCAGCTTTCTTCCAATGATGGTCTTTTGGTTTCATATATGGCCAATGTTGAAAAAGTCTCTTATGATGCCATGTTGGTTCGGGTTATGGCTACGTCGAAAGAATGGATGAGCCGCTTAAAAGCGGGAAGTAACCTCACTTTTCCCAATATTGGGGAATTATCTTTGAACAAAGAAGAAAAGCTACAGTTTCAGCCCGCAGACAAAGTCAATTATTTGACTTCTTCCTTTGGGCTTTCCTCTTTCGTAAGTGCTCCTGCTACACGTGAGGTTCTTAAAGAAGAAGTCGTGGAACTGGAAGAGAAAATCCCTTTTATCATCACCACGGAAAAAAGGGAAAGGAAAAGTTTTAGACCGTACTTTAAATACGCTGCGGTTGCTTTATTGGCAATTTCTTTAGGTTTTTCAGGATATCGTTTTTATCATGAGAACCAAAATCAGCAACAATTAGCGCAGCAAGATGCCCAAGAGGTTGTGACCAAGAACATACAGGAAGCCACCTTCTTTGATGCCGTACCTCTGGAGTTACCGCAATTGACCCTTAATTTGGATCTTCTTAAAAAAGAAACCATCAGTAAAGGACAGCATTATGTTATTGCCGGCGCATTTAGAGTGCTGGAGAATGCTGAAAAGAAAGTGCGTGCACTACGCAAAAAAGGTTTCGATGCCTCTTATATCGGAGTAAACGCTTATGGACTTCATCAAGTAGCGTACGATAGCTTCACCAATGGGAACGAAGCCGTAAACTACCTGAAGGAAATAAAAAGAACGGAATCCGTTGATGCCTGGTTACTCTCCGTAAAATAATATTTACCTCTAAATTTTATCGGTTTAAGGGCGTATCTTTGCAAAAAATATGCATTTATGGATTCTAAAGCTCCAGTACATTCTAGAACAGTGATGACGGATTTGGTTCTTCCCAGCGAAACCAATCCCTTGAATAATTTGTTTGGTGGCGAGCTCCTTGCGCGCATGGACCGTGCCGCCAGTATTGCTGCCCGTCGTCATAGCCGGAGAATTGTGGTCACCGCTTCCGTAAATCATGTGGCTTTTAATAGGTCTGTTCCCGTAGGAAGTGTTGTTATGGTGGAAGCTAAGGTTTCTAGGGCATTCAGAACTTCTATGGAGGTTTATATAGACGTGTGGATGGAAGATCGTTTTAACGGAGATCGCACTAAAGCCAATGAAGCTATATATACTTTTGTTGCTGTTGATGATACTGGAAAACCCGCTCCTGTTCCTGGCATTACACCAGAGACCGATCAAGAGAAGGAGCGCTATGTTGGCGCACTGAGACGAAAGCAACTGAGTTTGGTACTGGCAGGGAAAATGAAAGCCAGTGAGGCTACAGAGCTAAAAGCCTTGTTTGTAGATTAGCAATGTTTTCATATTGAACTTGGTGTTGATAACCTGTATTCTTAAGGAGTTACATGTTATCACTGAAATTTCCTGTAGTGCTAATTAGGGGGTTTCTCTTTCCCAAAAGAGCTTGGTTTGTTGACATTATCCTTGCTAAAGACAAAATAAAGGATAAAGATTGCGATAAAAATTGGGTTTAGGTTTACCATACCCAATTCAATTTTTAACGTAATATAATAGAAGTCAATAAAACCAAGTAAGCCGGCAAGTAATGCAATGGCAAAAAAATAGAGATATACTTTTCTGGCCATAAAATACAATATAACCGCTGTCATCAAAACTAACATTCCCAAATAGAACTCTTTTTCCAGCACATAACTATGGATTAACCACATCCATAAGGAAATTAACACCAATACCGCTGAAATCGCAAGAGGTAGTATATCCTTGTCTGTTTTTTTCATGAATTTTCAATCAAAAAAGTAGGTATCATAATTGATTTACCCATTCTTCAGGGTTCAATCGTTTGGTGTCTTTGTAGAGGTAGAATTTCAACTGGGTCTGCCCATTAAACCGACTGGTATAAACTTCGCCAAGTGCTGTTTTTGCAGCAACTTTATCGCCTTGTTTCACAAAAACCTTGGCCAAATTATAGTATGTACTGATATAGTTCCCATGCTTCACCTGGACTCCCTTACTCCCCCCTGGAACGGATAGAATAGCAATTACTTCTCCTTTAAAAATAGAGCGAGCGCTTGCCCCCTTATCCGTAGCGATAATTACCCCATTATTTTGATGTTTTATTCCAGGGTATACCGCATCTTTATATACCCCAAAGCCTTTGCTTTTTATTCCTCGTTCTACAGGCCATATCAACTTTCCTTTATTGGCTTCAAAATTCTGTGCCACAATGGTCGCTTCCGGAGTCAAAATAAACTTGGACGTATTTCCTCTTTTGCCCGATTTTTTGTTCGAAGCAGCTATGGCATTCCGAATAAGGCGCTCAATCTGTTGGTCTATTTTCTTGGCCTCTTGCTTCTTCTTTCGTATGGTTCGCGTATACTTCTTTTCATTTTTGCGAATACTGGCCAGCAAGGCCTTTTGACTGTCCAATTCACGCTGCAGTTGCCTCCTTACGACTTTATTTTCGGCAATGAGTTTATCTTTATCTTTCCTTTTTTCGGTAAGTTCAATGTTCAATTCCTTTAGTTCTGCTGTTTTGGCCACCAACTGCTGTCCCTGTTCTTTGCGGTAATCGGTATACTGCTTAAGATATTGTGCTCGCTTATACGCCTGATAAAAGTTTTTAGAGGACAGCAAAAACATTAAACGACTCTGCTTGGACTTATTCTGATAGGACCGCTGCACCATAACGGCATACTCATCCTTTAAAATTTTAAGATCTTCTTGCAGTTTTGCAATATTTCTGACATTTGCGTTGATCTGACGATTGAGCAAATTGGATTGCTGATTGGTTACGCGAATCAGTTGCTGACTGATGCTAATTTTCTTGTCCAGAGCCTCCATTTGATCCAAGACATTGCCCCTTTCTTTTTTTTCTGCAAATAATAATTGGTTTATTTTTTTAATTTCTTTTTGGAGTTGCTCCCGCTTCTGCTGTAGCGCCTTTTGTTCATTAGTTTGGGCAAAGGCATTCCCTCCTATAAAAAAGATAAGCGCTATAGTATAAATGCAATAGAAGGGTTTACTGAACATACTACTTCAAGACTATTTTTTTAAAACCTTTTGGTATTTTATATGGAAATCTCAGGGGTTTTCCAAACTCAATATTTCGATACGTAATATCAATCATATTGGTTAAACTGCCGTTGACCGCTACAATACCAATATCATTGGGAACTACTTTTTCATTGATTTCTTGATAATCTTTATACTCAATTTCCAAAAACCGATCCTGTTCGGGTTGCGACAATTGTTGCGTAGCCATCTTAAAATTACGCGGTTCTATTTGGAAGAGGGTTTTAAAAAGTACCTCTTGTTTTTTGGGTTTTAGCACATAGTTGTTACTGCTGACCCCTGCATTATACTTGCCATCCCTTAAATTAAATAACGCCTGGCCCAATAATACATTCTGTACCTTCTCAAAGTCCAATTCGGTGCCCAGAAGATTGCTCAAATAAGCAAAATCCCCGTCGAAATACTCGTTTTGTAATTTGTTATAAAAGCTAACCCTATTTGGTGTTATATAGGCTTTTACAATTCCTAAAGGAGCGCTTATCCATATGGCCTTATCCCTTTCCATACGCAGACTTACGCTAAAACCTTGGGAGGATTCCCCATCGGAATAATCGATTTTCATTCTTCCGCTTAGCGTCTTAAAATCCAATTGATTGTTGTAGTGCCCCTTAATGATTGCTTTGGCCGATAAATTTTCATTAATGGTTCCTCCTGCCAGTACCTTCTTTGATTTACATGATGTCAAGGCAAGTAGCAGTAGACCCACAAACATTATCTTATATCCCATTTTTCCAAATTTCATTTAAAATCCAGGCTTTATTTTTTGTTGGTATAAATTTGCTTTGGCGGTATTTCTTAAGCCCGTATAGGCTTCCACCAATGCTTTATAGATATTATTGGATAATCTAACGTCATTATCTACCATATAATCCAAACCACTTTCCAAATATTCTACGGCATTTTTATATTTCATCTTCTTATTCAAAGCCAAGCCCAAGGCATAATAAAAATAGGGTTGGGAAGGATATAAATCCAATGCTTCAGAAGATAGGGTTTCCAAAAGCGTTAGATTTCCACTGCGTATGATACCCTCAATACGTACTTTATAGCGCTCCAAAGGCGAACTAGTGGTATTATCTACCGTAGCTGTATAACTTACCGTCTTTGTCTTTCGTTTTTCGTTCTCAAGCCCTTCCTCGGCCTTTGCCATAAGGTTTTTGGAAAAGGTAGTTGCTTCAATACTCTTAAGTATATTTATGGTTTCTAAATAATCCTTTCTTTGAAAATAAATACTGGCCAAATTTTCCCTTAATTGAGGATTGTCATAGGGGATGGACGATCTTACCGAGGACAATGCGATTCCTTGTTTTTGAAGTATACGCATATAGGTATCCAAATACCATAGATTGGCAGGGTCGGATATTAGGGCAGAAGTAGCATATTCCTGAGCCGAAATATATTGTCGGTCTTTTAAATAGATTTTTGCCAACTCATAATCCACAACCTTATCATTGGGACTTATTTGCTTGCACTTCAACAACAGATTCACAGCCCTATCATAGTTCTCAATGCCTTTCTGCTTTAAGGCTTCAAAGAAATTCTCCTGAAAAGCGTCAGAATAGGCTTCAAGGCTTACTTCCGCACTCTCTTCTACCTTCAGTTCTTTTTCTTGGGCATAGCTCGGCACAATCCACAAAAATGATGTGATTCCGATAATCGTTATACCCCAATTCTTTCTCATATCAACCTATAAAAACAATGTGTTTTATTCTATAACCGAATAGTCTCCAATGCTCACTTGCGTAAAATTACCATCAAAGCGGGCATGATTGCCGATCATGGCATTATCTAAAGTAGCATTTTTAATGCTCGCATGGGTTTGGATTATGCTATTTTTAACGTTACTGTTCTCAATAACTGTATTCGCACCTATAGAAGCGTAGGGGCCTACAACACTATTGGTTATAGATACTCCTTCTCCAATAAAACAGGGTTGAATAATCTGAGAACTTGTATTTGTAATCTGACCGGAAACCAAATTCTCTCCACTTTCTGCTAAAAATTTAAGCATTCTCCCATTGGTTTCCACGGTTACATTTTTATTTCCACAATCCATCCACTCATCAACAGTTCCTGTTTTAAAAACCTTTCCGTCCTGCATCATACGTTTAATTCCATCATTGATCTGGTATTCCCCTCCATTGATGATATCGTTGTCCAGTACGTACTGCAGTTCTTTCTTTAATACAGCGACATCCTTAAAATAGTAAATCCCTATGACGGCCTGATTACTGACAAACGTCTCTGGCTTCTCCACCAATTCTACGATATGTTGCTGTTCATTCAGCTGCACTACCCCATAGGCTTCCGGGTTGGCTACTTCCTTGGTCCAGATAACGCTATCTGCTTCCTTATCCAAATCAAAATTGGCCCTGATCAATGTATCAGCATACGCTATTACGGCCGGTCCACTTAAAGATTCCTTTGCACACATGATGGCATGTCCGGTTCCCTTAGGGTCCAATTGTCTGTAAATACTTGCCTTGGCACCTAAACTTACCGCCAATTCCTTTAGGCTGGTTACAATTTCATCTCCGAAGAATGCCGGGTCTCCCAAAATAAAGGCAATCTCTTCTATCTCCTCATCCAAAATATCGGCAATATCCTTTACCAAGCGATGAACAATAGGTTCTCCCGCTACAGGTATCAAGGGTTTTGGAATGGTTAGGGTATGTGGTCGCAATCTAGATCCGCGACCCGCCATAGGTACTATAATTTTCATTTCTTTGTTTGTTAATGGTTTATTCTTGGGTCCTAAGACCTTTTTTTATTTTGTTCCTGTACTTCCAAATCCTCCCTCACCACGTGAAGTTTCTGATAATGAATCCACAGCCGTCCACTGGGCACGTTCGTGTTTTGCAATAACGAGTTGGGCAATACGTTCTCCGTTCTCCACTACAAAATTCTCATTGGAAAGATTCACTAGTATTACTCCTATTTCGCCTCTATAATCTGCATCAATGGTGCCAGGTGCATTCAGTACTGTAATTCCTTTTTTTGCAGCCAAGCCGCTCCTTGGGCGCACCTGTGCCTCATAGCCTATAGGGAGTTCTATAAACAATCCTGTTTTTACAATAGTCCTCTCTAAAGGTTCTAACGTAATGGATTCGGAAATATTGGCTCTTAAATCCATCCCTGCTGATGCCATGGTCTCATAATGGGGAAGGGGATGTACGGATTTGTTGATGATATTGATATTCATTTTCTTAAAAATATTTTTCTAAGTTGTTCATTTTCCAATTTATAAACCATTCCCAAAAATAGGAAAAGCAATAGGCTTCCCCAGATCAAACTACGATTAAAAACGTAGAAGGACAATATGGAAAAAAGGATAGATATGGAAAGGTAAAATACAATCTTTCTAAAATTGTATGGAATGGGATAATGTCGCTTGCCGATAGCATAGGAAAGTACCATCATGGTCCCATATGCCACCAGCGTAGCAATGGCCGAAGCCATATAACCAATACTGGGAATAAATGCATAATTAATACCGATTGTCATAATTGCCCCTATGACAGAAATCAAAGCTCCATATCGGGTCTTATCCGTAATCTTATACCAAACGGAAAGGTTGTGGTAAATTCCCAGAAAAAAGGCTGCCAAGGTAATAATCGGGACAATAGACATGGCCTCCCAATAGTCACTATTTCGTACAAACAACACTTTGAGTACATCTGAAAATACAATCACCCCCAAAAGGATAATACTTCCCAAGATCACAAAGTAATTGGTAATCTGGGCATAGGTTTTCTGTGGGTTTTTGGACGAAGAATGACTGAAAAAAAAAGGTTCTATGCCCATTCTAAAGGCTGTTGCAAATAGCGTCATAAAAAGTGCCAATTTGTAACAGGCCGAATACATTCCTATTTCAGCATCTGCTACCCCTTCTTCCAGTAGATGTTTTAACAGAATTCGATCAAAAACTTCGTTTATGGTAAATGCGACTCCTGCCACAAGAACGGGCAAACCATATCCCATCATTTTTTTCCAGAGTAAGGTATCAAAAATGTAGGTTTGCTTTACATAAGGTTCCAACATCAATATCAAGGTAACCCCACTGGCCACCAAATTAGAGATAAAAATATAGGACACCTCATAATTAGGTTGGTATACATCGGCCAGGAACATATTGGGGTCATTGGTCGCCCAATCTGGCAATACCAGGAGGAAAAAAACATTCAAGCCCAAATAAATAGCTACATTGATCATTTTTACAATGGCATAGCGCATGGGTTTTTCCGTGGCCCGTAACCAAGCAAAAGGAATAATCACCAAAGCATCCAAGGCTACGATGCACAATGCGTATTGAATATACTTTAATTCAATCCCCGCCATTTCGGATATCCAACCCTGTAATCCAAGTCCAAAAATCAAAAAAATGGCCGTGGTTGCCACAATAGAAATCAAAGCTGTGGATACTACTTTTTGTCTATTTTCCGCTTTGTGATAAAATCGGAAAAAAGCAGTTTCCATTCCATAGGCCAAAATGACATTAAATATGGCAAACCATGCAAAAATTACCGATATTTCCCCATAACCCGCAACCTCAAGAATATGGGTATACAGGGGCAACAATAGAAAGGAGAGCATTCTTGGCAACACTGTTGCCAAGCCATAGATAAAGGTTTGTTTAAAAAGTTTTTTTAGTGGATTCAACAGCCTAGCGCTTATGTTTTAAAATTAGGGATTTAACCCCTAGGAAGCAAAGTTTAGTTCTTTTGAATCCCAGAATAAACCTTTGGTGCCAATTCCTTAATGTTGGAAATTTTAATGTATCGCGTCTTGTTGCCTTCTGTATAACGCAGAACAGCCTCATCCTTATTTACTTCAAAAGGAAACTGCTTTTTTACTGAAGTATTCAAGGCTGGAGGTTGGTTTCCTGCCTCTTTTGCTGCATCCTTATGGGAGATAATATCAGGTTTCCCTGCTTTTTTTATGAGCTTGGCCTTACAGTACATCTTTCCGTCCACTTCTTCCATTTCCACAAGACCTATTTGTCCGCGAAAATAAATATCCCTAAATTCCACATTTGGGGAAAGCTCTTCCATGGCCACTTTCAAGGTATATCCAGAGCCGGAAGATTCTACACCTCCTGTCCAAGCCTGACTGGAGGCCGAGCCCATTTTAAATGGAGCTGCGGTTTCTAACTTCTTTTGGGAGGCACAACTAGAAAGTCCCATCATCAAAACAATTGCTATATATATTGAATATTTCATTGACATTATTTTACGTGGTTATATTCCAATAAAACCAAAAGTAATGCCAAAATATTGTTTACGAAATGTTTTATACCTTTTTGTTTACTTCCCGTTGTACAAGTTGCAGTTCTTTTAACAAGCGAAGTTCTTTTTTAACCTGTGCCCCAATAAAGATTCCCAAAACAAGGAAAATTACCAAAGAAGACACCTGAATATAGGTATAAAAGCCTAGAGAAAGGCTCTGTTTGAAATAGGGTAGCAGGCCCACAAATCCAAACCAGTAGGTAAAAAACAACACAGGTGTTATGAGGTAGTGAATTCCTTTTCTAACCTTATAATAATACAGTATTTTTTTTAGGAAAAGTTCCATGTGCTCTGCTCTATTCATCCGTTTTAAATATGCCACGCTAATTACCTCAATTACTATTCTAAGGAAAAGAACCGCAATCATCAATCCTAGCAAAAAGGCCACATGCTCAAGACGATACGCAGAAATATAAAAGAAAAAACCAATCAGTATTATTATAGTGGTACCCAATACCACATAGGTTATCTTCTGTTTGTTTTTCAGGGAATTTACGCTTTCCTTAATTTTTTGTGGTCCACCTTTGGGTGGTGCTATTTCGGCTTGTTCATCCCATTCCGTTTGTAATTCTTCAAATAATTCCATTTCGAACACATTTTGTTAGGTTATCCTTAATACGATGCAGGCGCACTCTTACCGCCGCATGGGTTATTCCAGTTATTGCAGCAATTTCTTTTTGGGGAACACCCTCCAATTCCAGCAATATTATAGTTTTACTCACTTCAGGAAGTTTGCGGATGCAGTGGTATAATTGTTTCAATCGACCCTCTTTTTGGTTTACGGACGGCTCTGATTCTGGAGGAATGTCCGCAATGGCCCCCTCTTTAAACAAGGTGTATTTTTTCTTGTTATGCCGTAAGTGCATCAAACAAGTATTCACGGCTATGCGATAAATCCATGTTGAAATGGCCGCTTCATTCTTAAAAGAAGCTAAGCCTTCCCACACCTTTATAAAAACCTCATGCGTTAAATCTTTGGCCAAGCTCACATTCCCGTGTACATAGCCCTGACAAAGTCGGAAAACCCTGCTATAATTGGATTGATATATCGTTTCAAATTCCAAGTTCTTCTTTGTCATCTACTATTTCAACTGCAATTTCAATTGTTCCAAAAACCACTGTGATTTATCATACATAATGAAATGTGCCGAACCCTCGGCATACAGGATATCATAGGTTTTTAAATTCTGATACTGATCGCTATAGGTTTTTTGGGCCATGGCCAAGCCATACGGATGCGTTGCTGCGATTACGGCCACAGGACTTGTAATATTCGCAATGGCCTCCCTCAAATCCAGTCGTAACAGGTCTGTATATCCGTACACATAGGTTTCTCTATCGGCCTCTAGAATCCATTGTGTCAATTGCTCATGTTTTTCTTTGTTCAAACTCATAAAACCTGCCATTTGAACGGCCCTTGTTTTAAAGACACTATCATTCATTTGTAACAGTTGTTGATTGTATGGACTGTCATAAACCATGTCTTCACTATTAAAATTAGGTATCATAAGGGCTCCTGTAGATGGTAAGGCATCCACCACAATGATTTTGCCGAACATCTCTTTTTCCTCGGAGGCCAACCACAGTCCCAACGTACCTCCTAGGCTATGTCCTATTATAGTAGGTTTGTTCAACTGCTTCTCCTTCACGTAATCCACAATAGCCTCCTTGATCTTGGGCAGCCATGGCTTTCCTATAGTTGGGACATCCCCGAAACCTGCCAGGGTAAAACTATGACATTCGTAGTTTTTGGACAATTCGGCCACCGTTTCTTCCCAGACCGCTGCCGTGCATGTAAATCCTGGAAGCAATAATACCGGTTTCCCTTTTCCCTGAACATCTACCTTAAAGGCTTGCTGTGATTGTACGGATGTTCCATACATCCATAAAAGAACGACCAAACTATATTTTAATGTTTTCATTTTAGATTGTTTTTAATACGTTTTGTCCTTTAGATACATTTTCCTTAAAATGTTACATCCCTATGGGATGTTCACGAAAAAAAATCAAATGCAATAGTTGCTTACATTATCAAATGCCTTGATTTTTAGTACCTTTAAAGGCAAACCATAGTCAAAATACCACCCATGAAAGTACCCTTTCGCCATATTCTTCTTATCCTTGGTATCTTTTTTTTCATTGCTTGTGCCGAAGAAAAAAAAGCGGTAGTCTCACCGCAAAAGCCGAATATCATCTTCATCATGTCCGATGATCATGCGTATCAAGCCATAAGCCAGTATAGCGATAAGCTTATTCAAACCCCTAATATTGATCGTATTGGAAAAGAGGGCATTACGTTTACCAATGCTTGTGTATCCAATTCCATTTGCGCGCCTTCAAGAGCGACAATCCTTACCGGAAAACATACCCACATCAATGGAAAAATAGATAACCAAATGCCTTTTGACACTACGCAGGTCACCTTTCCCCAATTGTTTCAACAAGCGGGCTATCAGACGGCCATGTTTGGAAAGCTGCATTTTGGAAATAATCCCAAAGGGGTTGATGAGTTCATGATTCTTCCCGGGCAAGGACATTATATCAATCCTGATTTTATCACCCAAAAGGGGGATACTACAATTACCGGTTACGTTACAGACATTATTACCGATATGACCCTTAATTGGTTGGAGAAAAAGCGAGATCCCAAAAAGCCCTTTATGCTCATGTATCTGCACAAGGCCCCGCATCGTCCCTGGTGGCCCAGTCCTAAAAAATTTAAGGAATTTGTGCGCAAAGAATTCCCACAACCCGCTTCGCTATTCGATGATTATGCCAACCGGGGTACGGCTGCTAAAACTGCCGAAATGAATGTGCTCTACGATATGATGTACAATCATGACAGCAAGATTCGACCAGAAACAACGGCTAGTATGGCCAACTTGACACCACAGGTGCGGGAATACGAAAATGGTTTTTACGGCCCTTACGGAAGGGCAAATGCCGCTCAAAAAGCGCTTTACGATCCTATTTTAGATTCCATCAATAGTTATTTTAAGGAAAATTGGCCCAAAATGACATTGGAAGAAAAAATGAATTGGAAATATCAACGGTATATGCAAGACTATTTGGCCTGCATTTCTTCTGTTGATGACAATGTTGGGAGGGTATTGGATTATTTGGACGAAAGTGAATTATCAGACAATACCATGGTGGTCTATACTTCGGACCAAGGCTTTTATTTGGGCGAGCATGGGTGGTTCGACAAGCGTTTTATTTATGACGAATCTTTTAAAACTCCCCTACTTGTGCGTTGGCCCAATGCCATTACCCCAGGGATTACCAACGAGCAGATGGTACAGAATCTCGATTTTGCACAAACCTTTTTGGAAGCAGCACAGATTCCTGCTCCAGAAGATATGCAAGGAGAAAGTTTAATGCCTTTGCTAACTGGGAATGATGCCGATTGGGACAGGGATGCCGTATACTATCATTATTACGAGTATCCTGCTGTGCATCAAGTAAAAAGACATTATGGTATGGTAACCATTGATTATAAGTTGGCACATTTTTATTATGATGTGGATGAGTGGGAATTGTACGATCGCAAGAAAGATCCACAGGAAATGAACAACGTTTATAATGATCCCGCCTATGCACAGGTGGTTTCCGAGTTAAAAACCAAATTGGCGGAGCTGCGGATACAATACAAAGATTCCAAAGATTTGGATGACTATTATATTGCCCAACACCATAAAAATAACATCGATTCCCCTTTGAACAAAGGAAAATAAAATAACGGGTACTATTCTTCCGGATACAGATTTACAATGCCGTGGACAATGTCCAAATGCACTTTATTTAAGGATAATGCCTCATCGCCCACCACAAGCATTTTGGATTTTTCATTCTTTCTGTTGGGTGGAATTTCAGCAGTAGTATCATCATCAAAATGATGTACGGTGTTATATCCAAAGGTAGTGAGCATATAATTATTAGGGCTCCCTA
Source organism: Spongiimicrobium salis (assembly GCF_043678055.1). NCBI lineage: Bacteria > Pseudomonadati > Bacteroidota > Flavobacteriia > Flavobacteriales > Flavobacteriaceae > Spongiimicrobium > Spongiimicrobium salis. The sequence continues at coordinate 1,471,417 of NZ_JBHEQA010000001.1, forward strand.
TACTTTTATTGGGCTGAAACAAATGCACCTTGGAATACTCCGCCTGCATCTCAAATTTTTTGAAATCACCCGACCAATTATAGAACCAATAGGTACTGTTAAAATCCGTTACGGATGCCCCCCCTCGTATTTCTCCGATTTCCAGTTTTGAGAATTCAGAAATGATACTGGCGTTATATACGGTTCCTATCAGGCCTTTTTTGACATTATTGAGGATATAATTTCCTCCTAAAAGTCCTTCTGCCTTGAAATTGGCATCATTGACTGTGATATGATTAAGATTGTTTCTGAGTTCTTTGGATGTAAAGGACCCTTTTTTTAAGTCGAGCATTATTTCATTGAAAAGATGGTTTCGAATAGTGATGTTACTATTCTTTAAGTTTCCATGTATGCCTACATGTGGAGGTACTTTGATGATAAATGTTCCCTTAAGCGTTTTAACATCCTTTATCTTAGGTTTCACGGTCTTCCCTTTCCTCGACTTTATTTTAATTTGTGTTCCTTTAAATGAGTTACGGCTATCTTTATATTTTTGAACTCTGATTTCCTTGACAATGGAATCTTTGGATTTATGAAAAACATGTTCCTTGAATTTATCAATGTCATAGGTATATTCGTAATAGAGCGAGCCGGCACCTATATACTTAAAGTTTATAATGTTAATTGCTTGTTTACTGCTAGCCGAAACTCTAATCTCATCATCGACCATTTCGGCTTTTGCACTAATTTCAGCCATTCTACTTTCTCGCTCTTTTGGCGAAAAATTGTCAAATTCAATGAAATAGTTGATGTGCACTTTCCCATCTTCAGAGTTCTCAATAGTAAAGGTGGAATTTTCAATATCTAGGACCAAAGATGTGAGACGATCGGTATCAAAAACGTTTTGATAGACTTCTTCTCTTTGTGCTTCTACCGATATTGATGTGATGAGCATCAATATCATGATTTTATAAATTTTCATAGGGTTCGTTTTGTTGATTAATGATTTTAATATGTTCTTGAATGTCTTTTAACAGCTGTAATCTTGTTTGAAGGTTGTTTATTAACTTTTCAATGGTGTGTATATCATTGGGGTTTTCCTTAAACTGGCTAGCTGTATCTTTATAATCTTTACCTAGATCATCCAATCTCTTCTCATAGCGTTTTACCAAATCTCTGTCTGTGGTAAGAATCAAGAAATTTTGCCATTCTCTATTGATATTGGCCAAATACTCTTTTTCCATACTTTCTATTTGTTGAACTATAGTGCTTTGAGCTGTTGTTTTTTCAGCATCCAAAAGCGTAAAAAAGCCTGTAATTGCACCTAGAAACAGCACTAATACTGCTGCAATACCATAACCAGAACGCAACCATCTCCTTTGGTTGGTGCCTTTCTGTGACACTCTAAGTTTTACTAAAAAATCTTCTTTATGATTTTGTGGCAATTCTAATATGCTGTCCTCTTTTTTAAAGAGATTTCTAAGATCCTGCTGCATAATACTTCTTTTTTAAAAGTTCCTTTAATTGTAAACGACCTCTTCGCAATTGGGTTCTTGATGTTTTTATAGGGATATTCAATATCTCCGATATCTCTTCATGATCGTAGCCTTCCATAAGATATAATTTGATTACCAATTGGTATTTCCTTGCCAGTTGTCCAAGTGCAGCATCTACCATTTCTTTGGTAATACTTATATCAACATTCCAGTTTTCATCATCCAAGATTTCCATGTTTTCTTCAGTAAGGGAAGTAAGCGACAATTTTTTGCTTTTTAACTTGTCCAGACATTGATTAATAACAATGCGCTTGAGCCAAGCCCCGAAACTAAAATCATTACTATAGGTTTCCAGTTTTTGAAAGGCTTTTATAAAGCCTTCTTGCATGGCGTCTTTGGCATCTTCCTGATTTTTAAGATAGCGACAGGCCACAGCGAACATGGCATTACAATACCTATCATACAACTGTACTTGGGCCTTTTCATCGCCGCGTTTACAGTTTTTAAGTAAGGTATCTATTGTAGATTGCATTGATTTTGTTAGCGTTTCTATTCTAAAAACGAGGAAAAAGTATTGAGGTTTCAATTTAAAGAAAAAAAGATCATAGATTGAATCCCAATGTTGAGGACAAGCGGGGAGCAGAAAGAGGTATTTTAATATAAAAAACCCTCTTCATTTTGATGAAGAGGGTTCTCCTATGTTTTGATTAAGCAGAATGCCTAATCCTAGTAATTGTTAATTTGCTAAGGCTTCCGCACCACCAACAATCTCTAAAATCTCATTGGTAATTGCTGCCTGTCTTGCTTTGTTATAGGTCAATTTTAATTGATCTCTTAATTCGGTAGCATTATCTGTTGCTTTGTGCATTGCCGTCATACGTGCACCATGTTCACTGGCAAAAGAATCGCGAATGGCCTTATATAATTGCGTTTTTAAGGACTTTGGAATCAATTGCTCTACAATTTCAGCCTTCTCTGGTTCAAAAATATAATCTGCACTGGAATTCTCTTCGGCATTTATAGGCACTATAGGTAAAAACTGCTCCGTTATCACGATTTGAGTAGCAGCATTTTTGAATTTGTTATATACAATTTCAATTTTGTCATAGGCGCCATTGGTAAACAATTCCATTAGCGTTTCCGCTATAGTCGCGACATTGTCAAAAGTAAGTTCATCGAATACAGAACTATGATTTCCAATAACACTTGATTTTTTCTCTAGAAAATCATTTGCTTTCTTTCCAATCGCCATAAAGTCTACTTCCTTGCCGGCGTAGGTGTCGTTCAACAATACAGAGGTCTGTTTTAGGATATTGCTGTTAAAAGCACCGCACAATCCCCTGTTCGATGTAATGGCAACAACCAATACTTTGTTTACTTCCCTATCATCGGCATACGCACTTCCAGAACCTACATCCAAACTCCCACTCAAGCTCTGTAAAAGCTCTGTAAGTTTATCCGCATAGGGTCGCATGGCAGTAATAGCATCCTGTGCCTTCTTAAGCTTTGCAGCGGATACCATTTTCATGGCACTGGTAATCTGCATGGTTGAAGAAACCGAAGCAATTCTATTACGTATTTCCTTTAAGTTTGCCATTTTTCAATAGTTATGAATTAAGAGTTATGAATTAAGAATTTTTAAGTATCGCCACTAAAATCCTAATTAACTCATCACATTTTTTAATCAACTCCCTTGATACCGGTTCTATTGAAGTATCTATTACTTCCAACCAATATAATGTCTCGTCAGCTTCCTTAAGGGCAATTCCTAACTTGTTTTTAAAATCCTTAGTACTTACTCCTCGTTGCGCTTCTCGAACATTAGCTCCTATACTTGTACCACTCTTTAGCAGTTGAGAAGCTATTTCAAATTCTTTTTTATCTCTTAAACTCCGAGAATAGGTTACAATTTCACAAGCAAACAAAAAACTCTTTTTCCGTATAGGACTATCGTCTAGTTTGCCCATAACTCATAACTCTACACTCTTAACTAGTTTACGTATTTAGCAGACAAGTCTTTACATACCGCGGTTAAGGTATCGGTAACTTCATCCGTTAATTTTCCAGCTTTCAAGGTATCCAAAACATCTCTGTGCTTGGTGTTCAAGAATTCAATGAAATCTCTCTCAAATTCCTTTACTTTATCAACAGGTACATCTTTTACCAAGTTTTTGGAACCGGCATAGATAATAGCTACCTGATCTTCAACGGTAAATGGGTCATTTTGAGCTTGTTTCAAAATTTCCACATTACGCCGTCCTTTTTCAATAACGTTCAAGGTTGCTGCATCCAAATCAGAACCAAATTTTGCAAAAGCTTCCAATTCACGGAATTGTGCCTGATCTAGTTTCAAAGTACCTGCTACTTTTTTCATGGATTTAATCTGAGCCGAACCACCTACACGCGATACGGAGATACCCACGTTAATTGCAGGACGAACCCCTTGGTTGAACAAATCTTGTTCCAAGAAAATCTGACCATCCGTAATAGAAATTACGTTGGTAGGGATATATGCAGATACATCACCTGCCTGCGTTTCAATAATAGGCAAGGCCGTTAAAGAACCTCCTCCTTTAACGATAGGCTTCAAGGATTCTGGTAAATCGTTCATTCCTTCTGCAATACCATCATCAGCAATCACTTTTGCAGAACGCTCCAACAATCTAGAGTGAAGGTAGAATACATCTCCAGGATACGCCTCACGTCCTGGTGGACGTCTTAATAAAAGAGACACCTCACGATAGGCAACCGCTTGCTTGGACAAATCATCATAAATGATCAATGCCGGGCGACCTGTATCTCTAAAATACTCCCCGATAGCAGCTCCTGCGAATGGGGCATATACCTGCATTGGAGCAGGATCGGATGCGTTAGCCGCAACAATAGTCGTATAGGCCAAAGCTCCTCTATCTTCCAATGTTTTTGCAATAGCCGCAACGGTAGACGCTTTCTGACCAATAGCTACGTAAATACAATATACAGGGACTCCCGCATCATAAAATTCTTTCTGGTTAAGAATAGTATCAATACATACTGTAGTTTTTCCTGTCTGACGGTCTCCAATCACCAACTCTCGTTGCCCTCTACCTACTGGAATCATCGCATCGATGGCTTTAATTCCCGTTTGCAATGGCTCATTTACCGGTTGACGGAAAATTACCCCAGGCGCTTTACGTTCCAAAGGCATTTCGTACAATTCTCCCGAGATAGGTCCCTTCCCATCAATAGGTTTTCCCAAGGTGTTTACCACACGGCCAACAATACCTTCACCTACATCAATAGATGCAATACGCTGTGTACGTTTTACGGTAGCACCTTCCTTAATTTCTTTTGATGGGCTCAACAATACAACCCCAACATTATCTTCTTCAAGGTTCAAAACGATTCCTTGCAAACCGCCTTCAAATTCAACCAATTCGCCATACTCGGCGTTTGACAGCCCATAGACTCTTGCGATACCATCACCTACTTGTAATACCGTACCTACTTCATCCAATGAAGCACTCGCTTCGAATCCTGATAATTGTTCTTTCAATATTGCTGATACCTCAGCGGCTTTAACTCCTGCCATTTGTTCTAGATATAAGATGTTAGATATGACGCTTCCACGCTATATCTTAAGATTTATATTATAAACTATTTGTAAATTCTCTTTTTAAACCATTCAATTTGCTTGCAATACTTGCATCGTATTGCAAATCTCCCACGCGTAAAATAAATCCGCCAACGATACTCGCATCGACTTTATTTTCCAAGGTGACCTTCTTCCCCGTGATTGCTACCACTTTTTCCAGAATTTTACCTTCTAAATCCGATGTCATTGGAACAGCCGTGGTCACATAACCAATATCTTGTCCTTTCAATTGCTCGTTAAGGATGATATACTTTAAAGCTACTTCTTGAAGCAATGCAATTCTTTTATTGTCTACAAGTGCGGTAATCAAACCTTCGGTGATTGCATTACCCCCTTTAAAAAGAGTTTTTAACACCTGCTTTTTGTCCGCTCCCTTGACCACTGGGCTATTCAATAAATCATGAAGCTCCTTACTTTCACCAATAGTGTCTATGATACCTTGCATATCCTTTTCCACCGTATCCGTAGCTTTCTTCTCCACGGCTAGGTTTAAGGTTGCCTTAGCGTAACGCAATGCTGCTCTTGACTCGTTCATATGGCTCTTCTTAGTTTAGGGTAATATCGCCTAACATATCCTCTACCAATTTTAACTGCTTGTCCTTATTGGAGAGTTCTTCCTTAATTACTTTTTCAGCGATTTCTACAGAAAGGTTGGCTACCTGACTTTTAATATCGGCAACAGCTGCTTTCTTTTCGCTTTCAATGGCAGCCTGTGCTTGTTGGATCATTTTTTCTCCTTCCGCCTTGGCCTGCTCTTTGGAATCTGCGATCAATTTTTCTTTGATCTCCCGAGCTTCTTTTAACATGGCCTCTCTTTCTGCCCGTGCCTCTTTCAACAATTTCTCGTTATCAGCAGCTACATTTTGCATTTCTTTCTTCGCCTCTTCTGCAGCTTCCATGGCATTTTTAATCCCTTCTTCCCTTTCATTTACGGCTCCCAAAATAGGCTTCCAAGCGTATCTCCACAATAAGAAAAGTAACAATCCAAACAATAAAGTTTGCCAGAAAAACAACCCTAGTGAAAACTCTTCTAATAACTTTTCCATACTCTAAATTTTAAACAATTTTACATTTTAAAAACAATGGCCATAACCAACCGTTAAGGCCATTGTTCAAATTGGTTTTACACTGCGAATAATGCAGCAAATCCGATACCTTCAATAAGCGCCGCTGCAATCAACATCGCTGTTTGAATCTTACCGTAAGCTTCAGGCTGACGGGCAATAGCATCCATTGCAGAACCACCGATTCTACCAATACCGATACCAACACCAATTACAACTAAACCTGCACCTACCATTAATGGAATTTCCATATCTATTATAGTTTAAAATTAAAAATTCAATTTAGTGCGCCTCTGCATGATCGTGTTCCACTGCTGCGAAACCAAAATAAAGTGCAGAAAGCATTGTAAAAATATAGGCCTGCAACAAGGCCACTAAAACCTCTATCAAAGAGATGGCAAATGCCAATCCAAATGATAACGGGCTACCTATCCAACTTTTAAACAAAAACATCAAACCAATTAAGCTCATCAATACGATATGGCCCGCCTGCATGTTTGCGTATAAACGAATCAATAAGGAGAATGGCTTAATGATAACCCCCAACAATTCAATAGGAATTAAAATAGGGTATAAAATTAGTTTTCCATACCAAGGAAGTGTATTTCCCAAAGGATCAAAAATGTGTAACCAGTAATCCTTGGTTCCTGTAAGGTTTGTAAACAAGAAGGTCAACAAAGCCAAAGCAAAGGTAATGGCAATGTTTCCTGTAACGTTTACCCCTAATGGCGTCAATCCAAAAATATTCAGGAACCATATAAAGAAAAAGATGGACAATAAATAAGGCATATACCTTTTATATTTCTTTTCTCCAATATTAGGTCTTGCGATGTCGTCGCGTATATACAATACGATAGGTTCAAAGAAACGACCTATACCCGTTGGGATACCTCCGTTCTTTGCATATGATCTTCCCAGGCCTCTAAACAATAAAAACATGAGCAAGCCTGTAATAAAAATCATCAAGACACTCTTCGTAATAGAAAAATCTATAGGCTTTACGTTCGTTGGATGATGATCCTCGTCATAATTGATCGTTCCTGCAGCATCCGTTTTATAAATCTTACTGTGATAAAATGCATAGTAGTTGCCATCCACTTCGGCTACTTCTTCTTCATGATGAAATTTGGACGAAGAAAACACTTTTAACCCATCATCCCATAAGATAATTGGTAATGGAAATCCTACGTGGTGTTTTTTTCCATCTTCTCCCGTATACGAGAACAAGGAGAAGTCATGGGAATCCTTAAGGTGATGATCGATGTATTCCTTTATCTCTGTTTTAAGATCTTTTTCAGATGTTTCTGAAGCATGTTCATCTTGTTTTGCGAAAGCAGTGACACTCATAAGTAGCGTCATCATCAAAATAAACTTGGTAAAGTATGTTACTCGCATATCCTTGAAAAAATATTCAGTCCCTAAAAATCGGTGCAAATGTACGCTATTCTCACAAAAAGAAAAAAGCATTTCAACTTTTATTTTTTTAGTGAAAATAAAGGGTCGAAAGCTGCTTTTAATCGATCTCATTCAGCAACTTAACGAGGGCTATGGTCTCTATGGCCAAACAAATAAAATAAGGAAAGAAAAAAGTAAAAAATTCCAGCTTCGAAAGTGTTCCATCGGCTTTGAACATGGGATGAAAAACGAGAAAATATACACCAAATTTTAGCGCGCTCCCAAATAAAAACAAAAATCCCAACTGGGTACTTTTACGTTCCGCAAAATACAGGAGAAATCCATACACGACCAGCGCCAATATGAAGTTGACACCATAGCCAAAAAGCATTAAATGCACAGGCACTTCCAACGTTCTAAAATAAAAGTAGGCCATGTGCAATAGTGCCAGAACGGCAAGGGCAATGATAAGCTTCCCTGCAAAAGAAATCAGTTTTTTGTTCAAAATCACGAATTTAGTTTATGGGTTTGTTTCACGACCAAGTACAATGAAACTGCAACCGCAGCCAGGGTGCAGATTATGGTGTAGGTATTGTTGGCAGGATCATATTTTCTGTCCAGCCATTTTCCTCCCTGGGCCCCGAGATAAATAATAACACCCATCTGAGCTGCTATACCTATAAGGGTCAACCAATATTTAGTTTGATTCTTGGGTTTGGACATTTCTTAGTCGTTCTCAGATTTTCGTTGCAAAATTACCTAAAAATATTCGAGGGCATCCCATTTCTCTTTTTAGCCTTTCTACATCCATGAAATCTTTACACAATAAATGCCTCTGTTATGATCATAATTATCATAACAGAGGCATTTCTATAGGGTAAACAAACCCCAGAAAAATATAGTAATTGCCAAATGGAAATTAACTTTGTTTCTTCTTGGTCTTTTGTTCTTTAGAAACCGTATTAAATTGCTGGTATATGGCGTATAAGGCAATAGCCAGCACGAATAAGGAACCAATTAATGTAATCATATGAGGTTGATTTGGGTTAACTTCATTTACTAAAACATTATTTTCTCGGACAACGGATGTCCTTTGAATTCATTTCACCTAGTGTAGGTATCCTAGATGTTGCTTCTTTAGGACGCTTTTGCCGGATTGGCTACTTGCTTATTAAAAGAAGAAACGTTGTTGGCACTTCCTTTACTACCTTTCATGCTACAAGAGGCATTAAATGTAGCTCCTGGTTCAACGGCAAGCTTAGAAACAGAAACTGTTCCTTCTATTACTGCGGTAGCTTTTAAAGAAAGTAAATCCGATACCAAAAGCTCTCCATTGAAATTCCCTTCAATATCAGCGTTGACGCATTCCACTTTTCCATTAATATAACCACCTTTTCCAATAACGACCTTTCCTGAGGTTTTTACATTACCATCTAATTTTCCGTCAATTCTAAAATCTGCTTCAGAAATAATATCTCCTTTGATTCTAGTATTCTTCTCAATTCTGTTAGGTTGTCCGCCGATTTCTGTCATAGTTCTGGGTTTTTTGTTGTCTGAAAACATGTTCTAGGGTTTTGGGGTTAAAAGTTGTTTTTTATACTCGTTAAGATTCTTGTGTACTTGTATGGTCTTATAATTGGACGATAAAATTACAAAATTCTCAATATCAATCTTATAATCTCTATTGTTTTTTAAAAGCTCTAAATATCCTAAGGCAAATTCCCTGGAAGAAAACCCATGAACGATCACAAATTGATCTTCCAAATTATAAATATCTTTGGATACAATATTCTTTCTTTTGAGGTCTTCAATGGATTTTTCCAATTTCTCCATTAATTTCAAGGCCTTATCATTGTCCCTGATCTTGAAAGGAAAAACTACTTTCCAATTTCCTCGGCTTGGCGTATCGTTCCCTGTGACAAATACCTTTGGTTCTAGCTTGGGTAGTTGTTCTGCCACCATTTGTTGTGCTTTTTTACCTTCAGGATTATTGGGATAGTTCAGCGCTACATAATTTAAGGCTTCCTTAAAAGATTCAAACCCCTGTAACCTTCCAATAGCATTGGCTTTAAGCATTTCCAATTTTGGAACAATGGGGTCTCCAGTAAAGGTGTTGATGTTTTCCTCGGTGCCTGTAATCACCTTTAGATATTCCTGGTTTCGGTACAATTGGAACAATTGGGAATATCGCGCTTCCGGACTATCCGTAGCATTCGCCAATACTGCTTGCGGATTCAGTAAAATCTCTGCATAACGGGAATCGGGATGATTCTTAATGATATTCTGCTTCATCTCCTCTTGTAACGGACTCTTTTCTTCTTCATAAATCTTGTAGAGGTTGTATTTTGAGGGTAAGATCAAACGCTCCTCCGGATTGGACTTTAATACCGTGCTAAGCTTTCCGGCCGCCAATAGATTCTCTTTGAATTTTTCCTTATAAATAAGGCCCAATTGATAATTGGCAAAGTTCTGTTCCTTTTGAAGACTATCGATGACCGCCACATCGGTAGGAATACGATCCACATAATACGCTACATCATACTTTTTGTCATCTGTAACAATTTCCGCTCCATCATCTCCAACGGCAACCGCCTCCCCATCTCTTTCAACAAGCTGTAGCCTATTCTTATTGGACCACCTCCAATCGTCTTCCAAAACGCGATCTCCCCAGCGGCTCTTAAAATCGGTTTTTCCGTATCCGAGACTGGTGATATTGTAAAAATAGAATTTACCTTTATTTTCCTTTCCTCCCTTGCTCTCCCCGAAAGCGGCAAAACCATCATTGGCTATTTTCTCTTTGGCCTTTTCCGCAGCTTCTTCGGCTGCCTTCAACTTGGCAATATGGTCTTCAAAATAAGCGATCTGCTCCGCTTTTGGCAGCTTATATAGGCTAATGATACTATCTGTATATTGCACCGTTTCTTCATAGGCAATGACATCTTCCAAATTGTCTAACTTCTTTTTAATGGAACGGTGTTTTTTTGTGTTTTCCTTGAGATTGGTAAGGACACTATCGTAATAAGCTCCGGCAACCTTATACTCATTTTCATCAAAGTGATAGGTGGCTAAGTTTTCATAGTTGAGTGCGTTCAATACCGGTTCGTTTTGCGTAGCACGAATAGATTTGTTGAAATAGACCAATGCCAAACTATCGGACTCTACCCCCAAATGATATTCTGCAATCTGCCGATATATTTTATCTAAAAAAGGGCGATTTTCCCGGTTTTCTTCCAGGGAAGTAAGGTATTCTAGTTGCGCTTCTTTATTTTCTTCGGTAATCACCGTATTTTTTATTTTCTGCAAATGCGCATTGATCATATATACCCGGGGCGACCTTCTGTTAAGATCAATGATTTTGTCAAAAGCATAATTGGCACTGTCCTTATAGCCCAATTGATTATACAATTGACCAATGATAAAATAATAGCGCCCCTTTTCCGGGTTCTTCTTGGTGTAGGACGATGCAATCTTCAGCTGTTGAATTGCCGTATCGGGAGCATTTAAATTGATATAGGCTTGGGCCATAATGGCACGGGCATCTGCGTACTCCTGATCTTTTAAGCGCTCCAATTTAAAAAGTCGCTTTAAGTTTTTAAGTGCAAGCTCTTCATTCTCTAGCCGAATATGCACTTTTTCTCTCCAAATATGAGCCTCGTTGAGTTTATCGCTCGTGGTGTATTTTTTTAAGATATAATTGAAGGCTTCCAGAGAAGGAATAAATCGCTGATCAAAGTATCTCGCCTTCCCTAAAAGCAAAAATGCTTCATCTGTTTGCGGGTTGCGCTCTTCATCCTTAATGTCCATACTGTGTTTTTGTATGGCTTTTGAAGCTTTTTCCTCTGCAACTACAAATTTAGGATTGTTGTCTTCAGAATCTAGCTTAACCTCATCGGTAATGGCCAAACGTTCAATAGGTAAAATTTCCCAATAATTATCCCGATAGGATTGGTTCAATTCTTCCCTTCCTTCTTCAAAGGCAATATTGCCGTTGTAGAGGGTGTTGAACTTGGTATTTAAGGCATGCCAATTCCGATTTATGAATGCATCTTTCTTGGTGGAACATGCGGTAAAAATAGTTCCTCCCAATGCAATAGCTATAATAATTAAGTTTCGAAGCTTCAAAATAGTCTAGTATACGTATAATCTTAACTTAAAAACAACGGGATTATTATACCGTTGGTCGGTAAAAATAGGTTTATTTTTTATTTATTGTCCTTTAGGGGGATTTTCGTTCAAATTCCTTGATCTTAATTCTTTCTGTAGTGCACTATATTACCAGGAAGTAGGATGCTCTACATGTACTAAATTTCTATTGTATTTCCCCTTATAGGCAATAGGGGACAGGCCCACATGTTTCTTGAACATCGTCCGGAATGCCTTTTGATCGGAATACCCCACTCCGAACATCACTTCGCTGACATTTCGCTCCGTAGATTCCAGGATTTTTTTAGCCGCTTCTATTTTTACCCTTTGAATGTATTCCAAAGGCGTGTTTTGCGTGGCTTTTTTAAATCTTCTCACAAAATTTCTTCGGCTGATGGCATATTTCTGGGCAAGGGCTTCTACTGATATTTTTTTGGAAACGTTCTCTTCAATATAATGTTGGGCTTTTTTTATGGCTTCATCCGAATGATCCTTCTGTCCCTGAAAAATAGCAAACTGGCCCTGTTCTTGACGATCCATTTCTATTTCAAAAAACTTGGAAATATAGATAGATACTTCCCTGCCACAATACTTTTCTACCAAGTACACCATTAGGTTAAGAAAGGAATACGCTCCTCCACTGGTATAAATCCCATCTTCATCTGTAACGACTTTATTGGATACCATCCCTACTTTTGGATACGATTTTTTAAAAAGATCCATGGCCGCCCAATGCGTGGCACATTGTTTTCCATTGATCAATCCTGTTTCTGCCAAAAGAAAAGCACCCAGGCACAAGCTGGCAACCTCCGTATTGTTTTGTTTTCGCTGCTTAATGATCCAGGGGACAAAATCATAATTCTCTTTAATGTCTTCTGCTAAACTATGAGGCTGCCCTGCAGGGATAATAATAAGGTCGGTTCGTTCTATTTCTTCCAGCGTACTATCGCAATGAATGCTAAACGCCCCATCATATAAGGTACTATTTGCTTCAATCCCCACCAAATGCACGTCAAAAAATGGTCCATGGCTCTTTCCCGATTGAAGGAGAAAAGCATTGACCGCATTAAAAATTTTATAGGGACCTATAACACTACTTAAGATGGTATTGTTTTTCGGAACCAGTATACTAATATGTTTCATAGGAATATAGGTATGGTGAACTATCAAAAATAGCGGTTTTTTTGGCACATTCAACCCTTTAGCATGTCTTATTTACCCTGTTTTAAGCCAGTTTTTCTTTTGTAGTTTTGATACGATCAATACCGTTCAACTCATGGAAATCGAACAATTTGAGGAGATACGGAGGGGCTTTTGCAAACAACATCTTGAGGTTGATGAAGGGAAAATGATGCATGCTCCGGCCATCGTTTACCAAGGCAAAGTATTCGCCTTTTTATCCCGTAAAAATGAGATGGTCTTTAAATTGGGGGAAGCGTATCCTATTGAGAAGTTAGAAGTTGCTGCAACCGTATTCAACCCCTTTAAAAACAAAGGTCCTTTGCCGGGATGGTATTCCGTTCCTTTTAATGCGAAAGCCTGCCCATGGGAATTACTGACGGCCATAGCTTTGGAAAAAATGAAGAAAGATCAAAAAACACGGACATGAGCTTAAAAACCAATCCCAAAGTAGACGCCTTTTTAGAGGAGAAACAACATCCTTTAAGGTCAGAAATTCAATTGGTACGCCAAATCATCTTGGGAACCGATGATAGGATCGAGGAAACCATAAAATGGAAGAGCCCCACTTTTATGTACAAGGGAAACATTGCCTCCTTCTTTTTTAACGCCAAAAAATTTGTAAGTCTGATGTTTCACAAAGGAGCCTCCATCAAAGACCCCTATGGACTCTTGGAAGGAGATGGAAAAGAGGCGAGGGTAGCTAGATTTTATACTATTGACGATATTCAGGAGAAGAAAGAAGCCCTGGAGCAACTTATTTTGGAATGGATCAAACTAAAAGATAAAACCTAAGCTTGTAACATGATCTCAAAAACGTACACCTCTTTTTTTACGGAGCTTAAAGCGCATAATACCAAAGCATGGTTCCATGCCAATAAAAAGCGCTATGAGGATGATGTCAAAGCGCCTTTTCTCGCTTTACTCGATGAGATCTTACCTATTCTGACCGAATGGGATTCCCGAATTTTCCATGACCCTAAAAAAGCCCTTTTTAGGATCCATAGGGACGTTCGATTTTCCAAAGATAAATCGCCTTATCATCTGATCTTAAAAGCAGGCTTTTCCCCTCATGGAAAAAAGTCGAGTTTGCCGGGTTATTATTTGGGCATTGATGCGGAGAGTATTCATGTAGGCGGGGGATTATTTATGTTGCCTACAGCTGAATTGAAACGGGTAAGGGAATATATTGCACAGCATACTTCCTCCTTTTTAAGTATTGTGCAGCATCCGGATTTTATACAAAGTTTTGGAGCCTTAAGTGGAGAAAAATCAAAACGTTTGGATAAAACATTAAGAGAAGCCGCACAGGAGACAGCGCTTATGTATAACAAACAATTTTACGCGATGGCAGAATTCCCTTTGGCTCCATTTTACAACACAGAAGAGCTATTGACGGAAATCATGACCCATTTCCAAAATATAAAACCTTTAAATGCATATTTAAATCGCATTTTTGAATAAAATCATCGATCTTTAAAGTAGTATTAATCATAAAACAATCAGTTATGACAACACAAGAAGTCGCCGATAAGTTAGTCGGCTATTGCAGACAAGGACAATTTGAAGAAGCTATGAATGCCCTGTATTCGGATAGTATTGTAAGTGTAGAACCCGATGGCGCCCCAATGAAAGAGGTAAAAGGGATTGAAGGGGTGCGCCAAAAGGCGGCCCACTTTAACAGTATGGTAGAAGAAGTACATGGAATGGAAATCTCTGAACCCTTGGTTGCTGATAAGTTTTTTAGCTGTTCCATGAAAATGGACGTTACCTTTAAAGGAGCTCCAAGGGCTTCTATGAACGAACTTTGCCTCTATCAAGTTGAAGATGGGAAAATTGTTCGTGAAGAATTTTTCTTTACTCCCATGCCTCAGGGATAATCAAGGGTCAATATCGAAATATGGAGTAGTGCATGTTACGGCGCTACTCCATATCTTGATTTAAATAGGAGCTCACTCCTTGGAGTTATCTCCAAAAAAGGCTTCTAATTCTTTTAAAGTGCGCTCTGAAGTCTGTATGTCCTTTACGATTTCTCCCTTGTTCAATACCACAATGCGCTCACAAACTTCCGTAACGTGGCTCAGGTCATGACTAGAGACCAAGACTGTAATATCCTTATTTTCGGCTAAATTTTTAATAATACCCTTTAATCGTATTTGGGTCGTAGGATCCAAATTCGCAAAGGGTTCATCCAAGATAATAACTTCGGGATTACCGATAAAGGAAGCTACAATACCCGCTTTTTTCTGATTTCCCTTGGAAAGGTCACGCAAGTATTTTTTCTGCCCTAATATTTCCCCATGGAAAAAATCCTCAAAACTTCCTACCAATGCATCTACATCGGCTTTGTTTTGTCCGCGCAATTCTCCAATAAAATAGAAATACTCCTCAGGGGTTAAATATCCGATCAAAAAGGTTTCATCAATAAAGGCAGAAGTAAAAGGTTTCCAGGCTTCGCTGGTATTTACTTGTACATTATTGTTTATAATGTGTCCAGAAGTTGGGGAAATTAAGTCCAGCAACAAACTAAAGAAAGTTGTTTTCCCTGCCCCATTGTTCCCCACCAATCCAAAGCATTCTCCTTTGGGAATTTCTAAATGATCGATATGCAGTACGGTTGCTGCACCATATGTTTTTACAAGATTTTGTGTTTGTATCATGCTTGTTCTATTACTATCGTTTATGAAGTTTGTTTATATGCTGCTAGCGTTTTGTACTTCTCTTTTTTATAAATACGTTCTATTTCCCTAAAAGCCCATCCCTTAAATGCAAATCCAATAATGCCGGCAAGACCTACAAAAACAAAGCCAATGACCGGATTGAAAACGAAGGCTCCTAAGAGGTAAAACAGCGAGGGAAACAATAATTTGGGTATGGTCAACAACATTGTCTTGATATTAAAGGATTGTTTGTCTCCAAAAGCTTTTTTATTAGAGGTAAGATCTATAGGAGTCTTTATATAGGCGCCACCCCATAGCACGAGGTAAGAATTCACCCCCATATTGTATATGGCTCCAGTAATTACGGCCAAATACGCTTCAATCCCAAAGAAAAGATAAAAGGACCCGATCATGGCACTGATCAAAGTGGCGATGACCACCAAATACCATTTGGAGTTTAAATATTCCTTGTACTGAATGTTCTGACTCATCATTAAAGGGTAGTAGGAGCTGTCCCAGCTCGGTACAAATTGCCCAAAGGTGAACAAAAATCCTCCTGAAACGAATATTCCCGCAAAAATTTTCATACCTGGATTATCATAGGCCTCTATACTTCCCGTAAAAAATAATAAGCCATAAAACAGAAAGAGTATACTGGTAATTACAGTGGTTTTGGAACGTTTATTTCTTCGTATTAATTTAATGTCATTCTTTAAAAAGATCCCCAAGCTTCCAAATCTATTCAGCCAAGTATAATCTTCCGTTCTGGCTACGGTCTGCTTGGCGGCCAGCCCGGCATCGAGAAACATATGCCGTTTAAAATAGGAAAAGGCAGAAATATAGAGTAGCACCAGTAGCACCCATGGAAGTATGGCCAACCAGGGCAATTGATAGAGTCCTTGAAAAAATACTATGGTGTAGGTAGTAATATCGAAAACTTCAAAGTAGTGGCAAGCTCCAAGAATAGCAAAAATAATCCCTACAGGATATAAAATACTATCCTTGTTATTTAGCAAAACGTTTAAAAAATTGCTACAATAAAACAAGGTCATCATACCCAAGTGCCATCCTATTACGCCTACCGTATCATATCCCTCTATGAGCAGGACAATAGAGAAAGGAACGAAGAAAAAAGCATGGGACCAATTGAAAAAGGAAACTACCGTCTTTCCCAAGGAAAAGTGCACTACCTGATTTTTTTTAATGGGCAAATACAAGAGCGGCTTAATATTGGTAATGGGCATTTTTTGAATGGCATAGCGGAACATTAGATCAAAGACCACATAATAGATCATAAATTTGTTGATCAATTCAAAAGGATCTCCCATATCCAGTTCTTTTACAAGATAAAAAGCTCCCATACCAAGGGAAAGAAAGGAAACCGCAATCCATAATCCTCCAAAAACCATAAAGATTTTCAAGGCAAGATTAGTGGTAAAAGAAGCTGACCTAAAAAAAGATTTCCATTGTAAATTAAGGAAGTGTTTAAGCATAAGGTTGGTGTATTAAAGTGCCCTATTAGTGTTTTTGAAAGCACTTTTGTTACATAAATTTAACGGATTCTGTATTCCGGATACGTTTTTCGCAGTAGTTCTTCCGCATTTCTAGGGATGAGCGTAGTTGTGATATAAGCCAAAAGAAGATATAATACGGCACCTATGGAAAATGCCCATTGAAAAAAGAGGCTTTCCATAGTTTGAGGGGAAGCAAAATTTAAAAGTTGTATGGGCACTAGCAAAACGTTGAGAAGTCCAATTTGATTAAAAATCAGTTCTTCCAACAGCCATTTCTTGGATTTTGATATCTGCTTTTTTCTAAAAAGCCATGTCTTGATCATTAGAAATACAAAAACCGCCCAAGCCGTGGTCAATATAAAATAATACCGAAGTTGTGCTCCTATACTTTGTAGTACGGTAAAATATATCAATACAAATGCCACGGTCATTAAAAATCTGGGCCACTTAAAATAGGTTTTAAAGAAACCCCAAATAATGTTCCGATAGCGCTTGTTCATAGCAGCTCTATGTTTTTGAACCACATCATGAAATCCAAAAACGCCAAATTTCTTGAATTCCAACCGCAAGGCCATCTCAAAATCCATTTCTGGATGTTCCTGTTGCATCGATTCGATCCCATTGGCCAAATGATCTACCAGCTCTGTCTGCAGATCGTAGTGCGCTACGAAGTGCTTTGAAGTAAATGCGTATAGGCGGGCAATTTGTTCTTTGGTCAAATTAAGAGAGGATTAGGGTTTTACAGAATTATTGATTGGGGCAAGGACACGTATATTGGAAGATTTCATGAACCGCTATCGAAGGCCTATTTTTACATTTTGAGGAAAACGCCTAGTCCACCACAATGAGGCTTTTGTATTTGGTGGCCAGCTGTTGCATTTCAATACCCCAATTTTGTCCAAGGCCCATGCCTTTTTGTGTGAGCATCAATTGTTTTTCCGCCATTTTTTTCCCCAGGGCTGAATTGTAAAAGCTTATGAGCTCCTGTATTTCAGCATGGGAGAACTCCTCCATATATAAACCGGCTATTTTATCATAGAGTTCATCCGTTGTTTTTAGCGCCGCCTTTCGGTAAGCTTCAAGATTCACCTCTGGTATTTCCGTTTCCAATTGGGCAATGACCCCGTCAAAAGCGGTCTCCGTACCAGTCAGTTTTATAAATTTAATGGTATCTTCCTTGAATTGGTCATTTTCTTGGGCACTTATACCCAAGGTGAAAACAAAGAGCAGAAATGTTATAATTTGCTTTTTCATAATGTTTTTTAATCTGATGAATAAATTTTTAAATGGTCTTGTAATGGGATTTAAAGTGTTTATAATACTGATGTGTTGTTATCAGAAAAGCGGCAAAAAGTCCTACAAAGGCAGCTACAACGGCATATTTGACATTGGTATTGCTTAAAATTTCAAGGACTTGTACTCTTGGATTGATAAAAAGGAGAACGCCCCAAAACAAGGGAATTTTTAAAAGCACGATTTTTTCTAGTGCCGCATAACGTTGGGTTCTTCCCCCATAATAAAAAATATAGGACAGGAATACCACCAATAGGGTGAGCATGGGGGTAACTTCTACCAGTTTCTCAGAGGCAATGAAGACCGAGAGCCCCTTTAATACTATAAAGGAAAGCAAGCAGATAATGAGGATGATCGGCTTGCGCAATTGTTTTCCTACATTGCGACGGATTCTTTTTAAAATGATGCCATTAAAACTGCGTTTCCATTGTTTCAACGATTTTTCATGTCCAGCCTTATAGATTTCAAAGGCTTTGGGAAAAGGGAGCTGTTGCCGCTCCATACGCAATTCAATATCGGTTGCGATATGATCCATCATCTCAAATCTGAGATCCACGTATAGTACGCCCAGATCTTTTAGATAACTAAGGATGTGTTCAGTTTCTTTCTGCGTTAATCTTTTCATGATATCGTATTTAATGCAACGGTTCTGTGGTGTGCCCTGAACAAATCAATGGCCGTATAAAAGTAAATCAACAGGAAGCTATGTAAAAACAGGCTCAATAACTGTATCTCTCCTTCCCTGTGAAAATTATTGTACGTAGCTACTAGCGGATTAAAATATAGATATGCTATGGCGAAGCCAAAAACATTGACCTTATATAGATACCGATAGGTAGTATGCATTTTGCTCAGGTAAATCCTAAAGTAGAAAAAAGCAAAACTCGCAAAAGCAACCAAATATAGGTATCCTATTCCTTGGGTGACCCTATCATAAAAGGGAAACATCGCCTCCATACTAAGAATACCATAGGACAAGGCGAATAGGGCAAGGGCCGCGAGCAAAGTTCTTGTATAGGATTTTTTTAATCTTGCCGCACATTTTTTTATGGCAATCTTAGGACCCACATAGATCAATCCGATCCAAAAACTGGAATGCGGCATTAATTCCTGGCTCCATGCTTTTCGTGTCACCTCAAAAGCATCGATAAATGATAGGCCATCTTCCTGCATGCGCATTTCAATATCATTGGCCATATGATCCAATACTTCATTTTTGATATCTACCTGATATAGACCCTTTGCTTCCAGATATCTTGCAATATCATCCAATTCTATTTGGGACAGTTTCATCGTTTTTATTTTTTAATTGATGCTCCATTTTGGTTGTACCAAGTGTTGCATACTTCGTATAAATTCTTCCAATTCGGCCAAACGTAATACGGTTTCTTTTTCACCTTCCTCCGTCAACTTATAGTACTTCCGCAATCTATTGTCCACACGGGCCACTTCCACTTCCAAAAAGCCCGAAGCCTCCAATTTATGCAATGCCGGATAGAGGGCCCCTTCCGTAATATTCAATTCTCCTTGGGTGAGCTCTTTTACTTTTTGTGTAATCTCATAGCCATACATCTTGCCTTGTTCTTCCAATAATTTCAGGATAATGGTATTAAGGCTCCCTTTATACAGTTTAGAATTTCCCATTTTATATGATAATTTGAATCAAATATATGCATAATTTTCTTATGCATAAGATTTTTAGGTATATTTTTTTTTAAAACTCGATAGAATTGCCCCTTGCTTTGCTTAATTTTGCAAACCTATTCTCCAACTGTATGGACCACAAAATATCGGATTGTTTTAATACCTAAATTCGCCCGTATAGGGCACATACAACTATAGATTTCAATAAAAAATATTATGAGCGACTTTCACTCTCTTAGCGTTTCTTCCGTAACACATCTCACTCCCAATTCAGTAGCCATATCTTTTGCTATTCCCAGCAACTTAAAAGATGAATTTTCCTTTGTTGCCGGCCAATATATTACCATTAAACATTATTTGAATGGGGGCGAGGTACGCAGAGCTTACTCCATTTCATCGGTTCCCACGGCACATGAAATTACTATTGGCATAAAAAAGGTAGAAGGCGGAACCTTTTCTGTTTTTGCCAACTCGGGAATTAAAGCTGGAGATGTTTTGGAAGTTTCGGCACCTGAAGGCAGATTTACCTTTGTTCCCAAAAACCAAGCGCAACATATAGCGGCTTTCGCCGCGGGGAGTGGAATTACCCCTATTATGAGTATTGCGCAAACCGTTTTGGCAAGTCATCTCAATTCTACATTTATCCTTGTCTATGGGAATCAAAAGCCAGAAGAAGCCATGTTTTTGGAAACCATTAAAGATTTGGAGCAAAAATATAAGGGCAGATTTTTCGTAAAATATGTCTATAGCCGGTCTAGGGAAGAGGACTGTTTGTTTGGACGTATCGATACTACATCGGTCAACTATATCCTAAAAAATAAGTTTAAGGAGACTTCTTTTGATGCTTTTTACCTTTGTGGTCCGGAAGAAATGATTCACAACGTTTCCGATGCCTTGAAGTCCTCATCTATCGCCGAAGACAAAATTCATTATGAGTTGTTCACGGCCTCCGAAACCGTGGATACCCTTGCAGAAAATCTTGATGGGGATACCCAGGTAGAAGTTACCGTGGACGACGAAAGTTATACTTTTGCGATGGATAAAAAGACCCTGGTGCTCGATGCTGTGTTGAAGGAAAATATTGATGCTCCCTATTCTTGTCAGGGCGGAGTCTGCAGTACCTGTATTGCCCGAGTTACCGAAGGAAAGGCCGAAATGGTAAAAAATCAGATCCTAACGGATGGCGAAATTGCGGAAGGCTTAATATTAACTTGTCAGGCACATCCATTAACCCCTACATTAAAAATAGATTTTGACGATGTTTAAATGAAACGAGGTGCTTTGTGCACGATAGTTATTCCTGTAATAAACGAATGTCATTTATTTCTTAAAAAAATCCGCGAATATTTTGGTGGCATGCTCGTACCCTATGGCGTAGGCCGTTTCAATACCTTTCTTGTCGAGCACGCCAACATTTTCAAGTGCTTTGGGTTCTATTAAGAGATTACAGGCGTTGATTTTCTGTTTACTTGAAGCATAAATCATTAATCCGGTCACCCTTCCCGTCAATTGCAAGGAATTTCGGATAGCACTCTTATCTACCTCTCCTGTTATGGATACACTGCTCCCGATCACAAAATCTGTTGTTTCTATAAGAGGCTCTAAGGGGAAATTATTCATGATACCTCCATCGGCATACAAACTATCTTTAAGGGAAACGGGACTAAAAACCGGAGGTAAGGCCGCGGAGGCCAAAAGTGGCCGTATCAATTCTCCCGTATCAAAAAATTCTTGTTCCCCTTTTAGGAGATCAGTGGCAACCACGTATAATTTTCGTTCCAATGCCTCAAAAGCATCTTCGGGAAAATAGCCTTTAAAAATATTAAAGTAACGCTCTGTATCGATTAACCCCGGCTTAACAATGGTCAAAAAATTGTATTTAAATAGGGGGGTCTCCTTAAAAAAGGTCAACATGTCGTCAATAGAATTTCCATTGGCATAGAGTGCCCCCACCAATGCACCTACACTACTACCTGAAACCTTATCCACGACAATTCCAAATTCATTTAGCGCCTTAATTACCCCAATATGCGCAATGCCCCGGACACCTCCTCCAGCAAGAACAAGGCCAACCGATTTCGACGAGAGTGTATTAAGATCCATTTCATCCATTTTTATCTTATAAAAGTACTGCCCTATCCGCAAAGCTTCAATAAATTACCGTAAAAAACTTCTTTTTTACCGACTCCATAGTTTGCTCATTCCAGAAAACGGCTATCCATTTACATAAAATAGGCATTCATCCTTTCTTTTTTGACGTAAAACGATATTTCTGTCCATCGATTCCTTTTTGGCGCCTACCCTTACGGACCGATCAGTTTTTTTCTTAAAAACAAGGTATCCCTCCATGAATAGCACCACATCCTACTTCATTTCTCTATATGAAGCTCTCAGTGCTATGAATTTTAATTGTAAATTTACATTTTGATACACTTATGGGAATCGCCCAAAAACATAGTACAGCCATACTGCTATTTGCAAACTCTTCCCAAGAAGAGTTAAAGCACAAACCTATTCGCCAGGGAAGACATTTATTCAATGCGCTTACCGAACATACGCTTGGTCTTGTGCAGAGCAGCAAATTGCCCTATTTTCATTTTTCGGAAGAAGAGCAAAAGGGAGATACGTTTGGAGAACGTTTCGTTAGTGCCATCAAAACTGTTTTTGATCAAGGTTATGAGCATATTATTACCCTTGGGAACGACACACCACAATTAGAGCTATCCCATATCCTGGAAGCGCATTCCAAACTGCAGTACCAAAAATTTGTCCTGGGACCATCACAAGATGGCGGGTTCTACCTTATGGGACTCCACAAATCCCAATTTGATGCCGATCAATTTCAACGATTTTCCTGGCAGACCTCCCACTTGATCGAGGAAGTTTCTTCTTTTGCGGGCTCCAAGGGTGCCGAAGTAATCTGGTTGTCTTCCTTATTTGATGTAGACAGTCTCATAGACATCAAAAAATTACTGCGCCACAGCCATGGTTTATCAAAACGACTTTTACATTTGTTTCATCGCCTTCTGAGAGGTAGTACGCTTATTTTATCTGCCTGTCGCATGTTGATCGATTCCCTACTCTTAAAGAATCACCTCAACAAAGGCTCTCCCTATTATTCTTTATAAAATCCCTTCCATGCCTTAAAGGCCATGGTATTTTTACCCCTTTACGATATATTGCTCTATTCTGACTAATGGATACCCTATAGCATAGGGCACGGTATTACTGGCAGTATACTTTGTACAGGATAAATTAACACACGAATTAAAAACATAAAAGAAATGGCAGACTCATATTATGACCCAAAAGATTTAAGAAAATTTGGAAAAATTACAGAATGGAGTGAAGAACTGGGAACAAAGTTCTTTGATTACTACGGGGCCGTGTTTCAAGAAGGAGCACTTACCGCACGAGAAAAATCCCTTATTGCCTTAGCAGTATCCCACGTCGTCAAATGCCCGTATTGCATTGATGCGTATACCAAAGGAGGTTTGGAAAAAGGCATTACAAAAGAGGAAATGATGGAAGCGGTTCACGTGGGTGCCGCAATTGACAGTGGGGCAACCCTTGTACATGGGGTTCAGATGATGAATAAATACAACAAATTGTCCATGTAGAAGCTTCGCGCAAGGGATATTTCTTTAAAACTTCCCGCGAATCATGGAAAAATGGTATTCCCACTTTCTACTTTAACCGCAGGAGGTAAGGAAGCATTAAAATAATAGACAAATACAAAATGGCTACAAAATCGTTAAAGGCGAGACATGATGAGCTCGCTGAAACAAATAAACAGTTGGACATTCTTAACGGGGGTATTTTTGCCGAGGGAGAACTTCCCTATTTTAAGGACAAAATTGCCAACATAGGACAGTTCCCGCTACGCCCAAAAAAATTAGAGATCTTGCAGATCAATGTTGGGTATATGTGCAATCAAGTATGTGAACATTGTCATGTAGATGCCGGCCCGGATCGCAAAGAGATCATGACTCGCGAAACCATGCAGCAGTGTCTGGAAGTTATCCGCAATACCGGTGCCCATACCTTGGATCTTACAGGAGGCGCTCCAGAAATGAACCCAGATTTTCGTTGGTTTGTTGAAGAAGCGGCCAAAGCGGGAATCAAAGATTTCATTGTTCGCTCTAATTTAACCATCATAAGGGCAAACAAAAAATACTATGATTTGCCCGAATTTTTCAAAAAACATAATGTACACGTTATTTCGTCCATGCCACATTATACAAGGGGCAAGACCGATAAACAACGTGGTGATGGTGTTTTTGATAAATCCATAAAGGCGCTTCAAGAACTCAATGCAGTAGGATACGGAATGCCAGATAGCAGTTTGCGCCTGGATCTTGTTTATAATCCTTCGGGAGCATATCTTCCTGGAGATCAAATGGCTCTGGAGAAAGATTTCAAAAAAGCTTTGCTCGAAGATTTTAATATCCAGTTCCATAACCTTTTTGCCATCACGAATTTACCTATTGCCCGTTTTCTGGATTATTTGATTGCTTCAGAAAACTATGAGGATTATATGTATGCCCTTGTGGATGCCTACAATCCGGAAGCCGTAGCCAATGTGATGTGTACCAATACAATCTCCATAAGTTGGGATGGTTGGTTATATGATTGTGATTTTAATCAGATGTTAGGCTTAAAGGTTGCTAGTAAAATAAAGCATATTAAGGATTATAATGAGGACATCCTAAATGATCGAAACATTATCATTTCGCAACATTGCTATGGTTGTACAGCTGGTGCCGGAAGTAGTTGTCAGGGAACTGTGACCTAAGACATCTCAAAATATACTTAGGGTGTATGGGCAATCGAATAGCCCGTACACCTTAAATTGTTCAGTAATGGCTTATTTTTTTCTGAACGATGGTGTTTTTTGGAGTTCGAAGCTTTTTTCTATCGATAAAAAACACATTTTACCGACTAGCTGGTTTGTCTTTTTTTTGATAAACCGACTTTTCGGTCTCTTTTTGACATTATATCGAGTTTTACATCCTTTTGACCCCAAAAACGATCTTAATCCAATAGGCGGCGTTAATTTTGAACTGACGTTAAAGTCGGTTTAACCCTAAATCCCAAATCTATGGAAAAGACCCTTAAACGCATGGCTACCATGCAACGTATGCAAGTTACCGGATTGTATTTATTTTATGAAAAAGGATATTACAATACCAGTGTAGACGATATCTTAAAAGAACTCTCCCTTTCCAAAGGTGCGTTTTACTACCACTTTGATTCAAAAGAAGATTTTTTCATCCAGATCATTCAAAATTTATTGGTGCGTAAAGTATACAATATCTTAATTGAACCTATTGAAGGACATGAAAACACATTGGATAGTTTGACCAAATGTTTTGATAATGCGCTGGAAACCGCTGTACACAATGAATTGGATTATGGATTTGTACTGAGTAATTTTATCACAGAGTTCAACGGTCGTAATCCCAAAATCATGAAACACCTCAACGATATTCTTCAGGTATGGGAGGTAAATCTTGTTTCTGCAATACAGCGTGGAAAATTCAATGGTCATATTGATCGCCATGTAGATGCAGAAAGTGTGGCTATTTATTTGATGAGTTCCTATATTGGTATTCGTACCTTAATGGTAGAAAATGCGCCCACTGCACGAAAGTATCGTTTTATGTCTCAGTTGAAGCAGTATTTTAAGGCTATTGAAATCAAAAAAGAGGCCGTATAAGAACTCGGATCAGCTTTTGTTCAATACCTCTATTATTTTATTAAAGACCGCTTCTGGCAAAATAGTTTCCATAGCATGTTCATAACCATCCGGCATTTTATTTCCATAAATGGATGTAGGAATTTGAGGGAATTTCTCCCGATCTGCCAATAAGGCATTGTCCGCATCCTGTCCAAAAGGATAAAAGCCGGCATAGGGATGGGTAATTCCCCATAAAGTCACCACGGGAATCCCGAACATCGCAGCGATATGGGCATTGCCACTATCCATAGAAAGCATAAGATCCAATTGTGATATCAATGCCAATTCTTCCTTAAATGCCACTTTTCCCGCCATATTGATGCAGCTTTTAAATTGATTGGCCCATCCACTCAGGATTTGAGCATCGCCCTTCCCTCCAAAAAGTACCACCTTATACCTATTGGTTTTGGTAATTAATCCGATAACTTCTTGCATATGATCTAATGGATACATCTTTCCCTTAAAAGCAGCAAAAGGAGCGATTCCTATCCATCTTTTTGTATCCGCTTTTATAAGCTGTTGCGTATCTGCGGCAATGGGTTGTCGTGGCAGTGTTTGTGCTTGGGATAATACTATTTGAAAACCTAGCTTTCCAAGTACGTCGGCATAACGTTGATGTGTTGTTTTTAGCGGCTCAAATATTTTATTTGAACTTGCTGTAAGTCTTTTTTTTTCGGCTCTTCCTTTATCAATTTGAACAAAAGGAATACTACTCCACTTAAAATATACTTTTAAAATGTTGCTACGAAGTACATTATGAAAATCGGCAACGGCGTCTATATTTTGCCTTTGTAAAGCCCTATATAGTTTCCATAGGCCCAAAACACCTTTATGCTTTCCTTTAGTCTCTGCACTAAAGACATTTACATTGGGGAGTTGAGAAAACATGGGCGCAAAGAAAGCTCGGGTAAGTACGGTTATCCTAAGGTGGGGGTATTGCTGTCGTAATGCCAAAATCACCGGAACCGTCATGGCAACATCACCCATTGCCGATAAACGAATAATAAGAAGGTGTTGAATGTCCCGGTTCTTATTTTTGCCCACGAAGGATTGGGTTTAGTTCGTCATCATTATACATTTTCATCTGCTTATAGACTTTCATGTATTTTTTACCTCCTTCAATATCAGCGAGTAATTGATCGATTGCACTGGAAAGGTCTTTCCGTTGTTCTAGGAGAACATCTAACTTTGTCCAGCAACTTTTTATATGCTCTGGAGCGGCATCAGCGCGGTTGACCTCCTCTTGCATATGATATACTTTCAGTGCCAAAATAGAAAGTCTATCGATAGCCCAAGCCGGGCTCTCGGTATTGATAGTGGCATCTTCCAGGGTTTCAACCGATTGGTATTTATTTAAAAAATAGCTGTCGATATATTCTACCAAATCTGTTCTATCCTGATTGCTGGCATCAATTTTCCGTTTGAGCTCCAAAGCGGCCACAGGATCAATATCCGGATCCCTTATGATATCTTCATAATGCCATTGAACCGTATCTATCCAATTCTTTCGAAACAGCAAGTGAGCGACGTCATCTTTAGGATACGGGTTTACAAAGTCTTGATCTACGCTATCCTTTATATGATAGGTGGAAATACTCTCTTCAAAAATACGGAAGGCAAAATCACTGAACATTTAGGCTTTTATTTTGCCACAAAGATACTTTTTTCTTTTACTATTACTTTGAGGAGAGGCTGAAAAGAAATAAGATAAAAGGAGCAAGAATGGAAATAACGAGTATGGCTTCCTTAATTTTTGCTTTTTGCAGGGCCTCAACATAATTGGTCATGAAAATTACCGCTGGAAAAAAAGTGACAATGACGGGCGAAATATCTTCTGAAGATGCTAAAATGGTCATTAAAAGTCCCAGGGTATACGATATTGCTATTAATCTAATGGTTACAATTCTTCCCGTACCTACATTTCCCAAACGAACAAAGGCCAATATTCCAATACCAATAATTAAAATGCCATACACAATAAGCTTTGTACTGGTTTCCCAATCAAAAAAATAATCGGCTTCCAATAGTGCGGAAAACCTGTAGTGCGTTGTCAAAAAAGAGGAGTTGTCAAATAGAATGAGTACGGCCGAACCAATCATAAATACCGCGCAAAAGGCTACCAGGGGAATAAGCCAATTTCTGATATTCTTTGCATCATAAAAATAGATGGCCGCAAAAACCAAAATCACATAAATTATGGCCCAATCGTAAAAAAGACTGGCTACCACTACCCATAAGGTAGCATCAAAAGTCTTTGATTTTATACTCTTCAAGGACCGAATACTCAATAATCTTCGGGTTGCCAATAAGAGAAAAAAGCTACACCAAATAGCATTATCGTCCATCAAGACTTCCGGAAAAACCACAATAAGCATGGCATAAAAGAGGACGGCAAAGGAATTTACTCCGGTAAGCTTATTTTTTTTAATGATAAAATTTGTAATAAAAATACTGAACAATAGGGCATTGAGTACAATAGCCTGTAGGAGCAATTGCGGAATCTCATAGGTTCGTTCCCCTACGAAAAAATGAACGCCCCAATAAAAGAGAAACAAAAACGAAAGCACTATGATAAAATTAATAGGCTTTGTTTTTCCAAAAATGCTTGAAATCATTCTAGGTTTTTATATTTTTGCATCGTAAATATAATTAAGATGACTGCATTTTTTAGAGCTATAGAAGATTTATTTGTAAATGTCTTATTCGGCCCATTTGATTGGTTCCGGGAAATTGAGTTGGAGAACTGGTGGGGTGCCAATAGCTTGAATTGGATTTTTATGATTATCGGCGCCGTGGCCATGGTGTACTGGATGATGGAGCTTAAAAAGTACAATGACAACGGAGAAGAGGATAAGAGTATTAGTTCCCACTCCTATTTATAAAACGTTTTGATTGCCCGAAGTGCAATCATGTAACTAATAAAAAGACATTGGATTCGATTTAAAGATCAAATCCAATGTCTTTTCTGTAATACATCCCTTCAAAATCTAGTTTTTCGATGTTTTGATATGATGTTGTCAAAGCTTCGGTCATTGTAGAGCCATAGGCCGTAACAGCTATTACCCTTCCGCCATTGGTCACTATTTTTCCTTCCTTTATTTGAGTCCCTGCATGAAATACCAAAGCATCTGATATCTCTTCCAAACCTTTAATTTCTTTGCCTTTTTTATAGGCTTCCGGATAGCCTCCGGAAACGGTCATAACCGTTGTGGCCGTTCTAGCATCAATTTGGAGGTCTATCCTATCCAATGTTTGGTTGGCCATAGCCTGGAAGAGGTCTACAAGGTCATTTTTTATTCTAGGGATGACCACTTCGGTCTCTGGATCTCCCATACGCACGTTATATTCAATAACAAAAGGATCGTCTCCTACTTTAATCAAACCAATGAAAATAAATCCAACATAAGGCAAATTATCCTTTTTAAGACCTTCTACAGTCGGTTTAACAATGCGCTGGTGTACTTTATCCATAAAAGCCCCTTCGGCAAAAGGGACAGGGGAAATAGCCCCCATACCACCTGTATTCAGTCCTGTATCTCCTTCTCCTATACGTTTATAATCCTTTGCCGTAGGCAAAACCTTGTAATGTTGTCCATCTGTCAATACAAAACAACTGAGTTCAATTCCCGATAAAAACTCTTCAATAACCACAGTAGTACTTGCATTCCCAAATTTTTCGTCAAGGAGCATCGCCGCCAGTTCTTTTTTTGCGTCCGCCAAATCTTCAAGAATCAGTACTCCCTTCCCCGCGGCAAGTCCATCTGCTTTTAATACATACGGAGGTTTTAAGGATTCCAAAAACTGATATCCCTCCTCTAAATTTTTTGAGGTAAAGCTTTTATAGGCCGCGGTAGGAATTTGATGCCGTTCCATGAACTGCTTTGCAAACTCTTTACTTCCTTCTAAAGTTGCCGCTGCTTTTTCGGGGCCTATTACTGGGATATGCTTCAGTTCCGGGTCATTCAGAAATAGATCGTGAATTCCATTGACCAAAGGGTCTTCTGGACCAACAACCACCATATTGACCTCATGGAACAAGACCTGCTCCTTGATCGCTGAAAAATCATTTACACCAATAGGTATATTTTCTCCTATGCTAGCCGTACCAGCATTCCCCGGAGCAATAAATAAGTTTTGGAGTTTTGGGCTTTGTTTCAGTTTCCAGGCAAGCGTATGTTCTCTACCGCCAGCACCAAGGATAAGGATGTTCATCTGTTCAAAATTTGCCCAAAAATACATTTTGCTCGGCACATATGACAGTCCACAATCCAGAATTTAAAGCGAATCCTTATTTTATTTCAAGTCTGGTTACAAAGATTACCTTTTATTCCTGGTGGTAAAATCGCGATGTTCTGTTTTTTCCAAGTCTTCTTTCGAAAGTGTTTTGAAGTATTCAAAGGTTTTTCTCATTCCTTCTTCTCTCCCTATTTTTGGTTCCCAGCCCAAAATCTCCTTCGCCTTGGAAATGTCGGGTTGCCGCTGCATGGGATCATCTTGCGGCAAGGGTTTATACACTATTTTCTGATTGGTACCGGTCAGTTTTATAATTTCTTCCGCAAAGTCTCTGATGGTTATTTCATGGGGGTTACCAATATTTATAGGATATACATAATCACTCATTAAAAGGCGATAAATTCCTTCAATCTCATCGTCTACATAACAAAAAGAACGTGTTTGTGAACCATCTCCAAATATGGTAAGATCTTCGCCTCGAAGTGCTTGCCCCATAAAAGCAGGGATTACCCTTCCATCGTTCAAACGCATTCGCGGGCCATAGGTATTAAAAATCCGAACGATACGGGTTTCTATACCATGAAAACGATGATAGGCCATAGTGATGGATTCCTGAAAACGTTTGGCTTCATCATATACTCCCCTAGGGCCAATAGTATTTACGTTTCCATAGTATTCCTCTGTTTGCGGATGTACCAAGGGATCACCGTAAATCTCGGAAGTAGAAGCGATAAGAATACGCGCTTTTTTTTCTTTGGCCAATCCAAGAAGGTTATGTGTTCCCAATGCCCCTACTTTTAGGGTTTGAATGGGAATTTTAAGATAATCGATGGGACTGGCAGGAGACGCAAAGTGTAAAATATAGTCCAACTCTCCTGGGACATGGACAAACTTGGTCACATCGTGATGATAATATTCAAATTGCTCTAGGTGGAAGAGGTGTTCAATATTTTTCAAGTCCCCGGTTATGAGGTTGTCCATCCCAATGACATGAAAACCCTCATGAATAAAACGATCGCATAAATGCGATCCCAGAAATCCTGCAGCACCCGTAATGAGTATTTTTTTCATTCTTTACCCCCTATTTATTTGGTTTATGTATTGCTTTCAAAAATAATGGTATCCTAAGCTTTGACCAATTATTTCTGTTTAAAATCATATTCATTGGATAAAACTCAACATCCTTAGACGCCTCTTGAGAACAAGACCGTAGTTACGGTTTTAAAAATAATTCTCAGATCTAGGGTAATCGACTTGTTTTTTATATAATAAAGGTCATACTCCAATTTCTTAATGGAATCTTCTAGATTTTCCCCGTACTTGTACTTTACCTGTGCCCAACCCGTGATTCCAGGTTTAATTAAGTGCCTGACATTGTAAAAAGGTGTCAACTTATTCAGTTCTTTCACAAAAACCTTTCGTTCGGGCCGGGGGCCTATAAATTGCATATCGTTCCGGATTACAGAAATAATCTGGGGAAGTTCATCTACTCTAAAAACACGAAGTATTTTGCCAAAGGGCGTAACCCTGGAATCATTTTTCGTGGCCATCTTAGCCCCTGTTTTCTCTGCATCTACGACCATAGAGCGGAATTTATATATTTTAAACTCCTTTCCGTATTGTCCAACTCTTTTCTGCGTGTAAAAAAGAGGGCCTCTATTAAAAAATAGATTCAATACAAAAACGAAAGGTGTACACAAGGCAAAAATCACTCCCACCAATAGCGAAAGCAGAAAATTCACGGCAAAACTGAACAGGCGCTGTAAATACCGTATTCTTCTGTTTTTAAGCTGTAATATCTCATAAAAACTATCATTATGGGATTTTATGGGCATGGCCTCATAGGTGTTTTCATAGAAGGAGGTATAGGAGATGACCTCCTTTCCCTGAAGTATGGATTTCAACAAAATATTTTCCAAGTCTTTGGGGAAATTGGTATAGTTCCTTGTATTAATGATCCAAGCATCAATTTTATCGGTAGCGGATAGAAAAAACTGCTTGTTGTCCAAAGTGTTCTGGTCAATGGAATAGGTTAATTTTACCTTATAGAAGGTTTTCATGTCCTTTCCATCAATAGTCTCTATATCGTCTTTTAAACTGCCTTCCGTTCCGTTTCCATAGATATACAGTACTTTTTTGGTCACTGGAATAATACGAAAGACATTTCCGAAAAAAAAGCGCCATAGCGCTATTTCAATAGGTGTAAGCAATAAGAAAAATAGCAGCGGAATTCTCCAAAAGCCCACATCGAAAAAAAATACAGCCAAGAGAAATACTAGGAATACGTACAATACGGAAATGTATAAGGACTGGGAAATGGTATACCTCCTTTTAGATACTTTTTCCAAATTGTAAAAATCCAAAATGTACGCCAAGGAAATATAAGTAAATACACCCATGACAAAAAGTGTAATTTTCTCGCTGGTCTCTATCGCATCTTGATTGACCCCATAATTGACCAAAACATTGAGCGAAGCCAAAATTATGAACATATCCCCAACAAGAAGAATGAATTTGCGCTCTAAGGAATTTAAAATCGATGGTCGTGCCATTGTAAGATGGAAAACAGGTTTGTTTTCGTCAAAAATAACTCTTCATTTTTAAAAAAATGGCCGAAACTATATAAAAGAGGGATTTTACAAAAGATAGGCCCTCTTCCTCCCTATAAATTTTCCATTCATAAGAGAGCAATTCTAATTTATTGGATGAAATAGAACCTGTTCTTACCCTATAAGTAGACAAGTATTCCTGTAGACCATGGCCCTCTGTTTTTTTCAATAATTTTAACCACAAGGCATAATCTTGTCTTTTTCGTATGGAGGGCATGTATTGTTTTCCAAAGAAGTCTACACTATACATTACCGTAAGACATCCAATGGGGTTCTTATACAAGGCAGTCTTATACGTTATAAGCCTTTTACAATTTACTTTTTTCGGGAGTTTTTTCCCCTCTTCATCCACTTTGTCATAAGAGGTAAAGGAAAATTGACTGTTGTTTTCCTTCATGAAGGCAAGTTGTCTTTCCAGTTTTTCCGGATACCACTGGTCATCACTATCCAAAAAAGCGATAAAATTTCCCGTGGCAGCCTTAATGGCCGTATTTCTAGCAACTCCCGCTCCACTATTCTCTTTTAGTCCGATATATTTTATCCGCCCATCCTTTTTGGCGCTCTTCATTATTATTTCAGCACTTTTATCTGTTGAGCAATCATCCACTAAAATATGCTCCCATTCTGCATACGTTTGGGATCGCACTGAATCCATACATTCCAAAACAAACTTTTCAGAATTATGTACAGGAGTGATAATCGAGACCATCTTATATTGATTTTATTATTTTTTCCCGAATTGCCAAAGCATAGAAAAACGATACAAACACAATTCCCCATTGTCTATTTAAAATACTCTCAAATAAGGCGCTACACATGACCAGAGTAACCAATCCAATTATAAAAATACGCTCCCGATCTCCTAAACCTCCCATAAAAAACAATGGTGATAGCAGATACAATACTACACAAACAAGGCCTATCGCCCCGCTCATTAACAATGCTTCCAAATATTGATTATGGGCATTTAAATCTGCTTTTACTTTGTCATTTAACAGCATTCTTCCATTTTTCTTCCCCAACCCAAAAACCAGCTGTTTGGTTTCAAATTCTGAAATAGCTTTCCAAACCATTAATCGCTTTGAAGTACTCAGGTTTTCGTGCTTGTCGTATAGCACTGTTTCCACGGATTGCGTAATTCGTTGGTTCAAAAAGGGAATGGTTGCGCATGCCAGGATAATACCCCCCGTAAATAACATCAGGGGAAATGCTATTTTTTGACGTTTCACCAAGGTCAAAATCGACAGGATTACCAAAAGCCCAATTAAAGAAACGATAGCTCCTTTGGACGAAATCAGCAGCACAATGAGCACATTAAAAATAAGGATTCCTACCGTAGACCATCTTACTTTTGTAAATAACTCTAGAACAAAATAGACAATTGCCACCAACAAAAAGAGTGCATAGTAGGAGGGGTGGACCGCTAAGACGGATAACAAGTCCGTACGTGAAAAACTTCTAAAGTTTAAGTTGATGTCGGAAGGAAGGGCCTGTGTCATTTCTGATTGTTCCCCTATTTGAGCTCCCCAAACATAAAGGCCGCTTTTTCCATCTCCTTGGTGCCTATAGCTTTCGTTTCCATTAACAATAGATAATTGTATTCGTTCTTTAGAGGCTTTTTCCGCCGTTGTATTTAGTACACTACACTTAAACCAGCCATTTCCATAATCCTCTATGAGTGCATCCAGGCCATTTTCTTTTTTTCCTATAAACCCTTCTTTGATATTAAACCATACTCCTTTATGGGTTATTCCATCATATTGTCTTATCAATACCCATTCCCGTTCTGCATATTTCAGAAAAATACTCCGGAAGTACTTCTTTTCCGAAAAATTGCCCTGATAGTCGTTCTTAATTAGGTCATGTGAACTACGGCCGGCAGTTTCTATCACTTTTATTCCCGTTTGTTTCCCATTGGGTGCCTCAATAGTGCTATTTTCCACAACCTCAAGCCCCGTCTTAATCCAAGAATCATCTATAAAAATATTGGTGTTACTGTTTTTTAAAAAAGTTATCCCTGCAAAAAGAATCAGAATAAGATTCATGACAGTAATACTATAACTGAACCATTTAATGAGTTTAAATGCCTTGAAATCTTTAGGTACCCCAAGAAAGAAAACAAGTGGCAAAACAACGAACGGAATAATTCTTTCTAAAAAATTGGGGTAAAATATCCCGTAGTACAAATCAATTAATACCGCGATTAAAACGCTCACTACAAATAGATACGAAAACAAAAAGTGTTTTTTGTACCGTTTCCCTTCTTTTCGGTGTTCATATATTTTCTTGGAAAACAACAATATCGTCAGAATAATGATGATACTATTTATGTTTATTGGAAGAAACAAGGTGACCGGAACCAGCAATAAGCAGAAAAAGCGAATTTTTTTCCAAGAAAATGTATCCGTACTATTTTTCATGAAAAATAATGTTTGAGTAAGGTCGTGGCCGTATTATCCCAAAGATATCTATATTCATTCTTTTTGAGCTTCTCGTGCAGTGTTTTTTTATGTTCATATGTCCAATACACGGCTTCTATAAACGCTTCAATATTACCCTTTTCTACCAGTCTTCCATATATTTTATCCCGAAGCACATCTTGAACCCCTCCTACATTATAGCCTACCACGGGAACATTAAGACCAAAAGAGGTAAAAAGAACGCCGCTTTGTTCAATTTTTTTATAGGGCATTAAGGTTACAAAAGATTTTTTGTACAAAGCGATAAGACGATCCACTTTAATATACCCTTCTTTAATCGTCACAACCTCATCCAGATCTAGTGCCTTGATCTTTTCCCTAAGTTGTGCAATATACTCTGGATTTCCAGAGCCTTCGATATGAAGGGAAAACTGCTTGGCCCCTTTTTTCATTTCTTTCATGGCCAACAGCACATCTTCATATCCTTTGTACGGAGAAATCATCCCCAACATAGCCATTTGTGGTTCTTCAGGAATATCAAGGGCTCCAAATCCCGAGTAAAATAAACCGTGGTCTATCTTAATTATTTTTTTGTCCGGATATTTGGTAGTAAATCGCGTGGCGGTGGCCTCAGTATGCACCACCAAATTATTGAGTAGGGCATAAAGACGGTCATATCGTCTTTTAATTTTTTTTCTGGATTCATTGTGGGGATATATATTATGGACCGTATAAAATACCTGTTTGTTTCTGGCTTTGAGTAAACGAAGGCACCAAAGCTCAAAACTTGAAAATTTTAAAAATTGCAGCCATTGAATATGAATGACATCAAATGATTTTGCCTTCAATAACAACAGCGACCAATTTAAAAAGTAGTTTAACAGCTTGCTCGGTGTTTTAAAGCCGATATAGGGAAGGGTTTCTTTATAAATTTTAAGGTCCTCTGCATTTCTATGCCCCAATATTTGGACCTTATGGCCCTGCTTGCTAAAAGGCATTGAAAAATAATGCGTGTAGGTTGGGGAGCTCCCATTGAAATCAACTATGACTATAGCTTTTTTGTCCATAACATCAATCAAATGGTGGGAACCAACGGCAATTATAGGTCAGTTTATTTGTTCTTTCCCCTATTTTCTTTGCGGGAACGCCACCCACAATGGTATAGGGAGAAACGTCTTTGCTCACTACCGCACCTGTAGCGACCACACAGCCTTTGCCCAGTGTAACACCGGGTAACACCGTGGCCCTAGTCCCTATCCAGACATAATCTTCAATGGTTATTGCTTTGCTGTAATATTGAAAATCCTCACTGTTGGCGTCGTGACTCGCCGTAATAAGATGAACCTCGGGCGATATAGAAACATTATTTCCTATGGAAAGTCCTCCTCTACCATCCAGATAGCATCGTCTATTAATTGCGGTATTCTCTCCTATGCTAATCTTGTTCCTATTGATAAAAGTATTCATATGAATACTACTGCCTTTACCTATTCGTATTTTCAGTATGAGTTTATAATACGCATGCCTTATGGTATAAAAAGGGATTTTATTGACGATATGATTGGGCAGGTAGTTTATAAGGAAATAAAACGGGTACCGCAATATATTTTTTATCATGAATAAACACTATTAGCGTTATTTTTTTAAATAAAGATAGCTTTTCTTTATTACTCCAAAAATCCAAATCAATAGCGTATTAAAGCCATTGTTTTTAAGGGCCGTCTGATGTTCCAACAATGCCGCTTTTTCAAATTTTGTGCTCACTCCCCCCAAACGCATATAGGTAATGTTATTGCACTTTTTAAAAAGCACCTTTTTTTTAAATGCCCTCAAGAGGAAATCGGTATCTATAGCAATTTTATAGTCCAAGTTGAAACCTCCAATTTCGTCGATTACCTTGCGGGTCATAAAACAGGTCGTATATGAAAAGCCAAAGTTTAGATAAATTCTATTTGGGTTAAAAACAACATCCATGACTTCAATGAGTTCTTTGTTCTCATCAACTCTTTTGCATATTCCGTACGAGAGTTCCAAAGCGGTGTCGTCCAAGCAAGCCACTGCATTGGCAATGGCGTTATCATCATACCAATCATCTGAATTAAGCATTCCAATGATACTTCCTTTTGCCAATTTTAAGCCCTTGTTCCAGGCATCGGCAATTCCTTTATCTTTTTCGCTTATGAATTGATAGGAGATTCCTCTTTCCGTCAGTTTTTCGCTATATGATTTAACAATGGACAAGGTGCTATCGGAAGATTTTCCATCTACGATGATACATTCAAAATTCTTGTACGTCTGTTGCAATAACGATTCAAAAGTGTCTGTTAAGGTGGCTTCACTATTGTAGGTTATGGTAATAATACTTACCAAAGGGGCATGGTCGGTTGTTGTCATTATTCCTTATATATTGTTGTGTCCGTTAAAAAAAATACCCGATAGGGAATATTGGGGTCCTTGGTTTCATTTTTTGTTCCCAGCCATAATGAAAATATAAAAAAAACAAAGGACATATAATATACCATTTGTTTTAATACTTTTCGCTCTTTTATCAAATCAAGAATTTCGGGTAAAAGTAACATAAAAAAGACCATAAAGTATAAAGCTCCTCGAAATCCTGCATGTCCGTAAGGAGAGAGGCTGGACCAAATAAAGAGTCCTACAAAAAAAGAGGTCATATAAAAATTATAGTTCTCATAGGCTGTTTTTTTCCTATTGACCAAAAGCAATAAAACAAGGCCTATCAATTGAAAAAACAGCAGGACTTTGTCTCCGCCCGTTCCAATTCTACGATCCAAATATTGCAGGTATTGCGGAAATATGTAGGCAACGACCAAATAGGCCAATTTAGAGGAAAACAGGCCAGCAAAGTAGATGATCACATAGTAGATGTTTTCTATTTTCCTATGGTAAAGCCAGTACAGCACAACTGCAATAACGGCAGATCTATGAAATAAAAAAGCGACTCCAATGATAGCGAGATAGGGTACTAATTTCCTTTTTTTTATGAATTTAAATCCATAAAAGACAATACATACGGCAACATATTGTCTTATGATCGACAAGGAGTTTAGAAAAAAGATTGGAAAAGAGAGAAAGACAAGCGAAGAAATTACAAAATCCTTGCTATCTCTTTTTAGAGTCTTATAGGTACATATGACAATAATGAAAGACGTTAGTATAAAATAGAATTGAGGGAGGCCTATCTTTTGGGAAATCCCAATTAACAGCTGATTTATATACTCTATACGGGCAAATTTATCTTCGTAAAAATCGGCCTGTTTTGTAAGGAGTTCAAAATAATAGGCATAGTCAAAACCAACATCAAAGCGCAGGGCACAAAACAGAAAAATAAGACTGTAGGCCAATGCATAAAAATTTAAGCCCCTTACTTTTTGAATTTGCTGAAACCGAAGCAACGCAAAAACCACTAAAAAGAAGAAGATATAAATAATCATGTGTTGTTATTCTTAAATTCCATCGGGTTTTTTGGCAATATTTCCTTTTCTAAAATTACTCAAAATAAGCTTAGTTTGGATGGGCATTGCAATAGTCAAGGGCAGTGTGCATATTATAGTGGATAGTATTACACCGGTACTACTTTCTAAAACTCCGACCAAGTATATGGATAAGGGAATGTTTATGATAGCCCCAATGATATAAAGATACATTTGAAGTTTGATTTTTCCCGTGGCATTGATAAAATAAAAATAGATATTGGTAAAGCAAAACATTAAGGCATAGATCAAATTGCCCAAAACCAGGCCCTCCGGGAGGTGTATTGGGGTATCTCCAAGCCATATGTTCAGCACCAGATCTATGCAAAAAAACAGCCCAATTCCAACAACAAAAATGGCGAGATAGAGCAGGTTCATTTTTTTTAAGTTGCCGTAGATCCAATCATAATCCTTCTTCACTATAGCTTCGGAATACAGTCCCCATGAAGCTGCCAATATTACGCCAAACCCAACAACGAGTAATTGAAAAAGCCTTTGCACCACCGTATAATCTGTTACAAAGGAAGGGCCTAGCATATTGGAAATAATAATGTTATCCGTAGATAGTATTATTAATAAACTAATATTGATTAAAAAAAAATTACTTCCTAAGCCAAAGAGCGATTTGGCCAATGTTTTATTGAAGTAACCAGATCGCATTCCCAGTTCTTTTTTGGTTCTAAAAAAAAGAATTGTAGCGGTAATGGAAATCACAATATTTAAGAGTCCAAAAATTAGGATCAGGGTAATGAGGTTTCCCGATTGTCCAAAGCTGTTGAGAAGAAATATACAAAGCAGATATGCACTTAAAAAAATACTACTGACCAACTCTATGACATAGGATTGATGTATGGCCAAGTATAGTTTCTTGTACAGGCTTAAAATAAAATTCAAAACAGTAAAAACTAGGGACAGAAAGACAAATAATTGCAGATACCCATTTGCCTCGGCAGTATAATTCAGTGCCTGCTGGAAATCAATCACTAAAATAAGGATTGTTCCTATGATCAGGATGACCACGGCAAAAATCGTCATTAAGATATAGGCTGTACTGACCAGTGCGGAGGCTGTTGCCCGATCATTGCGGGAGAGTGCCTCTGTGAGCTTGTTTCTAAGACCCTGCCCTATACCAATGTCAAAAGTAAATATCCAATTCACTATAGAAAAAACAGTGACCCAAATACCGTAGGCTACCTTATCTAAAAAAACAATCAGAATGGGCACCAAAAGAAAGTTCAATGCCATTGCTATAGCTTTGAACAATAATCCCAGGCTGATATTGTTTTTTTGAATTCGGTTTCGGTTCATATTCCCTATGAGGTCAAGGCTTTGTCTAGTAATCAATTATTACCTTAGGTCACCTGTAATTGGTTTAAAAAGAGTGCATAGGTCTTTTCTATTCCCTCTTTTAGATTGAGCTTATATTTCCAGCCCATTGCCAATATTTTTGAACTGTCCATCAATTTTCTGGGCATTCCATCTGGTTTGGTCGTGTCCTTTACGATGGGGCCTTTATATCCTACCACTGTTTTTATCAATTCGGCAAGTTCCAAAATACTGATGTCCTCACTACTTCCAATGTTGATGTGTTCGGACTTATTATAATTTTCCATAAGGAACAAACAAGCTTCTGCAGCGTCATCCACGTACAAAAATTCTCTTCTTGCGCTTCCCGTACCCCATATTACTACTTCTTTACTATCATTGACTTTAGCTTCATGGAACTTACGTATCAATGCAGCGATGACATGGGAATGTTTAGGGTCAAAATTATCGTTCTCTCCGTATAGATTCGGGGGCATTGCAGAAATATAAGTGGTCCCATATTGCTTGTTGTAATATTCGCATAATTTTATGCCAATAATTTTTCCCAAAGCATAGCCTTCATTGGTCGGTTCTAGTTTTCCATCCAAAAGATATTCCTCTTT
Source organism: Spongiimicrobium salis (assembly GCF_043678055.1). Taxonomy (NCBI): domain Bacteria; kingdom Pseudomonadati; phylum Bacteroidota; class Flavobacteriia; order Flavobacteriales; family Flavobacteriaceae; genus Spongiimicrobium; species Spongiimicrobium salis. Next base: position 1,511,842 of record NZ_JBHEQA010000001.1, read on the forward strand.
CATAGGCTGTTCGCTAAGCCTTGGATAGATGCAGGAACTTCCTAAAAACAGCAGTTTCTTTACTTGATGTTCATAGGCTGCATGAATTACATTGGAATTAATCAATAGGTTGTCATATAAAAACTCCGCTGGGCGTTCTATATTCGCCCCGATACCCCCTACTTTGGCTGCGGCCAAAAACACATAATCCGGTCTTTCTTCGGCAAAAAATTTATGGACTCCAGTTTGGTTCTTTAGGTCCAGTTCCGAGGAACGCCTATAAATGACATTGGTATAACCTCTGTGTTCCAAGGCACGAACAATAGCAGAGCCCACCATTCCGTTATGGCCGGCTACATAAATTTTAGAATTAAGCTCCATTAAATGCTTTTAAAGTATTGATCAAGACATCTACTTTGTCAAAATTGTTTTTTGAATGATTCCCTACAAAAAATCCTTCGTCATGTATCTCATCGGCATTTTTTAAGTTTCCATGAATCTCATAGTCCAAGTACTCAATGGCTTTGTTTCTGGTGAAGTTACCCGTAACTATTGGTCTCACGTCAATTTCCTTGGCATTGAGCTGTGCAATAAGTTCGGCCCTTCTCCCTGAATTTTTCCCTTCCATTAAAATAGCAAAACCAAACCATGAACTCTGCTCCACCTCGGTTTGGGTCCTATATCCTTCCAAACCATCCATTTGTGCCTTAAAATACGCTGCATTCGCTCTTCTTTGGGCAATGATCCCATCGAGTTTTTTTAATTGTTCTATACCCAGGGCACCTTCCATTTCCAAGGGGCGAAGATTATAGCCCGGCATAATAAAATTAAAGCTCTCATAAAAGGAATCCTCCTTTTTCTGATAGATGCTGCTATTATCTGGTAAATGTCTAGTCCACCCATGTGATCGTATAGACAGCATATAATGGTACAATTCTTCATCATCGGTTACCGTTACACCACCTTCCATGGTACAGATGTGATGGGAATAAAATGTAGAATAGGTTCCCAAAGTTCCTATGGTTCCCAAAGCTTTCTCCTTGTACACCGCCCCCATGGATTCACAATTATCCTCTATTAAAATAAGGTTATGCTTCTCACATATGGCTGTCAATGCATCAAAATGGTTTGGGTTTCCAAGAAGATTTACTGCAAAAATAGCTTTAGTACGAGCAGTTATGGCAGCCTCTATTTGAGCTATATCCATATTAAAAGTATTCTTGTCCACATCAATAAATTTTAATTTTAGCTGATGTTGACTTAATGGAAAATAGGTGGTACTCCAAGAGACCGCTGGAACCAGCACCTCATCTCCCTTGGACAAGCGCTTGGAATAGACTAAGGCTGCAATGGCCAGTAAGTTGGCCGAGGAGCCTGAATTGGACATTATAGCATATTTTACTTTAAATTTCTTGGCAAAGGCAATTTCAAATTCCTTTACTTTTTCTCCCATGGAAAAGAACCCGGAGGCAATGACACCATTTAGGGCTTCATATTCTTTTTCGTCCCAGGTATTGTCGGATAATGTATATCTCATGCTCTAAGGTTAGTCAAATGATTGTTTAATTGTAGCTTCTTTTTGAGCTATTTTCATATCACTTTTCATCATGATCTTTACCAATTGCTCAATGGGGGTGTTGTCCGAACTCCATCCCAATAATTTCCTCGCCTTGGAAGGGTCTCCCAATAAGGTATCTACTTCGGCGGGTCTAAAGTATTTTTCATCCACTTCGATCAAGATTTTCCCGGTGCTTTCATCAATTCCTTTTTGATCTACGCCTTCTCCTTCCCAACGAATTGAGATGCCTGCTTCTTTAAAAGCCAGTTCACAGAAATATTTAACCGAAATCTGTTTTCCGGTGGCTATTACAAAATCCTCCGGGGTATCATGTTGTAGCATTAACCACATACATTCTACATAATCTTTGGCATATCCCCAATCGCGCAAGGAGTCCAGGTTTCCCAAGTACAACTTCTCTTGTTTTCCACTGGCGATACGGGAAGCCGCCAACGTAATTTTTCTGGTTACAAAAGTTTCACCCCTTCGTTCCGATTCATGATTGAACAAAATACCATTAACAGCAAACATTCCATAGGACTCCCTGTAATTCTTGGTAATCCAAAAAGCATAAATTTTTGCCACGCCATAAGGGCTTCTGGGATAAAATGGTGTGGTCTCACTTTGTGGGATTTCTTGCACTTTTCCATATAATTCGGAAGTAGAGGCTTGGTAAATCCTGGTTTTCTTTTCCAATCCGCATATGCGAATGGCTTCCAAAAGACGAAGCGTCCCTACGGCATCGGTCTCTGCCGTATATTCGGGTAGATCAAAAGAAACTTTGACATGCGATTGCGCTGCCAAATTATAGATCTCATCGGGTTGGGTTTGCTGTACGAGTCGAATAAGGTTGGAGGAATCGGTCATATCTCCATAGTGCAGCGTAATCTTTCGTTGCGAATGTAAATCCCTGATCAATTCTTCAATATATAAGTGCTCTATTCTTTCGGTATTAAATGAAGAACTACGCCTTATAATACCGTGAACTTCATATCCTTTTTCTATTAGAAATTCGGCCAAGAAAGATCCATCTTGTCCGGTTATTCCAGTGATTAGTGCTTTTTTCATTTGTAAATTCTTGTGTCTATCTTTCGTTTGCAGTTTTTGTTTTGTCTGTGGTTATACGTATGTAATAAAGATAAAGGACCTGCATTAAGGTTGCTTTACTCCAATATCTAGAACAGAATATTTTGGTCTTTTGGCAAAAGTAGGGTAATTCTTGGACTCAACCTTAACTTTAACTCCAAGCTCATCAACAATCTTCTTCGCAAAACCGTACCAACTCATCACTTCTCCATCTGTAAAATGATGGACCCCATAAGCTTTTGACTCTAGAATTAAATTTTCGATGATAAATCGAGCCAGATTATTGGCATCTGTTGGGCAGCCTATTTCTTGTTCCGTGACCCATAATACATCTTCCTCTTTTGCTTTCCGAACAATAGTTTTGTAAAAATTATGTCCGAATTCTGAATATAACCATGAGGTTCTTACAATAAAATAGCGTTCTAGAAGCGCTTGTATATGTATTTCTCCTGCCAACTTTGATTTCCCGTATTCGTTGATAGGGCCTACCGCATCATCCACGGTATAGGGAGTGTTTTTCTCTCCATCAAAAACATAGTCCGTGGAAATATGAATCAGGGTCACCTGATATTTTGCACAGGCTTCTGCTATGTTTTTGACTCCTTCCCCATTAATCTCAAAGGCAGGTTTCGGCGTTTTTTCCGCTTGTTCAACATTGGTATACGCAGCGGCATTAATACAAAAATTGAAATTTCCATTTTCAAATACCTTCGAAACCATAGAAGTTTTGGTAATATCCAAGGTTGTCGTTGTGGAAAAACTAAAATCTATATGGGGGTAAGAGGCCGCTATTTTCCGGATGCAACTTCCCAATTGCCCATGTGATCCCGTGACCAATATTCGAAGGCTCATAAACCAAGCTTTTTAAGGGATGGTAATTCCAGGTCTTTTTGTGACAATAGCATTTGTTCTTGCGGGAATTCCCAATCTATACCTAAATCGGGGTCATTGAATACAATGCCATTTTCTGCTTTTTGATGGTAGTAATTGTCACATTTATAGGAGAAGATAGTTTCTTCGGTCAAACTTAAAAACCCATGTGCTATCCCTCTGGGAATAAAAAGCATTTGGGGTTTACTTGCTTTTAAGAATATCTTAAAATGTGTTCCAAAGGCGGGGCTATCTTTGCGAATATCTACAATAACGTCCAACACTTCTCCCTGAAGTACACGAATTAGCTTGGCCTGGGCATGGATCCCTTCTTGGAAATGGAGCCCTCTTAGAACTCCTTTTTTAGACATGGATTGATTGTCCTGTACAAAATCTACTTGTCGGCCTATAGCACTTTCAAATCGCTCTTTTTGATACGATTCAAAAAATGTGCCTCTATCATCAGAAAAAATTGTGGGCTCTATGATAAAGCAATCGGGAATCGGGGTCTCTATGGCTTTCACGTCAATATCAATTTATATGGCTCGGGCTGTTCTTTGGTGTTTATGGCAACTGCATCAAATAATCTCCATAGCCACTTTTCAATAAGGGTTCTGCCAAATGATGCAATTGTTTCTTGCTAATATATCCCATGGTATAGGCTACCTCTTCAATAGCACCTATTTTAAGGCCTTGTCGCTCCTCAATGACTTCTACAAACTGAGAGGCTTGCATTAGGGAATTAAAGGTGCCTGTATCTAGCCAAGCTGTGCCTCTATCCAAAATACTGACTTTTAATTTTCCTTTTTGCAAATAGGCTTTGTTGATATCCGTAATCTCAAGTTCTCCACGTTCACTGGGTTTTATGTTCTTTGCTATCTCAATAACTTCGTTATCATAAAAATAAATACCTGGTACAGCGTATTTCGATTTAGGTTTGCTGGGTTTTTCCTCTATTGAAATGGCATTTCCTTCATGGTCAAATTCTACCACGCCATAACGTTCCGGGTCTTGGACATGATATCCATAAATAATCCCCCCTTCGGGCTCATTGTTCTCTTGTAACAATTTAGCCAAGCCAGAACCATAAAAAATATTATCTCCCAAGATAAGCGCTACCTTATCCTCTCCCATAAAGCTTTCGCCAATAATGAACGCTTCTGCAAGGCCATTGGGCTGTTCCTGTATGGCATATTGAAAATTACACCCCAACTGTGTTCCATCACCTAATAATTTCCGAAAAGCCTGGGCATCATTTTTTGAAGTTATGATCAAAATTTCCCTGATTCCTGCGCTCATTAAGGTAGCCAAAGGATAATATATCATGGGCTTGTCATATATGGGCATCAACTGTTTGCTCACCGCTAGGGTAATGGGATACAAACGTGTTCCGGAGCCTCCTGCCAATATAATTCCTTTCATACTATACTTTTTGGTATTTTTTAATGTACCAATCTATGGTCTTCCGAAGTCCGGAATTAAAATTCTCCCTCGCGCTCCATCCTAGTTCGGTCTCTATTTTATCAGCATTTATCGCATAGCGAAAATCATGTCCCGGCCGATCCTTGACAAAGTGAATCTGATCTTTATAAGCTCCTGTTTCTTTAGGAAATTTTTCATCTAAAATGCTACAAATATGTTCAGCAATACTCAAATTGTTATGCTCGTTATTACCTCCAATAACATAGGTTTCACCAGCAACCCCCTCGGTAAAAGCCTTATAAATACCTTCGCAATGATCTATAACATAAAGCCAATCCCTAATGTTTTGACCATCACCATAGATAGGGATTTGTGCTCCTTCCAAAGCCTTTCTAATAATGGTTGGAATCAATTTCTCATCATGTTGTTTGGGTCCATAATTATTAGAGCAATTGCTTGTGACGGTATTTAGGCCATAGGTATGATGGTAACTTCTTACTAAAAAATCTGAGGAAGCCTTGGAAGCACTATATGGGCTGTTGGGCGCATAGGGGCTTTTCTCATTAAATGCACCTTCTTTTCCTAAACTGCCATATACTTCATCTGTGGAAATATGGTAAAAGCGGGCTTCTTCGTAATTTGTTTTTGGTACCCACGGTTTTTCTATCCAATGTTTTTTAACCGTTTCCAAAAGATTAAATGTGCCTTCGATATTTGTTTTGATGAAGCTGTCCGGTCCACTTATGGAATTGTCTACATGGGATTCGGCTGCAAAATGAATAACCCCAGTGACGTGATATTTTTCAAAAATCCCTTGTAGCACATCCTTATCACAAATATCTCCCTGTATAAAATGGTACCGCTCTAGCTGTTCCACCTCAGTTAAATTGGCCTTGTTCCCTGCATAGGTCAATTTGTCCAAATTCACCACATTCACCTCTGCATTTTTTTTGAGCATGTAAGGAATGAAGTTGCTTCCAATAAAGCCTGCGCCTCCCGTAATAAGTATGGTCTTTGAAATCTTATTGCTCCCGCTCATTATTTTCTATTTCTTTGGCTTTATTCCCAATAATTCTCATTATGGAACCTAAAAAGAAAAGGGATAGAAAAATAACAGGAATAAGAAAAATCGTAGAACTAAAAAATGATGTTCTATTTCTGTAGGGTTTTCCGATGTTGACCACGGTAACCGGATCAACACGACGCTTTAGTTCTAGTAGGTTGCCTTCATTATCTTTGATTAGGCTATTTTTTAATTGCAATAATTCCGATATGTTCAATTCTTCATCGTCTCCTAAAACAATACGTCCTGTCTGATTATTTGTATCCGAAGAAGACATGTTTTTTGAAAAATTACGTATCAACTCGTCAATTTGTTGCAATGTCACTTCGTTTAGGGCAATCCGCTTCCTTGAATTGTCATTATATGCCTTAATAAGTTGATCATAATAGGTGTTGGAATTGATATAATCCAATATTTTTCTAGAATATTCCGGCAATTTTTTCTTATTCGTGGAGAAAAAAATTATCCTGTGACTCAAATCGCTCACATTTAAAACCTCGGTCTGTATAATTTCTGGAATGATTCCGTTGGATTCATAATTGGCCAAAATCTTCATGTATTCCAGACTGTTCCTGGAAGCCTCCGTTTTTGTATTTCCCACAGGTTGAATTTCAATATCAAAGGAATCCAGATGCTCTAGCTCTATCCCAAGAGCTGCTACAAACGCTGTGTCTTTTGTCCGTATGTTTTCACTTATTTCGTTGATGACATCATAGAGGTAGGCTTTACTGGCCAAATTAGGGGTAACAATAACTTCCGCAATAAAGTTATTTTTTTGGATTTTCTTGAGACCGTAACCGGTAAGCAGACCTACGACCAATAATATTCCTATTTTAATGCTATTTCTCTTTAGGAAAAGCACAAATTTTAGGAATCCATTGAACACCCAATCAAGTCCCTTTTTGAATAGTTCAAACGATTGTCCTAAATCTATTTCATCGGATGTATTATGTTGCGGTTTTTCGCTTTCCATTCTTTTATGAATTGAATATTTGTTCTAAAATTTTATCGGTAATCAAGTACGTAGGTTTTACCCCCGTTGTTCCCAAACCTCCCGAAGCCAGGGTACTTCCTGTTTCCAAAGGATTATCCGAGGCATAATAGGCATAGCGCACGGTAATATCCTCACGAATACTCTTCCGTATCCTTGAGGCAGATTGTATGGCCTTTTGATAATGTACACCTTCCATTTCCAATCCAATGACATTCCAGGTAGATTCGTAGAAAAATTTTAGAATGTCCTTATTCTGGAGGGAAGTTCCCAATACACTAACCATGGTGCCTTCCAATACTTTTAATCCGTAACCCTCAAAATCTTTGGCGCATAGGGCATTCTCAAAAGGGTAATTATCCGCCGTTCCTTCAAAAATATGTGCGGAAGGAATCATCAAATCCCCTTTACCTCCTTCTAAAATACCGGCCTTTCCCATAATGGACAGGGAAGTAACATTTAAAAATAGGGGTTCTCCCTTTCCTTTATAGGGCTTCAAAAGCTCGTCTATAGTTTCATAGGCCTGTTCCCCAAAAGCGTAATCCATGACAAAAATGACGGGTTTCTTATCATCGGGAAGAGCTTTGGACATATCGTAACAACAGATATCCTTACCGGTCTTTGCCATGTCAAATATCTGGACATCGATATTGGTGCCAGAAATATCGGGAATGGAAATCATTCCGTTTTTTTCGGCTTTCGCTATTACTTTTTTTCGAAGTGCGGTATTTTTGGAGGAACTTAAGGCCTCATAAATTTCCAGGGAATCTGTATCCGGAAACTCCTTGGCCAATACTTTTCTCGCAAAAAGCGAATTCATGACACTGTGCATATTGGCACTGATAATATGTATGGGTCGTTCTAGGAGACCGTGTTTTATCAAGGTCTCTTTAACCGTATTTGCCCATCGTTCCCCATGAATGTGGTGCCCCAGGCGTTCCCGTAGCAAGCCCGTGAATTTAATTTCTCTTTTATTTCCGAGCGTTTCTTCTTCAAGGGCCAGTTTTCCAAGCCAATAAATAATTTTCAAAAATCGTTCTGGGTTGTCTTTGGTGGCAAGTTTTCTGTGCACCTCAACAATTTCTATAAAGGAGCGTCCCAAAATATTGGCAGTATGAATCAGGGCAACCTCACGTTCTGCTTGGGTAAGCTTTCCTTTCCCAATAGCCGCTTCCAATTTATCCCAATCCCGAGTGGTACTGTTGGAATCTTCCAAATATACCTGGGAACATATTTTTTGCGATTCTATAAAAAGGAAGGTTAAGTGTGTGAGTATGTCATAGATATCAGAGCGCCCTCTGGTAATCTCAATATTCATTTGCTCCTTGTCGATCCTATAGCAATTTCTTCTTCTTTTTGGGGGCACAATGGCTTTAAAATGTGAATTCCGATAGCCCTCATCCGAAGTCAAACTAATAAAGCGGCATTGTTCTATTCCCTCTGGCAATCGTTCCAACACGTAAATTAAACCATTCAATTCTGCCTTCTCCTCGGCAATAGAACCATATATCTCTGGTCGTAATTGCAGTAAAGCCGAGCGCAAAGCTTGCCCTGAGACACCGCTGGGCTTATAAAAGCCTCGATTAAATAGATGTCTCATTGTAATGTACAAACGCTCAATGGCATTTGTAGATTCCTGTGCCCGTGTAGTATTGCTTGTTTCGTTCATAAAAGAAATTCTTGTAAAATTACAATTAAAAATTATGATGGCAAGGTGTTATTTTCGGTCAGGAAAAGCCTTAGAATTCAATTTATTAATTTTAGCTACCCTTCTTCGGTATACGACCGCAGGCCTGTGGCCAGTTTTCTATCATTGGATAGGCGTTGTACCTTGTTCTGGCCCCCTAATTTACCTATGGATTTCATATAGGCCTGAAAGCCTCCAGATCGTATTCTTGTAACTTTTAGAGGGCGTAATACTTTTCCGCTGATCAAATCAAAATAATAGCTGTTCTGTTCTTGTAAGCTTTGGTCTAAAATGTCTATAAACTTGGACATATTTTCCGGAAGATTCTCAAATTCTACTAGCCATTCATGGTAGGGTAGTCCAGTGGTAGGGTTTGTTTCCGGGGCAACGGTAAATTCATTGATTCTGGCATCTGTCCCTGCAATAGCGCGTTGCATTGCTTCCTCGACTTCCTTTGCGATAACATGTTCCCCAAAGGCAGAAATAAAATGCTTAATTCTTCCAGAGACTATTACTTTATAGGGTTTAACAGAAATAAACTGAACGGTATCTCCCAAGTTATACCCCCAAAGTCCCGCATTGGTGGAAATAATCATTACATAGTTGACGCCTATCTTCACATCCTTGATAGTAAGACGTTTTGGGTTTTCAGAAAAGAAGTCGTCCGCAGCTACAAATTCATAAAAAATACCCGAATTCAGCAACAACAACATTCCTCTTTCATGCTGGGCATTCTGATATGCAAAAAATCCTTCACTGGCAGGAAACAGTTCAATACTGTCCACTTTCCTACCGATCAGTGCTTCAAACTTGGCTCTATAGGGTTCATAATTTACCCCTCCGTAAATAAACAATCCAAAATTCTTAAACAGTGTTCCAACTTTTTGACCAGTCTTTGCTTCCAGTCTTTCAAAATACATTTGTACCCAGGAAGGAATACCCGCTATTACGGTCATATCTTCCTTTTTGGTTTCTTCCACAATGGCATCGACTTTGGTTTCCCAATCCTCAATACAATTGGTTTCCCAGCTAGGGAGTCTGTTCTTTTGAAGATAATTGGGCACATAGTGGGCGGAAATACCGGAAAGTCTCCCCAATTGTATGCCGTTCTTTTCTGTCAATACGGGACTGCCCTGCAAAAAAATCATTTTGCCGTCAACAAAATCTGCATTCCCTGTTTCAGCAATGTAATTGAGAATAGCATTGCGCGAAGCTTCTATTTGAAATTTAATCGATTCCTGTGTAATAGGGATATATTTGGCCCCAGATGTGGTTCCAGATGTTTTCGCAAAATACTTTGGTTTTCCCGGCCAAAGAATGTCCCGCTCCCCGGCAACCACTTTTTCCACATAAGTTTTAAGCCCTTCATAATCCCGAATAGGAACTTTTTGTATAAAATCGGCATGGGAATGAATTTGATCAAAATCATGATCTTTTCCAAATTGGGTCTGTCGCGCATTGGCAATCAAGCTTTTAAAAACCTGTTCTTGGGTTTCCACAGGGGCATTGCTCCACTTCTTTGTTTCTCTGGTAATTTTTTTGGCAAATAGCTTTGCTGCAAAGGACTTTAGGGACATTGCGCTTTATTTAAAGTCAATATAATCCATGGGATTCACCGGGTTTCCGTTACTCCACAATTCAAAATGTAAATGAGGCCCCGTGGTTAATTCCCCTGTATTTCCAACTGAAGATATGACCTCTCCGACACGAACTACGTCTCCTTGGCTTTTATGCAAAAAGCCATTGTGTTTATATACGGAAAGCAATCCATCTTTATGTTCAATAATAATGACATATCCCGTTTCAGTGGTCCATTCAGAAAATATAACCGTCCCATTGGCTATTGCCTTAACAGGAGTGTCTTTTGGGGCTACAATATCTACGGCGTAGTGTTTTTTATCGGCATCATACTTTTGGGAAAGTGTTCCGCTTACCGGGGAAAAAAGCACCAGATTGGTATTGCTGTTTGCCCGTTCAAATAAATTGTACTTGTCTTCTAGGGCAACCTCGGCTCGCAAAAGGGAATCTTCCCGAATTGGGTTAAGGTCAATCGTTGACGGGTCTAGTTTAAATTGCTCAAACAAAGAATCCCTGTTAATCTCGTTATTTTCAATGTCTCCTCGCAAAACCAGACGGATATTCTCTAAATACCTATTGGTATTTATGAGTTCTCGTACCAATGAGTCCGTCTCATAGCTCAATTCCGTTGCCTGCCGTTTCAGGGCCGTGGAGGAATAGCCCGGGATATATTCCCTTAAGGGAGTAAAGGCAATCAATAAGGTGGTTAGCCCAATCAGTGCAATGATAAAAAGAGAACCTGTAACAAAAACATTCAACCTACTAAGTTTAAAGGATATCTTTTCCTCAAAAGTACTCTCATTAAGTATCACCAAACGGTACTTATGCAAGAGTTTTCTCCTGATTTCCTTTCTTTTCTGTTCTTTTTTGGCCATGCTTAACAAAGATACATTTCCAATCGTATTATTGGGATATAAGTGCGAAAATATATAAAATCCCAGTTAAACGAAATCTATTATGGTATACGCTTCAAATTTAAATTTGGACGGATTCTCGTTTAAAAATTATCTTACCAAGGTCATTAACAGCATTCTTCTAACTTTTTTAGTACCTTTGTTTCATATAATATATGTATCATGATCTTACCAAATATTTTTTTAGCTATTGGAGCCCCTCAAATCATATTGATTGTTGTTGTGGTCCTTTTATTGTTCGGAGGGAAAAAAATTCCTGAATTGATGCGCGGATTAGGAAGTGGAATCAAAGAATTTAAGGATGCTTCGAAGGAAGATGAAAAATTAGAAGAAAAAAACGAAAAATAATACGCTTAGATTCCTAATGGAACAGCAATGTACCCTTATGTATGCCATGAGGGTTTTTTTAGTTTTCCAACCAATAAAATACTAATTGGTATTTTATTGGTTACAGTCTCATCCACACGCTTTGCCTCCCAATATTGTTCCTTGTGATAGCAAAATATACTCAAAACCAGCACTTTCCCTACAAAAAAACATAGGTTCACAACAAAAAATAATTTCTGTGCCCAAGAGCCTTTATTTTTAACCTTGCATAATTACAGTTACGAAATTGAAGAGATTAAAACCACATGAAAACTTCAAAGTACCTATGCACGTAAAGGGGATACTCCTTACCACTAACCAAAACCATTTATGAAAAATTTCCTTTGTATTTTTCTTTTTCTTCTATCCATGAGCGTACCGGCACAAGGGCTAGGGAATCCCCGAATGAACACCTTAGGGAAAGAAAATGCCATCGCATTGCAAAATCATGGCAATAGCATACAAAACGACCGAGAACCAAGCCTGGATCAAAAAGAAATTAAGAGCAAAACATTTACGGGTATAGACGATGTAGCCCAGGGTTACTATATCATAGCCAATGTATTTGGAAAAGAACGCTACTTGAAACGCTTTCTCCGAAAAATGCGTAAAAAAGGGCTTGATCCAAAATACATTACCAATCCTGCAGACAATTTAAAATATGTTTATTTGGCGTACCTCCCGGAATGGGAGGATGCCTTGCGCCTATCCCAATCCAACCTTAATGAATCTTATCATAAAACGCTTTGGATCATGAATATTAAGCATGGCGAAATGCAGGTACAAGAGACCTCTACTTCTAAAGAGGATACAGCCTCTTCCATAGCCTCGGAAAAGATTCCTCTAGAAGAAGTAGGTTACGATCTGTTACAAGCGTCCAAGGATACTCCAAATGGGAAAATTACCCCGCTGCAAAAAAGACTCATCAAACGAGCAGATCAATACTTCAACAAAATGTGGTACGCAGAAGCTGCCGATCTTTATGAAAAAGCTTTAAGCAAGGGAAAAGGGGCCTACTCTTATGAGATACTTCAAAAAGCTGGGGATTCGCACTATTTCAATACCAATATGGAAAAAGCCCACAAATGGTACACCATATTGTATGAAAATTACAAAAACGAAATGTCTGCCGACAATTTATTCAAATACGCCCATGCGTTAAAAGGAACTGGAAAATACGGTCGGGCTAAAAGGCTAATGCGTATTTATAATAAAAAATTGAAAAAAACAGAACGGGACCTCCTTGTCAACAAAAGGATGGGTAGGGATCCTGTAGCAATGGATAATACGAATGGCCTGGTCAATACAATCGATATCAAAAACTTATCCATCAACACAAAATATTCCGAGTTTTCCCCAATGTTCCATAACGATGATCAAGTGGTTTACGCTTCTTCCATGGATTCTGCCGTCTTTAATACCCGTCGGTATAAATGGAATAATCAACCTTACCTTGACCTTTATGTGGCCAAAATGAACAAAGAGTCCGAGGATTTAAAAAATGCCGTAAAGTTTTCTAAAAAAGTGAACTCCAAATATCACGAGGCATCGGTAACTTTTTCTCCGGACAATACTACCATGTACTTTACGCGAAACAATTATTCCAAGAAATTAAAACGGGATAAAAAAGGCGTGAGTCACCTTAAAATTTTCACTTCCCGTAAAGTAAATGGGGAATGGACCAACGCTAAAGAAGTCCCCTTTAATAGTGATAGTTATTCTACTGGCCACCCTGCCCTAAGCCCCGATGGAAAACAATTGTATTTTGTTTCCGATATGCCGGGAAGTATAGGCGGTACGGATATTTTTGTTGTAGATGTTCTTGAGAATGGCAATTTTTCCGAACCCAGAAACCTTGGGCCGGAAATCAATACGGAGCAAAAAGAAATGTTTCCCTTCATCAATGGGAAAAAACTGTATTTCTCCTCCAATGGGCATGCAGGTTTCGGTGGACTCGATGTTTTTGAAGTGGCCTATGATGAAGAAGGTTTTCAAGAAGTAAAAAATATGGGGAAACCAGTGAATAGTAATAAAGACGACTTTTCTTTTATTGTGGATGAGGAAACCCAAAAGGGCTTCTTTGCTTCTAATAGACCTGGCGGAAAAGGGGATGATGATATTTATTCCTTTAAACGCATACTTCCTGAGGAAGCGCCGGAAAACCTCAACGCTATAACTGGTGTGGTAACAGAACTGGTATCCGAAGAGGTGATGCCAGAGGCCCTCGTTATGCTATTGGATGAAAACAATATTAAAATAAAAGAGGTGATGACAGATGATGACGGAAGTTTTGTTTTTGAAGATTTGGAAAGCTCCACAAAATATACCATCAAAACTGTTAAAGGAGATTATTTTGAAAATGAACAATTGGTCACTACCAAAGAAAATGAGGTGGTCAGTGTAGATGTTTCCTTGAAACGACTTAAAGAATTGATTGCTATTGAAGATGGGATTAAAAAGTTGAAAACGGAAATGATCTATTTTGATTTTGACAAGTCAAACATTAAATCCGATGCAGGTCAAGAACTGGATAGGTTGGTTGAAGTTATGACGGAATATGGTGATATGGTCATTAAAATAGAATCGCATACCGATTCTCGAGGAAAACGAAGTTATAACAAATACTTATCGGATAAAAGAGCCAAATCTACCCGTGATTATCTTATCTCCAAAGGTATAGATCCTTCCCGTATCGAAAGTGCCATAGGATATGGAGAAGAACGTTTATTGAACAATTGTAACGGATCGGTAGCCTGTAGTGCGGCCGAGCATCGTCGCAATAGACGTTCTGAATTTATTATCGTGAAAATGTAAGCTTTAAAACATAATTATCCCCACATTAAGACCGATGTTCAGCAGGGCTGAGCATCGGTTTTTTTATGTTTCATTGTAAGTGCATCAATACCGGTTCACTCGTATTACCCATCTGGCCCGGCCTTCAGGGAAACCAATGGAATGCATGCACCTAAAACTCTCATCAAAAACGAATAGGATTAGCTATAAAAAGCATTCATTTCACAACGCTATAGTACTCGTTTACAACAAACAAACCTTCTAAAATACGTAATAGCAGAGTTTGGAGTTATAGATGTATAACTTAACCTAAAAAAATTTATCATGAAAAAATCTTTACTTATAAAGGAAATTTACATGCAGGCATTCCGGAATCTTGGAAATGCCTTTGTAAAGTCATTTTTAAAAGCCCTGACATGGTTCTGTTTTGCGGTCTTTTTAATTGTGCTTTATGCATTCGTATTTAGAATATCCACAGGCTTTGCCTTTGAATAGATATATAACTACCAACCATTGAATAAGAAAGCGCCCATATGGGCGCTTTTTTATTTTATGATATCTAAACATCAAGCCGGTCTTAAAATCAGTCTCATATGCATTAAAACTCTTCCTCTACCTTTCATGCTCAAAAACGCCTCTAGGCCCTTAAAGTTCCCTTATTCTGCTTGTTTAACCCATATATATTTCATCTCAACTGATTTATTAGCGGTTCTTAAATTAAATCCCAACCTTTATACTCTTGTTAAGCGCTAATAATGTGTTTGTTATAAATTTTATGTGCATGAAATTTCTGCAATCAGCGCCATATTTTAACCGTATTATACATTGTGTTTTTTAATTCGTTCATTTCTGGCGTTTATTGGTAAAACTTAACAACGATTTATTTTTCAATAGTTTTTTTCGTTAACACGAAAATCCCCGGAGTTTCCTCCGGGGATTTTTATTTTATAGGGCACCGCCAAAAAGCAAGGTTTTTAGGACTTGGGTGCGTAAAATTTCACAGATTTAAGTATGGCTTCCAATTGGAACATATAATCCCTTTTTTCCGTAGCAGGGGCAAAGGTAAAGCCTTCCAGGACAATCTTTCTTTTGTTTGCTTTATCGTTGATGATGTAGGTTAAGAATGGGCCCGCCATTGGGTAATTGTTGATTTCCCAAATACCTCTCACTTCTGCAGCTTTCATCCCGGATATCTCTGCAGGGTATACCGATGGAGCAAACGCTTTTTCTGTCATCATATGGGTGATTTTCCCTGGAACATCGGGTCCTGGAATATATTTCTTTCCTATGGAATCCCGCATTTTAACAATGTCCTTTACAAAAGTAGAGTCTACGCTAAAGCTATCCCAAGGCATTTCATAGGCAATAATATTCATCGTCCCCTTTTGAATTTGCCGATCTATCCAAACAAAATTATCTTCTTTTTTTCCTGTGGTGAATAGGGAAGGAATGTCCAATGTTATTCCAAATTCATTTTGTAGTACGGGATCGTTGTTCAATAATTTTGAAAACTGTTTTTGCAGCACTTTAATTTCAACTTCTTTGAGTGCAGCAATGATCTCATCTGCCTTCGCATCGATGTTTTGAATAATCTCTTCTTCCGTACGCCCTTTTATCACCGCTATTTTTTGTGGTCCGGCATAGAGGTCGGACTTGATGTGGGCAATATTCAGGGAATCCTTTTGTACATACAGAATAGATCTTGTATTTCGTATAGAGCCCGAAAAGACTTTATGGGGCATCTGATTAATGGTAAACACCGGCTCTTCCCAAGGTAGTCCTACCAATGGGGCCGCAAAATGTTCTCTTATTTTATCCCCTACAGCTCCTTCCCAAAGGTCGTTGTCAATTACCACGGCAATGGTATTGATAGAACCAATGGAGCCGGGCAAATAATCGGTCTGTTTTTCATCTTTACAGGAAGTTACCCCTATACAAAGGGCAAAAAGTAGTATCCCAATTTTTCTCATAATATTCATAATCGTTTACGATGGACAGTTGCACAATTTTAAGCGTGTACCTGGTTTTAAATTATTACCACTAATACCGTTCCATTCTCGCAAATTTTCAATAGAAATTCCAGGATATTTTCTGGAAATGGTCCACAAAGAGTCTCCTTCCTTCACAATATGGGTTTTTTTACCGGCAATCGCAGTCCCCTTTGAAGTGGATTTTGTAGTCTTCTTGGAAGCCTTAGCCGTACTTGGCCTTGGGCCTCTGGTAAAAATAGTAAGTCGTTGCCCTATTCTTAAATTATTACTCCGTAAACCATTCCATCGTTTTATGTCGCTCACGCGGACCCCGTACCGTCTAGCAATCTTTCCTAGAAAATCTCCGCTTCGAACCCTGTATCGTATTCGGTTGTCGGACTTTACCAGCTTAGGCAAGGGCTTTTCTTTTTTCTTCAATTCTTCTGCCACATGCGCATAAATTGCCGTTTCATTGGCTACAAATTTTCCCATCTGGTGTACTGGCAATCGCAACGCATAGTTTTTACCTTCCACCACGGGAATGATATTCAATTTATACGATGGATTCAGCACCTCCAATTCGGCAACCGATATGCCTACAAGCTCTGAAATTTGATCAAAAGTAATAAGGCTTTTAACATGAATGGTATCTGTTTCAAAATAAGGACGATCCACTTTTTTACCTTTTAGTCCATGTTCCTCGGCGTATTCAAAAAGATACATGGTCGCCAAGAAAGCAGGAACATATCCGGCCGTCTCTCGCGGGAGGTTTCGCCGAATATTCCAATAATTTTTATAGCCGCCAGACCTTCGGATAGCCTTATTTACATTTCCCGGACCCGAATTATAGGCGGCCAATGCTAAATCCCAATCTCCAAAAATATCATGAAGCTTGGAAAGGTATTCGCAAGCCGCTTTGGTTGCCGCAATGGGATCTCTCCTTTCGTCCACATAACTGCTCACATCTAATTTGTACATTTTTCCGGTGCCATACATAAACTGCCAAAGCCCCGTTGCACCTACTCTTGATCTTGCCCTGGGGTTCAATGCAGATTCTACTATAGCTAAATATTTGATCTCTAAAGGAATGTCATAATTGTCCAATTCCTGTTCAAAAAGTGGAAAATAAAATTGACTTACGGTAAGCATACGCTCCATTAAATCTCTTTTCCTGGTCAAAAAGGATTTTATGACATTTTCAAGCGAAGGATTATACGCAATATTAAAAGGTGTTTTTTGATCCAAGGCTTCCAGCCTTTTCTTTAGTACTTCAGTATCCAAGCTCTGATGATAGACGGAATCAATCTCTAGAGAGCTTACCGTAGCATGCATGGAATCAAAAAGAGCGGCGCTATTATGCAGTTCGTTCAACCATAGACTATCGTATTTAGCTGCTTGGGAATAATCTTGAAGGTCATATGTTTTCCCTTCCTTTACAGCATTGAAAACAATCTTATTATCTTTTAGCGCTCCAGGGGCTGATTTCAGCGTTAAATTTTTCTGGGCTGCACTGGTTCGCAGAGAATCCACGAGACTATCCTTCACCATAAGGTTCGCATTATTTGAGGGAATAGTATCGGTTTGTTGTGCCAGCAGAGAAGCTGTGGAGAGCAGTAATGCTGTAGCAAAAGCTATTTTCTTAATTCCAATCATAAACGGTCCTTTACCCTATAGGGGACTAGCGAAAATCGCACTTTTTTTCGAGACCCAAAAATTTTACTCAGTAAAGTAGCCCCGAAACAAAGAATTCCTAGTATAGATATAACTCGTTTATCCTTACATTATTGCGGCAATTCCAGGCAAAGTCTTGCCCTCAAGACTTTCTAACATGGCCCCGCCTCCGGTAGAAACATAACTTACTTTATCCTGAAAACCAAATTGCTTTACCGCCGCAACAGAATCCCCGCCTCCCACTAAAGAGAAAGCACCTTTCTGCGTTGCCTTGTCAATAAAATTTCCGATAGCGATTGTCCCCTTTGCAAAACTTTGCATTTCAAAAACCCCTATAGGCCCGTTCCAAAGAATAGTTTTTGAGGCCAATATGACTGCTTTAAAATTTTCCAGTGTTTTTGGCCCAGCATCCAAACCTTGCCATCCTTCCGGAATCTTATCCACATCCACTATGGTGGTCTTGGCATCATTGCTGAAGTCGTCCGCTGCCAAAACGTCAACCGGAATATGCACTTCTACCCCTTTTTCTTTAGCTTGTTTTAGAATCTCCAAGGCCAAAGGCATTTTATCATCTTCACAAATTGAATTTCCAATCTCACCTCCCTGGGCTTTTACAAAAGTATAGGTCATTCCACCGCCTATGATCAAATGGTCTACTTTGTCCAAAATATTTTCGATAATGGTAATTTTGGAAGATACTTTTGCCCCGCCCAATATTGCCGTTACCGGTTTCTCGCCACTGCTCATTACTTTTTCAATAGAGCTTATCTCTTGTGCCAAAAGATATCCAAAACATTTATTTCCCGGAAAAAATTGGGCCACTACTGTTGTTGAGGCATGGGCTCTATGCGCCGTTCCAAATGCATCGTTCACATAAATGTCTCCCATTTTGGACAACTGTTCGGCAAAGGTAAGCTCACCTTTTTCCTCTCCATCATAAAACCTTAGGTTTTCCAATAACAAGACCTCTCCACTCTTTAGGTCCGCAACGGCTTTTTCCGCTTCTTCTCCCACACAACTATTGACAAATTTTATCTGCACTCCGATAAGCTCGGATACTTTATCACAGATATGGGCAAGGGACATATCTGGATTAATAGCCCCTTTAGGTCTTCCCAAATGACTCATCAATACGGCACTTCCGCCATCTTCCAATACTTTAATAATTGTGGGCTTTGCGGCTTCAATTCTCGTACTGTCCGTTACGTTGAATTCGGCATCCAAAGGCACATTAAAATCTACTCGGATCAAGGCCTTTTTGTCTTCAAAATTAAAATTGTCAATTGTTGTCATTTCGCTATAAGAGTTTTGAGAAAAGCAAATGTAGAAATTTATGTGTTGTAGATACTATACCGTAGCCATAATTATTTGAATTTATGCACTATATCGTTTGATTACAAAAAACTATCTTTGGAGCTATGTTGTTCAAGGAGATTTTAGGACTTTCCCATATTAAGAATCATCTTGCTTTGAGTGCAGATGCAGGGCGTATATCACACGCCCAACTATTTATAGGGCCAGAAGGAAGCGGAACCTTACCCATGGCTCTGGCCTATGCGCAATATATTCTGTGCGGAAATAGCGAAGGAGAGAACGAGAGTGGCCTTGAGGCCTGCAATATAAAGTGCAATTCCCTTTCGCATCCCGATCTCCACTTTGCCTTTCCTGTGGCGAATTCCAATAAGGTGAAAAGTCATGCTGTGAGCAATCATTACATGGAAGAATGGCGACAATTTGTGCAGGAGCAACCCTATGGAAATCTATTTGATTGGTACCGTTTGATCGGCATAGAAAAGAAACAAGGACAAATTGGGGTTGATGAGGCCCAGGATATTGTCAAAAAATTGTCTTTAAAATCCTATGAGGGAGGATATAAAGTAATGCTCATTTGGATGGCGGACAAAATGAATATCGCCGCGGCCAACAAACTTTTAAAATTGTTGGAAGAACCTCCGGCAAAGACCGTTTTTCTGCTTTTAGCTGAGGATGAAGAGCAAATTATTCAAACGATTCTTTCCCGATGCCAAATTCTACATTTCCCGCCCTTGGCGGAAGAACCTATTGCCCAGGCACTGACCGAAAAGGGTTTGATTCGCGAAGAAGCCTTGCGCATTGCGCATGAAGCAAATGGGAATTTCAATAAGGCCTTGGATCTTATGAACAAGGATTCCGAAGATTTGGTTTTTGAAAAATGGTTTGTGCAATGGGTACGGAGCGCGTTTAAGGCCAAGGGAAATAAGACGGCCATACACGATCTAATTCTTTGGGGAGAGGAGCTGTCCAAAAACGGCAGGGAAACTCAAAAAAAGTTTCTACACTATTGCCTTGCCATTATCCGCCAGGCCATGCTGTTGAATTATAATGTAAAGGAGCTTGCTTATATGCGCATTCATATGGAAGGCTTTCAATTGGAAAAATTCGCTCCCTTTATCCATGAAGGCAATGTCTTGGTCATTATTGAAGAACTGGAGAAGGCCATGTACCACATAGAACGCAATGGCAACGCCAAAATAATATTTACAGATCTCTCTATAAAACTAACACGTTTATTGCACAAAAAGGCAGCCTGATTTTTTGTGTGAACTTTACAATTTTAAAACAATTGATTTATGATGACCTATCTTTCTTCCCATGCAACTGTACTTCTCTTATTGGTATTTATAATCATTACTTTTTTGCAAAGTGGTGTCGATAAAATTTTAGATTGGAAAGGCAATCTCTCTTGGCTAAAAGGTCATTTTTCCGAAACTCCCCTTAAAAATATGGTGCCCTTACTTTTGGGAATCGTATTGGTATCCGAAATGATTGCCGCAATCTGCTGCGGCATCGGGCTGTTTCAAATACTCAATTCAGGAAAAAGTCCTTTGGCATTTTATGGCGCAATTATGGCTTGTTTATCTTTATTAATGCTTTTGTTTGGACAACGAATCGCCAAAGATTACGAGGGAGCAAAAACCATTGCCATCTATTTTATTCCAGCAATCTTTTTAGTGTTTTTGTTACAGGCCTAGAAAACATCCCTAAATCATATGTAATAAAAAAAGCCCGAACTATGTAGTTCGGGCTTTTTAGTTGGTCTACTATATCTTAATTCTTCTTATACTTATCGTTCAAAATCTTAAGTATGGCATCAGTGATATCTTTAGTGTCATCTCCGTATAATACGGTACCTCCTTCACCTCCACCTAAGATATACGTATAGGCATTTGCTTTTCCGTAATCTGCAACTTCTTTCTTCACTTTACTGATCAGCGTATCCGTCTCCGTTCTGCCCTCTTGCTGTAAAAGCTGTTCTTCCTGCTGTAGTTGTTGCCCAAGGAATTGACTTTTTTGCTGTAAGACGTTCATCTCTTCCTGCTTGGTTTTTTGTGAAGCATTCTTTGTTTGAATAGTTTGGGCTTCCAATTGAATCATTTGCCCAAGACTATCGCGCTTTTTGTTCATCGCTTCCAATTTGGTCTTAAACTTTGCCTCGATATCTATCTTCTCTTGATAATCGTTCAATAGTTTCGTATAATCTACATAGGCAATTTTGTCTTGTTGACAGGCTACACTCACCAAAAGGACCAATGCCAAAATAAGTTTTTTCATTTCTTCGGTTTTTATCGTTGGGCAAAAATAGGAAAGCTTTTTTAAAAAAGAAGTGTCTTCTTCTGCAAAGCGTTTTTTTGTTTTTTCACAAAATTCTTAGCTTCAGTACGCCATAGTTAAAATTTATGGGAGTAGAAGATATTAATATCTTTTAGTTATAGAAAAGATGCTGTTTAAACGGGTATTTTAAGCGAATAAAAATCCTTTAATATCAATTGCTGTCGCCATTCCTTAAAAGCCCTTAAATGGCTTTAAAATAAGTTTCAGTCCTTTTTGAGCAAATAAATCAATGAAGAATACTCCCGGCTGCGCCAAGCTTTGAAATTGGAAAGCAAGCCTATACAAAATGCTTTGATCAAATTCTGTTTTCCGGTCTTATACTTTTCTGAAAGTAGGGATACATAAAACGAATCGAACAACATGGGTTTTGTCTGAAAAACATGCATTCTTTCTTTTGCAAAAAGAGAGGCAATGGAATTTTGGGAAAAATGCCATAAGTGTCTTGGCACATCATAGGCTGCCCAAAACTTGTTATAGTGGCTTGCGTCATAAGATTTAAAATTTGGAACGGCTATCACTAAAATGCCATCATCCGACAATAGATTCTTGAATTCCTTAATTTGATCTTTTAGATCCGGAAGATGTTCCAAAACATGCCACAGGGTAATTACGTCGAATTGTTTTCCGGAGAGCTCTTTCAAGGTGGTACTCAAGTTTATTCCTTTTTGCTTTGCTCTCTCACGGGCAGCGGTATTGGGTTCTACTCCCGAAACCGTCCATCCTCTTTTTTGGGTGGTCGCCAAAAAATCCCCTGTGCCGGCACCAACATCTAAAAGTGTTAAATGACCATGCTTGTACTTTTCTATAAGTTTTGCTTTTTTGGAAAGACTATACTTTTTTACACCTTGATATAATTGATCTATAAAGCCTTCCCTTGCATCGGTATGTGAAATATAGGCTTCACTTTCATAGTATTTTCCCAAGTCTTGCGGTTGTGGAGAAGTAACGAGCATATCAGCATCAGGATCATGGTACAACTCAAAAGTTTCTCCAGAAACACTATAATCCTTAGTTTTTAAATACAAGTCCATTGTAATTCTCAGTAGAAAGATATTCGTTTTTCAAGGCGCTAAGGTACTCCAAAACTGCTGTTCTTGAAAACGAATTTTCCTCAAGGCAATCAAATTCATCATCACTATACACTTCTATGGCGATATAAAAATTTCCCTTCCCGACAACTTCCGGCCCATTTATCGCATCGTAACTTTGTTTCGTGGCAGAACTTATAAGTGCCTCAATAATCATTGGTGCAAGATTCAGGGCTTGATCATCCTTGGAAACTTCATAGAAGGAAAAGAAATATTGTTTCCCTTGTAGGGTGAAAGGCACATTATCCTCAACATTAAGGTCTCCCAATTGAAATTTGTTGTTGACATAGTGATAGAACTGATTGCTATCCTTATTGTCCTCAAAAATGAACATTTGTCTTTTGGGCAACCAGCGTTTAAACTTTTTCCCTTTGACCACTTTGTAATTCTCTATTTTCGGGGCTACTTTTAACGGAATGCAAGATTGCAAAAATACTAGGATAAGTATTGTCAGCGTAATTTTGTGCATAGTGGATTATTTTGGTTGATGTCCATTAGTCATCAAAAAGCAAGCCAAAGTTCCTTTCTTCTTTAAGAAATATGCGGGTCCTCTCTGCAATCTTCATCAATATACAAAACATCCTTTATGTTCCACGTGGAACATAAAGGATGTTTAATGCTTGTTACCCAAGAGCATGGGCATCTATCTTCCCATAAAAACCAACAAAACACTTATGTCACTCGGGGAGACTCCACTAATGCGTGATGCTTGGGATATGCTCACAGGCTGTATCTCACTAAGCTTTTCCCTAGCTTCATATGAAAGGGATTTCAATTGGCTGTAATCAAAGTTTGCCGGTATTTTAATATTTTCCAGACGCTGCAGTTTATCCGCATTTAGTTTTTCCTTTTGTATATACCCCGCATATTTCACCTGAATCTCCGTCTGCTCCATTACCTCTCTATTAAGCTCATGCTCCTCTACGTAGTCCGAAACGGCATTCAATTTCAGCATATGTTCCATAGTAACCCGTGGTCTTGAAAAAACCTTGAACATCTTGTCCGATTGTTTCACCAAAGCTGAATCTACACTCTCCAAAATCGGATTAATTTCCTCAGGCTTTACACTTGTACTCCTAAAAAATTGAATAAAATTATTGGACTCTCTTTCCTTCTTTTCCATCATTTCAAGACGCTCCTCCTTTGCTAAACCAATTTCATGCGCCTTTGGCGTTAATCTTAAATCCGCATTATCCTGTCGAAGCAAGGTTCTATACTCGGCTCTGGACGTAAACATTCGGTAAGGTTCTTCGGTTCCTTTGGTAATAAGATCATCTATAAGCACGCCAATATACGCCTCGTCCCTACTAAGAATAAAAGGATCCTCTCCTTTCAATTTTAAATGGGCATTAATACCCGCCATAATTCCCTGAGATGCTGCTTCTTCGTAACCCGTTGTCCCATTTATTTGACCTGCAAAGTATAGATTATCTACAAGCTTGGTCTCCAAGGTATGTTTTAATTGCGTGGGCGGAAAGTAATCGTACTCAATAGCGTACCCAGGCCTAAAGAATTTTACATTTTCAAAACCAACTACTGAACGCAACGCCTTAAACTGAACATCTTCCGGTAAAGAAGTAGAGAAGCCATTTACATACACTTCCACGGTATTCCAACCTTCCGGTTCTACAAAAAGCTGATGGCTATTCTTATCTGCAAACCTGTTTATCTTATCCTCTATAGAAGGGCAATATCTGGGCCCTATACTTTTAATGCTTCCATTGAACATAGGAGATCTGTCAAAGCCCTCTCGCAGCAAGTCGTGCACTAAGGCACTCGTATGTGACATATGACAATCCCGCTGCCTATCCAAAAAAGGAGTGTTGGTATATGAAAATTTTTCAGGCTGCATGTCCCCAGGCTGAACAATCATTTTAGTATAATCCAAAGACCTTCCATCAACACGTGGTGGCGTACCGGTTTTCATTCTGCCACTTTCAAATCCCAGGGCTACCAACTGCTCCGTAATTCCTGTTGCTGCTTTTTCGCCAGCTCTTCCCCCTCCAAATTGCTTCTCTCCAATATGAATTAATCCATTCAAAAAAGTTCCATTCGTCAACACGACAGCTCTAGCACGTACGGTTAAACCTAAGGATGTCTTAACTCCGATAACCTTTCCGTTCTCCACAACTAAGCCAGAAACCATTTCTTGGTAAAAATCCAGGTTCGGGGTATTCTCCAAAGCCAATCTCCACTCCTCAGCAAAACGCATGCGATCACTTTGAGCTCTAGGACTCCACATCGCAGGTCCCTTAGATTTATTGAGCATCTTAAACTGTATGGCGGACTTATCTGTGATAATACCACTATACCCGCCTAAGGCATCAATTTCCCGAACAATTTGTCCCTTAGCTATTCCACCCATGGCAGGGTTACAGGACATTTGCCCTATCGTCTGCAGATTCATGGTAATCAACAAGGTTTGCGACCCCATATTAGCAGCAGCAGCAGCAGCTTCAGCTCCAGCATGACCGGCGCCAACGACAATAACATCATAAGTTTTATCAAACATATCCCTCTCATTGTTCCACGTGGAACAATTCTATTTTCTCGTTTTCCTTTTTTCTCATCTCACGGCGCTCACCCTCGGACTTATCCTTATATCCCATGAGGTGCAAAACTCCATGTGCCATCACTCTTTTTAATTCTTCGGTGAAATCAACATCAAAATCAATGGCATTTTCCCTTACTCTTTCTACAGAGATAAATACATCGCCACCAACACAATTTCCATTGGTGTAATCAAAAGTGATAATATCCGTGTAGGTATCATGTTTAAGGTATTTTGAATTTATTTGATGTAGATAGTCGTCATCACAAAAAATATAACACAACTCCCCTAATTCGAAAAGCTCTGAACTCAAAATTCTACTTATCCAATCGGAGTAATAGTTTTTATGTTCTAGTTGAAACTTGCCTTCAAAATGAAATTCAATCATTCTTATTAAAATAGTGCTTTACCTTATTTCTATAAATATTTTGCAAAGGTAGTGCTTGTCTATTTAAAATTTCAATTTCATTTTTATAATTCTCCAATAATGAAGGCTTTGTAGTAATAGGGTTATCAAAATTCTTTCTATTCGTATCACTTTCGCGTTCTTCCTTTTCCCCCTGTTTTAAGGCTGCCTTCTCGAGTTTCAATAACCGATATTGTATATTATTTGCCTTATTCAAGTTTTGTTGGGTTACTCCATTCTCCAATAAATCATTTTCGAAGTCTTCCATTTGCCGCACCAATTTCTTTGCCAGTTCCTTGTCCGACTTCTGTATAAAATTCTCTAACTGTTTTTCCAATTCCTGTCGTATACGCTGTTGCTCTTTGTAGATTTCGTAAATCTCCTTAAGTTCTTCCTCGGAGAGCTCTCCCTCCCCACCATTCGAACCTTCACCCTTACCATCTTTGCCAGTTCCCCCATTTTCTCCATTCTGCTCTCCCTCGCCATTCTTTCCTTTTCCTTTACCTTTTTGTTGTTCGCCTTCACCCTCATTGTTTCCTTCTCCATCCTGACCATCCTGACCTTTTCCTTCATTGCCCTGCTGTTTACCCCCTTCGCTTCCTTGTTCCTTTCCTTTTCCGGACTTACCCATCTGCCCCAATTGTTCTCCGATCTGCCCTTGTCCTTGGATAATATCTGGCAATTGAAATCCTTCTCCTCCACCAGAACCCTGTCCCGATTGCATACTCTGTTGCATATTGTCTAAAATATTCGCCAAGAAATCAGCCAAACTATTAGATGCATTCAATACATACTTTTGATAGGATACACCCTGATATATTCTATTTTCGGCCATATTCTCCAAGGCCTTATCCACATTATAATACACTTCGGTTATCTGTTCATTTACAAACTCTGACAATTCAGCCCTTCTTAACGATAAAGAAAACAAACTGTCATCAACATGTTCAAATAGCTCCCTTAACTCCTGTTGCTTTTTTACATTATTCGAAAATTGAGTCACATCAACTTCATTTGTACTTAACTTATTCAATAGCTTTTCCTGTTTAAACGAAAAAGTAATAAGATTGTCCAATATTTGACGTAGCATTTCAGCATCTTCAGTTACACTGGGTCCACCTCCCCCTCCTGAAGAAGATTGTTGAAGTTGTTGACTCATCTGCTGCATCTTCTGTGCCGCAGACTTCTGTTTCTTACTTGCCGCGCCCTTGTCACCCTGTCCATCATCACTCTGCTGTTGTTTCTTTAATTCCTCCAAGGCCTCCTCCTGGTCCTTTTTGATCTCATTCTCGGTTTCCTTGTCCTCACCTATCTTCAATGGCTTTTTCAAAGCCTCATTATCTTTCTTTAGTTCCTCTAACTCTTTAATTAGCTCCTGGAACTTTTCATTTAACTCCTTCTGTTCCTTTTCTATTTCCCCTGTCTTCTCTTCAGATTCAGATAGTTCGTTTTGCTCCTCAGCTAACTTTTCCAAATCCTTTGCCAATTGGGCCGTCTTTTCCGTTACATAGTATCGCTTCGTTAACTCTAAAAGTTGTTCCAAGTTACGTTCACTGGTCTGTTGTTTTTTAGCAACCTCCTCTAACCGCTTAGACAACTCCTCTTTATTGATTTTATCTGCAACCTTATTCAATTCCTCCAAAAGCTTCTCGTTCTTTCTCGCCTCAATCTCCTGTCGTTCCAAACGTTCCTTTAACAATTTGTTCAAGGGATCATCCGCATCACTCTTTTCCAAATTCTCTTTTAGTTGTTTGCTGAACTTTTCCATCAGCTGTTCCTGTTGCTGTTGGTTCTTCAAAAAATCCTTTACTTTATTCTGATCATTAAAATTAAGGGTCTTTTTTTCCTTCTGATTTTTGTTGATTTCCTTTAACTCCTCTTTTTGTTTCTTAAAATTATCTAAGGAATTGTCTATATTATTTATAATGGATTCTTGGTCATCTAATTGCTTGTCTTTCAACTCATTATCATTTAATAAGGCCAAACTAAATACTTCGCTTTTGCTTAACTTACCTCCTCGTATACCATCATTATCGAGTGCTTCAAAATAAAAACTATAGGCCACTCCCTCTTCTAATTCAAGTCCAGAAGGAAATGTATAATAAAACTTCTCAAAATTCTTATTAGGCCGCGTAAGCTGTATCCGCTGTATATTTTCCTCATCTCGATCTGGATAACACACCAGGCTGATACTGGCTAATTCATAGTCATCCGAAGCCTCTCCACTATAATACGCTACATTAGGATTCAGGGAATCCAATACTTCAGCGACTCTAATAGTAGGATAGCCGTCCTTAATCACCGTAAATTCATAATCAAGGGTTTCATAATTTTCTACATTATCATTGGAAGTAGCCAGCTGATAATTGAGTTTTGAAAATACCTTCTTTGAAAGTTTAAACTCTTTTCCATTACGCTCAAAAACAAGGCTGGTATCTGGGGCAATATAACGCACGGTTTCTGTATTTTCCCCTTCAATCTTCCAAGTTACTTTTGTTCCTTCCGGAAAGCTTGCATTTCCAGTACCTTTTAATGATTCATTAGGTTTATTGATATAAGAAGGGTATTCCAAGACCATATTAAACCCTTGAATGGCCGGAGCCTTTAAAGCTTTTAATTCAAAATTTCTGGACACTACTCCATTTGCTTTAAAATAAAATTGTACATCCTTAAGTGGGGGCTGAAAAACATATTCAAATACTCCCTTATTCTTTTGCAATAAGCGTTCTTTACCGTCTATTACTATATAAATATCTTCAGGTTGAATGCTTCCCTTAGTCGTAACTTGAATGGTGTAAGATTCCGTCTCCAACACCCTGGCATCTCCAGCCAATAACTCAAAGGAAAAAGGTGCCGGAGGCTCATAGGCCAAATCATAGTTGACTACCCGTTCATAGGATCCGAAAAATGATGCTAAGTTCCCCGATATCAAAAGAAGTAAAATAATGATCACAGGAATGAGCAAGTATTTTGCGTAAACATAACCCTCACGAAGGTTTACTGCCCCAATAAAAGGAATAGGGTCCATTTGTTTTGACCGCTGCTCAATACTGGCCAATAGTAATTCCGATTGATTATCATCTTGTGCTAAATCAATAAGATTTAATAATTTATCCCCTACTTGAGGAAAATGCTTGCCTATGAGCACGGAAGCTTCTCGATGGCTTATTCCCTTTTTAATTCTAAAAAGATAAAAAAGTGGAATAGTAATATAGCGGTACAATAAGAACAAAGCGGCAAGCACAAAAATTAAGAACAATAAGAACCTTCCTGTGGAATTCAGCCATAAAAAATATTCAATGCCAACCACTGCCAAAAAAAACAACAGCCCCAGGGATAAAAAAAGGAGTACCCCTTTAATCAATATCTTCACATAATACTTCCTTGCGAACCTATTCAGCTTATCCAGTATGTTATGATAACTATTCAAAATCCTTTATATTTAATACCAATATACCGGATACCATAGAATTGGGCACCGAAAAATTTGTTAAAAAGCATACGCCAATGAGCAGAATTAACGATTTAAAGTATTTAGCAGCCTTTAGTATCCCTATTTCTGCCCTCTTAAGCCTTTACTTTAAAGGATATTGGAGTTTTTTTACTCCAATGTATACTTTTGTTCTTATCCCTATTATGGAGCTTTTATTGCCTCAGAATACTGATAACTTTGAAGGAGAAGAACGTAATGAAAAAGAAAAAAGTGTGCTATTTGATCTGCTGCTCTATGCAAATATCCCTATAGTCTTTGGGCTACTCGGCTTTACGCTATATACGGTCGCCTTCACTTCAATACACCTATATGAAACCGTAGGCCTATGTATATCATTAGGCATCGTTTTGGGCGTAAATGGCATTAATGTTGCCCATGAACTGGGGCATAGGCAAACCACCCATGAACGCTATCTTGGCAAGCTATTGCTTCTACCTTCCTATTATATGCATTTTTACATAGAACACAATTTTGGTCACCATGCCAATGCGGCCACCAAGGAAGACCCGGCCACTGCGGCCTTTAACCAATCTGTATATTCCTTTTGGTTCACTTCTGTTTTTCGCCAATATATTGGAGCGTGGAAACTTCAGAATCGTCTCCTAAAAAATGCCAAGCTTTCCTTTTTATCGTACAAGAACGATATGCTCTGGTACACTATTTTTCAGCTGGCCTATAGTAGTTTACTCTTTTACTTCTTTGGAACAACAGGACTGGTTTTTGCTCTAGCCGCTGGCATCGTAGGCTTTTTGCTGCTTGAAACTGTTAATTATATTGAACATTATGGTCTTCTCCGCAAAAAACTAGCCTCGGGGAGGTATGAGCGCGTACGGGAAGTCCATTCCTGGAACAGCAACCATGTTATGGGCCGAATTGTACTTTATGAGCTCACCCGTCACAGTGATCACCATTATAAATCCTCCAAAAAATACCAAATACTGGACTACCATGATATTTCCCCTCAGATGCCCTATGGGTATCCCACTTCCATGGTGCTATCTTTTGTACCCCCTTTATGGTTTAAAATCATGAATCCACGTATTCCGAAAGAAATGCATATCTAAAATCAGCTATTCCATTCCTAAGAAGAAAATAGCTAGTGGTATTCCCTTTTCAAAACTCTAATTTCTGTTGCCCGCTTTAGGGCTTAATCCTATCTTTGTTCTCTAAACTTTTTCCTATGAGCCAGAAAGTACGTGTTCGCTTTGCGCCAAGTCCAACAGGCCCCTTACATATTGGCGGTGTTCGGACAGCGCTTTTCAACTATTTGTTTGCCAAAAAACATGGTGGTGATTTTATCTTGCGCATAGAAGATACCGACCAAAATAGGTATGTTGAAGGAGCCGAACAGTATATTATAGATGCCTTGGAGTGGTGTGCTATGCCCTTTGATGAAGGGCCCACTAAAGATGGTGGTTTTGGGCCTTATCGTCAAAGTGAACGCAAACACCTTTACAAAGAATATGCAGATCAACTTATTGCCAAAGGGCATGCCTATTATGCTTTTGACACTCCTGAAGTTTTAGATGGCCACAGAAAGGATCATGAAGCAAAAGGAAAGACCTTCATCTATAATTGGCACAACCGCTTGAAGTTAACCAACTCCCTTTCACTATCTAAGGATGAGGTACAGAACAAAATAGCCGCAGAGGAATCCTACGTCATTCGATTTAAATCCCCTCAAGACGAAAAACTTCTTTTAAAAGATTTGATTCGAGGCACTATAGAAATCGACACCAATATTCTGGATGATAAAGTGCTCTTTAAAAGTGATGGTATGCCCACCTACCATTTGGCCAATATTGTAGATGATCACCTCATGCAAATTTCACATGTCATCCGCGGCGAAGAGTGGCTGCCTTCTCTGGCGTTGCACCAACTGCTTTACGATGCCTTTTCCTGGCAAGCGCCCCAATTTGCCCATTTGCCCCTGATTATGAAACCTGTTGGAAAAGGAAAATTGAGTAAGCGTGATGGGGAGAAGCTAGGTTTTCCGGTATTTCCATTGTCTTGGAAGGAGTCCCAGGGCTATAAGGAAGCCGGCTATTTCTCCGAGGCCGTGATCAACTTTTTAGCCCTTTTGGGTTGGAACCCAGGTACCGAACAAGAATTGTTTAACATGGACGAGCTTATAGAAAGTTTTGATTTAAGCCGTGTAAACAGGGCAGGTGCGCGATTTGATATCGAAAAGACTAAATGGTATAATCAGCATTACCTGCAGCAAAAGAAAAACTCGGACTTGGTATCCCCGTTTCAATCTATATTGCAGGAAACCGCTCCGACAGCCATCCGAACCAAAGATCTCCCTTATATTGAGAAGGTTATTGGGCTCATTAAAGAAAGGGCAACTTTTGTTACTGATTTCTGGAATTTGGGAGATTACTTTTTCATCGCGCCACAGCAGTATGCCGAAAAAGCCGTACGTAAGCAATGGAAAGAAGGTACCGCGGCAATATTGAACCAATTGGTATCTGTGTTGGAAGCCATTGATGATTTTTCCTCAGAAACTGCGGAGACTAGGGTAAAGCAATGGATAGCCGAGCAAGAGTTATCTTTCGGTAAAGTTATGCCGCCTTTACGTTTAGTAATTGTAGGTGATATGAAAGGCCCACATATTTTTGATATTATTGCCTTGCTTGGAAAGGAAGAAAGTATTTCCAGAATACAAAAGGCCATTGCCCTATTGGATGCTTAAAATAACATCCTATCACAGCTATTAGCACTCTTCCAAAATAGAGTTTCCTTTTGAACAATCTCCGGAAGTCCATTCCCAGGATTCATGTAATCTAATCTTGCCATTTTCCATGATTTCTGGCTTAGAATGGCATATTCCTGTCCTGATATTTCCTTCTTTATCTATTTGGTGATATCGCATATTAATCTTTCCCTCCTGATCTACGATACCCAGCAATTGCCCATATATAATATGCTCTCCGGTATATTCACAATGTAAGATATTTCCGTTCTGGGTATACTCAAAAAAAGTAGTGCTTCCCAGTTGGCCATTTCCTGAGTTCTCCACCACCGAAAAACGCTTTCCATGATAGTTGATATGGTTTTTCAAACTGTAATGATTTAGGACAAAAAGATACGCTTTTGTAACAATCTTTCAAAAAATGCTACAGATATCGTAAAGAGTTTTGTAAATTCATTTCACTAACTAAAAACGTACATTATGGGATACTTCTTAATACCTCTTATCGGATTCGGACTTCTGATTTTATTATCATCTTTCTTTATCGTAAAGCAACAAACCGCTGTAATTATTGAAAGATTTGGTAAGTTTCAAAGTATTCGACATTCTGGTCTACAAATGAAAATTCCCTTGGTAGATCGCGTTGCAGCACGCCTGGGATTAAAAATACAGCAATTGGATGTGATTGTAGAAACCAAAACTTTGGATGATGTATTTGTAAAATTGAAAGTGTCTGTACAGTATGTTGTCATTAAAGAAAAGGTATATGAAGCTTTCTATAAACTAGAATATCCGCATGATCAAATTACTTCTTATGTATTTGATGTTGTTCGTGCTGAAGTTCCAAAAATGAAACTCGATGATGTCTTCGTTAAAAAAGATGATATTGCCATCGCGGTGAAATCCGAATTACAGGATGCCATGGTAAATTATGGATATGATATTATCAAGACCTTGGTTACCGATATTGACCCTGATGCTCAGGTGAAAGAAGCTATGAACCGTATCAATGCTTCCGAGCGTGAAAAAATTGCTGCGCAATTTGAAGGGGATGCCGCTCGTATCCTTATCGTAGAAAAAGCGAAGGCGGAGGCAGAAAGCAAGCGTTTGCAGGGTCAGGGTATTGCCGATCAACGTAGGGAGATTGCCCGAGGATTGGAAGAATCTGTGGAAGTTCTGAATAAAGTAGGCATCAACTCTCAAGAAGCTTCTGCCCTAATTGTTGTTACCCAGCATTATGACACCTTGCAATCTATTGGTGAAGCAACGAATACCAATTTAATTCTATTGCCCAACTCCCCACAAGCCGGAAGTGACATGTTGAACAATATGGTAGCCTCATTTACGGCTAGCAATCAAATTGGCGAAGCCATGAAAGAACAGAATAAGAAAACGGAATAACATTTGAATTCTACTTCGTTTTCATTTCAAAATCAAAAAATGGAACATCCTTTAAAAAAAGGGATGGTCCATTTTTCTTTTGCATCGTTTTCAATACCCATCAGTATACAAGTACTACTAAATATTCAAAAAAATGAACAGGATGCTCTCTAAGGCAAGATCATTGCAAGGGCTAACCCATTACACCAAAAATAAATAAAACAGACGCTAAAGTCGCTTAAATACTCCGTTTTTAATAGAAAACACCAATTGTTTTATTGCAAGGAATAGGTAATTTCTATTTTATGGTTTTTCCGATAATTTTGCCCAGGTGTCTCTCAAACCGACTGTTTTATTAAAGACCAATTTCTCACTAGTGGTATCTGGATCAACATTAAAATACCCCAAACGTTGAAATTGAAAACGATCTCCAATGTTTGCATCCCTTAAACTAGGTTCAATATAACCAGTAATACTTTTTAGGGAATCCGGATTTACAAATTCCATGAAATCTTTATCCTTATGCGTATCCGGACTTGGATCCGAAAACAACCTATCATATAATCGCACTTCTGCGGCCATCGCATGTTTTATAGACACCCAATGTAAAGTTCCTTTTACCTTTCTTAAGCTTTCCGCTGTTCCACTACCACTTTTGCTTTTGGGATCGTAGATACACTGTATTTCAACAATATTCCCATCGGTATCTTTTGTACAGCTCTCAGCCTTAATGATATACCCATTCTTTAGGCGTACCTCTCCACCAAGTTTCAATCTAAAAAACTTCCGATTGGCTTCCTCTCTAAAATCCTCTTGCTCTATATAAAGTTCCTTAGAAAATGGCACTTCCCTGGTACCCGCGGATTCATCCCCCGGGTTATTTTCTGCAATCAACCATTCTTCCTTATTATCTGGGTAATTGGTAATCACCAGCTTCACCGGATTCAAAACGGCCATTACTCTAGGGGCAATCTTATTAAGATGCTCTCTCAGGTGAAACTCCAACAAAGAAACATCTATAAGGTTCTCTCGCTTGGCAATTCCAATAGTATCCGCAAAATTTCGTATCGATTCCGGGGTATACCCTCTTCTCCTCAATCCTGAAATTGTGGGCATCCGGGGATCGTCCCAACCTTTTACCACTCCTTCTTCAACCAGACGTAACAACTTCCGTTTACTCACTACCGTATGGCTTAAATTACGCCTAGCGAACTCACGCTGTTTGGGCCGCACTTTTGTGCTATCTACTACTTGGTCCAAAAACCAATCGTATAATTCCCGATGCATGGCAAACTCCAAAGTACATAGGGAATGGGAAACTTGTTCAATATAATCACTTTCTCCATGTGTCCAATCATACATCGGATAAATACACCAATCGGTATTTGTTCTATGATGTGCTTTATGCAACACCCTATAAATAATGGGGTCGCGCATCAACATATTGGATGAGGTCATATCAATTTTAGCCCGCAAAACATGAGACCCTTCCTCAAATTCCCCATCCTTCATTTGCTGAAACAGCTTCCTGTTCTCCTCTATGGACCGATCTCTAAAAGGGCTGGCCACTCCTGCCTCCGTTGGTGTTCCTTTCTGCTTTGCCATTTCTTCAGAAGATTGGCTATCTACATAAGCTTTTCCCTCATCGATCAATTGTAGTGCCCATTCGTATAGTCTAGGAAAATAATCCGATGCATAGCATTCCGTATCCCATTGGTACCCCAACCATTCCACATCCTTCTTAATGGCGTCTACAAAGGCCTTTTCCTCTTTGGCTGGGTTAGTGTCATCAAACCTAAGGTTTACCGGTGCGCCATAACGCAGCCCAAGCCCAAAATTAAGACAAATGGCACTGGCATGTCCAATATGGAGAAATCCGTTAGGTTCAGGTGGAAATCTGAATCTCAAATGATCTTTTGGAAAACCATTATTCAAGTCCTCCTCCACAATATGCTCTATAAAATTAAGAGACTTCGTCGCTTCGCTCATCAGATAAAAATTAAAGCGCAAATGTAGGAAAAATGCCGGGATCGGCCTTCATAAAAAGGGTACACCATACAATAAATGCGTTTCACAACATTTTTAATACGAACGACAACAATAAATTTTTCTCGATGTAATTATATGTCATATTTGTTACTTAAGCCTAGATTATATAGCTATTTAACCATTTTTCAAAAATACATTCGATTTTAATGATCGATGAAATACAAATTACTAACAAAACCAAGACCGACCAAAATTAAAAAGATTGTAGCAACCCCAAAACTACATTACCTATGAGACTTAACCACATACGCAGGATTACGATTTTATGCCTTTTATGCTTCATAATGGGTATAGCCTCCATGATGGCACAGACCCTCAACAAACCCGGTCCTTCCAGCACTTCTCCTTTTACGGCAGCTTGTTCTGGAATTAATGGTTTTAACGAGTATTACATTAACTTTACTTGGAGCCCTCCATTAGTAAACAACGACAACGAATTTATCTTAGAGCTATCAGATGCCAATGGCGATTTTGGTAGTGCTGTTGAATTGGTACGTGACAATACCAAAAACGTAAACTTTGATTTCGATTTTCAATTTGCAGTACCTGCCGGTACTCGGGGAGAAAATTTCAGATTACGCGTTCGCAGTACAAGTCCTGCCATGACCAGCCCGCCTTCCGATCCGTATCCAATGTACGACATTGACTTTAGTTCTCCCATTCTTATAAGTCAGGATGCCAACGGAACTATTCCTTCGGGAGGAACTATTCAAGTATGTGATGGCAACTCCATCACCTTGGGCCCGCACAATATTCCAAATTCAAATACCTATCAGTATAATTGGTATAGGAGCGGAACTCTTCTTGCAGAAAAAGGAGAGTTTCTTACCATTAACGGTAACCCTTCGGATGCAGGGATGTACGTGGTAGAAATAGACTATGGTTCCTGTTCTGGTTCTGCCAGTTTATCCAATACCATAGAAATTACTACAGGCACCAGTTTAGGCCTTTCCATTAATCCCCCTGCGGAAACTGCCCTGTGCGCAGGCGTTACTCAGGACCTGGAAGCCAATATTACAGGACAAGGATTAACCTATACTTGGTTTAAAGATGGCATTGCCATTACTACACCTACCGTAGACGATTCCACATATACCGTAAATGCATCCATAGCTGGTTTTGAAGGGGATTATCAAGTAGAAATAAGCGGCACAGGAACTTGTATAGAGCGATCTGCAGCCATTACGATAACCAATGCCGGAGATTTTACAGTTACCCGCGATAATCCAGACAGTCTTGTCTTATTGCCGACACAGACTGAAACTTTAAGTGTTACCACCTCAGTAAGTCCAGTCACCTATCAGTGGTATAGAGATGGTTCTCCTATTGGCGGTGCTACAAGTCGTACTTTAAGCATTAGTTCCCCAGGAGTATACTTCGCAGAAGTTACTTTAAGTGGTGGGACATGTGCTTCTACCGCTATAAATTCAGAAAACACAACGGTAGTCGCCCCAGATTCTTTTGAGCTTCTCATAGATTATGCCGCATCCTATGCCGCTTGTGAAAATACCAATGTTATTTTGGAAGTCACCACCGTGAATGCCGTTGGTTCGGATGGGACCAGAACAGATGTTACTACTGACCTAAGGGATGAATTCACCTATGCTTGGCAGAGAAACGGAACGAATATTAACGGAGCAACAACTAGAAGTCTCAGCTTAACGGATATTACCGAAAATGGAGACTATACCTTGACTGGAGTGTTAACTTCCTTTAATATAAGTTCCAATACACTGCCCGTTCAACTACTTACCAGTGAAACGCTAACGATAAGCAGTACAAGTTTATTGAGTTGTAATAGTACAGATCCTATAACGGTAAGTACCACAACCGACTTATCTACAGCAAGTTTTTCCTGGTTAAGGGATGGGGTTGATCTTAACGATGCCAGTACCGAACTTAGCGTTACCCAACCCGGAACCTATCAATTGGTGGTTTCACGAAATGGTTGCCCGCTTCCTTCCAACGAAGTAGTAATCTCTGGCCTTGATCCTTCTTTAATTTCCTTGGATACCCCAAGTACCGATATTGTAATACCCGAGGGAACAACAAGAAATGTGACTGCCAGTGGAGGAACTGCCTACCGTTGGTTAGACCTTAACAATACTTTATTGAGTGATACGGCCACAGTGAATTTGGCCGAAGAAGGATCTTATATGCTAATTGCCAGTATAGACAACTGTGAAGTTAGTATTCCTATTACCGTGAGCTTTCAAGATACTTTTAGAGTACCTAATGTTATTACCGTAAATGGAGACGGTATCAATGACCAATGGGTTATTCCGAATACCTATTCCAATGATCCAGAAATCAATGTTACCATCTTTAATGATAGGGGTGAGGAAATATTGAATGTGAATGATTATCAAAACAATTGGCCGGAATCAACAACCAATTTCCGTCAGCAGAATCTTGTGTTCTTCTACAAGATCAGAAACGCCAATGAGATACTAAAACAAGGAACCATAACCGTTATACGCTAACCAAAAATGTTTACAAAAAGATTTATATACCTGTTGTTCTTTTTCCTTGCATTGACGAAGGTCAATGCACAGGATGAGAATCCGTTTATAGCCTATGATGTCCCAGCACAGAATCTTTTGAAGTTTAATAGATTCTTGCTCAATCCAACATTTTCAACGGTCCAGGAAGATAAATCTTATGTAAACCTGTTCCACAGAAACCAATCAGTATCTTTTGATGATAACAATCAAACTTACTTTTTAAGTTATAGTGGTCGTATTGGTGACCGCAGTGGTTTGGGGCTTAGCCTATATCGTCAAACCGAAGGGATTATCAGTAATTTTGGGGTTTTGGCCAACTACGCGTATGGGATTAAGTTAAGCGATAAAAGCAACTTTACTTTTGGGGCCAATTTATCCTATTACCAAAGTGGTTTTGATGAAGGACGTTCCAATCCAGTAACGGACGACCCCCTTCTCAGTGGATTCCAGGATAGTGCCCTACTTTCTTTTCAGCCTGGATTCAATATCTCCTATGGTAATTTTGATTTTGGGGTCTTCGCTGAAAATTTATTCGACTATAACATAAAGAGCAGTGAGTCCATTACCGAATTCAATGAAAAAACATTCTCCACACATTTACAATATACCCACAAGTTAAAGAATACAACAGGTATTCTTGAACAGGCTCGAGTCATGCCTTTGGCTCGTGTCCGAAAAGTGGGTCAACAAGATCTTGTTCTGGGAGGAAGTCTTATTTTAGATCTTCCCAAAATTGGATGGGTACAAGGAGGTTATGATAGTTTTTATGGTGCTTCCGGAGGTTTAGGTTTTAATATTAACCGAAGGCTTTCCGTTGGTTATTCCATAGAGAAAGGTCTTTCCAATAACTTCGATAATTTCGGACTGACCCATGAAATCAATTTCGCATATTCCTTTACTCCTAATTTAACGGAAGATCGTGTAATGTTAGAGGATGATTTTGAGGATTCTCTAGTAGAAAATACCCCTAAAGAAGAAGTGAAAAGCGACGTCCTTTCCTCAAGTGATGAAGAAATTCAGCGTTTAAAGGAGGCCCTTGCGGAAAACGATGCTATTCTGGCCGAATTAATGTTCCGTCAAGACTCTTTGGAAAGCAGCCGTCAAAAGGACTTAGAACGCAGGTTTGAAATGGTGATGCGAATGGTTCGCAGTGAAACCAAAGGAAACAGACCTGATTTAGAGAAAAAGGCAAAGCAATTGTACTATGTCAATAACGAGAAAGGCAATCTTCCTGCTGAGTTGATCGCGCCTACAGATACTACGGCAGAAACTGCGGTTGCAACTACAGCTGAAGAAAATGACTATGACAAGAATATGATTGCCGCTAAGGAGCACACTACAGAAAAACCAAGCGGTATAGAAAATCAGAAGTCCGTTTTAAAAGAGGAAGACAATACCGCTATTGCCGCTAATAAAATAGATAAGAAACCTGCTTCTAAAATTGCTCCAAAACCTGAAAAAGAAAACAAAGCTTTTGCGTTAAAAGAGCAAAAAACCGATGCTATAGCCAGTACTTCCACTAAAAAGAAAGTGTTTGGAAATACGCCTACAGACGAAGAAAATACCGCCTTTACGCGTGCAGCAAAAAGGCAAAAAGTAAAAAATAAAAAGTTCAAAAATTTAGCAGGAGTTGCTGATGGATACTATATCGTAGCCAATGTATATAAAGGAAACCATTACCTCAACAAGTTTGTAAATAAGCTTAAGGACCAAGGTCTTGAAGCCGATTATATTGACAATACCAACAATGGCCTAAAATATGTCTATTTAGAGCGTTATGACACATGGCAAGATGCCTTAGCGGCGCATAAATCCAAAATTAATGGGGCGTATACCGATCAAATGTGGATCATGAATGTAGACAATACCGATCAGTATACAGATAAGGCATATGTGGCCAACACAAAAAAGATCAAAGAAAAAGCTGCCAAATATGATACCGATGTTCTCCAGAAGAATGTTGTTGTCAAAGACAAAGTGGCTTCCAATCAAACCAAATCAAAAACATACAATATCAATGGTGTGGGCTCCGGTTTTTACATTATAGCCAATGTATTTTCCAGTCAACGCAACGCCAATCGATTTGTAAAATTATTGAATTCCCAAGGTTTAAACGCCAGTTATTTCATCAATCCAGAAAATAACTTCCGTTATGTGTACTTAAAAAAGCACGCTTCTTGGAACAATGCTTTAATATCCTATTACTCCAAACTAAATAGCACGTACGACAAGAAAATGTGGATCATGCGTGTCTCGCCAAACCAAATCACCTAATGAAAATCTTATTTATTAAAAACAGAATTTCCTGGCTTTTACTATTGTTTTTCGGGCTATTATCCTTTTCTAGCCTGCAAGCACAGGTTCCTTTCAATCCAAGATTGGTCAATGAAACGGACCCCTCGCTCCGGTATATCAATATCCGCGGAGACTATACGTTTCTGTCCAATGGGATCATGAACCGTGTAGATTGGGTAGTAAATGCCAACAACGCCAATGAACCATACAATGGTAATTTTGGAAACAATAACTGGCATAGGGAATATATCGACATTGACGGTGACCCAACCACCTTTAGTTCTTCAAGCTCAACCTTGAATTTTGACGACCCCGACTGTACCAGAATCTATTATGCGGGGCTATACTGGGCAGGGAACTACGATGTAGAACGGCGAAGTAACTTTGTTTATCCCGCCGAACCTTTTAATGATTTTACCAGAAACGATTTTACACAGATAAAATTCAAAGTTCCGGGAGGGACATATATTGATATTCAAGCAGATACTGCCGCCGATCCCGTAGGGCAGGAAGACGATATCTTGGTAAATGGTTTTGCCGATGGGATTACCGACAGCCCCTATGTATGTTATAAAAACGTAACCAGTGAATTACAGGCACTGGCCGATCCAAGAGGAGAATATACCGTTGCCAATGTGCGCGGTACTAGAGGTTTTACCACCTATGGGGCAGCGGGTTGGACACTTGTTGTTATTTACGAAAACCCCAATATGCCTGGTAGATATATCTCTACTTTTGATGGTTATGAAGGGGTAACTACGCAAACCACCGCTTCCGCCACCGCCGATATTAACGTAAATGGCTTTAATACTATTCCTGTAGGACCCGTAAATGCTCGTTTAGGGGTTAGTGTGTTGGAAGGGGAAAATGATTTGACCGGAGATAATTTTAGAATCCGATCCAATAGCAATTCCAGTTTTACACGACTTGAAAATCCTTTAAATCCAAGAAATAACTTTTTTAACTCAAATATTACCATTGACGGAGCCCATGTCACAACCAGGGACATTGCCAGTCAAAATACTTTGGGTTATGACTCCGATATCTTTGACATCAACAACCCCGCCAATAGCATTATTGGGAATGGAGAAACGGGCGCGACCTTGCGTCTAAACACCCAAGGGGATTTCTTTGGCGCTTTTCTCGTGGCTTTTGGGGTCGAAATTATTGAACCCAATATTGTACTGGAAAAAAGGGTGGAAGATATCGCAGGTAACGACATTACGGATCAAGGGGTAAACTTGGGTCAAATGCTGGATTATGTCCTGTCTTTTCAAAACATAGGAAATGATGATGCCGCCACCTATACCATACGCGATGTATTGCCCATAAACACCACTTTTATACCGGCCAATTTAGTGCTCCCCCCAGGGGTTACCTATACTTTTGACGCAGCTACGAATGAAGTGACTTTCACCATTCCTCCGTCTTTAGTGGAAGAGAACGACCCCATTTCTACGATTCGAATGCGGGTACGTGTGGCCGAAAACTGTTTTGATTTTATAGATGCCTGTTCCAATACCATTCAAAACCTGGCCTTTGGAACATATACCGGGGTAATTAACGATAATGAAATTACCGATGACCCTTCTGTAACGGATTTTGACGACTGTGGTTTTGTTACTGCAGGTGCCACGAACTTCCTATTGGACGATTTGGCCAACTGTGATTTCAGCAGAACGGTCCTACTGTGTGGTGATGATGTATTATTGGATGCTGGAGATGGCTTTGACGACTATATCTGGTATCGCGATGTGAACCAAAACGGAGTTGTGGATCCCACAGATCCCGTGATCAATGACGGAGATCCTGATGGAGACCCCAGTACCCAATTGGTAGATCAGACCGGAATTTATATAGTAGATAAATTGGTGGCCGATCCATGTATCGGTTATGAAGAAATCATTACCGTAGAGCTTTTTGGAGCAACGCAATCCAACCCTATTGCCGCATTGATCAACGATACCACCAATACGGTTGAGGGACAAGTGCTTACCTGTCCCAATGATGGTTCCGACTTACCGGAAGTTTTCCTTTGCGGTCTTAATGATACGGAACTAATAGAAATCAATATTCCAGATGCAACAAGTATTGTTTGGGAACAATTGGATGAAGCCAGTTGTGCTGCCGCCACTACAAATTGTCCAAATACGGGTACCTCTTGTACTTGGAATCAGGTGAGTACTGGAAATAGTTATGAAGCTTCGGCTGCAGGTCAATACCGCGTAGTGATCAACTATGCTAATGGATGCTTTAGTCGTTTCTTTTTCAATGTCTTCCAGAATCCTTTAGATCCCCAGTACAATAGTACCGATCTTATTTGTACCACTCCAGGGAACATTACTGTAACGAATGTCCCAGCGAATTACGATTTTCAACTATTGGATGCTACCAACGGGAATATCTTAGTGCCTTATAGCGCCAATAATGGTCCTAGCTTCACCATTAACAGCAACGGGGCCTACACCGTAGAATTAAGACAACAAGGTGTTGTAGGTGGATGTGTGTTCCGCCTGGAAGATATTGGTATTCGTACGCGTGATTTTCAAGTTGAGGTTACACCCCGAAATACCGATTGTACCGGACTTGGTGAAATTTCTATTTCTGCCTTGAACGTAGAACCACAATACAGTTATCAAATATCCCAGGGAGGTACCGTTGTGGACACTTTTGGACCTTCGGGCGACAATAATTACACCTTTGAAAATTTGAACCCTGGAATCTATGATATCCTGTTGACCACAGATGATGGTTGTTCTTATACAGAACAGGTAACCATAGAAGACAATAACGATTTAGAAGCTACCGCAGTTACCACAAAACCTATTGATTGTAATGACGGAATCATTACGGTAACCGGGACTGGAGGCTTTCCAAATCCAGATTATGTTTATGCTATTTGGAGCTTTAATGGCACGGATCTTTATACCGATTTAACGGACATTCCAGCAGACCAATTCCAAGTTAGTAACGACTTTCTATTTGATAATACCCAAGCAGGGGATTATGAGTTTATTGTCGTTGATGGCAACAACTGTTTCTATGTTACCAATGTGGCTACTATTGGTATTGCGCCAAACGCAGCATACACTCCAATAGTGACGGACGAAACTTGCGTTGGGGCCAACGACGGTTCATATGACATTAATGTAACCA
This sequence comes from Spongiimicrobium salis, assembly GCF_043678055.1. Lineage (NCBI taxonomy): Bacteria > Pseudomonadati > Bacteroidota > Flavobacteriia > Flavobacteriales > Flavobacteriaceae > Spongiimicrobium > Spongiimicrobium salis. The sequence continues at coordinate 1,555,058 of NZ_JBHEQA010000001.1, forward strand.
ATAGTTTTGGGTATACCCTTTCCTATGTTCTTACGTATCCAGATACCACTACTGCAACAAACACTTCTGGGAACTTTACAAACTTGCCTCAAGGTGATTATAGCTTGGAAATTACACAGCTAAACGGAACTTCTTCCTGTGTCTTTACAGAAACTTTCACAATTTCTGGGCCAAGTGACCCCTTAACAGGAGATGCCGTCCTTATTCAAGATTATACCTGTTTACAGGACGCTAGTATAGAACTACAAAGTGAAGCGGGAGGTACTGCTCCTTATGAATATAGTATTGATGGCATCAATTTTGTCAGTGGTGCCGGAGCAGAAATTTTTACCGGTCTTGCCGATGGTACCTATACCATCACCATAAGGGATGCCAATGGGTGTACCTTTGTCACCAATGCTGTAACCGTGGACCCTCTTGGTCCGCCTACGGACATTAGTTTTTCGGCTACCACACCGGTCTGCCCAGATGTCACCGCAGATGTCACACTAACGGTAACCGACGGGAACGCTCCTTTTACCTATCAACTTATCGCACCTGCGGCAGATTTTACCGATAATGGGACTAGTAACACCTTTACAGGCCTCGCTCCAGGCACATATACCTTTAGGATAACTGACGATAAAGGCTGTACCTTGGATGAAAGCTTTACTATAGACCCCATAACACCTATTAACGTAGTGGGGCAATTGGTACGAAATATCAGCTGTATTGATGACACCGATGGAGAAGCTCTTTTCACAGTATCTGGATTCGGTGGGGATTACGATTATGAAATAACAGGGCCGGCTACCTTTAATGGGACCGCCGAAACCAATACTACCATTCCTCTCAATAGCCTGGATGATGGCACCTATACGATTACGGTAACGGATAATACTACCAATTGTACAGCAAGCACCACCGTAACTATTGAAGCACCCGCAACAGCATTGACTTTAGGAGCAGCCCCTACGCAACCTAGCTGTACAACAGATGGTAGTGTACAATTAACTGCTACTGGAGGATGGGGAGGCAATAACTTTACCATTACCTTTCCTGATGGCACTACCACGGCCACAAATACTACAGGGACTTTTACGGCCCTTTCACAAACAGGAACTTACAATGCTTCCGTAACCGACGCAAACGGATGTACTGTAACAACAACTTTTGATTTAAATGCAGCTGTAGCCCCAGTTTTGGAAATTGTTCCCAACGCTGCTTGTTATACCGCCGCCGCGGGACTTAGTCTAACGGCAAATGTTATTTCTGGTGGTGACGGAAACTTTGAGTACAGTCTTAATGGAGGGTCTTTCGGGACGACCAATGTATTTAGTGGACTGGCTCCAGGCACCCATACCATTACTGTTAGGGATGGTAATAATTGTACAGACGCTGAAACCATTACCATAAATCCAGAACTGACCTTAACGGCAACTGCTGACAACATTTCTAGTTGCGGCACTTCAACCGATGTCAGCATTACTGGTGCGGGAGGCGATGGAAACTATGTATATACCCTTGTTCCCAATGGAACAACGCCCAATGCCGGCGACTTTGGAGCGGCAAATACGATTACCGCCAACGCTACCGGAGATTTTGATGTTTATATCCGTGACAATAATGGAAATACAGATTTCTGCGAAGCCTTAATTACCATAACCATAGCCCAAGACGCTCCTTTGGCGTTAAATATCACCAACACCCCTATTTTGTGTAGTGGGCAGGCACAGGCTAATATTACTGTTGGCGTGAGTGGGGGAGAAGCGCCCTTTGAATATAGTATAGATAATGGAGCAACCTATCAGACTTCCGACACTTTTGTGAATCGGGCTGCAGGTAGTTATACCATTCGTGTACGGGATGCAAATAACTGTGAAGTATCTGAGATTTATACCATTACCGAACCTTTTACCCTTTCTGCTTCTGCAGGTGTTACCGAAGTAGTGGAATGTAATCCTACCGATGGGGCAGAGGTACGTATTACCAATGTTCTTGGAGGTACCGCGCCTTACGAATATAGTTTTGATGGTGGAGCTTCCTATGGTACCAACAATATTGACTTCTTGCTTTCCGGAACCCATAGTCTTTTTGTGAGAGATGCCAATGGCTGTACTTTCCCAATGACCGTAATTGTTCCAGATCCTGTAGTACCACCTACTTTTACACCTGTTATTACCTATGAATGTGATGGTGAAGGTGTAATCACAATTAATTCATCAAATACTACGGATTTTGATTATACCTACGAACTTAACGGGGTATTAAATACCCCCAATGATTCCAACGTCTTTACCAATGTTCCCGTTGGGCCACAAACCGTTACGATAAATTATACTGCCAACACCCCTCCGGTGCCAAGTGACTTGTTATTGGAAGATTTTGGTGTTGGTCCAAATACGAGCATTACAGAAATTGATCCTGCGTATTGTTATGAACCCCAGGATGGATCTGTACATGCTTGTGATCCAGGTATACCTTCACGTATCGACGATGGAGAGTATTCTGTTACCCAAGTAATTACAACTCCTTTTGGGTCTTGGTTAAGTCCCAACGACCATACCGGTAATGCCGGAGGACGCTTCTTGGCCATCAATGTAGGCGGAGTTGCCGGAGTAAACGGTATTATCTACGCTAAAAGAAATATTGAAGTTATTCCAAACCGGGATATTACCATTTCTTTAGAGGCCTTTAACCTGTTGCGAAGCGGCACCAGTGGAGGAGACCCTACTATTGAAGTACAGCTTGTAAATTCAGGAGGAACTGTTATTGCCAGTGTTGCCACAGGTAATATTCCAAAAAACACAGGGCCGGATGATTGGCAAAACTTTACCGTTGATCTTAATCCTGGAGCTGAAACGAATTTAGATATTGTTATCAGAACCAATTCTGCGGTTACGAATGGAAACGATATTGCTATAGACGACATTAGAGCTTTCCAGACACCTCAAATATGTTCTTCTTCTGTTGATCTTCCTGTTGTCATAGAAGCAGGAAGGGAATTCCAAGCCAGTGTAACTGGTTTTACAGATGTAAGTTGTAATGGATTATCAGATGGTACGATCACTTTTGAAGTAGAAAATTTTGATGCCGCTACAGGCTTTGAATACTCCGTAGATGGTGGGACAAATTATATCGTCTCCACAACATCACCTGTAACAACGGCTGCCGTTTTCCCTGCAGGAACACAAACAGTATTAATCCGTAGAGTGGCCGATAATAGTTGTGCAACTAGTGTAACACAACTCATTTCAGAGCCTACCGCAGTAGTCACTACGGCCTCCATTACCGATCCCTTCTCCTGTAATAATGCAGGAGCAACGATTACGGCCAGCGCTACAGGAGGTATCCCTACCTATGAATATCAATTGGAGGACGATTTAGGAAACATTATCACGGCCTACCAAACCAATGATACTTTTGTGGTCACTGCCGGAAATTATATCATTCGTGCACGTGACACCAACGGATGTCCTGATCCTATAGATACGGCCATTACCGTGTCCAGTCCGGTAAACCCGACCTTTACTGCCACAGCAACACAATGTTATTCTGGAAACAACGATGCCACGATTCAGGTAGACGTTACTTCTATTCCAGGTAACGGAGGCTTCCAATTCCAATTGGATGGAGGGCCTTGGACAACACCTACTCCGGCAACCGCTACATCCTTTACCTTTACAGGACTTGGCGCAGGAAATCATACCATTGACGTTAGAGATGCTTTTGGATGTACTGCAGGGGTACAAACCTTAACGATAAACCCACAGTTAGAACTTACTGCCTCGGCAGCAAACATAACAGCATGTGGCACAGATACTGATGTAACAATAACAGCTGTTGGAGGAGATGGAAATCATGTTTTTGCCATCGTTGCCGATGGTGTTACACCTACTGCCGGAGATTTCAGCGCCGCTGGTACACAGACCGTTACTGGCGCAGGAGATTACGATGTTTATGTACGTGATAATGGAGGGGTTGTTACCTTTTGTGAAGCTTCCTTTGATCTTAATATTCAACAAGATGCTCCAATTGTAATTACACCTACCATTACCGATGTACTCTGTAACGGTGAAAATACAGGAGCTATTTCTCTTGCCATCACTGGCGGAAACGCACCTTACGAATATCAATTGGAAGATAATACGGCTGCAATCTTAACGGCGTATCAAACTTCCAATACTTTTTCCAATCTTGCAGCGGCCAACAATTATGTTGTTCGTGTGAGAGATGCCAATGGTTGTGATGCTACGCTCCCCATAACGATTAATGAGCCCGATGCCATTACTGCAGAAGCGGTAATCACACAACAATATACTTGTGCGCAATTGGGCGAAATCACCGTAGGAAGCATTACGCCTACAGCGGGAGGCTCAGGAGACTATCAATACCGTATTAATGGAGGAGCATGGTCCGCTTCTACAACAGGAGGATTCGTTTTCACCGATCTTACCGATGGTTCGCATGTCATTGAAGTACGCGATGCCAATACCATTACTTGTAGTATTGCACTGGCGCCTATAACCATTGACCCCTTACCTGTTGCTCCAACACTTGCAACGACCATAGCTTATAACTGTGATGGTACAGGCAACGTAACGGTTACTCCTTTTGATGCCACATTTACCTATATTGTAGATGGCGTACTTCCTGGACAAACCGGTGCCGGGGCCAATGTATTAAACAATCTTAGCATTGGAACACATACCATTACTGTAGATTACGGGCGAGGATGTACGGTAGATACTACGGTAGTTATTGAAAACGGAAATGCTTTTGATGCTACAATAACTGCCTTCGATGATATTAACTGTAATGGTTTGTCCGATGGTAGCATTAGCTTCGACGCTACTAACTTTGACCTTGCCACCGGATTTGAATATAGCGTGAATGGTGGAGGTTTCACCACTTCAACCGTATCTCCGGTAACCTTAACTGGACTTACAGCACAGAATTATATCATTGTTGTTAGGGACCTTAGGGATGCAACCAACTGTTCCATAACCCTGACACAGTTGCTTTCAGAACCTACGCCGGTAGTCACTACGGCATCCATTACCGATCCTTTCTCTTGTAACAATACTGGAGCAACAATCACTGCTTCGGCTACTGGGGGTATTCCAAACTATGAATACCAATTGGAAGATGATCTTGGGAACATTATAACCGCTTATCAGGCCAACGATACCTTTGTGGTCGGTGCCGGAGACTATATCATTCGCGCACGTGACACCAACGGATGTCCTGACCCTATAGATACAGCTATTACAGTGACCAGCCCTGTAAATCCAACATTCACTGCAACTGGAACACAGTGTTACTCTGGGAACAACGATGCTACGATACAAGTAGATGTTACTTCTATTCCTGGTAATGGAGGCTTCCAATTCCAATTGGATGGAGGGCCTTGGACGACGCCAACACCAGCTACGGCTACATCCTTTACGTTTACGGGACTTGGAGCAGGTTCCTATGACATTGCTGTTAGAGATGCCTTTGGGTGTACAGCAGCTGTACAAACAGTGGTCATCAACCCACAATTGATTGCTAATGTAGTATTGGATAATGATTTAACGTGTTTAGTTGATGCTTCGGCGACCATTACCGCTACAGGAGGTTCTGGTACGTATACCTATGAGTGGTCCAATGATGGGGGCACCAATTACTTTACTACCGATTTCACGGCCAACGTATTTACGACCAATACCGCTGGTACCTATATCTTCCGAGTTACGGATACCACAACGCCAACCGCTTGTCAGGTGGTCACTGGTCCAATTACGGTGAACCCAGCAGATATTCCAGTAATCACCTCAGTAACCCCCACCAATATTTTATGTAATGGGGAAAGTACGGGTGCACTGGATGTGCTTATTGACAATACCATTGGAAGACCTCCCTATACGATTAACGTGGTAGAAACGCTTTCTACAACAAACTTCGGAACACAAACTACTGGTTTACCTGCCGGCGATTATGAAGTTACCATTACGGACGATAAAGGTTGTGTTTCCGTACCATTCGCTGTAAGTATCAGTCAACCTGATGCCATTGTTTATGACATCAATCTTGTTCCCATTACCTGTGATCCGCTTGCGGGAACCAACCCAGGTTCCATTACCGTAGAGAATCTAACAGGAGGTACTGCAGAATACACCTATTACTTAACCGGAAACAACGGTTTCAATGATAGTTATACCACAACAGCAGGAGGAGAAGACCATACTTTTGCCATCTTGGACTTTGGTATCTATGAAGTAGATGTGGTAGACGCCAACGGTTGTTCCTTGCGAACCACCAATATTATTGCCTCTCCACCAGATGATCTGGATATTGATGTTTCTACCGCTACAGTGGACTGTACTGTAGGTGGAACTGCCATCATTACAGTATCTTCTGCGGTAGGAAGTGGAAATTATGAGTTTGCCATTTTAGAAACTTTTGCTGTACCTTATTCTACAGCCTACATTCCTGCGGATACCCCCGGAGGAGATACTGCAACATTTACAGGGTTGACTCCTGGTATTACCTATACTTTTGTGGTCCATGATCTTACCACGGATTGTTATTATCTCGAAACGGCAGCAACACCGATCAACTCTCCCTCCAATTTGAGCGCATCTTTGGATGTGGTGTCTAACATTACCTGTACAGGAGCAGCTGATGGAGATGTTACTTTTACTTTTGACAATTACGATGCTGCAGCAACTGCAGTGAACTATGAAATATTTAATGCACAATCTAATGTAACAACAGGAATCACGGGATCTTCTACGGTAAATACTCCTGGACCTACTGGTGCTATTACCATCACAGATCTAGGGCCATTGCCCCAAGGTGTGTATTACATCCTGTTAAGCGAAGTAGGAGGTCCTTTTAATGGATGTTCTGTAAGTACTGCAGATATCACCATTACGGAATCTTCCAACTTATTGGATGTTACGGCTACATCACCTACTAATGATAATTGTAATACAAACGCAGGTGTTATTACGGCTGTAGGACAATTTGGTACCGCGCCTTATGAATACCAATATTTATTGAGCACGGATCCGGCACCAACCGCAGCTTCTGCAGGGTGGACAAGCAGCACAACAGCCAATGTTGAAGCTGGAGACTATATTGTGTACATTAAGGATGCCAATGACTGTATCCAAAATGATCCTGTAACTGTTCTTTTAGATCCAAGCCCAGAGATTTCCTTGACTATTGTTGATGAATGTGTTACTGAAGGAAACTTTGAAGTTTTAGTGACATTAGATCAGTCTGGATTAACACCCTATTTCTTAAGCGTTAATGGGGGTGCATTCCAAGAAGTGACGTTCAACGCCACCTTCCAATACACCGTTACCGGATTGAATTCCGGATCGGGACAGACCATTGCCATCCGAGATTTGAACGGATGTGGGGAATCGGAAACTTTTGATATCCAGCCCCCTTTGCAATACAATGCTACTTTAACGACCCTCTTGGATTGTGAAACTGCTCCAGCGAACAATGCTGAAATTACTATAGAAGTAACTTCTGGTTCTGGAAACTATGAGTATGAAATAGACGGTCCTGGTGCTGCAGACGAAGCACGAACCGCCTTGCCTGCTACTCCATTTGTATGGACCGATGCAAGCGTTGCCGGAACCTATACCATTACTGTATATGATGTGAGCACTTCTGTTCCCAACTGTTTCCTAACACAGACCGTAGACGTACCTGCTGCGGTTGTGCCAAACATTAGTATTGCCAATGCCACGAATGTGACCTGTAATGCTGCTGATGACGGCACCATTATTGTGTCCGCAACGGATAACGGCATTACTCCAGTATCTTTTGAGATTACCGCTGTAGATGGTACCCCTTTAGGAACTGCTATTGCCCCTACCTCAAACACCGATGTAACGGCCACCTTTACAGGTCTTGCAGGCGCTACTACAGGAACTACCTATACCATTACGGCTACTGGGAACAATAGTTGTACTTCAACCATTGATCAAATCATTACCCAACCAGATGCGATCGCCAATGTTAATGCTAGCGTCCTTGAATTTGGCTGTACAACGGCAAATAGTGTGGACAATGCTACGATTACGATTGATATGGCATCGATTACCGGTGGATCTGGAACTTATGTGCGTTATGAGTTTATCAATGACCAAGGAACGGCTACAACTACTGACGATGTGGTTGAACAAGATGGTACGAACAATATATATACCGAAACCAATACAGCCGGTGGAACTTATATCATCAATGTGTATGACAACAATGGATGTATCGGTACTACCACGGCAACGATTCTTCCATATATAGAAATAAGCAATCCAACAGTTACGGTTACACAAGAAGTAACTTGTGCCCCTGGGAACGATGCTGAAGTTCAAATTGGCATTACTCAAAACCCAGGAGCTCCTGTAGCTAATATCGAATATTCTGTTGTTGGAACGGACAATGCCTATAGCGTATTGAATCAAACATCAAACACCTTTACCGGTATTGGCGTGGGCAATTACTTGGTTACCGTTGAAAACACAGACACCGGTTGTTCTGTACAAACGACATTTACGATTGCAGACCCCAATAACTTTGAAATTACTACCGTAACTACTGATGCTATTTGTTTTGGCGATGACGGTACAGTGAGCTTTACCATAAACGATCCTGTAAATCCATATACCGGAGGTTTCTCTTGGCAGATCTATGATACACAAGGAACCGCTACTTTAGCTGATGACGCAATGGTGGTAGGTGCTATGGGAACCTCTGCAAATGTAGGACCAACCGTTCCCTTTGCCATTGCCCCTGGAACGTATCGCGTGGATATCGTACAAGATTCCGACCCTTCTTGTACCAACATGGATTTCTTTAATATTGCAGCACCGCCAGCAGCTATTACGGCAACTACAATAGTTGACCCTATTACCTGTTTGGGTAATGATGGTGCCATTGAAATTATAAATACCACAGGGGGTAGAGGCGGATATCTATACTATATCAGCACAACACCAAATCCTGATCCCAATAATCCAGCCAATTATACGGCAAATGTGCGCGAAGAAAATCTTGCCCCAGGAACCTATGATATCTGGGTAATTGATCAGGGAGGATGTCCTTTTGAGCTTACGGATGTAGTCTTAAGCGATCCAACCCCAATAACGGCTACCCTACAGATTACCACACCAAACTGTGATGGCTTGGACGGTGTTCTTGAGGTAACCGGAACAACAGGTGGTCAAGGAAGTAACTATACCTATCAATTGCAACGTTTTGATGGAACTTCTTTTGTAAACTTGGGTGCTTCGCAAAACACAACAACCTTCAGTGGTCTGGGAGAGGGACAATATCAGGTTGTCATCAATGATCAGTGGAGTTGTACTGCGACAACCAATACTATCCTTCTTTTTGATGAAATCGTACCTCTGGCCACAGTGGTAAAAACCATTGATTGTACGGCAACACCAGGAGGTGAAATTACGATTACACAAACCGGTGGATCAGGCAACTTTGATTATACGGTGACCTTCCCTGATGGAACAACCACAGCTTCTAATACAACGGGTATATTTACCGGACTTACGCAAGTAGGAGTATATACCTTTACAGTTACCGATCAAGCGGTAGGACATGCATGTGTTAAAACCATCACCCAAAGTTTAGAGCCCATTGTTCTTCCGAATATCAGTATAGCCAATGCAACCGATGTTACTTGTAATGGTGCAGATGATGGTACCATTACCGTTTCTGCTACCGACAATGGAATTATCCCGGTTTCCTATGAAATCACTGCCGTGGATGGCACGCCTTTGGGAACTGCCATTGCGCCAACATCCAATACAGCCGTTACGGCTACCTTTACCGGTTTGGCAGGAGCTACTACGGGCACTACCTATACCATTACTGCAACCGGAAGCAATGGATGTACCTCAACAATAGATCAAACCATTTCGCAACCAGATGCGATTGCCAATGTAAATGCCACGGTAGTAGAGTTTGCCTGTGCTACAGGAAACAATACGGACAACGCCAGCATTACTATTGATATGGCAGCGATTACCGGTGGATCTGGAACCTACGTTCGTTATGAATTTATTAATGACCAAGGTACGGCAACCCCAGCGGATGATGTCGTAGAGCAAGACGGAACAAGCAATGTATATATCGAAACCAATACTGCTGGTGGCACCTACATCATCAACGTCTATGATGACAATGGATGTTTAGGGTCCACAACAGCAACCATATTGCCTTTCGATGCACTATTGACGGCGACAGCAGCAATTACAAACCCGATTAGCTGTAATCCAGGATTGGACGGAGAAATTACCCTTACGGTAACTTCTACCGTAAACGACGCCAGTAGATTTGAATATAGTATAGATAACGGCGCCAATTATCAGGCATCCAATGTATTTTCTGGATTGGATATCGGTACACACAACTTCTTGATCAGACATATCGATACTGGATGTATCATTACGGCATCTGAAACTATCGAAGACCCAAACACTTTTACCATAGATGTGGTGAAACTTCAAGATGTCATCTGTTTTGGAACAACAACGGGTGAAATTACCTTAGAATTAGTTGATGCGGTTTATGCTGGTGGATTTGATTGGGAAATCTTTGATACCAATGGTACGCCCGGCAATACTGCTGATGATATTTCTGTTCTTACGGGAACAGAGGCAACAAATGGCCCAACAGCAACCATAAACCTTGCTGCAGGAAGCTATATTGTTAGCATATCTCAGACAAACGCGCCAGAATGTGTGAATACTGAAGCATTTACCATAGCTGGACCAAGCGCGGCCCTAACCGCTAATACAGATGTCACTCCAATTACATGTATTGGTAACGACGGTGCTATTGAAATCATTGATGTTCTTGGCGGATATGGAGGATACTCTTATTTCGTAGGAACTGCTGCTCCTACAGGTGCAGGAGATTATGTGGCCAACCCACTATTCGATGGTCTTGCTGTAGGCACTTACCAAGCCTGGGTAATAGATTCCAGCGGTTGTGAGCAGCTCATACAAAACAACATTAATCTTGTAGACCCAACTCCAATAACAGCCACGCTACAGATCAATCAGGAAAATTGTACCAATTTAGAAGGTATTATTGAAGTGATCGGTACTGCTGGCGGACAAGGAAGTAATTATACCTATCAACTACAGCGTTTTGACGGCGTCTCTTTCGTAAACTTAGGCGCTTCCCAAACCACTACAGTTTTCAACGGCTTAGGAGAGGGACAATACCAGGTGGTGATCACGGATCAATGGAGTTGTACGGCTACCGTAGGTACCGCAACCTTATATGAGGAAATTAATTTAACGGCTGCAGTCGTCAAAAACATTGATTGTACAGCCACTCCAGATGGAGAAATCACCATTACAGCAAACGGAGGATCTACGAATATTGAATATACCATAACCTTCCCTGACGGGACTACAACGGCAACCAATACCACAGGTATTTTTACAGGCTTGTCCCAAGCAGGTACCTATTCCTTCTTGGTGCGCGATTTGGATACCACCAATCCGGTATGCGAAAAAACAATTACGCAAAGCCTGGATAGCCCAGTGATACCAAATCTATTGGATGCTATAATTTCCGATGTACTTTGTAATGGAGAAAGCAATGGAAGTATTACGGCAGTTCTAGACGGAGCTACCGCTACGAATCCTCCATATCAGTATGAACTGATCGGGGTAAGTGCAGGAGCGCCAAACCGTCCACTGCAGAACGACCCATTCTTTGATGGCCTGCCCGCAGGAGAATATCAAGTACGCGTGGTTTCTGAGAGAGGATGTGTAGATACAAAGAATGAAATCATTGCAGAGCCTACAGCACTCCTTATCGATGCTACGGCAACTGCCTTTGTTTGTGCTGCCAACAACACAGTGAATGTTGCTACTATCACTGTAGCGATATTGGATGGAGCTACTACACCTGGAACAAGTTCGGGTACTGCTCCTTATCTATACAGTTTGGATAATATCAACTTCCAATCTTCCAATACCTTTGATATTGTAGACAATGGTACTGTTCAAAACTTTACGGTTTATGTACGCGATGGCAATGGTTGTCCAACAACCGATACGGTTACCATACAACCGCTGAACACCTTTACCGCAACAGTGAGCCAAGATGCCGCTATCACTTGTGTTGGTCCGGAAATGGTAACGATTACGGTGAGTGACAATGGTAATGCAGGGAATACATATACCTACGAATTATTGCCTATTGGAAATCCAAATGGGGCGCTTACCGCTACCCCAACAAATACTACAGCTACTTTTAATTTAACTGCTGTAGGAAGCTATACCTTTAGAATTACGGATACTGCTACGGGATGTTTCGTAGATACACTTCCATATGACATCGCTCCTTTTGATGAATTGGAAGTTACTGCGGCCGAGCTTACTCCTGTAACTTGTTTTGGAGATACCAATGGCGTGGTTTCAATTTCAATTGCAGGATACTCTGGCGGATATTCGTACGAAGTGTTCAATCAAGATGGTACGTCCGCGGGGATTACCGGTACCGGAAATACCACTACAGACCCATTGAATATTTCAGGTCTCTCCGGAGGAAACTACTTTGTGCGCGTTGTGGAAACAGATGCGGCAAGTACCTTGTGTACGGATGACTCCAACATATTTACAATCACTTCTCCCGACATGCCGTTGACTGCAAACATACAAGATGTAGCCAATGTAACCTGTACGAACGATCAAGGAGAAATTCTTGTAGATCCAACAGGAGGATATGCACCTTATGATATTGTTTTGACCAATACTACGACTACGCAGACGTATACGGCTACTGATGTTAACAGTATGGTCTTTACCGGACTTTCCGAAGGAAACTTTACGGTAGTGATTACAGACGACAATGGTTGTGTGTTCAATGGTACCGAAAATCTAGTTGCTCCAACACCAATTACGGCCGATATTACAGCTTCTGTAACCACCTTAGCTTGTTTTGGAGATACTAATGCTACGGTTACGGCACAAAACGTACTTGGAGGAGAAGGAGTATATCAATACCAGATCAACCATTATGATGCTGCAGGAACCACCATTACGTTTACGAGCGGGGTTCAAACAAGTCCAGTATTCACAGGATTAGGCGCTGGTATCTATAGCATAAGCGTTTCGGACCGTTTCAGCTGTGATGTAGAAACCGTACAAGTGACCATTTCAGAGCCTACGGAAGTATCCAGTTCCTTAGTACAGGTGAGTCAGCTGACTTGTACCGTAGATGCTCAAATTCAACTGACGGCAACAGGAGGAACAGCACCGTATCAGTATAGTGTTGATAACATTACCTTCTTGCCTATGTCTGGTGGGGATACCCATACCTTTACAGTAACTGCAGGGGTATATCAGTACTATGTAATTGATGCCAATGGATGTGAGGCCAATATATCCAATCAAGTAAGTATAGATGCCGTTGCGCCATTGAATATTGCTATCGATGATAGTGCAGCCATCGTAAATTGTACTGGAGAAGCTACAGCAACGATTATTGCTGATGCTACTGGAGGTCTGGGCAATTATTCTTATGAATTATTGGATGACCCGACCAGTACGACGCCTTTGGCCACGAATACCAATGGTATCTTTAGCAATCTTTTTGCAGGAGATTACTATGTACGAGTGACCAGTCAGGATTGTGAGGAAATTACCAGTCTGATTCGTATAGATGATCCGGCACCATTGCAAATAGACAATGAGGCGTTTACTTCCAATACCTGTCCAGGATCAAATGACGGTACCATTACCGTTGAGGTTTCTGGAGGTACAGGGACTATTTTATACGCTATTTCTCCGAATTTAAATCAATTCGACACCCAGAATACCTTTACAGATCTAGCGCCTGGAACTTATGATGTCATTGCACAGGATGAGAACGGATGTTTCTTGACCTTCCAATACACCCTTACGGATCCGGCACCAATAGTAGTAGACTTTACCGCATTACCAGAAATATGTGCCGGTAGCGAAGATGGATCTATTGCATTGAATATTACTGGAGGTACTGCACCATACAGCACTAGTTTAAACACTAATGCCGATGCTGATTTTGTTCAAGATCAATTCAACTATAGCAATTTGTCTGCTGGAACTTATGTTGTTTTTGTAAGGGATGCCGCAGGTTGTAATACGAACGTTATTGTTGAAATAAATCCTGGTGTAAACCTTAATGCCACCATAGAAACCTTATACCAATGTACAGGGGATACCCCAACCAATAGCATCAATATTGTGCTTGAAGATCAAACAGTGGCTGGAGATGTACTCTACGCACTAGACTCTACAGATCCTGCTGCTATGGTGTTGACACCAGATTTCAACAATATGGCTCCAGGTACCCATTACATTACTATTGCCCATAGCAATGGTTGTATGAACAGAATAGACTTTGAGATAGAGGATTTTGCACCATTGACCCTTACGGTAGAATTGAGTAATATCAATGAACTTACCGCTACGGCTGGTGGAGGGAATCCTAATTACACCTTCTACTTTGGAGATGTGGACAATGGAACCGACAATACCTTTATTATCAACAGAACGGATACCTATACGGTACGAGTGGTCGATGAAAACGGTTGTGAGGCTGTGGCACAGATATTTGCAGAATTTATAGATATTGAGATACCAGATTTCTTTACTCCTGATGGAGATGGCGTCAATGATTTCTTTACCCCAAGAAACCGAGATGCGTTCCCTCAGATAATAACCATCATTTTTGACCGTTATGGTAGGGAGATCTATAGATTTGGACTAAACGATTCCGGATGGGATGGTAAATACAAGGGCACCGACCTCCCAACCGGTGACTATTGGTATACCATTAAGCTCAACGGAGCCGAAGACAAAAGAGAATTTATAGGCAATTTTACCCTATATCGATAAAAACTTAACCTACTAAAGATTACCAAGCTATGCGTACTAAAATATTAACCGTTGTGCTGTTTTTGAGCCTTCTGGGCTTAAAAGCACAAGAGCTTACCCTACCACAGCTCTCACAATTTTTGGCGGACAATCCCTTTGTCCTCTCTCCAACTTACTCGGGTATTGGAGACCATGTGAAAATTCGTTTAAATGGACTTACCCAATGGGTGGGTATTAAAGATGCCCCGGACACCCAATCATTGGCAGCCGATATGCGTGTAGGGGAAAAATCGGGAGTAGGTTTGTTGCTGTATAATGATAGCAATGGATTTACCAGACAGCGTGGAGCACGACTTTCCTTTGCGCACCATTTGACCATAGACCGTTATGACGACGAATTTTTGTCCTTTGGACTATCGTACAATTTCAATCAATTTAGAATTGATACGGACAATAGGCCAGACCTTATCGCTGACCCCGGTTTTGATGGGGACAGGGCCACCTCCAACCATAACTTTGATGTTGGGGTGCTATACCGAAAGGATAAGTTTTATTTTAGTCTGAATGCCTCTAACTTGCTGAATAAAAATTTGGCGCGATTTGATCCCATCAATGAACCCAATCAATTGCGGAACTATTTTGTATACACCGGATATCGCTATCGAAAAAATAAAAATAGTAACGTAGAAATAGAACCCGCTGTATTCTTTCAATTGTTTGAATCGGATGGACGATCGTCCACAGATTTTAATGTGAAATTACGCTGGTACGATTTTGAAGATTATTATTATGCCGGATTTACCTATAGATTTCTTAATGATCAAATAGGAAGTCCGCTGTATATAGCTCCTTTATTTGGGCTTAAGAAAAACAATTTTTATGTAGGTTATTCTTATCAGGTGATCCTAAACGAAATTATCGGCTTTAGTACAGGAACACACGTATTGACTGTTGGATTTGATTTATTCCAAGGCGTCAGTAATTGTAGATGTACATATTAAGCCGGCCTAAACACTTATTTATGCATAGCGCGAACATCCATCTAAAAAGATGGATGTTTTGTTTTATAAGATTCTCCGGTTATCTATGATATTTTCATGGGTTTATAGTAGGTTTGCAGAAATTTAATTCTTCGTTTTGGGAAAAATACGTGTAACCGATATCAAAGTATATGCCTACCACGGGTGTTTGGAGGAAGAGGCAATAATAGGAAGCGATTATCTAGTCCAGGTTTGTGTGGATGCTGATCTTACAAAGTCCACCCTATCCGATGATTTGTCCGATACCGTGGACTATGTTCATATCAATGCCATAGTAGCCGAAGAAATGGGCATACGATCGAAATTATTAGAGCAGGTGGCACAACGTATTATCAACCGTATTTTCAAAGAAATTACCATGGTCCAGGCTGCAGAGGTTTCTGTTTCAAAAGTCAATCCACCCATTGGCGGTGATGTCAAGATGGTTACAATTGAACTTCATCAAAAAAGATCCTAGTTTTACGTTTTACAACCATAAAAAAAGTACTACATTTGCAGTTCTCAATGGCATCGTGGCCGAGTGGCTAGGCACAGCTCTGCAAAAGCTTGTACAGCGGTTCGAATCCGCTCGATGCCTCAAAACCTTCACCTTAAACGTGGAGGTTTTTTGTTTTTATAAGGTTGGGCTCAAATTGTAAAAAAACCACTAGTTTCGTAAGGTACCCAGAGCATCGAATATCCATTTCATAAAAAAGAAAAAATTCAAGATGGAATACGCAAAAGCCAAAACAGCATTGGAACAGAATGGCTATACCACCCTGGATAATCTCTATACAGAAGAAGAGGTAACCCACATATTGAATTGCTTGGAAGCTACAGAAGAAAAGGGAAATTCTTTTAGTAAAACCAAAGATGTATTTGCTATTCGACAGTTGATCAAAAATATTCCTGATCTATCCGCTTTATTGTTTACCAAGAACTTAAAATCCTTATTATCAGAACTCTTCAAATCTGAATGTTTTTTGACCAAAGCCATCTATTTCGACAAACCAAGGACATCCAATTGGTTTGTCGCCTATCACCAGGATCTAAGTATTTCCGTGAACCAAAGAACTGAAGTGGAAAATTATAAAAATTGGACCTTTAAGCAAGGCCAATACGGGGTTCAACCACCGCTTCATATTTTGGAAAATACCATTACACTAAGAGTTCATTTAGATGATACGGACAAAAACAATGGAGCTTTAAAAGTAATCCCCAAATCACATCACAATGGGATAGTCCGAGAACCATTGGACCTTGAAAAAAAGGAATATTGCGAACTAAAAAAAGGAGGGGTACAAATAATGAAACCATTGACCTTCCATGCCTCCAATAAAACCACCAATGGAAAAAGAAGACGGGTAATTCATATGGAATTCAATACGCTTAAATTAGATGAGCCATTACATTGGTTGGAATATCATAAACTAAATACAACATCATGAAGAAAGGATTATTCTTATTCTTATTTTTTATAAACTTCGGTTTATTGGCTCAAAATTCCCCCTGTTCCATTACGTTAAACAATGGGGAAATTTCGGAAGGACACTGTGATATTGAATCTAAAAAAAAGATACTGTTTAAACTACCAGAAAGTAATGTCGTGTTTTCTTTTGGAGCTGAAGAATTTAAACAAGTGATATTCCATGAACCTCAGGATGAGCGAATATTTCAATTTGTTCAGGTCAAGACAAGATCCAAAAAGAAGAAGAAATTTTTGCTTATGGAGCGTTTGGAAACTGGTCATATTTCGCTCTTCCAGCATTATACAAGTAAATTGGCACTAATAAAAGGAACTGCGATCGGCTACGATAATAATGGGATTTCTGTAAGACCTAATGTTGGCTTTCAAAGAGAAAAGACCATTGAAAAATATATCAAAATTGCCAATACCGAAATTGCTATAGATCTCAATGATTCAGAAAAAATCATGGATATTTTAGAACGTTGTTTTGCTGATTGTCCAGGAGTATTGGAAGAGTTGAAAATTATTGGATATGAAGGTAATAACCTTAATGATCTGGTTTGGCAGTACAATAGGGACTGTTCAAAAAGCAAAAAGAAATAAGTGTTGTATTATGATATCATTGCAAAGCCATGAAAACGCTGATTCTAGCCTCTGATCGGGCATGACTATTTTGGAATTCAATTCGCATCAACCAGATAAGTCATTAGCTTAAAATAGGGGAGCACCTATTCCCGTATCAACTCTATCTTTTCCTGTATATTCAATTTATCCTTGGGTAAAAAACCTTTAACAATAAGCACCAAGCCACAAATGACCAAAACCACGCCCAAACCTTTTTTGACCAAATAAATTCGCTTGGGGGTGAGTTTTCTTTTCAATTGCTTTGCCAATAGTATTTTAAGGATGTCCGTAAAGAAGTATGCGGAAAGCATCGTAGCAAAAAAGATGAGGATACGATCTGCATCATTATTGAGACTGGGCCCTACAACGATAATGATACCCAACCAAAAAATAAGCACGCCAATATTAATAAAGTTCAGAAGAAAGCCTTTTACAAATAAACTGAGATAATCTCCCTTAGTGACCTTTACTTTAGTTTCCTTAGTCTCTTTTTTAAAGAAAGTAATGATACCATACACCAATAAAATGGTACCTCCAAATACAAATAGACCAGGTTGATTGCTTAAATTTTCCAGTAATTGAAAACTACTGAAATAGGCGATGATCAGGAAAAGAATATCTGCAATAATAACACCCACATTAAAACAGAGCGCGGCTCTAAAACCTTTAATGGCACTGGTTTCCAAAAGCACAAAAAAAACAGGCCCGACCATAAAGCTCAACAAAAAGCCTAAAGGTATCGCTGCCTGAATATCATCAATCATAGAAATGAATTACATTATGGTTACTTTTCCACCAAATACCGTCTTCTTGTCCACTTTATCTGGTTTACCATAAACTTTTACTTCCCCACCGGCCTTCACTCTTGCCTTTACATAGTCTGTGGCATGTATGCTGGCATTTGATCCAGCATTCACACTGATCGTACTAAATTTGGTTTTCAAATCTTTGCCTTTATACACCCCTCCAGTATTGATATTAATGTCCTGTACATCTGCAGAGCCTGTTGCTATTATTACGCCACCGGTAACCGATTTTATAAGCAATTGTTCTACTTCCGCATTGATGTTCAATTCGCCTCCTTCTTGGGATTTTAATTCCAAAACATCTTGTTTTATAGGTTCGTCCGACTTTATTCTGGCATCTTCATTCACATCAATGACTACAATGGGCTCTGTATAATACAAATCTATAAACGTGCGGTATCCGCTAAAAATCTTATTGATCTGCATGCGCAGTTTTAATACACCCCTGTTATTGACAATGGCAACTTTTCCTGTATTTGCTCCCGTGATCACGGCCTTATTTACATCGGATTTTATCAAATTAATAGAGAGACCGTCAAAACCCTTTATTTTCGTAAATTTCTCTAATTCCTTTGTTATCTTTTCCTCCTGAGCTGTAACCGCACTTAGCCCAAAAAGTAAAACAACACCAATAATGATCTTTTTCATCATATTCGTTTTTAGGTAAACTAGCTCGGGGCGTGCCCACGAAGCATTGAAATCTCGATTATCGAGTAAATTATAGTATAAAGTAACAATTTTCAGGCCAAAATCGTACTACTTTATTCAAATTTTCCCAATAAGGAAAAATCCAAATGTCGTTTTACAAGATCTGTACTTTTCACCATTACAATGACTTCATCACCCAAACGATAGCTATTCTTGGTACGTTCCCCAATAATGGCGAACTCACTTTCATTATAGGTGTAGTAATCATCTTTTATGTCGCGAATGCGGACCATTCCTTCACATTTATTTTCAATAATTTCTACATAAATGCCCCATTCGGTCACACCAGAAATGACGCCCTTAAATTCCTGATCCTTATGATCCTCCATAAATTTGATCTGCATATACTTTATGGAATCCCGTTCTGCATTGGCTGCCAGGTTTTCCATATCCGAAGTATGCTTGCATCTTTCTTCATAAACCTCCGCCTTTGGCGATTTACCTCCATCCAAATAGTGTTGTAATAAACGATGTACCATAACGTCTGGATAACGACGTATAGGGGAAGTAAAATGGGAGTAATAATCAAAGGCCAAACCGTAATGACCAATATTATCCACGGTATAGATAGCTTTACTCATACTGCGTATGGCCAGCGTATCTACCATATTTTGTTCCTTTTGTCCTTTCACATCCCTCAACAGCTTGTTTAGAGAGCTGCTAATGGTCTTTCTGTCCCTAAGCTCTAACTTATGTCCAAACCTGGATATAATGCCGTTCAAGGCCATTAATTTATCTTCATTGGGTTCGTCATGAATACGATATACAAAAGTTTGAACAGGTTTACGCTTTCCAATAAATTCTGCCACTTTTCTATTGGCCAATAACATGAATTCCTCAATGAGCTTATTGGCATCCTTTGCTTCTTTGAAATACACACCTTCCGGCTCGTTTTTAGCATTTAAATGAAAACGCACTTCCACCTTATCAAACGAAATAGCTCCTTCACCCATGCGTTTTTTCCGCATGATCTTGGCCAATTTATCCAAGGTCAAGGTCGCATTTACGACGGCATCCGAAACAGTATATGCTCCCTCTCGGATAGAAACCTCCTTGGGTATGGTTGCCTCTCCTGTTTCAATAATATGTTGTGCTTCTTCGTAGGCAAAACGTTCATTGGAATCAATAGCGGTACGGCCAAACCATTGGTTTTTGACCACAGCATTCTTATCCAGCTCAAAAATGGCAGAAAACGTGTATTTTTCTTCATTCGGTCGAAGCGAACAGGCATTATTGGACAATACCTCGGGCAACATGGGAACTACCCGATCCACCAAGTAAACCGATGTGGCTCTTTCGTAAGCTTCATCATCCAAAATGGTATTGGGTTGAAGGTAATGGGAAACATCAGCAATATGGATTCCTATCTCATAATTGCCATTTTCCAACACTTCAAAAGAGAGGGCATCATCAAAATCCTTGGCATCTTTTGGGTCTATGGTAAAAGTAAGCACTTCTCGCATATCCCGGCGTTTGGCAATTTCTTCAGCCTTTATGGAAGTGTCCAGTTTATTGGCAAATGCTTCTATTTCAGGAGGAAAATTATAGGGTAATCCATATTCCGCCAAAATAGAGTGGATCTCCGTGTCGTGTTCTCCTGGTTTTCCAAGTACTTCAGTGATTTCTCCAAAAGGAGAGTCGGCATCATTGGGCCATTCGGTCATATTCACAATAACTTTATCCCCATCCTCAGCATTTTTTAGATGTTGTTTGGGTACAAAAATATCGGTATACATTCTAAAATCTGTGGGACGGATAAAGGCATAGGTCTTTTGCATTTCAACTATACCCACAAAGGAAGTTTTATAACGTTCTACTACCTTGGTAATTTCTCCTTCTAATTTTTTGCCCTTCCTTCTTGGGAAAATATACACTTCCACTATGTCCTTGTGAAAGGCCTTTTTTAATTTGTTATAAGGCACAAAGATATCTTCGTCTATTCCTTCAACAATAATATAGGCATTCCCTCTCCCCGTAATATCTACCGTTCCTCGATGATAGCTTTTGGTTCTGGAAATAGCTTTGTATTTTCCCCTGGATACTTCTAATATTCTCTTTTTTTCTTTGAGTTGTACTAATCTTTTGATGAGAAGATTGCGTTCATTAGCATCGGTAACCCCGATTTTTTCGGCAATCTGTTTATAATTAAAACTTTCTTTAGGTTTTTTTTCTAATACGGTAAAAATTCCTTTGGTTATCTCATTTTTTCTGTGATCTCTTCTTGTCTTTTTCCTCGACATTAATCTTTTAATTTTTTGAAAATTACAAATTATAATTCATAGCCTGTGATCTTCTTTGTTTAACTTATATTTTTTGATATCCAATACATGTTATAAACATCTATTATAGATATATGCTTTCTTTTTTAAAATTTAAAAATAAAAATGGTGGTTATTATAGTGTGTTAATAGCTGATATAACTTATTTGAAAAAATATTGCATATGACAACAATAGTATTTTATTGACAAGTTATACAATTGACTTCTTTTTTAGAATCAGTAGGTTACCTTTTTTATTAACGAGTATTGATAACTCCATTTCACATAAATTTATTGACAACTTAGTGTAAAAAAAATGTTAATTACTGAATAAGTTGATTTAATATCTCGCTGCTATTCTCTAAGAAAAAAAATGTAGTCGGAATTAAAATTTTTATAAGGCACTTTAAAAGTGTAAAATCAAAATTATAACTTGATTTTTTATGTGTAGTTTATTAACAACTTTATAAAGCGAAATTAACAATAAATAAACAAAGCAATCTTTTCCTATAAAATAATATGTTGTCAACAGGAGGATTTTTGTGGTGTAAGCTAAGGTATTTGTACCTTTGTGGTATCAACAATATGTACATATTATGAAAATAGCTATTGGTAATGATCATGCAGGAACAGAATATAAACTTGCTATTGTTGGACTCTTAAAGTCCATGAATATCGATGTAAGCAATTATGGTACCGATGGTACCGATAGTGTGGATTATCCAGATTTTGTACATCCCGTATCCAAAGATGTAGCCACTGGAGCTGTTGATTGGGGAATTATTATCTGTGGTAGCGGAAATGGAGCTTCTATGACGGCCAATAAACACCAAAAGGTACGATCGGCCTTGTGTTGGACCAAAGAAATTGTTTCTTTGGCCAGGGAACATAATGATGCTAATATTTTAAGTCTTCCCGCCCGTTTTATTTCCCTTCCCCAAGCTTTGGAAATGGTAAAGACTTTTTTGGAAACAGATTTTGAAGGTGGGCGCCACGAAAGAAGAGTGGAAAAAATTCCTTGTCAATAATCCTCATAAAAAGATGCTCTTTTCTATTTAAATACCAATGATGACAATTAAAGTAAAGACCTTTACGGAATTAACAAGGGAAGAACTTTATGCCATTTTACAATTGCGTGTAGCTGTTTTTGTGGTTGAACAGGATTGTCCTTATCAGGATGTTGATGGGAAAGACCAAAAAGCCTTGCATGTTTTTGGTATTAAAGAAGACAAAATCGTAGCGTATACCAGAGTTTTTGAAGCAGGGGATTACTTTGAAGAAGCCAGTATTGGAAGAGTGGTGGTCGCCAAAGACCAACGAAAATATGGCTATGGTTATGATATCATGAAGGCTTCAATACAAGCAGTAGAAGAATACTTTAAGACAAAAACCATTCATTTATCTGCACAGGTATACCTGACCAAGTTCTATAACAATCTAGGTTTTACAGAAATAGGGGAGGGATATTTGGAAGATGATATTCCCCACATAAAAATGGTGCGCTAGTACATTTAGGACCATGCACATTCCGGTATAGAAACCACATGGGAACAATGGGACATTAGCGTTTCCTTAAACAATTGATAAGCGGCGGGAGAATCAAAATTAGTGCTGCGAAATTCATAGGTTTTAGAGTGATTTCCAATGTGCAATACTACAGATTCCTCTTCATCCATTTGAGGCTTTATATGAAGATCATGAACCTCCGTATAGGATATATGCATGACTTTGGATGCCCCTTCCGGAAAAGAAAACGAGTTTCCCTGAAGTTCTATCAATTGTATGTTTCTTTTAGAGGTACCAAATTTTTGATAGTGCTGAATGGCATAAAATAGAAAGCCAATACCAATAAGTCCTAGAACATATGGCATATTAGGATATGTTAATTCCTCGGGATTCTTAAAATCAATGCCGCTATGATAAAAGTAGCTATAGATCGATAAGCTAAAAAAAGCTAGGGCTGGCATAAAAATGCCAAAGGAAAAGTCCTCCTTATAGTTAAAGAGTTGTGGTTTCATGCGTAGGTATTCTAATTGATTTGGTGCTTTTAAAAACGCCTAAATCTCCAATATCGTATGAATCAAAGGGTTGAAATATGAAACTAGTGGCGAAATGCTTCAAGAAAAAACGACGGATAACTACAAAACAAGATTCGTGTTTAGGGTTTAAACCGCTAATTCTGAATAGATTCGGCTTAATTTTTACTAAAATCAGTTAAAAAAGTATGGAATGGCTTTTAAATACGTCTTATACCGGAGAGCTTATTATAATTCCATTAACTATGAAAAGAATTACCTTACTCTTATTTCTTTTGTTTTCTGTTTCGCTTTTTTCTCAACAAAAACAAGTAGACGAGTTAAATTTTACCGGCTTAAAAAGAACCAAAGAGTCTTTTTTAAGAAAACTGGTCAAGGTAAAATTAAATGCAGCCTATGATTCCATTGTAGTCACCACGGATATTGAACGTTTAAAAAGACTCCCTGGAATTGCCAGCGCTTCTTTTGAACTAAAAGAAAAAGGAGAAGGCACTTATGCCCTTACTTATGATATTGTAGAGAACTTTACCATCATTCCGGGATTGCGCATTTCTCAGGCCAACAATGGGGATTTTGCATTTCGTCTTTCTGTATTTGAATTCAACTTTTTAGGAAACAATCAACTTATTGGAGGGTTTTATGAAAGGGATGTATTTGATTCTTATGGTGCTTTTTATGAACATCCGTTCCTTTTTAGTGATAAATTAGGTATAGGCTTCAGTTATCAGAACAGATCTACACAAGAACCTGTATTCTTTGATCAAGGAGATAAAGATTATCGTTTTGAAAGTAAGATACTGGAAGGAAACCTGCTCTTCTCTTTTGATTTCCACAATGAAGCGGAACTTGGGGTAAGTTTTATTGATGAGAGTTATGATTTTATTGGAGAAGACCCGGTGCCAGGCGCGCCTTTTAATTTGCAGGCCGATAAATTTACCTATAGAGCCCAATATCGTTATGTAGATATTGATATTGATTATCAGTATTTTGATGGTGTCACCAATGAGTTTACAGGACAGTACTTTCAATTCTTGGATGGAGGGGAACGTGCCGAGGAATTTTTAAATGACTTTTTATCCCTAAGAAATGATTTTATCTACTATAAAAAGGTAAAGGAACGTGGAAATTGGGCGTCTAGGGTACGCTTGGCGGCGGCTTTTGGAAACGAAGGCTCCCCATTTGCACCATTTACCTTGGACAATCAGTTGAATATTAGAGGAGTTGGAAATACGGTTGATCGGGGAACAGCAGCAATTGTATTGAATACGGAATACAGACATACCTTATATGAAAAAGGTTGGTTTGTTTTACAAGGAAATGCCTTTGTAGATGCAGGGACTTGGAGAAATCCAGGAGAAAATTTTTCGGATTTGTTTAGTTTGAATACAACAAGATTATACCCTGGTGTTGGGGTGCGTTTTATCCATAAAAAAATATTTAACGCCGTTTTTCGACTCGATTACGGTTTTGGAGTTTCAGAGAATTCAACCAATGGTATCGTATTTGGTATTGGACAATATTTTTAAAATTGAAAGGAGACCGCTTGCTTAAGCGCTGTGGTCTTTCGCCCCAATATTTGTTTGGTTTTAGAATCAATTACCTTAATCTGGGTTTTTTTACCCTTGCGTTGCACCTCTAGATCAAAAACTTTTCCAAAAGCTTTGATATTTCTCAAGGCCATTTCGTCCCATCCGTTTGGCAATCTCGGGATACAATCAAAGCTGTTGAATCCTGTGGGGTGTATCCCAAAAAGTCCTTCAATAAATACCCGACAGTACAAACCGCTTTCTGCAGATAAATGGGCCATATTTCCTTCCGGAAACGCTTCTACCACATAAGGAACATGTTCTCCTAGCAATCGTGCTTCGGAAAATTGGATTAATTTTTCCAGGGAAGTATCCGTTGCACCCGATAAAAAGGTACCCCGCAAAGCATAAAGTGTTCCGCGATCCCAGAAAATCTTGGAGATGGCTTCATTTTCACTGTTTTTTTCCACATGCACCCCATTTTCAGTCCAAAGACGATCGAACAATGCGGTAACCGTAGCCTCTTTTCGGTCATGGAGACCCACCACCAAAGGCAAACAAATCCAATGTCGAAGATGCTGGTGGCCTTCGTAATAACGATAGGTTTCCAAACCTTCTACGGTAGACCCAAAATAATCTTCAATCGCTTTGGCCAGTGCATTGGCTTCGGAAGTATAGCTTCGGGATATTTGAGGAGGTAATTTTAGGGATTTGCTAAGATCTGCTGCATGTCTCAATGCACCATAATAGAGGGCAGAGGTTGATAAATTGGCGTTTCCTGTTGCAATACGCCCTTCCATTTCATCCGAAGCAGATTGTACAACACCAGCGGTATTTAATTGTCTTTTACAATATTCCAAACACCATGAAATTAAGGGCCACAGTTCTTGGGCAATTTTAGAATCACCCAAAGCCAAAGCATACTGGCTTGCGCCATAGGCAATCATTGCTGCATCGCCCCGATCCAATGAAAATGGGGGGACCAAACCTTCAATTTCAAAGGCATATCGAATGTTTTGGTACTCAGGGTTTATTTCTTTAGCAAAGGCCCTATAGGCATTAAGGGCGGAAAGATTACCTTCATGATACCCAAGATAAGGAAAAAAGGGGCCAACGTATTCCGCTTGATCGTTGGCCCATATTCCCACATAATATCGTCCTCCTCCCGGAGAGTGTATCAAACCTAGTTTGGATTCAAAAATGCTTTCGGAAGCCCTTATTTTTGAAAATTCAAAGAGGGTGTTTAGAACAGGATTCGGGGTCTCTAAAATAAGAGCACTGGACATTTGCTCAAGAAATGCATTTCTTTCGGCCTGTATTTCTTGTGAGTTCTGTTGAGGTAAACCCTCCTTTTCAGCATGTGCCATGATTTTGATCGTATAGGTCATGGAATGCCCAGACCGTAATACCGTGCTTTCCGGAAGATCGGTGTGTACAATCATGGTATAAGTTCCATCCGCGCCACGATCTTCATGTTTCACAAGTTGGTTTGTCCCAGTGATATTGATGTCTGCCGAAGAGGTATTCCTAAGGGTGTGCTCTTCCAAAAAAAGGCGTTTAGAAGGGGAAGGGAGTAATTTTCGTTCCAATACTATTCCGGAAGTCGAAGGTGCATGTTCAAAATGAAGCACCCCATTTATCGTTGTTTTTTTTAAAGGACCGGGAACAAATTGTTTCCCAGCAATGAACGCTTTGGGTAAAATATCATCGGAAAACTTCTTTTTAAAATAAGCCCTATAGATGAACCAATTGGGGTCGCTTTCCTTTATATAGGGATGGAGTTGCGGAAAAAACACTTCGCGTTCTACAGCCAGTGTTCCAAGACTATCTACAGCATAATGAACAATAGCGGCCACTCGTTTCCCAGACATTTCAATATTGTCCGTATGGGGTAAATTCTTTTTTTCTGAAATATCCCATGAGATGGCTGTTTTAGAAGCAATATGCCATCGATTTTCCTGTGCTAATAGTTGTCCCAGAGGACCCATGGTAACCAAAAAGAAAAGGATTCGATACGTGTAAAATCTTGACATTGAACGAGGGCTAATTATACCTTAATAAAAATCTTTCTTTGATATAAAATATAGGCCAGGAGTATATAAAAGCCCACTACACTCATTCCATATAGGAAAGAGGAAAATTCCAGGGATAAAAAGTCATGCACATACAGGGTATCAAATAGCCAAGAATGTACGGAACTGTCTTCATCTATTTTAACGGAATACAGGACTTTTGAAATAAAACTGGAAAGAAAATACAAGATAATGGCATTGGCCCCTGCATAGCGGAACAACTTGCCAAAATGAATTCCCTTAACATCTGTAAGAAAATAGATTAGTGCCAATATCAGATTGGCCCAACCTGCGGTGACCAAAACAAAACTACTGGTCCATAAGGCTTTATTGATGGGAAAAACAATATCCCAAAGATGGCCCACAAGAATCAGTACAATACCTCCAAGGGCCATAATTACTTCTTTTTTCTGTCTTTTGGAAACCAAAAGAAGTCCAGTAAAAATGCCCAATAAAGAAGAAGCTACGGAAGGCAAACTGCTCAATAATCCTTCGGGATCATAGTCTGCTTTGTACAAGTGGGTTCCAAATACCTTTAGGTCAATATAATTGGCCCAATTGTTTGGTGCTCTATCATAGGTAGGTTCAATTCCGTTTAAAGGAATATACCCCATCCAGATCCAATACCCCAATAAGATGGCAATACAAATAAAAACTAATGCTTTCCAATTAAAATGAAGAAACAATAGGGAAGCAAAGAAGAAACCTATGGCAATGCGCTGCAACACCCCGGGAAAACGAATAGCCTCAAAATCCTTAAAAAAAGGAAAAGCTATCGTAAACGCACCCAAAAAAATGCCGAGACCTATGAGTTTTAAGGTACGTACACCAATTTTACGATAGGTAGCGGAATTTGGTGTTTTGCCGTGATAAGAAAAGACAATGGAAATCCCAACAATGAACATAAAAAAAGGAAACACCAGATCCGTAGGTGTATACCCATGCCATTGGGCATGTAAAAGCGGTGCATATACGTTGGACCAGGTCCCTGGCGTGTTTACCAATATCATGAGTACAATGGTAAGGCCCCTAAAAATATCTACGGAAACAACTCTATTTTTCATAAGTGCTATTATAAGATCGTATCTTTCATTTTATGCCAAACCCGTGTCAATAAAAACCCGGACAATAGTACCATAACAGTAAGCCCAATGGCCAGAGGGTAATTTCCATAGATCCAATTCCCCGTAGCGAACATGCAACCATAGACCAGAATACATCCTAAAATCATGGCCAAGATTCCTGAGGGAACAGACCATTTCTCTTTGTTTTCTTCCAATGAAATGCCGTCTGCTTCGGCTTGAACCACAATTTTCTTCCAACCAGGGCCCCCAGGCTGTGTTTGTTGATAAAAACGACAAAGGGTTTCCTGCTTTTCTGCCTGTGTCAGAAAGGTAACAGCCAACCAGATGATGGAAGTAATCAACACGATCAATGGAAATTTTGCCCAGGCATCAAAAACACCTTCAACCGCATTTCCGGCATCGTCTGTATGATCAAATAGAAAATCCCCCAAACTAGTGAAGGTAAATAAGATGGATATTATTCCAGAAGAAATCATTGCAGAGATTTCGCTCCAGGCATTGATGCGCCACCAGAACCAGCGTAAAATAAAAATAAGGCCTGTTCCGGCACCAAACATCAGGATGATATCAAATAATTGCAGCGCATTGGTAAGAAACAAAGCGAAGGCCGCACTGGCCACCATAAGGATTACCGTAGTAAGCCTTCCTACATTGACCAAAGTTTTTTCACTGGCATTTTTATCAATTTGTTGCCTGTAGATGTCGTTCACCACATACGAAGAACCCCAGTTGAGGTGTGTGGAAATGGTGGACATATAGGCTGCGCCCAAAGAAGCCAACACAATACCCAAAAGACCACTGGGCAAACGGGTGAGCATAGCGGAATAGGCAAGATCCTGCCCTAGTTTACTTTCTTCAATATTGGGAAAAGCTTCCTGTATACTGGCAATGTCGGGATAAACCACCAAGGAGGCCAAAGCAACAAGAATCCATGGCCAAGGCCGTAACGCATAATGCATAATATTAAAAAAGAAAGTGGCGCCAATGGCATGGTTTTCATTTTTAGCGGCCAACATACGCTGTGCAATATAGCCGCCACCCCCAGGTTCGGCCCCGGGATACCATGCACTCCACCATTGTACGGCCAACGGAATAATGAGAATTCCGATTAGGGCTTCAGTATCCGAGAAATCAGGTAAAATAGAGAGCTTATCTTGTACGTTTTCGTGCGATATTAAACTAGAGACACCACCAACCTCTGGAATATTTACCAAATAGTAGGCGGCACCTATGGCGCCAACAATAGCAACAAAAAAGAGTACAAAGTCGGTATAGATTACACCTCTAAAACCTCCAATGGCACTAAATATCATTGTTATGGAGCCTGCAATGATAACGGTCTCTAATGGGGTTAAGCCCAACATGACCTGTCCTATTTTAATGGCGGCCAAAGTTACTGCAGACATGGCCATAATGTTAAAAACAATACCCAGATATGCTGCACGGAACCAACGTAAAAATGTGGCAGCTTTACCTCCATAGCGCAACTCATAAAATTCCATATCCGTATTTACATTGGATTTGCGCCATAACTTAGCATAGACAAAGACCGTTAAAAGTCCCGTTAACAGAAAGGCCCACCAGACCCAGTTTCCCGAAACACCATTGTTTCGCACAATGTCCGTCACTAAATTGGGCGTATCGGTGGAAAAGGTAGTGGCGACCATAGAAAAACCTAAGAGCCACCAAGGCATATTGCGACCAGATAAAAAGTATTCTGAAGTATTTTTTCCGGATTTTTTGGAGACAACTACGCCAATGATAAGTACTATGGTAAAAAAGCCAATGATGAGGCTGTAATCTAGTGTACTGAGTTCCATAGGGAGAAATTGGTTATGTCATAAAGATATTGTTTTTTTGGAATACCTTTGTCCATCTACATTTAAAGCCTATACATGCTATTGTTTGCTGTTCCGGATATTTCTGTTACGTCATGGTTTTTTGCTTTTGCGGCTGCATTCATCATGGGGATTTCCAAATCGGGAATTAAAGGGATAGGCATCGTTATTGTAACCTTGATGGCTTTGGCTTTTGGGGCAAAGGAATCTACAGGAATCATGATGCCCTTGCTTATTGCTGGAGATATTTACGCAGTGAGTTACTACAATAGGCACACACAGTGGAAATACATTGTTCGTTTTCTGCCTTGGATGATGTTAGGGGTACTCATCGGGGTATTTGTTGGAAAGGATCTTCCGGAATACTGGTTTAAATTGGTTATGGCCACCATTATCCTGGGCAGTGTATTGCTCATGTTCTGGTGGGATCGAAAAAAATCCAAAACAGTGCCCACACATTGGTTTTTTGCCTCTTTTATGGGAATTATGGCTGGGATTACGACCATGATAGGAAATTTGGCCGGTCCGGTTTCCAGCATTTTCTTTTTAGCCATGCGATTGCCTAAAAACGAATTTATTGGAACGGCAGCTTGGCTCTTCCTTTTTATTAACCTATTTAAATTGCCCTTTCATGCCTATGTGTGGGAAACCATAACATTGGAAAGCTTGCTCATAGATTTAAAATTAATTCTGGCCGTAGTTTTTGGGTTGTTGGTAGGAACGCAAATGGTAAAGAAAATACAGGAAGGGTTTTATCGCAAAATGATTCTGGTTTTGACGGCATTGGGCGCATTAATGCTCTTTTTTAAATAAAGTGTTTTCCATGATGACCAAAGGTAGTTTGGTCTGGATTATCACACCGTATATCCAGAGCTATTTGTTGAAAAAGAAATCAGGACTGTGGCTTTAGGCATAGGAAAACCGACTCCACGGTTTGTAAGGATGGTTTTTACAGATGTTTCTAAGATAAAAGGGGTCGTTTATCGAGAAAAGCATTGAAAAAAAGGAAGGAAGGCGCGCAAAGAACCACAGGATATTTGTAGAAACCGACCAAGTCGTAGGTTTGCGCTAAAACCATTGAAAAGAAGCCTATTTTCCTTTTTTCAAGAGAAAAATAGAAGAAAGTAAGATTTTTAGGCCGTCTATAAAAACGAAGATCTTTGCTTTGCCCAAACAATTCCATTTTTTAAGGCGTTGATCCAACGTTGATGGACCATATCCAAATCATAGGCATAAACACCGTCATGTTTTCCTTCGGAGAGTCGGGTTAAATTTTGTGAAAGGCTTTGCAGTTGTCCTATCATTTTAAGGGGAGGATCTTCAGGAAACGCTTTAAGCTCCTCTATGGCTTGGGTGATTGCGGCAATGGCTAAGTCCAGTTCTTTTTTGGTCTTTTCGGGCAATACAAGCAATTCTTGATGGGTTTTACCGTCCCTGATCTCCTTTAAAGTCTTTTCATGTGATACAAAATAAGTACGTGCTTGTAACATTTGATCAATGGTCTCTGGAATCAAGGAATAGACTTTCAGGGAATCACTTTGTACTAGCCGTCCTATGGAAGGAACCTTGAGGATGGTACTGTCTTGAATACGATTCACATCTTCAATACCATTATATTTTGCCATTAAAGCAGCGTAATGTCGATTCCCATAGTAGCTTTTTCCAAGCTTCCATAAGGTTTCTCCAGATCGGAAAACATGAATTTTCTCTGGATTCGATGAAATTACGCTATCTAGCGATTCAGCGGCAGGTTTTGGTAAAGTGCTTTGCGACTTTGAAATTGAGATGTCTTGTTGAAGGTTGGTGTTTTTTTCACCCCCTTTTTCCTTACAGGACAGATACACCAATGAAAGGAGTAAAGGCAGCGTTTTTATATGTCGAAATGATACGGAATAGAATGGGTGAAACATAGGCTAGTTTTAGAAAGAGTACCTAGAGATAATCTATTTTGAAGATAATAAAAATATAAAGATGCATGATTTTTGGGCATTTTTAGTGAAAAACTAGAGGCTAAAAAGCAAAAAAATACCAATAGGTACTTACTGAGTTCTTTGCCTGTATACGACCAGCTGTTTGTTATGTTCGACGAAATAATAAAATTTTAAATCATAAGATAATTTTAGTTAATTTAATCATAATATTCTAATTAATAGTTGTTTAATAGATTTTTATTATTTTTTAAATAGTATTTTATTTCCAATAAAAACAAAGTGAAAACACCGCGATGCCTATCGCGGTGTTTTCTATTTCGCTATGTATTTACCGAAAAAATCTCTTTTAATTGGGTTACCATGCTTCCATTTCCGGAAACCGAGATTTCCCCAATTTTATCAGCAATTTTTTCTACATATTCCATCTCCTTTAGCCTAAAGAGCATTTCGTTTTCCTCCATAAGTTTGGCTGTATTCAGCAAACTTCGGGTGGCAGCGGTCTCTTCTCGTCGGCTAATACTGTTGGCTTGCGCTTTTTTCTGCGCTACCAAAACCTGGTTCATAATAGTTTTCATTTCTCCGGTCAGGATTATATCGCGAATACCGCAGTGCAATACCTCAACCCCAAGGCCCTCCGCTGCGTTGACAATATTTTGTAGAACGGCTTTTGAAATTTGTTCTTTTTGTTCCAAAAGTTCATCTAGACTATATTGACCAATATAGCTGCGCAAAGCCAATTGCAAGGCTACATAAAGCTGTTTTTCATAATCTTTGTTCACCAATAGAGAAGCTTCAATGTCTACGATCTTATACTGTGTATAAAAATTGATTCGTATTGCAGCCTTGTCTTTGGTCAACAATTCTTGTCCTGCAATTTCCAATTGTAGCTGCCGCATATCTGCTCTGGCAATCTTAATGGAGGTATCATTTCGCCAAAAGCGATAGGTACCCCCATCTAGGATTTTTGTATATACATCATCCACGAAGAGCATTGCTTTTTCATAGGAGGCAACCTCAAAAGTCCTAAGGTAAGGGCTCAGCTCGGGATGTGTGAACAAGGCTTTGTTGAATTGTTCGGTAATGTAAATTTTACCCAAGCAGATACGCAAAAACTCTAGGTTGATCAAGGTTTTCCAATATACGTAACGTCCGGCGGACAACACTTTTTTTAAATTTCCGTTTTCGGAGACCAAAAGCAATTCATTGTCCTTTACTTCCAAAACGTGCAACATGGCATCCAAGTTTTTGTCCTGTAGCAAAAGCTCCAAAGCAATAGGCGCCACAAATTGTTTGGTAAGGTCATAGACCATTACAAAGTGTTTGTACCCTATCCAGTGCGTTCCTGAGGTCAGTACCTTTTGGTAATCCCCTCTTTTAAACACCAAACCTACTTTTCCTGCATTGATGCGTACACGTTTCAATTTTAGTTGTACTCTTTTCATCTTTTTTGCATTTTAAAATTTAACAATCTAGGATGACATGCCTGTAACGGAGGTCATGTCCACTTTAATTCCGCAAAAGGGTTTTAAAGTATATTTTGGGCGTGCCCCCTTTGGGGTCGGGCTTTTGGCCGTCGCTTTTCCTTCCTGTTGATGAGGCATCACCTCAGACAACATTTAGGAAAGAGCTTCACAAGGCCGCAATCCCTTACGCTATTTTTTCATTCAAAACAAGGGGAATGGCTCGGTCTTCCAATACGGAAATACGGTGTTTTTGGGAGCTCAGGAATATCGTTTCTACTGAAGCAGGCCAGAGGGTTTAACCCAATGATCTCCTTAGCAAAAAGGAAAGTCCGTACACATCAAAAAGATCCTATTTCAAGGTATTTTCATACCTGTTAGCTGTCTTTAAACAGCCAACGGAACCAAACCCATTGTTTTTTGTCCCTATTAAGCCAGGGCGGGCTTTCGGATCCGTTTTACAAGAGATCTGCTTGTTGAAAATGGATTTTTAGTCCATATCCCACATTATGAGTGTGGTGCTCTAACCTACTGAGCTACAAAGTCCAAAAAGGGTGACTTTGACAGGATTCGAACCTGTGCTTGCTTACTATTGTTCTATCCGAGCTGAACTACAATCCCTTTAACGGGATAGATGGGATTCGAACCCATGACCATAGTATGGCGATCGTTTTTTGGAGAAACCATCAAAACCTTCAAGCCGAGTTGCACATTGGATCATCATACAAGTTGCAATGCCCAATACAATAGCGCTATACAGAAACGCTGAACAAGACTCACTCAATGTGGAAGTAATAGGATTCGAACCTATACGCTTAAAAAGACCTGAGTTACCGTCAGGAGAGCCGGCCAATTGCTCAATACTTCCATACCGATGGAATTCATTTTTCATAAGCCCCACAACACGCCTCGTTGCCATGGGGCACTACTAACTAACTACTAAAATGATTCCATCAATTTTTTAATCTGTTTCAAAATTGAAACACAACTACGCAAACATTATGCGCAGCACTTTGTGCAGTATCGACAGGACTCGAACCTGTACCTTCCCGATAGACAGTCGGGTGCTCTAGCCTTTGAACTACGATACTTTAAGACAGCTTTTGAACATAAAAAAAGCATCTCTTTGGGGAGATGCTTACAACGCTTGATCAATAGTTCCTATCAAGGCATGAGATAGCGATTTCTCCCTGTATTTAATTCTGATAAACATCCAAAATAACTTGGCATCCAGGCTTCAATATTCTGGTCTTTATATCTTACGATATGTTTCATTTTTTGTTTTTTATACATTTTAAATGATGTCAGATTCTGTTTATTTTTTCTGACGGGGCAAAACTACATTTGTTTTTTGAAATACACAAGAAAAAAATGATTTATTTTACTGATAATCAGATAGTTAAATAAAAATTAGCATATAGGATTCCTGTCCGCTTTTATGCAGATAAAGAACATTTTTACCATTGCCTGTCTATCAACCGCCTTCTGTTTCAATACACTCCTATTCCTCTGTTTGACACTACATGATTTTTACTAAAATATTTCACGAACAACCTTTTTATTTTTTTCGCTTCTTGTTTCTCTTTTTGACCTTTTTTTTCTTCTTGCCATTCATCCTATTCAGCTTTCGCTTTTTCTTTATACGCTCTTCTTCATCCTCTAGATACCCAAAGAAATTATCGTTATACGCCTCCTTTTTCGCCTCTTTTAATTGCTTTAAAGAAGTTTTGTACTCTCCTTGTGTTTCGTGGATATAGGAAGACAATTGCAATAGAGAACCTCTGCCTACCCCTTTTATGGTCAAGGCAAAGTCAATTAATTTCTTTGCGCGCTCCTGTTCCTCTGCCCATATCAAGTATTTTACGTATAACGGATACACTTCTACATAGCTATTATCTACAGCGATGACCTGATCAAAACAAGCAAAGGCTTCTGAAAATCGACTCAAATTTTTTGCATAGATTTCGCCTAGAAGGCACAGTGATGGGCAATGCGTTTCATCATAGGACAAAGCGTAGTTTAAAGCTTCACATGCTTCTTCCCAATCTCCGCAAAAACCCCATATGGCCGATTTTGCCTTTAAATAGTAGCTATCTGCTATAGTTAGTCCCATGACGTATTTTTTAAATTGTTTTTTAATTGTTGCCGGACCGATTTATAGGATTTTATTTCTTTCTTATACTTAAAATCAGTCCCTTTAAATATGCGTATGGGATTCCCTCGCTCTAAATGGTGATGGTTCTCCCATATTTTGTTCAATTGTTCTTGCTGTGCGTTGCGTTGCGCGCTATATACTTTCTCCCTAAGGCGCATTACAGCCAACTTTTTATTCTGCTGTTGTGATCTGCTGTTGGAAACCACTACGGCTATACGTGTTGGTATATGTGTGGCTCGTATGGCAGAACTTACCTTATTGACATGTTGTCCTCCCGGTCCCGAACGCCTCATGGCTTGAAATGCAATATCGGTTTCCTGGAAAACCAAGCTTTCCTTCGCATGTACCTCAAATAGCCCAATAAACCAGTTTTTTCGCTGATGTTGTTTTCTATACGGGGATTGTCCTATCCATTGTATAGTACCCAACCAAGGGCTCAGGAAAGTATCCAGGTCTTTCCCGACCAAAGCGATACTTACCGATTGTACGGTACCGTTCTGAAGGCCATTCTCTTTTTTAAGGATATCCGTTTTCAATTGATGTTCCCGTGCCTCGACCAAAAAGTATTTTAGTACTTTGGCAACGACCCAAGCACATTCTGCCGGGCCTTTTCCTGCTGTTATTTGTACAATCCTTTTCATTCTGCTATTTGTCCATTCGGACAATTTTTGGCGTAAAAGTCCCGAGGACTTCTACCAATTCTTGTTGATTTTTCATTACTTTTTCAATATCCTTATACGCCATCGGCGCTTCATCTATGCCCCCGCCTATAAGGCTTACCTCATGCAGGGCTAGAACCTTTTTAATGGCACTTTTTGTGAACTGTTCTTTGCACTTCCTTCTAGAGAACAAACGCCCCGCTCCGTGAGAAGCCGATGCCAAGCTGGCCGTGTTGCCCAAACCTTTTACAATGTATCCCGGAGCAGTCATGGACCCCGGAATTATTCCTAATTCCCCTGCTGCCGCAGGAGTGGCTCCTTTCCTATGTACAATGCATTCTTCCCCATTCACTTGCTGTTTCCACGCAAAATTGTGTAGATTTCCAACCTGGGCAATGGCCCGGCTTCCCAACAATTTTGAGAATCGGGCGTGAATATCTTCATGACATGCCCTGGCGTAATCCCCTGCCAAGGACATGGCCTGCCAGTACTCCTGACCATCATGCGTGCTGAGGTCCAGCCATGCCAGATGTTGTACATGCTTGGGCAAGGGGCATTGCTTGCTTGCCAAATAGGTATAATGCTTTGCAATATGGGCGCCTAAACCACGAGATCCACTATGGGATAACAATCCCAAATACAAACCGGGTTTTAGATTCCATGCATTATCCATAGTGGTAATGGCAACCTCCCCAAACTCTACAAAGTGATTTCCACTTCCTGAAGTTCCCAATTGTTTATAGGCCTTATCTTTCAGGCGTTTTACCAAAGGAATATCTTTAAATTCTTTCCGTTCAAAAACCGCATGATCGTGTTTTACACGATGCGTTTCATACATTCCAAATTTTGAATGTTCAGAAAGCATATTGACCAATTGATGCTTTTTCCCTTTTAGATAACCTACCGGAATAGGATACACACTTAAATACATACTGCAGCCAATATCCACACCAACGCCATACGGAATAACCGCATTTTTTGTGGCCAAGACACCTCCAATGGGCAGGCCATAGCCGGCATGCGCATCGGGCATTAATGCCCCTGACACGGAAATCGGTAGTTTTAGCGCATCGTACAATTGATATTTTGCCTGATCATCGATTTCATGTTCCCCAAAAATTTGAAAGGGTGCACGGACGGTCTTTAATTCCTGTTTTTTCACTACTACCGGCTTTAGTAAACTCTCTGCTATTTTACCCCAAACGCCATCTCCCTGGTACTGTTCCGGATGTAGCAATACCTTCTTGGCT
This sequence comes from Spongiimicrobium salis, assembly GCF_043678055.1. Lineage (NCBI taxonomy): Bacteria > Pseudomonadati > Bacteroidota > Flavobacteriia > Flavobacteriales > Flavobacteriaceae > Spongiimicrobium > Spongiimicrobium salis. The sequence continues at coordinate 1,592,833 of NZ_JBHEQA010000001.1, forward strand.
TCCAACAACACCTGTTCTTTTTTCTTGCGTTTATGGTATCTGTTGATTTGCCCTAAAGTAATGTTGATGCTATTATTTTTTGGAAACCCTAATTTAATGAGGTCTTTTCCACTTAATTTCTTTCCCATGATTTATGAATACTAAACTCGTGATGTCCCGCTCCATGCACGCCAAACAGCCAAGAATAGCTCGTAAAGCGAAGTGTTTGGAACAGCACGTTTTTTATAAAAATTTCCGGTATTTTTCGCACTGGAAATAGGCGAAAACAAAAAATCCGAAACCTAAACGCTTCGGAGCCTAACGAATAATCCTAAAGAAGTGGATTATAAGGAGTCCAGAAGCAGCACACCAAAGGAGTCTTTCCCTGTGGTGGCACTCGGAGGTATATTTAAATGTCGCATACTACTTCTGTTAGAGGTCCTTTGTAAAGGACGGTTATTACTTGTTTGCGCAGGGAGGCTATCGCGTACCTATCTGTTAGCATTTTGCTCCGCGCCTGGGCGGTAATGGAACGGGATAACTCTGATTGCGGTGCAAAGCTAAATTCATTTCTCGGAATACACAAGAAAAAATTAAATTAATTATCTGATAGTCAATTAGTTACATTCAATTTAGAATGTAGATTCCCTGTCCGATATTTCACGGATTCTTAGCTTATTGGCGCTCATAGGATTAGCATTTATTGGCAATAGCAATACCTTATTTTCTTTTTTCAAAAAAGACATAAAAAAAGCGTCCAATTTGGTGGACGCTACAGCTTTTATATCATTATTACAGTCGTACTATCGATCGAGTTCATGACAATGTTGCTCATAAGCGTCCTGTATATGTAAAAAATAACTCGTCATATAATTTATTTATTCTTGAATTTAAAATCTAAATGAAAAATGCCTATGGCATGGGTAATATTTCAATTACTTTTCCATATACATTTTTTGTCCATCCGTTAATTCTACCGTGATTGTTACCAATTAACAACCCTCTTTTGTCATTTTTACCTTTGACAAGGTGCGTAAAGCAGTTTCCACGAACTTTACAATAGACAATATCACCAACTTCGCAATCTTCCCAAGAGATAGGAGAGAGCCTAACCGCTTGTTTGGATTTTAGAAGGGGCAACATAGAATTTCCAGGTTCCTTTGAAATAATGGTCTCACCATCTTGCAATTTTTGAATTTTCCAATTCATCATGTTATGATTTTAAAGATTATGTACCTCCCTTATGGAAGGACATATGCTTTAAAAGAATTTCAAAAGAATTTTCAATGAACTGCGGCAAAGATGCTAAATATTGAGGAAATCTTCAAAATTTTCTGAAAATAAACGCAGAATACGGTACGAAAAGCAATATCCATACGAATTCTAGTTTTCCCTTAACGAATTCTAAAAGCATCTCCATTAGGCCTTATTTCACCGCTACATTTGAAATAAGAAATCCAAGTTTATCCAAAAATTAAACACTATGAAACACTTCAGCATTCTTTTCTTTTTTCTAGTAACTCTGGCAACAATGGGCCAAGAAAGCAACAGCCCTTATTTGGCAGTGAAGGCTAAAGAAGCGCATATTCCCTTGAAAAGTTCAAAGGTCAATGTACAGATTTCAGGAACTATTGCCCATGTGGCCTTGGTTCAGGTATATCAGAACAGTGGGAAGGTTCCCCTTGAAGCTGAATATGTATTCCCTATGAGTACCCAGGCTGCGGTGCACCGCATGGAAATGACCATAGGAGATCGAAGCATTGAAGCGAAAATTTTTGAAAAAGAGGAAGCCAAAAAAGTATATGATAAGGCAGTATCCGAGGGAAAACGAGCAGCAAAACTAGACCAACATAGGCCCAATGTCTTTAAGATGAAGGTGGGGAACATTATGCCCGGAGATGAGCTTTCCATAGAAATTTTTTATACAGAACTATTAGTGCCTTCCCAAGGAGAATATGAGTTTGTAGCTCCAGGGGTAGTAGGCCCAAGATTTACTGGGGAGCAGGACAGTGGGGAAACGGTCTTTGGACAACCTTATACAGGGAAGGGAATTAGGACCACTTTTGACTTTGAACTTCAGCTGGCATTGAATGCTGGTATGATTATTCAACATATCCATAGCCCTTCGCATACGATCAACACCAAGTATCCCGATGCAAAAACAGCAGAGGTATTCCTGTCCAAAAGCAATGAAAACCCGGCCAATAGGGATTTTGTTCTTCGCTATAGCCTAAGGGGAAATGCAATACAAACAGGTCTGCTGTTGTACGAGGACCAAGAGGAGCACTTTTTTGCTTATTTAATGGAACCGCCCAAACAAACCGCTTTGCATGAAATCCCTCCTAGAGAATACCTTTTTATTGTAGATGTTTCGGGCTCTATGAATGGATATCCCCTTGAAGTATCCAAGGAATTGATGCGAAATTTATTGTGCAGCCTTAGAACCACGGACACGTTTAATGTGCAACTCTTTGCCTCGAGCTCCACCTTGTTTAGTCCAACGCCTGTAGCAGCTCATAATGATAGTATTGAGGCGGCCATACGCTTTCTGTCCGAAGGACAGGGAGGTGGAGGCACCCAATTGCTGAATGCGTTGGAAACGGCGTACCAATTGCCAAGAACAGCAACGAATAGCGCAAGGTCTATGGTGGTGATTACCGATGGTTATGTGAGTGTGGAGAAAAAAGCCTTTCAATTGATTCAAGAACATTTAGACCAGGCCAATGTGTTCACATTCGGCATAGGATCCAGTGTAAATCGGTATTTGATCGAAGGGATGGCCAAAGTTTCCCAAAGTGAGTCTTTTATCGCTACAACAAGGGAAGAAGCAAGGGAAGTGGCCCAAACATTTAAACACTATATAGATCGTCCATTGTTGACCCAAATACAATTGGAGACCGAAGGTTTTGAAATATATGATCAGATTCCCGCAAAGATTCCCGATGTCTTTGCCGCAAGACCAGTGCTCATATACGGAAAATACAAGGGGAAACCCAAAGGTACTGTCCGTGTGAGCGGATACCAGGGCAACCAAAAGTTTGTGCAGGAATATCCTGTAAGACAAGGGAAAAATAGCCTCAAGAACGAAGCCCTTCGCTACCTATGGGCACGAAAGAAAATTGAACAACTGGACGATTATGGAAAACTCTTTTACGAAGATCAAAAAGAGGAGGTTACCGCTCTTGGACTGCGCTATAATTTAATGACACAGTATACCTCCTTTGTCGCAGTAGATGTCAGTGTGGTGAACCCCGATGGCAAGCGTAAAAGGGTGAAACAACCCCTACCAATGCCCCAGGGCGTTTCTAATATGGCTGTGGGTGCTGAAGCTACTATCGTAGGAAAAACAAAATATAGGCCTTCGTATCACGTACATCTGGAAGGAACATTTGATCAAACAGAAAAAAGAAATTTAACAATTGCATTTAAAGCCACCTATATGAAATGGGCAAAGAAATATCTGGAACAACATACAGAGCTCCGGTTTAGCTTTAACGTCAAAGGAGAGCTAACACGCGTAGAACAAAAAGAAAACGGTCAATGGGTTTTTGCCCAAAAATTATGGGAAGAGCTCCTCAGAAAAAAAGTTCCGCAATTAAAACTAACCAAAGAATTGCGGTTGACCTTAAAGAAATAGTGTTTGATTAGTTGGTGTGTCTCCCGCTGAGGCGGGGAGAGAACCCATAGGGATTCTTAGCCCTATGGGTTTTTCTTTTTCGTAATCCTATTACCATAACATGCTGAAATGATCTGTGATGATGCACCCCTCTAGTCCCTTCAAGGGGACCTAGGGGTGTTTTAATAGTGTCCAAAATAGTACCTAAATGAGGGTGATTTCTGTTTGTACTTACGAATTCTAGACCAACGGCTACGGATACTAAAACTGCCCTAATTTAAGGAAGGATCCCACGTACTTTTGAGGAAACGAATACTAAAAACTAAAAGAAATTATCATGAAGAATATCTTTATCCTTATCGCAGCCTTATTGGGTTTTCACACGATACAGGCCCAAGCATTCTTACCTACAGAGAAGTACACTGTGGTAAAACAAGCTACGGACAAAGAAAGCGAATACGAGTCCTATGCCTTCCATTTGGTGCAGCAGGGGATGCCGTTTGAAATGCTTTCCACCATTATTATTGAAGATGATGATTTGTTTGAAGGCGTAGCACTTTCCGTTTTGGAATCCCCGGATTTAGAAGGTGTTTTGGAGATTATTAAGATCGAAGTGGAGTATGCAGCTTGCTGTTCTGGTGTTGAAGCCTATTATTTTATGATGACCGACACCAATGATCTAGTGGCACTGCCCATGTTGGAAAATGTGTATTGTGAGGGTCCGGAACCTAATTTTCAGTACATCTTCCCCAATCAGGCCTATGGCACCGAAGGCACCATTTTAAAAACAAAAGTAATCTATGACGATAGCTTTGATATCCAGAAAGTAGCCGTATTGGACCGTATTGTCTGGAAGGACGATGACTTTGAAATGGAAGTAAAAGGGGATGCAGGAAGATAGGTCCAAAAGAATCTTCACCCCCTGTGCACAGCACAAAAAAATGAATGTTAAACACAAAAATTAGAACGCATGAGAAATTTAAAAAATAGCATGTTCATCCTTTGGATGATCGTTATGGCAAATAGCTTTGCCCAAACCACTCCCGAAGTAAACTTTGCAACCATGGAAAACCAGGTATTCCCGGAAGAAGTATCCTATCAATACCTATTGGCAGATAAAGTCTTTTTACGCGATTGCCCAACAACGGATTGCAAAAAAAGAGCGGTATTGGATATAGGATCAAAATTGATTCTTTGGGAAAAAAGCAAGAATCAGGAAACCATTAACGGTATCACCAGCAATTGGTACCGGGTGAGCACAGCCGATCAGAAGGGATGGCTTTGGGGCGGCTTCATTGCACAGCATTCTTTTGGCAGTCAGGCAGAACCTAATGTCAAGTTCGTTTTTGGCCTGGAAAGCAGTTTGGTAGACCCCAACGGAGTACAAGTAAAAAGCTATCAGATGAGAGCTTTTAAACAAGGGATACAGCTCGATAAAATTGTTTTTGCAGCCAAAGAGATCCAACCTTGGGGCGTTAAGAATATCGGAAACAAAGGCTTGTACAATGTGGAAGATATCATCACCCTATTTACCCCCTGTAATGATAGTTTTGGGTGTGCCACCAATATGAATTATATGTTCTGGAACAACGGGAAATTCTATCATGTTGCCAATTTGGTAGAAACCTTGGATGCCGCTTATAGTGAGAGCGAAGCCTTTATTTTCCCTTCGGATATGGAAGGGAAGACGGGGAAAATTATTAAAAGAAGTGGAAAATTGGATTCCCAACAAGCTATAGATGATACCTCGGGGAAGATAAAACGCAAAATGACAGAGACCTACTATATCTGGGATGGCTATAAACTCTTGGAGTCAGATATCGCCCCTACTATATTAGCCTATGAGATTGCAAGTTGAGAAGGTATTACCCCTATAAATTTTGAGGGATGCAGCACTCTAAGTGCGAATCCCTCAAAATTCATAATTCGGCTGAGCTTAAATTCTTGGGATAAGAATACAAACATGGGTTAGCATATTAAAACACTACTAAAAACTAGAATCGTATGAAATTAGCAGGAATACTATGGTGCTTGATTCTCTGCATGGCCTGTGAGGGTTCGCAAATACAGAAACGAGACCTTAGTCCAATAGGGTATCATCCCTGCCCAAAAGAAAAACAATCTGTAGTTTTTATTGCAGGTTTTGACCAGGGTGATAATACCTACTATGCCAATGCAAGATCTTATTTTAAAGCGCAAGGGGTTCGTGTAATCGACACCTTATTTTCACTTCAGGAAATTTTGTTGTGGCTGAAGCAGCATTACGATGATAAGGTATACGACAAGATTCATATTGTAAGCCATAGCAATGCTTGGCGGGGCATGTCCTTAAAAACAACGCCTTCCGGTTCCCGTATTACCTTAAATTCTCTGAAAGAAGCACTAAAAGCAGGTGAAATCCCCAAATTGCATAAGGGGATCGGCAAGGAATCCAAGATTATATTTCACTCCTGCGGACTTGGGGAAAACCAGGAATTGTTGCAGGCACTAAAAGCAGCATTCACGGCAGAGGCCCCACCGCAAATCTACGCTTCTGTATATTTCAATGTTTTTGGCGGGAAATTTGCAGCACATTATTTGGCCAAACCCTATTACGGCTATTATCCCACAGGGGAATCGCCCGGCCCATTGGCTTTGGCCAAAAACTTTGAAGCTGCCTATGGCACTACCCATATTGATTGGTTGTCTGCTTTAAGGAGAAGAAGGGAAGGTCAACAAGGCATGGTATATACCTATAAATTCAATATTCCCGTGGACTGGGAGTTTTATTTTGAGGACGTTTCCGATATCCCCGTGTTCCGGAATAGGGAAGACATTATGGATTGGTTGATGACCAATGACGCCATGGCCGAAGTACTTTTTCAAATGGGAATACCCCTGGAAAAATACCGCTGGAAGAGTGCTGTGAACAAGAATACATTGACCATTAAGGGGAAGACTACGGTGCTCTGTGTATTGGAACCCATTTTAAGTGAAAACGATGCCAATGAATATCGTTTCCCAGAAATAAGGGATCAAAAACTATATCAAATATTATAAAAACAATGTCGTTAAAAAGATAAACCAAATACCATATTCTGTTTCAGTATCTTTGAATGTCGACCTAAAATCCAATTTTTTCCTGTTGAAAACCATTCCTTACATCCTTATTTTTCTAAGTACAATGGCCTTGGCTCAACAACGCCAATTACGCGCATATACTTTGGAAGATGGCCTTTCACAGTCGCAGGTCTATGACATGGTACAGGACAGTATGGGTTACGTATGGTTGGGAACCCAGGGGGGAGGACTTTGTAGGTTTGATGGGGAGAATTTTAAGGTATTCAAAGAAAAGGAAGGCCTACTATCCAATTATGTCCATGCCCTATTCGTAACTGGCGACAGCCTTTTTATCGGGACCAAAAAGGGCCTTTCCATTAAAACAAAAAATACATTTCTCAATAAGGCTACTCCTCAAGTCAATAGGATTTTAAGCTTAGGGAATACCACTTATTTGTTGACGCAAAAGGGAATTTTTAGCTATGGAAATGGAAGCTTGCGACAACTAAAACTACATACTGAAATTGATGGGAATAGTGTTAGCGACCTTATTTTTGACGGAACATCCTTTTGGATCGCCACAAATAAGGCCTTGTGGCAAACGACATCTTTGGAGCCCAATACTGCGGATCTAAAATCGTATGAAAACAATGATTTTAAATCCCTGGTTCAAAGCAAAAACACCCTTTTCGCAGCAACCTATCATGATGGTATTTTGGTCATTGACCTTATGAAAAAAGAAGCGGATTTTGTACTCAAAGAACCGCTGAGAATCAATAGCCTTTCCCTTCATAATACCAATGAATTATGGGTTGCCACGGACAATGACGGTTTAACGATTATTGATTTGGAAAAATATACTGAAAAGTATAAAATAGATAAGAGATTGCGATTGGGAGTGCTTCATATTCGCAAGACCATGGTAGACCGTCAAGGAAATATATGGATTGCCACTTCAGGGGGAGGTTTTTACAAGTACTTCGAGAATAGTTTTAGGCATTATGATCGGGATACAGGCCTTCGAGACAACCGAGTATATGCGGTCCATGCCGTGGAAAATACCATTTGGATTTCCAATGCAGAATCGGGACTCATGACCATTGATTCTTCAGGGATTCGGCATATTTCAAAGGTACCACAGGCCACGGGTGTCAAAATAAAGACCATAACTTCCGATGCTCTGGGGAATATTTGGGCAGGGACCGATGGAAGAGGAATTTTATATCGTGAGACTACAGCTGCAGATAGTATGGTGATTAATAGCATTGATCAGAATAATATCCGTATTGATACGATCCGTACCAGGGTGACAAAGAACTATCACATTGATACGGATAAAGGTTTGCTATCGGATTGGATCAGCAGTTTACATGTTCAGGGAGATGCCGTATGGGCGGCAAGCTATTCTAGCGGCCTCTTAAAGTTTCGTTTTGATCGTACTAAGGACAGTATTGAAACCATACGAAAATTTGGAAAAGAAGAAGGGATACAAGACCCCTATATACGGGATATCAAAGAAGACTTCCAGGGGAGGCTATGGTATAGTACGCAGCATGGCTATCTTGGCTATATTGAGAAGGGGAAAGTAACTGATCTAGGTCAGGTCTTAGATCAAAACATAGGCATTGGCACCTTGCTTTTCCATAAGAACAAAATGTATTTGGGTACTTCTGGGAATGGTATTTGGTGGACTACACTGGACGATCCTACGAATTTTACAAAGTTGAGTAGCTCCAAATATTCCTATTCCAATACCATTTATCAACTTATTTTTGATAATAATGGTCGTCTTTGGGTAGGTACGGAGCGTGGTGTAGATAACCTGCTGTTGGATCAGGAGAACAATATTCTGGATATTTTTCATTACGGCAGGGATGATGGTTTTTTAGGCATTGAAACCTGTCTCAATGCCGTAGATAAGGACGCCAAGGGCAACCTTTGGTTTGGGGCCTTATACGGATTGACCGAATACAGGGGCGAAGGAACCGTTCTGGGTTCGTCGCGACCACAGTTGTATTTTGATAGGGTTGAAGTAGGATACAAAGCCATAGACAGCATAGACTATCGCTCTTGGACAAATAGTGACAAGGTGCTGTTTTTACGCCCTGATCAGACGCAGCTCTCTTTTGGGTATACTTCGGTAGATATCAATCACCCCAAAGCAATACAATACCGATTTAAATTAAATGAGGACAATTGGAGTCCATGGTCCGAAGTGAATCGTCAAAATTTTGCAGGCTTGGCCTCGGGTCAACATACCTTTACGGCCCAATCCAGAAATTATAGATGGGAAGAGAGCAGCCCAATCCGATTTCAGTTTTTTATTGATAGACCTCTTTATCAAAAAACCTGGTTTCAATGGGCAATATTCACTCTAATTGCCTTGATTTTAGCCTATCTTGGCTTTTCCTATGTTCGAAAAGTGAAACGGCGCAATGCTGTGGTCCAAGAGCGTTTGGAGATGGAAAACCATCTACTTTCCCTAGAGCAAAAGGCGTTGAGGTTACAAATGAATCCTCATTTTATCTTCAATGTACTGAATGGTATAAAAGCATTGGGAACAAATAATCGGGACAAGATGAACCATACGATCAATAGTTTTGCCTCCTTGCTCAGAGAGACCTTATACAATTCCCGAAAAGACGTCATTAGCCTAGATCAAGAAATTAAGGCCTTAAAGCATTATATTGAAGTAGAGCAGTTGATGGCGGCAGAATCCTTTGCCTATGATCTAATTGTGAATACGGCAGAAGATCCGGAAGAACTCTTGATACCCCCAATGTTGATCCAACCTTTTGTAGAAAATGCCATACGACATGGCATTTTAAAGGGGAATTCCAAAGGGCATTTGGAGGTAGTATTTTCCACGGACGATTCCTTCTTACACGTTTCCATTACCGATAACGGCATAGGAATCTACGAATCCCAAAAACAAAAGAATACCACAGACCATCAATCTATGGCCCTTAAAGTAACCGAAGAACGCCTCTTATCCATTTCAGGAAAGGGGGCACTTCAAATCGAAGAATTAAAAAATCCCGACCAAAGCATTTCCGGAACACGGATACGTTTTAAAATACCTTTAGAAACCGATTATTGATATGCCTATGCTTACAGCCATTATTGTTGAAGATATGATCGATGCCTTAGCTTTATTAAAAAGCGATATCGAAACCCACCATCCTGAAATTAATGTCATTGGCACTGCGCAAAGTGTGGTAGAGGCGGCAAAATTATTGCGAAAAAGGGAACCGGATATTCTATTTCTGGATATCATGTTGGGCGATGGAACAGGCTTTGACGTTTTAGAGATCTTCCCACAGCTCTCTTCAAAAATCATCTTTGTCACCGCCAGCGATGAATATGCCATTAGGGCCTTTAAGTTTGCTGCTATTGACTATGTTTTAAAACCTTATGCCCAAGAAGATCTAACGCAGGCGATAGAGCGGGCCAAGGCACAATTGCAGCCTAGTAAGGAGCGTTTGGACATCTTAAAGGATACGCTCGCGGCCCCAGAACAAAAACCGGATAAAATCTCCCTGCATACCCTGGATAAAATTATTATTGTGAGTTTGGACGATATTGTACGTTGTGCTTCCGATAGCAATAATACCATCTTCTATTTACAGGATGGCCGCAAGATATTTGTGACCAAGACCTTAAAATATTTTGCCGATATGCTGAAAAACTATCAGTTTCTTCGGGTACATCAAAGCCATTTGGTGAATTTGCAATGTATCAGTGCCTACATTAAAACAGATGGAGGTTATCTGATGTTAAAGAATGGCGAAAACGTGCCGGTTTCTGTGCGCAAAAAGGTAGAGGTCATGGAATTGTTAGATCGTATGCACCGTTAATTCCAGCCCGCTGGGAAGTGATGTGTCTTTATATGTTGTTTTGACCGGTTCCCTCGATCAAGGCCCAGACTCCCTCAATAGGGATTGACGTGAGCTAAGCTTCGTAGTAGCTTTGGGAAAAGCAATGATATGAATGCAAATAAAACAACAATCCTACTTTTTACATTTTTGATCGCAGCCCTGAGCTGCAATGGAAAGAATACCACCACAATTTCCGGAAGGGTTTCCAAAGGAGATCTAGCAACACCCTCCATAGAAGAGGTATTGACCACAGAAGGAGTGATGATCCATGAGCCTATTCAGGTGCAAAACCTAAGTTTGTTTATGTTAAGCGGAGAAACGGCCATCCCAGGTAAAATATATACCACCTTATCCAGGGCAATGCAGGAGAAGACGGTCACGGTTCATGAAACGGGCTCAGTGAACGAGTTGTCCATAGACAACACTAGTGATGATTACATTTTTATCCACTCTGGAGATATTGTCAAGGGAGGAAAACAAGACAGAACCATTGCCTATGATGTTATTGTTCCGCCAAGGGCTAAAAATGTGGGCTTAGCCAGCTTTTGCGTCGAACAGGGACGTTGGCAACAGCGGGCCAATGAAACGGTCACTTCTTTTGGTTCAAACACAAAAATGGTATCCTCCCGAGATTTAAAGCTAGCGGCAAGATATGACAAAGACCAGGCTAAAGTTTGGCGAAAAGTAGCCGAACAAAAGTCGCACCTGAATAAAAAACTCTCTGAAAAAAATGGGTATACTGTGAATGTCGCAGACAGCACTTCAAATACCAGTCTGCAGCTGGCATTGGAGAACAAGAGTTTAAAGCAAGAAAAAAAGGCATTTTATGAAGCACTTGCCCATGCAATACAGATTCCCAATGCCATTGGATATGCCTATGCCATTAATGGTGAAATTTACGGTGTGGAACGCTATAATAATACCGCTCTTTTTGAAGCTTTGTGGGAAAAATTGCTGGAATCCATTATTGTAGAGGCCATTAGTACAACCGAAGATTCTGGATTTATCCAGCCCACTTCAAAGATGATCAAGACGTATATGGAGGCTGTGAACAAAGATGCTCAGCAAAGCATGAAAAAAATCAATGCGACGACTACCTTCAAAACAATTTCCAATACCAAAGAAGGAAATCTACTCTTTATTACGGAAGATACTGCCAAAAAGGAATGGATTCATCGGAGTTTTATGAAAGGAGATACACGAACTGCCCAGAAAAAAGGGAATCAACGCTACAGGAACGTAAATTAAGCGCAAAAAAATACTCCGGAAAACGAGTCATTTTCCGGAGTATGGGCAATTAAATTTGAACTAAATATAAAAAATCGAATTACTCTGTGGGTTTATTAAATATGGACTTGTCCACTTGAGTATTAAACTTGATGTTGGTCCAATTGGTGATGGTCCATTCTTTTCCTTTGATGTCACCATCCCAATTAGATTCAATATATTTTCTTTTTGAAGGGATCTTTATACCATCAACCGTTTCGTATTCCACCTGCATAAGGTTGGGCTCGGTAACCCCGAAACCAACAACAGTGAATAAAAATTGATCGATCAATTTGGTCTCTTTATTTACATAGAGCACATAGGTATCCTGTCCGTCTCCTACGCCATCGCCAAAGGTGACTTTTACCATATCGTAGGCTTTACCATTAACAGTTGTGGAACCGGTATGTTCCAGATTTACGCCATCGCCCTGTAGTTTAAAGAACATGGCAAACCAGTAATAGTTGGTCTTTCTCAAGAAACGGGCAACTCCATTGGCTTGCTCATCTGCAGATAATTTTCCATCAAAGCTCACCCAGGCATTCGTGCCATCGTAACCTTCTACGACCTTTCCGTTTTTCCCCAAAAGGGTATGCTCCGTATAAGTAGCGGTAGATAGCTCCTTGTGAAACACATAAGTTTCATGGGCGATCAAGGTCAATGCTCCTTTGGGAGCGCGGTATTCCAAATCATAATTTACGTTCTTTAGACCGAAAAAGTTCTTTTTGCCCCCTAAGGCCTCCACCGCTTCACCGATAATCTGCTTGGCGTCTTGGGCTTGGAGCGTTGTGGCCATCATTGCGAAAGCCAGCATAAGGATAATTCTGTTTGTTTTCATGGGTGTTTTTTTGTGTTTATTCCGAAGGAATAGTCTCTCTTTATAAAGAAAACTTACACTACTGTTTTTTTATATACTTTAGTAACTTGTTCGATCAACCTCAATACATTGCCCGATGATAAAAGCTTGTATTTTTGACGCCTTTGGTACCTTGTTTAAAATGGCTTTGCCCCATAACATTGCCCATGACCCCCAAGCACAGGAAATTTTAAGCATATGCCGACAAAAGCAACTGGAATATACCTGGTTGTACAGCCTTATGGGGAAGTATGAATCTTTTGATACTATTACCCAAATGGCATTGGATTTTGGATTTAAAAATGCTGCTGTTGACAATCAGGAACTGCAAGAAATATTGCAGGCAGCCTTCTTTACTCCAGTCTATTTTGAGGATGTTCCCGATACTTTGGAAATGATTAAAAATAAGGGATTACAACGCGCAATCTTATCCAATGGATCACCTAAAATGCTTTCCGAAGTGGTGTCACATACGCAATTGCAATTACACTTTGAAGCTGTTTTGTCTGTAGACACTGTTCAGATGTTTAAACCTTCGCCCAAAGTGTATCAGATGGCATTAAATCAATTGGCTTTGACCAAAAACGAAGTACTATTTCTATCTTCCAATCAATGGGATGTCGCTGGAGCGCACAGTTTTGGATTGCAGACCGCGTGGATAAATCGTTCAGGAAAAACACAAGAGCCCATTATTCTAAAACCGGGGATCGAGGTGTTGTCCAATTTAACACAGGTACGTCATTTAATATAGCCTCCACTAATTTTTAGGGCTGTATTTTTTAAAAATCCCCGTTTATTTATACAGCAGATTCAGTACACCCTTTTTCATATGTAGTTCTACATATTCGTATTCGGTATAATTTTTAAGCACCTTTCCCTTGGAATGGAAAAAGTAATTTTTTTCGCCTTCCTGAATATTTATGGTATAGGTTCCCAAAACTTTCCCACTTCCCTTTTGCTGAACAATTTCGGTGATAATACCGCTAACTTTTACCGTTTCTTTTTCCCCAAAGACGGCATTGAGGACTAAGAGGCAGCAGGAAAAGAACCAGCGAAGGATAAGGAGATACGCCAAGGAGAAAATGGCAGTACTTTTCAGAAAATCTACAAAGTATTTTTTCCATTTCCTTTCCTTCTGTACAATGTTTTTATACAAATCATAGAGGACTAAGATGCCATAAAATGGAATAAATATAAAGTCGGCCAATTTTTTTGCCTGTAGGTTTTCATAAAACTCAAATTGTAACGGATAGTACACAATGAAGATGAAGAGTACTACAAGTAATATGATGACTAAGATAGATTTCCAATTCATAGCGGTTTCTTGCTATCTTTTTCAACAGTGATATGCTTGTGCAGCGCCTTTCCGAGTTTTGTTACGATTCCTACGACCAAGGCGTTGCCCATAAAAAAAGCTCTTTTGGTATCAGAAATACCCTCCAATTGGGTATGGCCGTCTGGGAACATGTTCAATCGTTCCAGTTCAATGGGGGTAAGGCGTCTATATTGGCCCTCTTGGAGCACTACATGTTTAAATCGGGAAGGTGATTTTCCACCTTCTCCCGTGATGATCGTTCTGGATGCTTTATCCAGGGCATCGGGAAATGTCATGCTTCCCTCGGCATAATTATAATAGAAGTTTTGGGTTTTATTGTAACGTTGTTCATTTTTAGCGCCTTTAAGGTACTTCCACCCTTTTTCTTTTTCAATAGCTTCTTGGGAGATAAAAAATTCCGTGGCAACTTCGTCTAAGGGAATTAAAATATCTTCTAGGGTCGTGAAGGGGCCGGTATATTTTGGGTACGATTTGGTCGTTACATATCGACTATTGATCATTATACCAGAATTTTTAAAAGGACTTAATTTTTTGTCGCTATTAAAATCTTTGGAGACCCTTACTAAATCAGAACCTATTTCGCCTTCAAATATTCTTTCCGTCAATTCTTTTATAGGAAAAGTTTGTGCAAAAACACCTTCCTGATCCAACCAGTCCTCGGCATTGGCGGATGCCATTTTTTTATAGAGCGCTGTGCTTTTATGATAGGCCAGAAAGAAAATCCGTTTTCTGCGCTGGGGCATGCCATACTCAGCAGCATTAATGACCCGCCATTCTACCGCATAGTCCAAATTGTTTAGGGAAGATAGCATAATGGCAAAATCCCTGCCCCGCTGATGCGAAGGCGATTGTAGCAGACGATCTACGTTTTCCAACAAGAGGTATTTTGGCTTCTTTTTCTTTCTACGCAGAATGGCTTCAATACTCCACCAAAGCACTCCTTTTTTACCTTGTAATCCTTTCGCATTTTTTAAAGTTGTTGCCACCGAGTAATCTTGACAGGGAAAGCCTCCAACCAAAAGATCGTGATCGGGAATCTGCTCAAACTGGTGTTCCACGACTTCCTCAATGTTGGTTTCGCTATGATTGGCCCTTGGCCATCTATTTTTATAAACGCTGCTGGCATGTTGTATTTTGGTACTTGGCTCCCATTGATTGCTCCATAATACCTCATATTTGGCATCCTTTTTTTTGGGATAACCTTCAAGGCCTACCCTAAAGCCGCCAACCCCGGCAAATAGTTCTACTACTTTAATGGACATATGTAATTTCTTCGACTACGGTATTGCTCAGGTCTAAAATAGCAGTTTTTCTTCTGATTCTTTAGCTTAAAAGCGATATTCATCCTATGTTTTACCCAAATTGATGCTAAAAGCTGTAATTTTCATGCTACAAGAGAGACCATTTGATTGTCGCTTAACATCAGGAGATCCATGGAACCCTATAAAACAATCATTGAAATTGCTTCAGCCATTCTGATTTTGGTGGCTTTTGAACTTTTAAATCGCAAAAGCATTAAGGGATATACCATAATGGCAGGGGGTCAACTTTTGGCTGCGCTAATTTGTGTAATGACCTCACTTTGGTTTTTGGCTGTGATGCACTTCATCAATTTTTTGCTAATGTTGCGTGGCTATTTTCTAAATCGGGAAAAGAGCTAAACCTATATGGAAACACGTTTAGGTGCTTCCTTAATGCGGCAATTTATCCTTTAAGACCCCATAAACAAAAGTGCCTAAAATGGCAAAGACCAAGCCAATAAGAATGGGAAGGAAGCCCGCTCCTACCAAAGTAAACATAGGTCCGGGACAAGCACCCGCCAATCCCCAACCCAGCCCAAAAATAACCCCGCCAAGAGCATATCGGGCAACTCCTTTGGCTTTGGGTGCAAATTTGATCTGTTCCCCATAAAATGATTTCAACTTAAATTTCTTGATGAGTTGAACTAAAATCACTCCTAAAAAAAGAGCAGAACCAATGATGCCGTACATATGGAAAGCATCGAATTGGAACATCTCATAAATACGGAACCAGGAAGCTGCTTCGGATTTAAACATGGTAATGCCAAAAACAATTCCAATAAGAAGATAAACTAGAGTGCGCATAACTTAAAAGATAAAAGGATAAATGAAATGTACCATGATCAAACCACCAACAAAAAAACCAATAACGGCAATTAAAGAAGGCAGTTGTAAATTGCTAAGACCAGAAATAGCATGCCCCGAAGTACAACCTCCTGCATAACGGGCACCAAAACCGACCAAAAAACCGCCTATGGCCAGTACAAGAATACTTTTAATATTCATAAAGGCTTCCATTCCGTATAATTCTATGGGCATATAGGCCTCTCCAGCGCTATGGAATCCTAGACCCTGCAGTTTCGTAATGGTTTCGGTTTGTAGGGAAACAACGGCCTCTTGCGATAAAAAAGTTGCCCCGAGATATCCACCGATAATCGCACCAAGAACCACAATCAAATTCCAGCGTTGCGCCTTCCAGTCGAACTTAAAAAAATCAGATTGCTTATCTGCACCACAGAGTGTGCAGAGTGTTCTTAAGTTAGAAGACATTCCAAAATTCTTTCCAACCATCAATAAGAGGAGCATGATCAGTGCGATCATGGGGCCCGAAACATACCAGGGCCAAGGGTCAAGAATCCAATCCATATATCCGTTTTTTACAAAAAAAACATATTTTCAAGGATTTAGGCGTAACTTTTGTTACAAGAGACCCTTATTGTTCAAGAATTTTAATCATTTTAAAGGATTTCAACAAGTGAAAGAGTCCGGGAAGAATAACAAAGCCCCCAATAAGCAGGGAAACACCCAATACGCTTATAACACTATCCGGAGCCGTATGTGTTAGAATATTGATCTGATTTTCTGTAGTATAGATCAAATAAGGATAGTTCGTGGCTAGAGCGGCAAATAGAATCAGCACTACTTGCACGCCCACATAGAGCCGACTTAAAATTCTTCGACCTCGATGAATACTTCGCCATAAAGGCACCAATAAAACTCCAGAAAACAGGACGGCAAGGATGCAATAGGGGTTTTGAATAAAGTCCAATACAAAAGGAATCTGGCTAAAATAACCAAAAACGATGCTGCTAAACCCTAAAAGAACTACAACCACTAGGGCTATGATGGCTTTTTTGATATAATATTTCTTGGTAGCGGAAGAGGCCTCCCCAATCAAGAATACAGAAGCGAGAAACGCACATAGGGCCGTAAAAAACAATCCTATGAGTAAGGAAAATATATTCCACCAAGGCGCTATATATAGTTGGGCAAAGCTAAGTTCCGATACTTCGGATACCCGGGTAATTTCTCCACTCACCACAGCGCCGAACGTAAGGCCAATGAACACTGGGGTGAGTAGACTAGACAATCTAAACATAAAATCGTAGATGCGTTGCGATTGATCCTTATATACATCATAATGCCTAAAAATAAAGGCAACCCCACGAAGCGTTATGCCCAAGAGCATTAAAGTAATGGGAATATGTAAAGATAGGACCAGGATATTGTAATAGATAGGAAATCCGATCCATAAGATGACAATTAAAATAATAATCCAGATATGATTGGCCTCCCAAACGGGTCCCATCACCCTATAGGCTGTTTTTTTGGTAATCGATTGATTTTTTTTGGAGGAGAACAACTCAAGAATGCCCGCACCAAAATCGGCACCGGCCATCAACACATAAAGAAAAAGGGAAAACCCCAAAAAAAATAGGACTACATAAATCATGGAGTAAGGGTTTTAGAAGCATTTAATGCTCGGATTTGTCGCGTCATGAGCCAGGTGACGGCAATGGCAAGGCAAGAGTATACGGCTACGTACATGTAGAAACTGAACACGATCCCTGGCATGGGGGTTACCGCATCTTTGGTTTTCATGATATTGTGAATGATCCAGGGTTGTCGGCCCACTTCGGTAACGATCCATCCCGCTTCCAATGCAATGAACCCCATGGGAGCAAGAATAGCAAAAATCCGCCAGAAGCCAGCACGATCATACCACTGCGGTTTTCGGAAGTTGGTGATCAGAAAATAGAGGCCCGCAAGGAGTAATATGCCTCCTAGGCTAATCATAATTTGAAAAGCATAATGTACGATAGGCACATTAGGACGCAACTCTTCCGGAAAGTCGTTTAAACCCTGTACAGGAGCATTAAAATCACCAAAAGCAAGAAAAGAAAGTGCCTTTGGAATTTCAATTTTATAATGTACCTCTTGTTTTTCGGAATCTACAATACCGCCAATATACAAGGGCACCCCTTTATCAGTATGGTAATGTGCTTCCATGGCAGCCAACTTTACCGGTTGTCTTTGCGCGATATCCTTGGCGGAAAGATCCCCGCTGAGAGGTTGTAAAATGGCGGCGATAGCTCCAAAACCAATAGCAATTTTAAAAGCTTTTTTGTGAAGTTCCGTGTTTCTTTTTTTTAAGACTTGGTAGGCATGGATACCGGCAACCGCAAAGCCTGTAGCCGTGAATGCAGCCAAGGTCATATGTAAGGCTTGTGTAAACCAAGCAGGGTTCAACAAGGCAGCTATGGGATCGATATTGAGAAATTTCCCATCAACATAATCAAAACCAGTAGGCGCATTCATCCAGCCATTGGCAGCTACGACCAGGATACCAGAGCTGACTCCAGCAATACCGACAACAATTCCTGTATACCAATGAAATTTTTCAGGGATTTTCCCCCAGCCGTACAAATAAAAACCCAGCGCAATAGCTTCCACAAAAAAAGCCGCGCCTTCCAATGAAAAGGGCATTCCGATTATTGGGCCGGCATGCTTCATAAATTCTGGCCATAACAATCCCAATTCAAAAGATAAGGCCGTTCCGGAGACCGCCCCTGTAACAAAGAAAATAGCGACCCCCTTCTGCCAGGATTTGGTTAAGGTAAGATAAATAGGGTTTCGGGTATTGAGCCATTTTTTATGTGCTACGACCATAAAAAAGGGCATGACCATGCCAATACATGCAAAAACAATATGGAAAATTAACGTGAAGGCCATTTGCAATCGGGCGGCGTCTATGTTTTCCATATCATTGCGTTTTTAACGATTACCAACAAAGGTACTACAGGCCCATTTCAGTTTCGTCTAGAACTGTGATAAAAACGTCCTTTTTTCAGAAAACCGTACAACGAAATAAGCGAAAAAACGCCTGTCTTTTTTAATGGACAGGCGTTGGAAGCTTGTCATGCTTTTGCTATTTATTGGGAGAAAAAGTGAACGGAGGAAATACCTCTCTTCGGAGATATTCTCTTAAAAGTGCATGGCTCCCAATAATTGCTAAAGTGAGTGCGATTACTCTTTTACTTTACAGGTATTTAATCCGAAAATGGAATATAAAGGACAAAAACTCATAAAGCTGGTCAAAACAAAAACACCGGAAAGGGTCAGGAGTACGTAGGCCAAAGTGCCACTTATAACATTTGTAAAGTACAGTGTTATAACAATCAGTGCGAGGATGATACGCACAATGCGGTCTGTGCCGCCCATATTCTTTTTCATAAGATAAGAGTTTAAATGATTATCAATTTCATTTGGAGGAATGCAAAATGCTTCGCCAAAGTTTAAAGGTAATTTATTTGCAATGAGCGGTTTGTAACAATGGTTACATTGGATTGAAGCCTATGTGGTTGTGAATTGAAATACGTTTTTGAAGCTTTTAGGCAAATTTTAGGGCTCGAAATGTTCATTTGAATCACCTCGTTAATGTAGCCAACATTATATTTTTGCATTGTGTATATATTAGTGTACCACTTATACAATTTTTATGGCAATTCTTACATTTTATACTTATATTGTAGGAAAATGAGTTGGTTTCCGTAGTTTCGATATGTCGCTTTCCTAAAAGCAGAATGAGAGCCGTTGGAATACGACATCTTCCCCCTTCAGTTCCCCCAAGGATTACATACGGTTTAATATATCGAAGAAATGCCTTGGACTTCATTAGAAAATAGAGTGAATAACTTACCGCTTATTTTAGCGGGACCCATATTGCGTAGGGTAGAGCCGCATAGTGTGAGTATTTGGGTGGCCTTATCCAAACCCAGCACTATTGGCCTGCATCTCACACCGGGTATTGTAGATACGGGAGCTGGTTCCGGATTGTTTGACAATAGCGGAGCAACACATACGGCAACGACTTCCACCAAGCGTATTGGAGCGCATTTACATTTGGCTATGGTAACCCTTACTATTCCAGAAACCCAAGTGGCCTTAACACCGCAAACCTTATATTCCTACAACCTTATCTTTATTGGTGATGGTCCTACCAAAGACCTAAAATCCCTAGGTTTGTTGAAGGATAAAACATCCCACCCCAAACATTTGGCTTTGGGATATCAGCCTAGATTACTTCCCAATTTTGTGACAGCCCCCATTGCACTAGATCATTTAAATATTTTGCATACCTCATGCAGGAAGGCACACGGTTTGGGAAATGTGGATGCCATGCAGGGAATCGACGTTTTAATAAAAAAAGCAGGAACAGATCCCTTCAAAAGGCCACACCAGCTTTTTCTTACGGGAGACCAAGTCTACGCAGATGACATTGCAATGCCCTTATTACCCATGCTAACGGATGCCGGGAAGGTGCTCTTGGGGAAAAATGAAAAAATGCCGCTGAGCGCTGCTGAGGATATCGAAGTTAATTTAAGCAATCTTCCTACGGCCAGGCGAATGAAAACCACGCTTAAAACAGCAAACTTCACCAGTACGGCCGCAAGCTGTCATGCCTTTTCTTTTGGAGAGTATTGTGCCTTGTATCTGTTTTATTGGTCCAATGCATTGTGGACAGAGGACCTTCCTGAGGACAGCCTGGCCTTGACCGAACCAGTACCGGCACCATCCAAGCCGGAAATCCTCTCCAAGCTTCCTGCAGACGATGATTCGGATGACGATGAAGAGGACACTCCCGCAGAACGCCAAGAAAAACGACAAAAAAAAGTAGATGCTTTAAAGGAAAAATTCAAGGAAGAAAAGGAACACTTAAAGGCGTTCACCAAAGCCCTGCCTAAAGTGATGCGTTTATTGGCCAATGTTCCCGTGTATATGATGTTCGATGACCATGAGGTCACAGATGATTGGAATCTTACCGCCCAATGGCGAAGCGATGTATTGGCAGCTCCCTTTGGAAAACGGGTTTTGCGAAATGGACTATTGAGCTTTGCCCTATTCCAGGCATGGGGCAATATGCCGAAGTACTACGAAAGTGGTATTGGTGCCGAAATTTTGGAAAAAGCAGAAGCTCTTTTCCCCAATAGCGCAGCCGAAGGACCCGTAGCGGCCCCTGGGGATCGTTTGGACACTATTTTTGGTCTTGCGAATGCCGATTCTTTGGTACAGTGGCATTTTACGGTAAAAAGTGGTCCAACCAATACGGCGGTACTGGATAGTAGAACCCAAAGAGAACTCAAAGGAAAATATAGCCCTCCTGGACTGATTAAATTAAGTTCATTGCTAGAACAACTACCACAAACCCTTATTCCAACGGCTGGTGCCGAAGTACTCTTGGTAGTGGCAACGGCACCTGTTTTAGGGTTAGGAATTTTTGAAGAACTCCTGCAACCCATAGCTTCCCGCATTGTAGATGTGGTACATCACTTTAAAAAACCTGGACCGGATGAAAAATTGATCAAAGGGCACGAAGATTTCGATGTGGAAGCATGGGGATTAAATCCAAAGAACTTGGAACAGTTCCTAGCACACCTCCAGCCCTTTAAAAAAGTAGTCTTTCTCTCTGGAGATGTGCATTACGGATTTACCACTAAAATGGAATATTGGAAGAAAAACGAAGCAACAACCAGCAATTTTGTTCAATTAGTGGCAAGCGGAGCAAAGAATGAGATTGAAGGTTGGAAACGCAGTATTCTTCCCAATGCTACCAGTCAAAAGATCTTTGAACAGGCTTATATTCCCATGGAACGGAAAGGTTGGAAGAACGCCACTACCCTTATCGAGGAAGTGGATGTACCCGATGGAAGGGTAATACCCCATGGGATGCGGGTACGTTTAAATGATAATCCCGTGCTGCTTCCTACCTCCGGCTGGCCAGAAGGAACACAACTTGCTGTTCCTTCGGATTGGTCTTGGCGCTTGGAATTCGTACTAGATGAACGCGCCGATGAAGACCGTCCGACCAAAGCACAACTCCCCTTTGGCGATACCGATATTGACCCTGCAGATGCCGGAATGGGATACGCCAAAGTTTTACAGCGTCACGAGAAGTTTTTCAAGAATAATTTTTCCAGAAGAATCAATTGGAATGCCAATATTGGCAAAGTAACATTTTCCGGTACGGGGACTACATTGAAGGTAAAACATCAACTTTATTTTTACCATCCCCAGGAACCACAGCCCAATGATCCCCAACCTTATATGGAATTTGAAGCAGCCTTGACGCCAAGCGATGCCCAGGAACCCGTAATACCGAGAGCCTTATGAGTAATGTATTGCACGAGCTGGGAAAAGGGTTTTCCCAAATATTGGAACCGGTAAAGGCGCTGGCAGAAGATGAGCACTTAAGACGCGACTTTTTAAGAACGCTGGGCCATCCCTTAGGAGAAGGAAATGCTACTCCGGATATTAATTTGCCTCCCAATATTTTTGATGAGGTTGCTGCTTTTGGGGATGAAAACACCGAGGACACCGATTTAGAGAAATTCTATGAACTTTTAGAGGACATTCTAAAAATTGTAGATGCCATGGAATCCTTCATCATGGCCGTAAAGACGGAGCATCCAGACATAATCGTGAATGAAATGTTGGCCACTTGGCTCAATTTGCTCCTACTGGGGCATGTGCGGGTACAGAACCCTGGGGCCTATGTTATTTTTGAAGCTTTGGGAATCGTTCAAGAGCATGCTATACATTATGGGGGCATTTACAATATGTTTGGGGATAGTGGAGGCTATCTGAACTCACTTTATGATGGTGTATTTACTTGGGATACTCCAGAACATGTCCAAAACTTTTCCAATGGCTTACTTTTTCCAATTTTAGGATTGGGTGTTTTTGGTTTTTGGTTAAAAATGCCTTTCCAACACGGTTGGGAAGCCGATCCCGAATCCAATTCCCCGATAGCCGATGCGGCTTCCTTGGCGGCCATGACTTTTGCCTTAAAAGGAAAAACCGATGATGGCAATGGAAATAAGGTAAAAGGAGAACTCGTTTTTTCATTGGCGCCAGTCCCTAGAAGCCATGGAGGCCCTGGAATGTTGGTTCGGATCAATGGTTCGGGAGGCTTGAGCACAAAATTTGAAAATAGCTCCAGTAGCTTCCTCAAGAAATTTAAATTAGATATTGATGTAGATGCCCCAGATATCCTTCTTTCGTTAGGAGATTTAGGAAATGTTCCCGGATCCACGGGAGGTGGGGTAAGCATGAAGCTCGTCTATACGCATAAAGGGGAGCCTTTGTTTGGAAATCCCAATGGCACTCATTTTAAATTGGGCAAAATAGGAGGTGAAGCCAAAGTTTCTGTACGAAATGAAGAGGATGACTATAAATTTAAACTGTTTACCGAAAAGAACAGTTTAGTGATTAAAGGAGGTGATGGCTTTCTTTCTGCTATTCTTCCACCAGAGGGTTTAAAAACAGTATTTGATCTGGCGATAGGCTATTCCAAAAAGAAAGGGTTTTTTATTGAAGGAGGGGCAAAACTCTTTTTCACCTTCCCGATCCATAAAGATTTGGGACCCTTGCGATTAAATACCTTAATGCTGGGTATAAAAGCGGGAAATAAAGAAAAACAAGCCTTGTTTGCCCTGGAAACCTCCATTGGTTTTACAGTAACATTAGGTCCGGTAGTTGCGGTAGTAGACCAAATAGGTTTGGAGGCCAAGGTCAATGAAACGGAAGCGGGAGGCAGTTCCGTTAAATTTAAACCGCCCAATGGGGTGGGAATTTCTGTGGATGCCAAGGTCGTTAAAGGAGGAGGGTATTTGTTCTTTGATCCGGACAATGAGCGTTATGCGGGTGCTTTACAGCTTAAAATTTTCGATAAATATGTCTTAACGGCCATAGGATTGATTACCACGCGCTTGCCAGATGGTGAAAAAGGATTTTCCATGTTGCTGCTGGTGAGTTTGGAGTTTGAACCGGCTATTCAGCTCGGGATGGGCTTTTCTTGGGGTGGAATAGGTCTTATTATAGGATATAACAGAAGTATACAGGTAGAAGCACTACGCGCGGGAATCAAAAACAATACTCTGGATCACATTTTATTTCCGGAGAATGTCATCGCCAATATTTCCCAGATCATTAGTGATTTAAGAGCCATTTTCCCGCCGAAGAGAGATCAATTCGTGATCGGATTAATGGCCAAGATCAATTGGGGCGTTCCCACCTTGTTAACTATCGAGTTAGGCTTGGTCGTGGAGTTTAAGAACCCTGTCCGCCTTGCCATTTTAGGAGTGATCAAAGCGGCGCTGCCAGATCCGGAAAAAGCGGTTCTTATTCTACAGGTAAACTTTTTGGGCATTATAGACTTTGAGAACAAAGAACTTTCTTTTGATGCCAGTATCTTTAATTCGCGTTTATTGGCCTTTACCCTCGAAGGTGATATGGCCTTGCGAATCAGTTGGGGGGAACAAAAAGATTTTCTGCTTTCCGTAGGAGGGTTCCATCCCTCTTTTACACCGCCTGCCCGGTATAACCTGGGGAACATGAAACGGATTACCCTTAGCCTTTTGACAGGTAACCCCAAACTTACGCTGACCAATTATTTTGCCATTACCTCCAATACCGTGCAATTTGGTGCAGCGATAGATTTCTTGTTTAAGATTTCAAAATTCAGGGTCGTTGGATACCTGGGCTTCGATGTCTTGTTTCAATTTTCACCTTTCCGCTTTATTGCTGGAATCCGTGCCGGAATAGAAGTGCGTTTGGGAAGTCGTACCCTTTTTGCCATTGGTCTGGAATTTGAGTTGGCAGGGCCCGAGCCATGGTCGGCCAGGGGAACGGCGAAGTTTAAAATTCTGTTCTTCTCTTTTAAAGTACGCTTCAATAAGAATTGGGGGAACGAGGCCGATGGTATCGAAACTTCGGTTTCATTGCTACAACCCATGATGCGGGAATTGGAAGATCAAAGTAGTTGGACCGCAGTATTGCCAGCACGTAGATTCCAATTGGTAAGCCTTAAGGAAATGGAAGATCAGGAGGGCGTGGTACGGCTGGCCCCTATGGGAAGTCTGCGGATTCAGCAAAAGGTAATGCCTTTTGAAGTCGGTGTTAGCAAGTACGGGCAATACAAGGTGCAGGATATTTCCATGGCCACCATAAAAGCTGTGCATATTTCAGGGATTCCCTTGGCGTTTCGGATGATCAAAGGCAGCTTTGCCCCATCCAACTATAAGGATATGGAAGATGATGATAAGCTAAAATCACCCTCTTTCGTGGAAGAGAAAAATGGGGTACAGCTTAGTGATACGGAAAGCATGACCATGGAATACGCCATTAATCGCCCGGTAACCTATGAAGTTAGGGCTTCTGACTTTGATCGGGCTTCCGAAAAATCTTATGAGTTGTCACAATCCCTAAAATTGGGCTTGTTTCAAGATGAACAATTGCTCTTTGGGAAAATGTCTAAAGGTGGAGCCATTGCAAATTCCCCATTGTCGCGGACGAATATGGCCAATAAACAGGTATTGACCGGGAAATCGGTACAGTTGGGACAACCGGGGTACACCATTGTAAATACCAAGGATTTAGTCAAGGCTAAACAAACAGATTTTACCGTGGGGAGCAAGGCTGAAGCAGATGATCGATTAAAAAGCTTGTTAAGAGCCAACCCCAGTTTAAGAGGAACACTACAGGTAGTGCCCGAGGATGAATTGGAATTGGTAGAATAAATAGTATAAGAAAAAATAAGGTCAATGGCCGTTCGTAAAACAGAAAGTAGATTGCCTTTTGATTTATCCCCGGAAGATTTGGGACAGGCTGTCCAATCCGCCGATGGAAAAGTGGTCCTAGTGAGTTTCCTCTCCTCGCCGATTGTCGTGAACCGTCTTCAGCAATACGTGGTTTTTGTTACAGATACTACACTGGCGGGTCAAGTAAGTTCGTATGAATGGGAGTTTCAAAATGGGGATGATACGGTAAACCAGCAATCCTCATTTGGTGAGATAAGCTATACTCCACCTTCTGCTGCAGATTTAAGGGTTACTGTAAGGGTTTTGGACGATAGCGCTGCGATAAAGGGAACGGTAGTGTTAAATCAAGCGGTAGTACAGACCAATGAAGCACTTGAAGGTATGATCCAGGATGCGGCCAATGCACCAGGCCCCGGTATTGGGAATATCGATGTGGCCAGGGAGTTGGTAAACGATCATAATATCTATTATCAAAATGTAGCTCTTCAAAACCCGGAAAATGGAAATGGATTCAAGCGCTTTGTTTTTAGCATGGCCTGTGAAGGCATCGCTTCCCAAAGCCCAGATGAACGAAAGAACCATGCAGAAGCTCTGGCGGAATCGATCAATGGAGATACTGAGGATTTTGTTAGGCAGAGTATGGGAGGTAAGGGCGTCTGCGCTATTCGAATGGTAGTTTTGGCGATGATCGTTGAAAATGGTTTGGCTTGGACAGAACTTCCCGAAAATGGGAGTCAGCGAGCCGCGGCAGAACAGGAACTAAGAGAAAACATAGCTCAGTTGGAGGAAAATGTAAAAATAGATTTGTTCAATCTGCTGCGCTTTCCCAAGAGCAATATTGTGCAATGTGGACGCATTTTGGAAGCCTTGCGCGATCGGTATTTTAATGGGACCAATTTTACGGATGTTTTGGAAGGTATGTCCGGGACACGGGCTTTTTGGATCAATAAACATTACAAAGAAGGACCCGTGGTACATTAAATAAGGATTATAGAGGGATGTTAAAACGCATATTCCTATAGAAAATGAATTTGAACTAAACTATGTGTAAATCAACAAAAGGGACACAATCGGCAAAGAATGCTGCCATAATGGACATACCACCTAATACGGCACCTGGAGATCCTGGAGGTGATCCAACACCAGTGCCTGTACCTGATCCAACTCCGCCTATCACAATCTTGAGGGAACACGTTCCGGATTTGGTTTTTATAATTCCGGGAGCGGAACCCACTGTCCAGGGCGCTGTAGATTTTCACGAGTTTTTCGGTTTTAGAGGAGCAAGATTGAAGCGCTTCAGTTCCATTGAGAATATGATTGCGCAGTTAGCCGCGAGCACTGAACCACTGAACAGAATACGTATCATAGCTCATGCTGAAATTGAAGGTATTCTTTCCCCTATGGTAGAAGGAGATACCAGAGTAAATATTGAAAAAACGGAATTGAGAGCATTTTTGCAAGGAGATGGTGCTTGGTTATTTACTAAAATACAATTATTTCATTTTTTTGGAACAGGCGCAACAGCATCACAAATAGCTGAAATCGTATTAGGGCATATACTAGGAGATGCTACACATCAGGCGGTGCTTGTTCCCTTTGAATATACCAATATGTCCCATCCAAGGCAAGATTTGATTCGGTTTACCCTTTGTGCACTTACTCCAATGGTGGTACAGGGGAATTTTATTAAAAGGGATGGTTCAAATTTAAATACCTCCCGTAAAAACGTTTTTATAAGTATTTATGAGAAGATTTTAGAATTATGTCGGCAAAATATAATTGATGGAGATAATTATCCAGATGTCGCCATAGCACAATTAAACCTCCTTCGTGACGCCATTCGTAGTTTCTCTTTTGCTAACTATGGTTTTACTCCAGGGAGTACAGATATTTCTAGTGATACGTTCAGCACTCTTGAACGTTCTATGACTGCTCTTAACAATAACTTTAGAGGAAACCTAGAACAAGTACAAGGACGTTTTTCAAGTTCTTCATGGATTGATATACGCGGATGTCGAGCAGGTGTAGATAGAGATTATCTGGTGGCAGTCGGTGAGTTTTTTGGAAGAGCAGCAAATATACCTCATGTAAGTGGCCCACGATGGTTTCAAAAGTTTCCTACTACAGGATTTAACCTGTTAGATGATTTTACAGCCATAGAGGAAGTCTTGAACAATGGAATATCTGGACATGATGGCTTGAACATTTCGGGAACAACGATAAAAAGTGTTTTTGATGACTGGCTAGAGGTGATATTGTATACGGACGCCTATTTTGATGTGTGGCATACAGCTCTTAACAAAAAGGCTGCGGAATTTTGCCTTCTGAATTGGCAGGCAACTATTCCGAATTCCATTGTAATTCGTGAGGGAAAACAGCATGGAATTTCCACCTTGAATTTTAAGAATACAATAAACCGAATCAAAGCTATTTTTGGAGTCCCTTCTGGAAGTGAACCTAGGGAGAGCACCTTGAATGCCCTCGGAACTTTTGTCAGCAGTGATTTGCCAGGGCATATGGCTTCCCTGACCAGAGAAATTTCAGATTCGGATACGCTGAGCCCTATTTTTGATGAACTCTTAACTATCTCGCAACAATTAGCAGCTTCTGTTGTGCCCAATAATGCACCATCCGATTTGGATGCCGATCAACTTAGACAATTTCAAACTGAACTTATAGATTTTATTGATGACAATAGACTCCCTCATATTAAATCATTGTTAGCAAATGCACAAACACATATAAATGGCCCTAACGGGAAGTACCACTTATATCTGAGGTTCGGACTGCCAGGAATGATTCTTTTTGAGCGAAACTATCGCAGTAACCAAATTTTTGCGCTTACCAGCGAAAAAGACAATGCGTTACGAATTTTTTTAAGGGAAATGTGGGAAGAGGTGTTGCCAACTCCAAATGCTATTTCCAGCGCACTTTTGGATGACTCACATTCAGATCATAGGGCCATTTCGGCTTTAGCAAATGACCCTTCGGATACCATTGTTGCGGTGGGACCGATGCCAAATTATATGGAGAATATAGAAAAAACATAATTATGCCACAAGATGCATTACAATCCATATTGACCGAAGCAGGGCTTGCCATAGCTCCCATTCGGTCTATAGATAGCCCTCAAAAGGCCGTGGCATTTTTCCGCAAATTGGGGTATGAGCTGCCAGAAGGAGCTTTTGGTACGGCTTTATCGGATTTGGCCACAGAAGTAACAGAACTCGTTACTGGCATACAAAACTTAGTTGCGGCGACGGAAGATGAAGAGATTGTAGTGGCCTTGGCCGAAGTGCTCGTACGATTTGGCACTACGGTGAACGCCATTGTGCAATTGAATGAGCAGATAAAATCCAATGGAAATGCAGGTATTCCAAATATAAACGATCTACCAAGGCGTTTGACAGATTTTCTGCTGTTGGAGTATTTTGAGGTGCAAAAACCCCAACTCCATGATACCCTATTTCTTCTGGGGCTGGTGGAAAGGGAACCCGAAGCAGGGCCCGGACAACCGAGTAGAAGCATCCTTTGGGACCGATTTGGAGTATTGTTTACCGATCCCCGACAAATTTTTAATG
Organism: Spongiimicrobium salis; assembly: GCF_043678055.1. Lineage (NCBI taxonomy): Bacteria > Pseudomonadati > Bacteroidota > Flavobacteriia > Flavobacteriales > Flavobacteriaceae > Spongiimicrobium > Spongiimicrobium salis. The sequence continues at coordinate 1,622,283 of NZ_JBHEQA010000001.1, forward strand.
AGGTCTACCAATGGGAAACTGATTTTGATGCCGACAAATTTTTATTCCGATTGGAGCGCTTGATGAAATCATCCGGACTTCCAGGAGGGCTATATCCCCAAGCCGAGACTACCAAAGCACTTCTGGGAAATACGATAGCCAATCAGAAAGAACTGCGATTTCCCTTTTTCCAAAAAGGATTTACGGCGGAGACCTACGCTCAATTTGGGGTTACATTTTCTCCGGTGGATGCTCAAGGTCCCCAGAAAAGAGGAATCGCATTATTGCCTTATCTCATGGGCGCAGCGGAATTTCAATTCGATGTATGCGATAAAGGAGAGCTATTATTTGAGTCTACCGCAGATATTAAAGGTATTGGCCTTGTCCTAAGACCCCCGTTCCAAGCGGAAGGCATTTTGGGTCTTACGGCAAATTATCTTGCCACTATCCAGATTCGGGAGAAACCGGAAAAGTCGGAAGAACTGATTCTCGTTGGATCTAGGGAAGGCACACGCCTTTCCTTGAAGGGATTGGGCGTAAAATGGTTTATAGGCAATGCAGGTGGGAATCTCGATTTGGGAATAGAGGGAGAAATTCAGGTCATTCGATTGGTAATCAAGGGAGGAGATGGCGATGGATTTTTACAGCAGATACTTTCTGGGGTTAATGTACAGATCGATTCGCATTTGGCCTTTAAAATCAGCTTATTGCATGGATTTAGTATTTCCGGGGGATCACAGTTTAATATTCATATCCCTACCCATATCGAATTGGGCCCATTGGCTATTGAGGGATTGACCCTTGGCTTGAGTCCTGGTGCAGAACAGTTTGATTTGAACGTGGGAGCGAATATGAAGGTCACTTTAGGGCCCTTTGTTGGTGTAGTTGAAAATATTGGCTTGAAAGCCGCATTGGAGTTTGAACAAGGAAATTTGGGTGTGGCCAATCTAGATGTTGGTTTTAAACCCCCTACAGGAATAGGGCTCTCCTTAGATACCGGCATCGTCAAAGGAGGAGGATATCTCTTCTTTGACCCTGATAATGAACGTTATGGAGGGGCTTTGGAATTGGAAATTCAGGGAACACTGTTGGTCACGGCCATAGGATTGATCACTACCCGAATGCCAGATGGCTCTAAAGGGTTCTCCCTCCTACTAATGATCAATGTACAGTTTACCCCTGGGATTGTCTTGGGAATGGGCTTCTTTTTGAGTGGTCTTGGCGGTTTGATCGGCATCCACAGAACAGTAGAGGTTGAGGTGCTGCGACAAGGGGTACGACAAGGAGGCATCGATCATATTATGTTCCCAGAGGATGTGGTGGAAAATATCAGTAGGATCATCACCGATCTTAGGGCCATTTTTCCCCCAAAGGAAGATCAATTCATCATTGGCCTTATGGCCAAGATTACCTGGAGTGTCCCAACACTAATTAGCATAGAGTTTGGCCTCTTGGTAGAGTTCGCCAATCCGGTAAGAATTGCCATTTTAGGGGTAATTAAGGCCGTAATCCCCACAGAGGAGGCCGCCATTTTAAAGCTACAAGTGAACTTCCTTGGGGTCATCGATTTTGAAAAAGGGGAACTCTCTTTTGATGCTAGTTTGGAAGGTTCGCGTATTCTCACCTTTACCTTGGAAGGGGATATGGCTTTACGGTTAAGTTGGGGAGAAAAAAAGGCTTTTGTACTTTCTGTAGGCGGTTTCCACCCTTCTTTCAATCCACCGGCCCATCTCAACCTAGGCGTTATGAAGCGCCTTACCCTAAGTATTTTGAGTGGTAACCCCAGCTTGGTATTGACCAGCTATTTTGCCATTACCTCTAATACGGTACAATTTGGGGCTGCCATTGATTTTTCCTTTAGGATCTCTAAATTCAGTATCATCGGCTATTTTGGTTTTGATGTACTTTTCCAATTTTCCCCATTCCGATTTATTGCCGGTATCCGTGCGGGAATTGAAGTAAAACTGGGAAGCAGTACCCTCTTTTCCATTACATTGGATTTTGAATTGCAGGGCCCCACTCCTTGGGTGGCCAGTGGAACGGCTTCCTTTAAGGTCTTATTTATCAAGATCAAAGTGCGTTTTAATGAAACTTGGGGAGAACGCAGGGAAGTTATGGAGGCAACGATTCCCATACTTCCTAAAATATTGGATGCCCTTACAGAAGCCAGCAATTGGTCCGCTATCATTACCACCAATAAAAACCTCTTGGTGTCCCTCAAAGAAGCGGAGATGGAAGAGGGCGCCCTACTGATGCAATCCATGGGGTCCCTACAGATCAATCAAACCATCGTACCCTTGGATTTGCTGATTTCCAAATATGGGAATCACAGACCAGAGGATATTAAAAGAGTAAACATTTCCCAAGTACGGATCGGAGGATCGATCATGGAAATTGAGAAGGTAAAAGACACTTTTGTTCCTGCCGGCTATAAGGAGATGGAGGATCAGGACAAATTGAGTTCTCCTTCCTATGTGGAAGAAGATAGTGGTGTACGCACAAAAAGTACAGATGCACTGCATATGAATTATGCCATAAACAGACCGGTGAACTACGAACAACGGGTTTCGGACTATGACAGGGAATCCGAAACGCCCTATGCACTGTATTCGCCCTATAGTTTGGATACTTGGGAAGATGATGCCCTAATGTTCCGAAACATGGCTAAAGGCGGTGCTGTAGGAAAATCGCCCCTATCCATACAACTGCGAGAGAAAAAAGAAGGGCATCTCGCCAAAGTAAGCCTAGAAGACCCTCCCTTCAGTATTATGAACACCTATGATTTGCAAAAGATCCAATTGCCCCATTTTGATAGGGGAAGCCAATCGGAAGCTGATCAAGCCCTGAAAGAATTGTTGGTAGCACAACCAGCGTTACGAGGAAAACTACAAGTAGTTCCTTTAGATGAATTAGAAGAAGTACTATAAAAAAGTGATATTATGAGTGATTTAGCCCATTATTCCTTTCTGCCCTGGTTGCGGCAAGGCCTGTCCACCAAAATTGAGGAGAAAGACACCCTTGGAAGAAGTGGCACAGGTTTGGACGACGCCATTGTTAGGGCAACTTTGAAAGTTGATGTTACTGTAGAAGATACCAGTATTGAGGATGATAGTGTCAATGAGACCTTCATTAGCAAGAATGTACACTTGGTAGGGCCAGGTGATATTGTTGGATTGAGCGACCGCGCTATTGTACAGACCAATCCCAGAAAGAATATCACGAATTTTGAAGCCAATAGTTTGGTCTATATCGATTTTTATGAAGAGGACTTTTTATGGCGTTATACCCCGGCAAATCCGGATACCGATACTCCACTCTCTGCAAGACGTTTGCGTCCATGGCTGACCCTATTGGTGTTAAAGGAAACTGAATTTGAGCTTCAGAAAAATCCGGAAGGTTTGGCCGCATTGATTATCAATGATACCGCCAAGGATCATGTTTTTCCAAGGCACACGGAAACTTGGGCGTGGGGACATGTGCAAATGAACCAGCCCCTGTCAAATAATCAGGGCAATGCCCTTACGGATGAAGTGAACAATTCGCTCGAAGAAGACCCGGACAATGGTATTTCAAGGCTATTATGCCCTAGAAAACTGGTAAAATCAACAGCTTATAGTGCGTTCTTGATTCCTGCCTTCGAAACGGGGCGATTGGCCGGATTGGGAGAAGCCGTCACCGGAATAAAAGCGCAAGATCCTTCGTGGCGTACGGAAGCGAATGGAACAGTTTCCTTTTCCCAAACACGACCGGGACATTTTCCGGTATACCATCAATGGTCCTTTCATACCGGAGAATTTGGAGATTTCGAAAGCTTAGTGGCCGTATTGGAGCCCATTGTCATGGAGAACGATTCTGGTAAAATGGCCATGGACATTCAATCCCCAGGCTTTGCTTTGGATGGTGTTTCAGAATCCAAAACGTTGGGAATGGAAGGTGCGCTAAAACCGCCCGGGGCGCAGCCAGATGTATGGCCTAAACCTGGAGGAGACAAAGATTTTGAAACAGGACTTCAACAACTGCTTAATTTTTCCCATGACAGTACAGAAAAGAATCCTGCTAGCGGGCATTTAACGAACAATCCTTTTTACAGTATACCGCTACAAGAAGACCCGGTTTTGGTACCCCCCACCTACGGTTTACATCACGCCATGATCAAAAAATTGGGATCTAGGCGAGGACAACGGAATCCCAAATGGATCGAAAGCCTCAACAAAAACCCAACACTTCGCGCTACTGCGGGATTGGGAACTAAAACCGTACAGGATAAACAAGAGCATCTAATGCACAGGGCTTGGCAGCAGATCGGGGAGGTAAATGATGCCAATCAAAAAATAAGGGAGGCCGAATTGGCCAAAATGGCGAGTCGTGCCCTTTTCAACAAACATATTACTTCGGCTACTTTTGATAAAGGACTGGCTAGAACTTCGGCCTTTCACAAGCGTATTTTAAACCAAACGGGAACAAAAACCATACAGACCGATTTTGAGGAGAGTCGTGTTCCTTTAGCGGCAAAAAGTGCCGCTTTTAAACGTCTTACAAGGCCAGGGAAAAAAGGGAATAAAATTATGAACAAGTTAAGCGACCCCACCATTGACTTTCAAAAAAACCTATTGCTGAATTTCAATGCAGATAATGCTTCCGTTGCCCTCATGGCTGCAGGACTTAAGAAAGCCCCGGAAAATACCCTTACCCTAGCTGCTGTAGATGCCGCGATTGACGATGCGGTAACGAACTATCAGACAGATGATAAGAATATTGCCCAAGAAACTTTTTTTAGGATTGTTGGAATAGCGGACATGGACACGCTGAACAGGAACAGTTTGAGGAATACGCTCAACAATCTCACAGACCCCGTTCCGTCGGCTGGCATAAAAACCCTTGTTGAAGGCGTAATTACCGATATTCTTACGTATCAGAAGAATGCAGATAATTTGGGATTCATAGAAATTTCTATAAAAATTGCTCGCTATAAAGAGGTTTTTGGGGAGACTTCTACTTCAAAATTCTATGAATCCATTAAGGTGAGCCGTCCTTTGGAAGATGAGGACAATGGAAAAGAGAGTTTCTCCTCTGCCACTTCTTCGCAGGACCTGAAATCATTTCAGGAGATGTATGGGAATTTAAGCGAAAAGGCTACAGGATTGCAGGGTCCAGAGACATTGCCCATAATCAACCAACTGGACAGTGTTTATCTCAACTTAAGGCAAAAATTAGACCCCAAACGTACTGTAGAACGAAAGATCAGTAGGCGTATCAAAGTCTGGGACAACGGAAAGTTGGTGCCTATTCCCAAGCTAAAGCCCATTATGGCACATCCGGAGTTTCCGGAAGCCGTTTATGAGTATCTAGGGAAGATTTCTCAAAATTTTATTCTTCCCAATATTGACCAGTTGCCCAATAACTCTTTGACTTTGTTGGAGTCCAATCAACGTTTTATTGAAGCTTATATGGCAGGATTAAATCATGAGATGGCGCGAGAATTGGTATGGAGAGAATTCCCTACCGACAAAAGAGGCACTTATTTCAGGCAATTTTGGAATGTAAAGGACAATCTTCTGGCTGAAGAGGGCAGTTCTCAGTTAGACATCAAAAAAATGCATACTTGGAAGGGTGCTTTAGGAACGCATAGTGCTAAGGACAAGCCCGCAAATCTTGTATTGGTCGTTCGAGGGGAACTCCTGAATAAATACCCCAACACTATGGTTTATGCCCAAAAAGCCAAGTATCATCCCAATAAGCCCAGTGAGGCCAGGGAACTTCCAGGTTCTATTAGCCCGGAGAACACCAAATTCCCTTTGTTTTCTGCAGAATTGGAACCAGACATCATGCTTTTTGGCTTTGATCTGGACGCAGAGGAAGCGAAAGGAATTCGTGTACAGAATGACAATGCCGCAGTAAATAATGATGATGCGGGTTGGTTCTTTGTATTCAAAGAACGTCCCGGACAAATCACTTTTGGACTTGATGATTTTACCGATGACCTTGGAAACCGGGTGATGCCCGGAGAGAATAATACGGAGGAAACCTTGGATAGCTGGAACGACTTGGCCTGGGAACATCTTGTGGATGAGATGGAAACTTTAGAAGAGTATCAAATCAATTTTGAGAAGAATTTGGCGCTTGAAAATCCAGATTTGCTCGATGACATACCCGACCCCACTTGGGGTAGCAATTCGGCCGATCTTGCCTCTATTTTATACCAGAACCCCGTCATCTTTGCACGTCATGCCGCTGAAATGCTGCCGTAAATCTAAAAACTAAAAAAATGAGCACTCCTATAACCGCAAACTATACAGACCCCTTATTGGATAGCATAAAGGCCCGGGTAAACACAAAAAAGGACAACATCCCATTTTTGTTGCTTCCCGTGCGCTTGGAAACCCGTTTTATGAAGGTCCAAAAATCGATTTTTTCGGAACCTGTAAGTCCGTTTGAACAATTTTTGGAATTGTTTGGCAACATTAATATTTCCTTATTGGAGGGCGAAAGGCAATTGACTCCTGTGCAAGTTCGAAACAAGTATGTAAAGATAATAGCACAGCTCAAGGCCTTAAATTTGGGTTTGAAGAATGCCCAAAAAATGACCGCTCAAGAAATACATTGGCTCAAACAACAACATACGATTACACAGAAAGAAGGGGGCCGTGCCGCCCGCCGTATTCGAGCCCATAGAACCCAGCAATTGGCATTGGTACGAGGTTTGGTTACCCTTAAACGGCGCATAGATGGCTTAGGAAAAACAAAGGACAACACCTACCGGGCCGCAAGCAATTTTATAGAGAGGCTTCATTATTTTAATAGGAAATGGAGTGCGATAGGAGGAAAAAACATGCCCTATTCCAATCCTAGAATGAAAAAGCGACTGTATCAATATTTATCATCGAGCTTAGCAGAAATAACAGCCTTTTATGCGTTGGGAGAAAATGCTATTGAGGAGCTAAGGGCCGTTCGAAAGAATCAAGTAGATCAGATTGAAAAACTGCTTCAAGAGATATCTTCAAACATGGAGCGCGCTCCAAGACGCTTGGCATCCTTTTTTAGAGATGGGAATTGGGAAAAATTCTTAACGCGTATGAATTTGAATATCCATACCAAGATACTTCCTGAAGCACAAGATTTTTCAAGAATCATACGAACAAGATTGCGACTCTTGGAAAAATACAGGCAAAGCAGCGCCAAGGAAATTTATTTCAAGGGGATTCAGACCATGGTAGACCTGAAACGGTTTAATGAACATCATTTTAAAGGGTATGAAGATGTTAAAAAATCAAGAAAAAAACTAGATGCTAGAGTAAAATCCCTAGCAAAAATGACCGATCAAGCGGTATCCGCACAACCCGATCAGATACAGCGTATACAATCACTTTGGAGATCTTTGAACCCTTTACTGGAGCAATACCAAACCAAAGTAAATACACACCCAAGTTCAAATAACAGCCAGCGCTTTGGAATAAATCTTACAGTCAATTTTGTAGATACTACGGCAAAAAGGGCCATTGCTGGCTTAAATAGCAAGAACCCAAAAAAGTTCACCTATTTTAACCCCCAAGAGATTAAGGAGAGTACCAATTTCTATCTTGCTTCACATCAAGAGGTACAGGAATTGAAAATTGCGGCGGAAGGATTGGCAAATGGAAATGCAACTTCAAAAGAAATAGAGGCATTTACGGCCAAAGTGATTCAAGTGGGCAATCAGTTTAAAATTGCTTCCCGTAAGAATGTCGTACTTCCCGAAGCGGATAAGAACACTCTGGGAAATGATCTAAAGACTCTGAAGCGCATAGCAGCCAGCGTAGGCCCGACTACGGAAAAAAGTATAGCGGAAATGGAAGCCGTGGTGGCCAATGACTTTGTTGAACTACCCAGTGTTTCTGGTCTTCCTGAAGGCTTCAGCACCCCCCCGGTTTTAGTAAACCCAACCAAGACAAAAAATGAGCTTTGGCTGCGTATTTTCCCGGATGATATCCATGTACATACGCATGAAGAAGGCCTTACGGAGAATGAAATCCGATTGGGAAAAGACTTTTGGACCTATTATTGGATGGCTAGTGGCGAGAAGGATTTGGAGACTACCGCTTGGCGCGGCTTACGATTGGCTTTAGGGGTACGCAGAGCGGCATGGGTCGCAAAAAAGCTACAACCCAGGGAACATCGCTATAAAAACAAACGTCCTTTTTTTCAAAATGTACCTTCCAAAACCATAATTGGATTGGTGCAGCAGTTGAAGGAAGTACACGGCATGCTAAAAGCAGTGACTATAGACGATCCTTATGATGATATTGAACATAAAATTGATACGGCGCAGGTTCAAAACAAGCTTAAAGCGATTTTGACCAAGGCAAAGACCATAGTTAAGGAGCAACTGCATTTTTTACAAAAAACAAGTACGCCCTTACGCCGAATAGAAGGTATTTTATACCTTATCCAAGAGGCCATTGCAAAGTTGGACCAACAAGCAATGAATGTGCATAATGCGAGCTTGATGCAAGTGCAGAACATTTTTGAGACCTACTCCCAGATTCGCGAGCATTTTTCCAAAATAAAGGCGTTGAGCGCAAAAGATTATGCGGAAACCACGCCCATTCCCCTTACCTTCCCCAGGGTAGCTACGAAGAAAGAAGACTGGACCACGGCTCCCCATGCCAGAACTTTACCCGATCGTTTTGTGGCGATCACAATTCAAAAGGGTCAGTATAAACATATTGCTGTCGGAAAACCCGTGCCCCAAAACCTTCAATTGGGACTTGATCCCAAGAAGTTTGATTTAGAAGATGTTTTTCAATTGGATGAAGAGGGAAATCTTCAAGTAGATGAAGGAATGCTATGGATGACCGATTATCAAGAGGCCGTTAGATTGGGAATGGGAATTACACTTCCCCTGACCACTGAGGAAGCCGCAGAAGGTTTTGACAAAGTATTGGTGATCGGCATTAAAGATATCACGCCTACCAAGGCCCGAAATGAATTGGAAAAACTTTTGGAGAACCATAGGTTTTCTCCAGACGGGATGAGTGTGCTGAAAAAAGGAACACCCACCAATAATACCGAAGAAGGTAAGGCCGGATATAATACTGCGGATGATAATGATGAAGACAGTTTCCATATAGAAATGAGCCAACAACTCTTTTCCAATGGGGCTCAAGGTTTTGAAATATCGGATGGACAACGCCTTGCCGCTGCACTAGGAGTACGTTCAAGGTTCTTTCAAAATGTGGAACATAGTGATGGAAGTCAAATTTCGGATGCCAAAGCCATGAACAAGGCCCTCTGGCATGCAACTGTTGGGCATACCATGACGGACATATGGGACAGTGTTTTCACCTATGATAATATTGACCGCACCCGTAAATTTTTCACCGAAAATGTTTTGGGGAGAGGGAATTTGCCTTCCCTTCGAATCGGGACACAACCCTATGGAATTTTGACCACAACAGCTTTTTCGAGACTGAGATATACCAATACTGGCGATAAAGATGTACCACCTAGCTTGAACAAAGCTAATTTTGAGAATCCTTCGGCGATCGAAAATCAACTGCAGTTGCGCTACAATATTCGTAAAAATGAATTGCTACAGTTTATGGACGTTCTCTGGTCTTTAATCCGTGCCGGAAACGTGAAACATTTGGGGAATGTCAAAGATCAAAATCCCCAGCAACATTTTATGGAAATGTTGGGCTTAAATGCTACTACAGTAGAGTATTTCTTTAGATACGGCGTCAATATTGCTATGCGGGGACCTTCTGGAGACGATATGGATTTTAATGTGAACTTTAAAGATGAAGAATACAGCCCATCCGCCCTTTTGGGACTTTTTAAGAAGTTTTTGGATGAAGGATACTTCTACAATTCATTCCATTTTAGCGATGAGCAGTCTCCCAACAGTCATGAAGACACACAGAAGAACCTGAAAGCCTCACGAATTGCACGTCAATTTGAGAGTGCACGCCTGTTTACTTCCCGATTCTTGGACAAGCATGTGCGTTTGAATGGAGAGATGATCGATGGAGAAATGCTCTCCGAACAAAATACCTTGGCGCCCATACCGGAAAGTGAGACGGACACCTATATTGATTGGTTATTGAAAAGTAACTTGTATACGATTTTATCGTCCAATCAGGCAGACGAATTGCCTTCTAGATCCCTTCTGTTTCTGCTATTGCGCCAGTCATTGATGTCGGTATATAATGAGGCAGCGCTCAAAGTGATGCAAAAAGAGGACTTTTTCCCAGAAGCCTATGCCCGGGAAATTGGAAATAGAAAGAAATATTCTGTATACCATACCAAAAAAGGTCATATGACCTATATGTCCAGTTGGACTTTTCTCATGAAAGATATTGATCGTTTGGATGGGTTGGACTATATTAAATTGGAAGGAAAACCTTTGTTCAACCATTTAAATGTGGGGCCTGCGGACAATAAGAAGTCCATGGCAGATTATTTGCGTCTCAGTGTATCTGGGAATACCAGTTCCCTTTTCAATAGTTTTTCCGGTAAGGCAGCCCATCTTCCCTACATTGATCGGATAAAAGAAGTGCAGGAAGCCTTAAAACATTTAAATACCTTATCCACAGCAAGTTTGGATGGCTTGTTGAAAGAACATTTAGATCTCTGTACCTATCGCTTGGATGCCTGGATGCTCGGACAGGGCAATGAACGATTGGAAAAACAACGATCTTCCCAGGCAAGCGGTATTCATTTGGGTGCTTTTGGGTGGGTAGAGGACCTTCGTCCGGGCGGGGAGCGAGCGGAAGCTCCGGATGTTCCAAAAGACCTTACCGCAAAAGGGGAACCCGTGTATACGGATGCCGATAATGAAGGCTTTATTCATGCGCCTTCCCTGAATCAGGCTATAGCGGCAGCCGTATTGCGCAGTGGATACAGTGCCAATTCCTCTTCGGAAGACCTATCCAATACCATGGCCGTGAACCTATCTTCCTCTAGGGTTAGAATGGCCCTAAATCTATTGAGCGGGGTTCAAAACGGCCTGGAAGTTGGGGCAGTATTGGGCTTTCAATTTGAAAGAGGCCTTCATGATCGTTACGCCATAGCGGAATTGGACAAATTTATACAACCCTTCCGTAAAGAATTCCCCTTAACCATTCCTGTTGAAGTGGAAGCCAATGGTGCTGCTAGAGAGACAACAGTGGTCAATGGAATGACCTTCTTAGACCGCATACAGGATTTTGTGGATGGCATAGATTTCAAAGGAGACAAGACCTTGTACGAGTTGTTTACCGATGGAAATTTTGCACAATGTCCGCAATGGTTAAAAACATTTGTGAATACCCATGGAGGGGGTGATAATGAGCTAAGGGTCATTATCGCGGAAATTGACCGTATGGCCAATGCCTTTGATGCTTTAGGAGATTTAGCATTGTCCGAAAGTGTGTATCAAATTGTACAAGGAAACCATGTACGGGCAGCGGCCATGGTGAATGCGTTGGCCGAAGGCAAAAATCCACCGATACCTCAAATTATAGATAGTCCACGTGCGGGAACTGTAGTGACACAACGAGTGACGATGAATTTAGATCCTATTGCCTCAGCGCAGGATGCGCAACCCGCTGGCTGGGATTTTGAGATGACGCCTAGGGCATTGGCCGAACCTTCCTTGAACAATTGGTTGGGGGAGCTTATGGGGAATCCCCAAAAGATACAATGTCTGGTTAGCTATATGGATGGGGACACCACTAAAAAAGAAATGGTAACCGTTGCCCATTTAAAACTACAACCTATAGATTTTCTATACCTCTTGGGCAGTGCATCCCATGAGGGAAGTAGTGATTTAAATAAGCAAATTGCCTATTTTGTGCGAAAAGAACAGAATTTACCCCTATCCGTACCCTTACATTTGCAGTTTAAGGAAAGGGATGCAGGCTGGGACAATACCATAGTTTCTTTTTACGAAATACAACCCCTGTTGCAACAAATTTTGGAAATGCTCAACGATGCTATTCCTTTAACGGCAACCGAATTGCAACTTCCTCCAGAGCAGCCCAAAAGAGAAAATCCCGGCGGGGTAAATGCCGATGAATTAAAGGATAGGATTAGCATAGCTTTACAGGAACAGCAGCAATTATCCGATCAAGTGTCAGCTTTGATTACCCCCTTGACCACCGATACGGATTTAGAAACGCTATCTTTTTCACCTGCGGCATTGGATCAGATGCCCCAACTTTTGTTGAGAGCTTCCCAATTTGGAATCCCCAATAGTATTCCGGATGCGGTCATAGAATTGGACGATGCTGTTGGAAGAGATCAGTTGCGGCAATTGGGGGTTGTTTCCAAGCAACTCATAAAACGTTTGGCAGAGGCAAAATCATTGGAAGCGGGGCTTGCAGATGATGCCCCCGCATCCAGAAAAGTGGAAGTATATCGGGATATGGGACAACGCATTTTTGGAAAGCAATTTACGGTGCTTCCCCAATATGACCTGGAGAACTTTGATGCCATTAAAATGCAATGGGAGCTTCATGAACAAGGGAAAGGATTACTGCGGCATGATACCAGCGGCCTGGCCATGGAAGAGTGGTTGCAGAGTTTGGGAAGGGTTCGCAAGAAAATGTATGCGACCGAGATGGCGGGTATGCTCAGTGATACTTTGGGGCAGGATTTTCCCGATGCACTACCTGCTCAATTCCCTTTTGAAAACCATGTGGATCATACGAAAAACGACTACTGGTTAGGGATAGAATATCCAACATCCTATATACCTGATGAAGATAAGCTTTCCTTGGTAATGCTCCATGCGGAGCACCTTGTACAGGGTGTAGCAGAAAGTCCGAGAGTAGGGTTTATTATAGATGAATGGATTGAAATTATCCCACAACGGGAAAGCACTACGGGCTTAACATTCCACTATGATCAACCAGATGCCACAGCACCTCAAAGTGTACTACTGGCCGTGACCCCCCAAGAAACCGGAAAATGGGAATGGGACGATTTAGTGATGACTTTGGTGGATACCCTCAATCTTGCTAAAAACAGGGCAGTAGAGCCCGATCATTTGGAAAAGACACTTTTTGCCCAAACACTTCCGGCCATTATGGCGGAGGTAGTACCGCCGCAACTACGCGAGGAAATAGGAAGTGATGATTTTAGAAATCCACTGGGCACACAGGTAGTACTGGATTTTGCGGATAATTTAAAAGACGAAGAATAGAATAAGAGATATAAAGTATTATGTTACGGAAAGACTATAAAACTTGTGAACCTTTCAGGGCTTGGAATCGATTGGAAGGGCGTACCCGAAAAGAGGATTTTGATCAAGCCTTACAGGCACGGATTCAGGACCCACTCTGGTTCTTGACCCGTCAATGGCAGTTTGGAGAATTTAAAGGAGAAGATACCGGTTCTGCAATTTTTGCCAAGATTCAAATAGAAAACACCAAAATCAGTCAATTACAATTGAAAAAAGGACAAACGCCTAGAGCTTATGGAGATGAGGTGCCTATTGAAACTTTGGTAGAACGGGAAACCCATAGCCTGGATTTTAAGTCCAGAGTGCAGTCGGGCAAGCATTTTATGCGACTTTTAGATCGGCATGCCCTGCCCAATGTAGGTTATACAAGAAGTGAATATTTAGCTATTTTATTGCAAAGATTTCCCATGGTCTTGCCCGAGCTTGACCCCAATGACAGCCCAAAATTACAAGTGCAAAAGGCAAAATTGAGGGCCAATAAAGATTTGGAACAATTCTTTCATAGTGTGAAGGGAAGAGCTTTTGATGGGGTGGTCTTGTATGAAGCTATTAGTGGCGCCGCAGGAGTTCCTGGGGTGGTCGCATTTTTGGCACAGGACAATACGCATCGGAATTTTGTAAAAGACAGCTTGGAAGCCTATAAACTTTGGTTTAGAGAAAAATATGATGTGGTGGCCGTAGCAGAAAGCGCCTGGAACCCTTCCCAATTGGAGTATCAATTTGGTTGTGCCCTCCCCAATGAAAGTGGAGATAATACGGTTTTGACTGCAGAAGAATATTATACGGGAACTTTAGACTGGTATACCTTTGATATTGATGGGGATGTCAATGAAATGCAAGGCGGGAATCCAGCAGAGCGGGAATCCCATATTAGTACGGAAACCTTGACCATAATACCTACAGAAGTGCAGTTTCCGGGAATGCCCAACGCTCGATGGTGGGAATTTGAAGACGGGCAGGTAGATTTGGGCAATTTAACGGCCTCCACGACCGATGTGGCCAAAATTATTCTTGCTGAATTTGCCTTGGTTTATGGGAATGATTGGTTTTCCATGCCTTATCGTGTGCCTGTTGGCAGTATTTCTAAAATTAAGGGAATCGTGGTAAAAGACGTATTTGGTCAGCAAACATTGGTACAAGCTGCCAATCAAGGTGAGAACGAAGACTGGTCCGGATGGGGCATGTTCAATCTGAGCACGAGGAAGACACAGGATGAAGCCACATTAAAAAATAACCTGCCCATTGCGGCAGATACACGATTGTTTATTCCTCCTACCGTGGCTAGGGTCCAGGAGAGCGAACCTCTGGAAGAAGTACGTTTTGTTCGGGATGAGATGGCAAACTTGGTTTGGGCCGTAGAGACCACTATTCCCAATATGATCGGCAAAGGCCAAGAGGGAGATGCGGCCGCAAGGAATTTGAAGGAAATGTTGGACCGGGCCAATGATCTGGAAACCCAAGAGGTTGAGCTTGCCGATGAAGCCATGCTAAAGTATACCTTGGGCAATTCTGTACCGGAAAACTGGATTCCCTTTATGGCGGTACATTCTCCTGGACAACATAGGGAGGTACGCTTGCAACGAGCGTCTATGCCTAGAGTTATGAAAGAAGGATATATGCCCGTAAGACCCAGAACCCAGATTTTAGGCTATGGTATGAAAAATGACATGACCCAGGCCGTATCTCCTTTTGTAAACGAAACTGCTGAAGAACAGGAAGCACCGTATTTTGTTATTGAAGAGGAAATTACAAAGTCGGGAGTGCACCTCACCAGTACTCATCAACGTACACGATGGTATTCTGGCAAGACCTATAATTGGCAGGGAAGACGTAAAACTTTAGGAAGAGGAGAGGGGTCTAGTGGCCTGCAATATGACCATACCGAGTTTGTATCGAAAAAAGAAGCTTAAAAAATGTAAAAAACAACAATTATCTTCTGGAAATACTTGTATAATTCGTTGATTTTTAGTTATTTTAAGGTATAATTTAGTGGAGTCGTTCAGTGTTAAAAGCACGGTTGTTATTGAGGCAATAAGAGGCAAAGCACCTGAGATAAAATTTGATAAGTAGTCGCTCTTCGTATTATTGTGTGTATGATGTATTGATGGCACATTTCAGTCCTTCGGGCGGAGTCCCGTAGTTCTTCTGTTGTGGAAGCTCAGATTTCTTCAGAAACCTTTATTAGTGCTAAAATTCTCTTTTTAACAGGTTTAAAAATTAAATAAAAGCTCCGATCCTAAAAGATCGGAGCTTTTATTTTTAGCAAATTACCTTAGGAAGTGTCCGAGAGTCGTTAAAGGAAAATTCATCAATTTGTTTTGGCCCAAGAGTTGTAACATTTAAATCTCGATTGTCGAGTAAATTTTTTTTTTCAATGCATAGTTTGGAGGTACTACCATTTATCAAGAGTCCAAAAAAAATAAAAATACTGGACATTAGAACAAAAGAAGCATTTATGGATGGCCATATTCCAGATGCCATACATCTACCCTTTCCTATTCAACTAAAAAAACTTAGAAAGCAATTTGGTTCTGGGGCCCCTATGGGGGATGTAAAATCCTTTATTCAAGACTATGAGGAATGGAAGGTCACCATAAAACCCTATTTATCTATGGATACGCCTTCCTATATCTATTGCCAATCTGGTGGATTACGCTCTTTTTATTTTTCCGAATTGTGGAATACTTACAGGACGCAGCTTTATTTTTTGGAAAAAGGATATGAGGGATATTGTCACTTTCAACAGGGCTTTTTTGAAAAGCTACAATTCCCGGAATTGTATGTTTTATCGGGCTGGACGGGTTCTGGGAAAACAGCGCTTTTGGAAGCCCTAAAAGCAAAGGGAAGACAGGTTGTCAATTTATCGGGACTGGCAAATCATCGTGGATCTGTGTTTGGCCGAAATGAGAAGTTTGGGCAACCCACTTCCACGCAATTTTCGCATCAACTCTTTGGATTATGTAGAAATTTTGATCCTTCACAAGCCATTTTTACGGAAGCTGAAGGTCCTTTTATTGGAACTGTCCACCTGCCTAAGCCCATATATACGCTGCTTCAAAATGCTAAAATCATCCATTTGGAAATTCCAAAGACCGCCAGAGTGCTACATTTAATGGAGGAATATGCTCATTTAGATAAAGCCATGATACTCCAGGGCCTGCAAAAAATACAATCGCGATTATCTCCCAAAGACTATGAACAGGCCCTAACGTACTTAGAGAAAGGGAATAGGAAAGCATTGGTAACACTGCTAATTTCGTACTATGACCATAGTGCGCTCTACCGTGTGTATGCCTCTAAAAGTAGTATCAAACTCCATTTTTCAAGGGTCGATATTGATGAAATGATTAAAGCAATAGAAGAGCAAGCGAGTCTTTTACCGAACTAAGATTTTCCGAAGGAAGTCCCTTTTTCTAGGAACAACGCAAACAGGTGAAATGAGCCACGTAGTACTAACTGCGTACAGAAGGTCGTTATTTGTTCTCCAGTCGTGCCAAGCGTTCTTCTATCGCAATGAGTTTTTGAAGAATAAGGATATGCGTTTTTTTGGCATCGATACCCACAGGGCTTGTTTCACTGTGAATTTCTTTGGCAATGGCTTCATATTGTTCTTTATCGGTCATTTACACGGTTTTTATCATTGTTTTTTCCAGGCACTATAGCCTCCCTTAAAGTCAAAAATGCTTATAAACCCCATTTTTTCCAGCTGTTTACTAGCCCTGTGACTGCGAACCCCAGCCTGACAATAGATGTAAACGGGTTTGTTCTTATTGAGCTTTTCGGATTTTTGGGCAAATTGCTCTAAATTGGAAATATCCATATGAAGGGCATTATCAATATGACCTGCATTATACTCTTGGCTTGTGCGCACGTCAATTAGCTGTACGTCTTTCCCAATAACTGCAGCTTTAAAGGCTTCCAAGTCAATAACCGTAGTTTTGGAATTGGATTGGGGTTTACAGGAAAACCCAAGGATCATAATGAAAATAAAGCATGCTTTTCTCATGGCTTCTCTGTCTTATATATTTTATTGCCTACTAAAAGCCATTTGGCCCATGTTTCATCAAAGGTGTGCACGTTTGCCGTTGCTCCTTCTTTATTTTCAACCTGATGCCCTTGGTTCACCCATTCAAATATGCCTCCATAGAGGTTAGAAACATCGGTATAACCAGCCTTTAGGAGTTTTTGAGTAATTTTTTCGCTCCGATATCCCACTGAACAATAGACCACGATCTTTTTATTTTTTGGAATTGCCTTTAAACGCGTTTTTTTAAAATCATCATACCCAACCCAAAGTGCTCCCTTGATATGGCTGACATTATATTCCTCCTTTTCACGGGCATCCAAGAGCAATACATCTTCTAATGGCAGGATATCTGTGGGTCCCAATTCATTGACATTATGGGTCAATAATTTTTGAAGCATTTGGTCAAAAATGCTATCCTTAACTTTATGCTGTGCCATTGCGGTTGAGATACCACCCAAGCAAAGCATCAATACTACAGCAAGTATTTTTTTCCGCATAGTATAAAGATAAGACGTTATTCAAAGATACCCATGTTAATTATCTTTAAAAGTAACTGAAGTTACATAAGGGATTTTCTCTAGTTTTGTATGAACTATAATTCCTATAGCGTCCCTGCATATGCGCTTATTTTTAGATTTTATTTTAGCTTCCGGTCTTACGGTTACTGGAATTGTACTGTTTTTGATTTTCAAACAGCAAAAGAAACAGGTGCCACAATGGATTATGGTTTTTTTCTTCGTAATTCTTTTTTTGATCATAGCCAGTCTTTATGCCGATATCCACAATATTGATATTCTCTGGTATGTCACCTATATACCGCACGATGTGGCTAGATGGGTGTTGGGACCATTGCTTTATCTCTACATAAAAGCCTTATTTCTTAAAAAAGAGAACATATTTAAAGGCGGGGTACTACATTTTATTCCGGCCATCATCTGTGTTTTGGGGGTGTCGGCTCCAACATTATGGCACATACTAAATGAAAGCCCTAAGCCAAATTATTTGGTATTCTATGCAAAACATCTTCCTTTTTTTGGGAATCTCTCCAGTGGATATACCTTGTTCTACTTGGGCATTTCCTACCACTTGCTGATGCGATTTAGAACCAAGATCAAAGCAA
Source organism: Spongiimicrobium salis (assembly GCF_043678055.1). NCBI lineage: Bacteria > Pseudomonadati > Bacteroidota > Flavobacteriia > Flavobacteriales > Flavobacteriaceae > Spongiimicrobium > Spongiimicrobium salis. Next base: position 1,640,610 of record NZ_JBHEQA010000001.1, read on the forward strand.
ATTATGCTTCCCTTTCAGGACAGGATTTAAGTTGGGTGCAGCATATCCTTATTGGAGGGAGTATCATTCTTGGTGTTGATCTGGGCGTACAGTTATATCAATATAGTATAGGGGTAACCAGTTTTAATTCAGGAGTGCTTTCTATTGTTGCCTTGATTCTTTTTATTGGTTATTTAGGCTACTACGGCGTCCACCAGTCCAAGATTCTATTGCCCGATTTTTTGTTGAAGGAAAATGGAAATCCACCTCTCTACACTACAAATGAAAGGGAGCTTTTGGCACTAAAGGAACGTTTGATTTATCTTCTGGATACTAAGAAAATGTACCTGGATGAGGGGTTGACTTTGATAAAATTGGCGGAGGAAATTCCGACTACGGATAAGAAGCTTTCCGCTTTTCTCAATGGGTACATGAAGATTTCTTTTTATGATATCGTCAATCATTATCGGGTGTCGGCGGTAAAGGAGAAAATAGATTCGGGCACCTATGAAAACCTCTCTTTGATCGGAATCGCCTACGACTGTGGTTTCCGTTCCAAGGCCAGCTTTAATCGGATTTTTAAAAAAGAAACCGGTTTTTCCCCTTCTCAATACAGAAATCGAAACAAAATAGATTAAAATAGGTCTCATCTGATCCATTGAGCCCTTGTTTATGGGAATTGTGCTGTTATTTGATGCTTTAAATTATTCATCGATCACAAAAACAATCCTATGAGAAAAATTTTAAAATGATCCCTTATTCTTATTGCTATAGCCGCTTTAGGAATCTTTGGCATGTTTAGATATATGATTTCAGAAACCAAGAAAGCCAGTCCGGAAGATACCGTAATCTATGATGAAGGAGGCACACAGTTATCTGTTTTTTACAATCGCCCGTCCAAACGGGGAAGAAAAGTCTTTGGAAAATTAGTGCCTTATAATAAGGTATGGCGCACAGGGGCAAACGAAGCCACTACTTTTGAGACCAACAAGGACATCCGAATCAATGGGAAATTGCTTCCTGCAGGGAAATATTCGCTTTACACGATTCCGGGAAAAGACCATTGGGAAGTTATTTTTAATAGTAAGGAATATTTCTGGGGAATTAAGATGCAAGACCCTTCCAAAGTATCGCTGGACAGGGATTTTGATGTGCTCGTTACTGGCGTTGCACCACAAAACACGACAGCTATTGTAGAAATGTTCACCATAGGGTTCCAAGAAACTTCGCAATTACTTATGGTCCTACAGTGGGATCAAACAAAAATAGAACTCCCTATACACCTTAACTAAAAAATACTTTAAAAATGGTCTATATGAGCAGTTGTAGAAGTGTTCTCCTTGCTCTTTTCCTTTTTGGCACAGTCTCTTGCCAACAAAGATTTCGAGATGCGGATGCCATCAGCAAGGAAGAAAAAGAAGTGGTGTTAAAACAGCTTTCTAAAAAATTGAAAAAATCGGGATATGCCTTTAATCAAACCTTTCAAGATATTGAAGATCGTATTGCCAGGCATAAAAGCTATATTGATACCACCACACATATTGGCTCCTTTGTAAAAACCATGAAAGCAGTATTGAACGAGTACAATCTATCACATTTATGGATCAATACGCCAGACGAAATGTTTGTTCGAAAACAAGGATTGGGTGTCAACCTTGGCGCCAATGTAACGAAGACCAATAAAGGGTATTTTGTAACCCGAATCGTTCAGGGGGGTGTAGCGGATCAAGCGGGCATGCGTACTGGGGATATCTTGTTGCTTAAAAATGGACATCCAATCCCCTCGTCGAGGCAGCTAAGGGGCAAGATATCGGAGAAGAGTGTAATTTCATTGATAAGGGGAGGTATACAAAAGGAGGTTAAGGTAAGGTATTTCAAACACCCTTTGTTTTCCATGGACACGCTCTATTTTTTGAACCAAAGTACGGCCGTAATCAAAGTGCATACCTTTAGGAAAGGGGTTTATGATCGCGATTATATCGCCTCACTTTTTGCCAAAGCGCAACATGCAGAAAGAATTGTTTTGGATTTACGTAGTAATGGAGGCGGACTAGATACCAATGTAAGGCATCTGCTGAGTATGATTCTTCCCAGTGATCGTGTATGTCAGTATTTTGTATATCGAAAAGACCACAACGCCTTTGTCAATAAATTCGGTCGTTTTCCATATACCATAAAAGAGCTGATTGCGTATCGAGGTCGGGAATTTACCCCTAAATATCGTTGGAACGCGACCCTGTACCAAGGCGAAATTATGGTACTCATTGACGAACGTAGTGGTAGTGGCGCAGATATTTTTCCCATTTGCGTTCAAGATACCAAAAGAGGATTGATCGTAGGCACAAAATCCCTGGGGATGGTGTTGCACGGAGATCGTATGGGCTTGGAGAAAGGAATGACTTTAATGTATCCCAATGGAGAATCCGTTCGCCTAAACGGTATAAAATTGGAAGGGAATGGATGTGTCCCGGATATTAAGCTTTCCAGGGAAAAAACGGCCAATGATCGTTTTATCCATGAGTTGGTAAGTTCATATCCCTTTAAAAATAGGGAATAGCGTAGCGATATGCTGCGCCAGATTATTTTTGGGAGATAAGAAAGTTGTAAACCCCTTCAATATTCATTTCACGCCAGTTGTCATATTGCCCCATATCTTTATAGGCCCTAAGCCGAATCTTCTTTTTCATTTCTACCAAAGACTGCCCTTGATCATAGGCATTTTTAACTTGTTGGTACAGGGCTTTTAAATAGATTCTGTGTTCCTTGACGTCTTTTTTATTGCCCACCTTCCCATGGCCTGGCACCATGATGTCAAAGTCTAGTTTTTCCACAGTTTTGATAGCGCTTATCCAATCGCTGACATAGGCATTGTTCAACGTTCTATAGGGCAATCTGTCCACGCTAATGAAATCTACGGCAAAGACCGTTTTTTCCTCAGGAAAGTATACGGCAATGCAATCTTCTGAATGACTTTTCCCAGGGTAGATCAATTCTACTTTTTTTCCGCCCAAGGAAATGGTTTTTTTCTCAGTAAAAGTTTCTTGTGGCAAGGGCACGTCCATTTTTTTGTCCTGAATGTTCTTTTTGGTCAATTCATGGCCCACAAATGTTGCATCTTCAAAGACTTCGCCGCCCGTAATATGATCGTCATGGTGGTGACTGTAAATCACATATTTTATAGGCTGATCAAAGCGTTTTTTTATCTCCGATTTCAACCATTTTGAGGCTTCTGCATCAATTGGATCTGTAGTGATGACCCCATCTTTAGTGACAAGAAAAACTGCGTAATGGGCGTTGTTTTGAAATCGGTACAGATCTCCTTTAATTTTGGTGATTTCCCGGGTCGCTGTTTGGGCTTTGACGATTTGACCAGCAATAACAAATAGCATAACAAAGAGAAGGAGTCTCATAATTTTTTCGAATAAAACGTTTATCCTTAAAGTTACAAGATCAAATACAGTTTTCCTTAGCTTTTAAGATTTTTAACCCTTTCTATATCGACTTAAAAAAGCAGTCTTTTTTAGTATCCAATACGAACAAAGTGTTAGTACTGTCGCTGTAAGGGTCGTCGATACAAGAGCTACAATAGCTACTTGCCAAGCTGAGGCCAAACCGGCTTTGACGTCCGCATCTACCTCTTCAGGGCTCAATTGGGGATGGTTTCTGGCATGGTCCGGACGAAAAACTTCAGAATAAGTAGCATAATAATCGGGCTCGATAAAAGAGGTTAGGATAAAATGATAAGTAATAAAAATAAGGGCTGCAGTAAAGCCAAGAACAACACCGATCTGAACAAGCCTCTTTAGGCCAAGCTGAATGGCATCTTTTTTCATATAGAAATAGAGCATCAACAGGATGCTAAAAAGGAGAGCGATACCACGGAAAAACAGATGCAAGTGTGTCGTGCGGTAATGTGTTCCGGTAACATAACGGACCAATTCAAAAAGGATGTAGCATAATCCCAATAGCAACCCATAACGTATCGCAAGGGCATAAAAAGGGCGTTCATGAAATTCGACCATTGTTCTTGTGTTTTTATGCGAAAAGTATAGTAGCGTTTGAAGTGCGTATTATGAGAAGTGATGGAATAGATGTTTTAGGGTAGGAAATGGGGCTTTTTCAACAAAAAGGGTTTTCATACCATTAATGGCTGCATTGATCACAAGAGGTCCTGTTTCGCCACATAAAAATGGAGAAGCCCATGCATTGGACTCCCCCATTCTCATCAAATGAACGGATACCCGAGGAAACTACTAAAACTGAATTTCTTCGTTCAACAACCGTAAAATTTCTTTGTCATTTTTAAATTGTTCCTGTAGGTTGTACGGAACCCTTTTGTAGGGGTTATAGCCCAGCTCCACCAATTTGTGGTTGCGATAATTCTCCACGAAACGATAGATCATAAAAGGCCTTGCCCCTCCGGTATCTTCAAGATAAGCTTTTATTTTTTCGGAAAGGGCTTTCCGCCATTGTAGCGCAGTGAGCATATCTTGGCGCTTAATTTCATTGAGGCCGGGCGCCTGTTTTAATCTAGCCAAGGTAGATGCGCTATACCATTGTTGGGCCATTAGATCAGTCCAGGAAGGAAAGCTCTTTTTTTCAAAAATAAGATCTAAGGAATCTATTGCAACCCCTTTATCCAACACATCGATTTTAAGGGTTCCTTTTGGCACATTTTCCTTCATCCGTATCAGGGCGTAAGGAGGTCTTTTTCGTCCATTAAATACAATACAATGTGCTGCATCCAGACGCTTTTTGATGAGCACCGTGTCTGTTGTTTTGGGACTGGGCGGCCTGTCCACATCCTGATAAATAATCGTGTTTTCAGAAAAAGTGGCACTGCGAACCTCTCCATCCATGGTAAACGTATACCATATGTTTTGGGAGTTTTCCTTGGAGGAAGAGGTATTCTGTGCCTTGCACGAAGCGAAAAACAAAAAGAAAAAAGGTAGAAGTATGTTGATGGTTTTCATAAGCTTTTTGTTATCTGGTAGGTCTTTTTCGTAAGGCAAAGTAAATCTCCAATGGCGCAATGCGTCCTTTAAAACCTTTGGGTTCAATGAGAAGCACTAGACTATAGTTGCCTGGAGGCATGGTCCCGTAATTTTTAGGGGATTTTTGATTATTTCCATCAATATTGGATAGGATGGAGATAAAGTCAAAGGTTTCCGGAGCTAGGAACATATCTCCCGGGAAATAAGGGAAAGGCTCCTCCCTACGGATTTCTTTGAGTAACTTTCCATCTTTTTTGACCTGTGTTATAAAATCGAAAAAGACAATGGTTTCATTGTACCTGTTCAAGGGAATGTCCGTGGCATCATAGCGAAACTGGAGCTGGTATTTCCTGGTCTTAAAGTCCTTGAACAATTGTACCACAGAATTGGTTTCCAATTCCAGTTCCATTTTTGCTTTTCCATTAAGGTGTAATTCTCCTTCTATTTTTTGGGCGCTCCCCTGCATGGCTAGGCAAAGCGCTACCAACGCCAGCTTATGTTGTAGTATGGTTTTCATATTTTGTATCTATTTTAAATTAATCTACTAGTTCAATAGTATAATTGATTTGCGCCGTACGCAACTTCCCATTCTTATTTACTCTTCCATAGAAGTATCCCCTCATAGATCGGTGTCCATCCGGGGCTTCATCCAAGGACATTACGGCATAGCCCGTACCCATGTTGTAATAGGGCGCTTTGGCGGGGGAAAACCCTCTTTTGTCTGTAGCTCTGCTTAAATAGTCCAACGCTTTTTTAAGGTTTATTTTCTTTTTGCCGCCCGTTATTCTTGTAAAAGGAGCTTTACCGGTGTAGACTTTTGTAATTTCATCTAAAGTGGCCCCCACATAAAACTGTGTGTTAGATGTTGAAATGGATGAATTTTTAGGAATTAAGTAAATTCCTGAGTTGTGTATGCCGGCTGGTTTTCCCGGTCTGGCAAAGAGTTGGCGGTGTTTATTCATAAGAGCAGCCTCATCTTGGGATAATACGGTCCTGCCAATAACATGCTTCTTGTCGCCATTCCACCAATGATTTAGGTATAGGTAATCTTTTTTTACCTTTTTAATATCGTTTTCAAGCTTTAGCAGTTCTTTCTTTGCAAAAGCATAGTTCCTGTTATTCACAGATAAATTGGTATAAAAGTCCAAATAATAATCATCTGGATTTGTTCCCCCATCTCCATTTCTAAAGCATTCAATACCAGTAAGCGTAACCTTAAGTTTGTAATTGTTGCTGTCTCCCTTGCGCCTTTTAATATCGTCCGTAGTGTAAACCTCGTTTCTTGTGGTGGTTCCCCAAATTTTACCATTGTTTACGGCAATACGTTTAAAATCGTTTCTTGTATTTTTTACCAGATCCCAGTTATTTCTACGTGGATTCCATAAGAAAATACGCTTGGATACACCCACCACATATAATTTCTTTTGAACATGATCATAGGTAATATCGGTGGCAGCTCCCGGTAACTTTCGTGCTTTTCCGTTAGTATAACTCCAGATGGTGTTATTGGTTTTAAGAACAAAGACGCCCCCCGTATTGTTTACACAAACCTTCTTGTTGTTCTTTCCGGCTATGGGGAAGGGGCGCCAGCCAGAACTATAGCGTTGTATTTCTCCCTTCCCGTTTACCGACCACAAGTTATTGCTCTGGCCCACATAGATATCTTTCAATATACTACCGCCCAGAGGATTGATACGGGAAGTACTGTTGGCATAGCTCTTATGCATTTTTCCATCTGTGGTAAGCAGATAATTCCAGCCACTTTGTGCGGCCAAGGCCCTTGCCTTTCTTTTGGCAATGGCATGTAACTTAAATCTATTTTCTTTGAAATTGTATTTGAAAAGCTGTTTGGACGTGCCAACGACAAAGACATTCCCTTTAGTGTCCATACTAATGTCCGTGGCTCCGCCATCTGCTTTCGTGAATGTCTGGGCATTGGCTCCGATACAGAAGAGGATCAACAGAAGATATATTTTTGTGTTTTGTATTGTTTTCATGCGAATGTATTTTATGATTAATCAACTAGTTCAATGCGATAGCGCACATTAGGTTTGGTATATTTATGGGAAGCGCCGAAGGCCTTAGATTTTTTACTGCCGGAAACATAGGCATAGATTACAGGTCGATTTTTAGGATCCGTTTTCAATTCCACCGACTTATACCCTGAACCCATGTCGTAATATTTGCGTTGTCCCCGAATAAGGACACCATTGGTATTGGAAGAAATATTCTCCGTCTTTGCCACCCGAAATTGATTCATTTTCTTGTGTCCGCTGAGGTAATCCAACATATTTCTGAGGTGGAGCTTGTCTGTTTTTTGAATGATTCGTTCTGTTTTGGCAGAAACTTCATCCACGACTAAGGCCACTTTAAAATCCGCCTTCTTGTTCAGATCTACACCTTTGGGAATATAGAATACCCCAGAATTTTGTATTTGAACACTGGAATTTTCCCTGGTATGCAGCTGCACGGCCCCATGGTCATTTTGATTTTTGTTTCGATGTACATAGAGGGAATTGTTGGTGCCATGTTTTTTGATGAGGTCTTTGATACGTCCATAGCGCTGATCGCGTAAGTAGTACTTCCTGTAATTGATGGAGAGCTCGGGCTCCATTTTTAATAAATAGTCATCTTTGCGATCGTTGTCCCAAGCTTGGCTACAGGAGATATGCTCTAAAGTGACTTTTAGTTTATATTCCCTTGTGTTTGCATAGCGATACGATTCCAACGCCTTGCTGTCATTGGTGTAGATTTTATTGTTGGTGGTTGTCGCCCAAATTTTCCCATTGTATACGCTTAGGCGCTTAAAGTCCCTTCGCGTTCCAGAGAGCGCATCCCAGTTTTTTCGACGCGTATTCCAAACAAGGATTCTTTTGTAGGCGTCTATAACGTATAACTTTTTCTGTTTTTGGTCGTAGGCAATATCCAGTGCCGCTCCCGGGAGTTTATAGTTGCTATTGCCATAGTGCCAGATGCTGCGATCCTTTTTCACCACGTAGATATGGTTTCGATCCACGGCCACAATTCTTCTGTTATTGGTACCTAAGGCTCTTTTGTTGGGAATGTTGTTTCTTCCAAAAGTCATGGCTGGAAATAAACGGCCTGTTTTATCCAATGCCCAAACGGAGTTGTTGGTCGTTAAACAAGCATCGAGATAAGCTGGGGATTTTGTTAAATGAAGTAGCAGGTCATGACCGACCAGGCGAGAGCTCAATGCCGGATTTTTGTAACGGTCTCTATAAGGTCCGGATGAGATACCAACACCATTGATGGTTGTTGAATTTAAAGGTTGATACCGCTTAAATTCAATGTCTTTGGTGTGGAACTTGAATATGTTTCCTGAGGTTCCCTGCACAAAAACATCACCTTGTCGATTAAGGCTTACGTCAGTGGCAAGACCCGGCGCCACCTTAAACGTCTGGGCGCCTAAACTCATGGCCATGCCTAACAATAGCCCCGTGATTTTTATGGTTTTCATATAAAGTTGATTTTTGTCTGTTATTGTCTGATGAATTCTACCCTACGGTTTTTGGCCTTACTCTCTAAAGAGTTGCCATTGTCCAAAAGTTCTGTTTCTCCTTTGCCATCGGAAGCAAGCTGTTCCGGAGCGACTTGGAATTGATTGATCAATGCTTGTTCCACAGCAGAAGCTCGCATTATGGACAGCTCTAGATTGTAGTTTTCATCCCCATCCCCATCTGTATGCCCTACGATCTGTACTTGTAAATCGGGGTTTTGGTTCAGCACCGCTGCAATTTTCTTTAAGGTTCCGTGAGATTCTGGTTTTAAGAAGGCCGAGGCCGTGTCAAAGGTGATGCCATAGGTTACCAGTTTTCCTTCGGTCAATAGTTTGTTGCGCATATCGGGTTTACCTACGGCATAGCGGATATTGCTAATGTAGAAGTATTCGTTTTCCTCGGAGACCTGACTCTGCAGGCGCAAGGTTTTGGCAGTTACCCCTTGCTCCAGGGCCCTGGGAACATCAAAAACCTTTTTTTCGTCTACGTATACTCGAATGCGATTCTTTTGCCGCCAAATGGCAACATGCATACGTTGCCCGCGATGATCACTTTCTTTGGATAGTTGTTTTAAAGGGAAACGGGCATCTGAATTTAGCTGTGGGTTGGGCGCGACTTTAAAATATTCTGCACCTACCTGACCAACCAGGTTCATTCTAAAAAAGTTCTGGCCGGCTTGGGGCTTGTCCAAATGGTAGCCAGGGTCTTCCAAGTCGGACAATAAGAACCCTAAACGACGGCTGTAGGCAAAGGAATTGGGGTCAAAGTCAAAAATAAGATCAAACTCCAAGGTAAAGTTTTCCGGGATTTCGGAAATAAATTCGGGAACAAAAGACGCCTTTCCCAATCCGATCCGCATCCAATTTCCCTCGTAAGTATTTAAAGTAACCACTTCGGCAGAAGTGTTGGTGTTCCAACGCGCCGGAAGGTCTCCTATTTCATCCTGGGAGAAATCCTCAAAACCCAAAATGTGTTCCCCCGGGGTAAAATCGAACTTGGAATAGGCTTCAAAAGAGGTTTCTTCAGTGGACATCATTTCAGGGTCGTTCATTTCCGTACCTACCTCTTTGCCTCTTTTTTTCTTTTTTCTCCTTTTGCGTTTCCCTTTTTTACCCAGTTGGAAAAGACTATCCATGGCCTGTTCTGTTTTTTGTTCTGATTTCTCTTCTACTTTGCGTTCTACAGTTCTGATTACACTTTCTTCAGCTCTTTTTTTGAGCTTTTTTAGTATCTGTGCATTGGTAGTGGGCACAGTGCCGATAAGAAAGCTGAGCAGTAGTATGAGCCTGGTAGTATCCTTTGTTTTCATTGTCATTTGTTTTATTTGATTTACCTTTAGTCTTGACAACGAATCCTTAGGTTAACATTTCCCTGATATTTTTTTTCTGTGGATAGCAAAGAGGTCAATACACTTAAATCTGATGATAGGCTAGAACTTAAAGCCCTATACAATGCGTACCGGACTCCCTTTTTGAATTTTGGCAAGAAGTATGGTTTGGACGAAACGGCCTTGTGCGATGTGTATCAAGAAGCATTTTTGGCGTTGCGGAAACAGGCTATTAAAGGAAAATTGGAAGAGGTACAGAGTAATCTGAAGACCTATCTTTTCGGTATAGGTAAATTTAAGATTTATGATGCGTTGAAGAAGGAAGGAAAGACGGTTTCTTATGAAGGAAATCTACATTTGGTCACCGAGGAAGTGGAAGAAATTCAGGTGGATGATGCTGTTGAATTGACGGAACAACAACAAGTTTTACGACGTTTTTTTGTGCAATTGGGAAAAAAATGTCAATTGGTGTTAACCTTATTTTATTATAGAGGACTAACTATTGAAGAGATTGTGGAGCAGGCGGGCTATGAAAATGCCAATACCGTAAAAGCGCAGAAATCTCGATGTCTAAAATCCCTCAAACAACTCATGAATAGCTAAGTTATGGACAGAACTATTCTCATTGATAAATACCTGACTCGAACATTGAATGCAGAAGAACAAGTGCAGTTCGATGCCCTTTTTGCCAATGACCCCAGTTTTCAGGAGGAAGTCCGTTTCTTAGAAAATGTGAAAAAAGTGGCCGAGACGGAGGACGATATTCTTGCAAAGGCCATGGTGGCCGATTTTGAGGCGGAACATCAGCCTAAATCAAAGCGTATATCCCTAAGAAAGTGGTGGGTGGCCGCTTCCTTGATTCTTTTGGCAGGGATTACCTATTTCTTTATGATGCCACCGGAAACAATAGATACCCAAGAGCTGTTCGTAGAAAGTTTTGAACCTTATCGTAACGTAGTACATCCTATTGTGCGAGGAAGTACTCAACAAGACGAAAAGACCAAAGCCTTTCAATATTATGAAATGGGGGAATACAAAAATGCATTGGTACTGTTTGAAAAACTATATCAGCAGGATAAAGAGCCGTACTATCTTTTTTACAAAGCGAATGCCTTGCTGCAACTTGATCGGGCAAAGGAGGCCATTACACTTCTCAATGCCCATTTAAAAACCAAAGATACCTTAAGAGAGAAATCCAATTGGTATTTGGCCATGGCGTATCTAAAATTAGACGATCATGAGAAAGCCAAGAAAATGCTACAAAAAGTAATTGCCGAAAATCGCTATAATGTAAAAAAGGCCAAGAAATTACTGAAGGTGTTGGACTAGTCTTTTGCGAAATACTAGAAAAAGGAATACCATACCAACCCCAGCTAGAACATACCAAAGCCATAGGGTAGATTGCACAATGGGTGTAGTATCTCCAGAAACAATGAAGCCCGCCCAATAGTAAGGGTGTTTTAACAAGGGATCTTCCGCCTGTTCCAAGTACTCTAATTTGGCATTTTTTAGTGCCACATCTTTCGAGTCTCCATTTTTAAGGTGTTTATAGAAGCTTTCCATAATTTGAGAAGTTTCCTTGTCCGGAACTTTCCATAGACTCATTACCGTACTAGATACCCCAGCATACGTAAAAGCACGAGACATATTCATGACACCTTCTCCTTGGGCTATTTTTCCATACCCGGTATTGCACGAACTTAAAACCACCATATGGGCATTGAGATCTAAACCGTAGATTTCTGCGGCAGAAAGCGCATTGCCAGTCGTGGCAATACTATCTTTTGCAAAGAGCATATGATTGTTCAAAGGGTTTACTTTATCCAGTTCTGTATGGAGTGCCAGATGTAGTAAGTTACTTTTGGAAGACGAATGTAGAAAAGCTGCTTTGGTGGCTGCTTCTCGGAGATAGACCTTACCATTGGTAATGGTGCGGATGTCTTCTACCTCTTTTTGATTGTTGGGAAGCATGTTGGCAGTATAGGAAGGGGCATAACCAGACCAGGTATTGCCAGGTGTATGAACAAGTTGTGTTTGTTCCTGAAGCAATTGTACAGAGCCTATATATCCTATAGCATAGGTTTTCAATAGGGGAGCTCCATCTTTCTGGAGAATTTCGAAGGGCACGAAATTTAGAACATCATCGGTTACTAGGGCAATAGAAGTTATTTTTTTAGGCAATACGGGAAAGACTATTTTTTGCAAGCTGGCAGCAGTATCTTCCCATTTTTGTTGTGCTTGGATTTGAGTCCGGAGTGTTTCGGATAATTCGCGAAGTTCCCCACTGGTATCAAAACGTTCAATACGCATATCTTCCTTAGTAAGAATGGCTCGATACCACGAACGCGTACCTATGTAGAATTCAAGAATAGCCTGATTCTTGCGTAAGGTTGACTGCACAAAACGGCTATAATTCTCATTAGCCATTAAGCTTTTTAGTCCGGCATACTTCGGATAGTTTTGGAGGATAACGCTATGTATACTATCGTTTTTTTCGTTTAACCCTAAAAGTTTATCCTTAAGCTTTTGCAGGGTAATAGGGCTTACTTCTCCTTTGTTTTGTAGATAGATGATGTTCTTGTTGGTGTTCTGTAGTTCTTCTAAGACATGCTGCTCTAGACTTACAATAGTTTCCGGAACACCAGCTATTTCTTTAAAGCGTATATTTTGAAGGCCTTCGAGCAAGGCCGAATTTTTATTGAGCTCCATAAATTTAAAACACATTTGCTTATAAAAATCGTCTTCGGTCTTTTCATAGGAAGCAAAAGAGAGCGCTATCGCATCTTCTACAAGGCGCTGAAGATTTTTATTGTAAAAAACCCGATCCTGTTGATTGGAGAAGGTATTGCGAATGTGGATGATGGTATTCAGTACAGTGCGCAACTTTTCCTTTGGCCCTATTCTTTCGGCCATATTAAAATAACGAAGTTCTATGCCCAAGACCCTCAGCCATATATTGGGATCATCCTTTTTTGAGGGAAGTTCTTTTCGCAATTGGGCAATACGTGCTTTAATTTTAGTGGTATCCCCAGTTTGCAACTGTAGCCGCAGACGGCTCATTTTTTGATCGAAATTGCGGTAGGTGGCCGCTTTAAATTTTGTATTTAAAAATTGCTCCAAACTATCTACATAGTGCAATGCTGCGGTAAAGTTTTTATTTTCTTCATGGATCAAGGCCATTTTTTGATAGGCTTCGATGAGGAAAAGATCTCTCTTGATCGCTTTGGATATCTGTGCTCCTTTGTTGTACAGAGCCAAAGCTGCTTCCATATTCCCTTCATTCCGCCTTACTTCTGCTAGGTCATAATATCCCATAACCATCCAACGGTGACGCTCACCTCCCGGTATTTTTCGATCTTTAATGACCTTCTTAAAAATGAGAAGTGCCTTTTCTATGGTGGTACTGGCAATTTCGGTCTGGTCCATGGCATTATAGACTTCTGCGAGTATCAACATGGCTTGGGCCGTACGGGAGTCGTATTCGCCCAGAAACTTCTTGCCGTGGTTCACCGCCTTCTCGGCATATAGAATAGCTTTGGTGAGATCGTTTTTAGTCAAATAGGTTTCTGCCAAGGCTCTGTAATCTTCGCATAGATAACCATTGGTTTCCCCAGCCGCTTTAATGTCATACTTCACCGCTTTTTTATAATAGGTTTCTGCTTCGTGAAAATTTCCAAGACGTTCCAGATACAATAATCCCAAATTGTAGGCCGATGCAGATATGGTACTGTACCTAGGTTTCTCCAAAACTTCGTTCATTTCAATGGCCTTTTTGGTATAATGGAGGACACTATCCAATTGTTCAAGGCCATCGAAAGCTACCCCGATCAAATTCACGGAAACCGACTCTAGGACCACATAACCTTTTTTTTGGTATATTTTTCGGGCATTCTTAAAATGGGACAGGGCGGCATCGTACTTATTGTAATCAATGCTCGTACGGCCAACATGTTCCTCCATAAGCGCAAGGATGTCCTGATCTATCGGAGGGTTGTTTTTAATCTGTTCCAAAGTGGTCAACATGTCCTCATATTCGTATTTTCGGGTAATTTGAAAGGACACGTATGACCGCAAATATGCCATGGCTTGCTCGTATTGGGGAATATTTAAACCCGAAGACCCATATGTTTTTTCCGCCAAAAGAAGCTTTTCCCAAGCCGCTTTCATGTTTTTCCTGAGAGACATCATACGGGATTGATACAAGAGGCTACCCATATATTTTTTGGGGTCATTTTCCTTAAAATAAGATGCGGTACGTTCAAAGTGTGGAATCAGGGAATCAAACCTTTGAAAATCACCTTCCTTCATAATTTCATAGAAAGTCTTTTCAGAAATACTGTAAATACTGTCTTGAACGGATCGTTGCGCTTTTAGTTGTAGAAAGGTAAAAAGTATCAGTGCCAGCGATATTCTAAGCTGCATAGGTTTGGTTTATTCCAAAAATAAAAAAAAAGCACTAGGCGCCCTAATGAAATGTATGTGAGGAAGATATGAGGGTGTAAATGGTTCGTTTAATAGTAGAAGGGTTCGCGATCATTCGATTAAAACTGTATTTTTGTTTGTATAGCTATGGATTTTAAACTTCACTTCACCCTTTGGAATATCCTCATTGCGGCTTCCACTATTGTTGGTTTTACATTTAGCTTATTGCTTTTATTCACAAAACGGAAAAATAAATCGGCCAATAAATTTATGGCGCTCGTGGTCGGTATTATGTCCTTATGGTTGAGTTGGGTCTATGCCGGAGATATGGGAATATTAAATTACTATACCCGCTTAACCTGGTTTCCCATAACCTCCTATCTGTTGATTATAGGGCCAGCATTGTATTTTTATGTATTAAAGCGAATAGATCCAGATCTAAAAATGGGAAAGAGGCAATGGCTTCATTTTAGCCCCTTACTTTTGGAACTCACTTTTCATGGGTTTCAGGTTTATGAAAGTTCCCAGACGGGGCAACCCATCCATAGAACCATGACTTTTGAGTTGATCAGCCCGTTCTTCCAATTGTTTGCCATTATTTCCGTGGCTATTTATGTATTGCGCGCTGTTCGGAAGATTGAGGAATTCACCCAAAAACTAAGGGAAAACTACAGTAATAGCGAAAAGTACACTTTAGATTGGCTAAAGCGCGTTATTCGTTTTTTTGGGCTCATGTGGTTTCTTTGGCTTCCCTATACCCTGGTAGATTATCTTCTTTTTAATTATGAATTGAATTTTAAATACTATTATCCGCTCTACCTCCTTATGGGGGTTGTTTCGGTATGGATGGGCGTAGAGGCCTTTTTGAGGCCAGAGTATATTATTGTTACGTTAAAGAAGAATGAAAATGCCCAGAAGAAGAGTCCGCCCATTGACGATATTGTTTCAAAAATGGATGAACTCAAAAGAGAAATGGAACAGAACCGCTGGTACCTCAATCCAGAACTGACCCTAAACGCACTTTCCGAAAACTTAGGGATGCATCCGCATTTGCTATCTCGAATCATCAATGAAGGCAGTGGCAAGAATTTTTCGGACTTTATCAATGAATATCGTGTCAATGCGGTTATTGAAAAAATGAAGAGCCCAAAATATCAAAACATCACCTTACTGGGAATGGCCCATGAAAGCGGATTTAATTCAAAAACATCTTTCTATAGAACTTTTAAGAAGTTTACCGATAAAACCCCTTCGGATTACGTAAAGGCATCCAATTAAGGAAATGTAAGAGTTCCAATACTGGAATCTGGGACGTTTTAAAGCTGCAATGAATGGGATTATTGGTTTTTTTGATGAAAATTGCAGAACAAATCACCAATCATGAATATATATAAAAGAATCCCTGTCCTACTCTGTACTATAGGGCTTATATGGAGCTGTACTTCTCAGAAAAGAACATCACAAGAACAAACAAAAGCTGTTTTTGGATCGGAACTACAGGAGTTAAAAGCTTATTTTCAGATTCCTGGAATGGCCATTCTTGTGAAGCAAGGAAATCAAACTTTGTATGAAGATTATCTTGGTGTTGCCAATGTTGCATCTAATACACCTCTAGACAGCACCACTACTTTTCCGATGGCTTCGTTGACCAAGATATTTTCTGGAATTATCATGATGCAGTTGTTGGAAGAAGATAAAACTTCTTTGGAAGAACCGGTTAATACCTATGTGTCCCTAGGGATTCCGGATAGTGTTAAGGTGAAGCATGTGCTATCTCATACCTCTCAAGGTAAGGTAGGCAAGCAGTTTTATTATAGTAATCGGTTTGGCTTGTTGACTCCGATAATAGAACAACTTAGCGGACAGTCTTATGAGCGTGCCGTGCAAGAGCGTATCATAGATAGGCTACAACTTAAAAACACCTATTTGCTAAAAGATTCCACACAATTGGTTTCACAAAACAGAAAAATAGCAGCACCTTACCTATTAGGCGGGGAAATGAAAAATGGTTTCTTGGAGAAAACGACCAAGGAAGGGTTTATTGACTATGGCTTCTCCGCTTCGGCTGGAATAACGGCTACAGTGCAAGATTTGGCCTTATTGAGCGCCGCTCTAGATCAAAATACGCTTATTTCGAAGGCTTCTAAAGAAAAAATGACAAGCTCTTTCGTAGCGGGATCTCCCTATGGTTTGGGGATTTTTACCCAAGAGTTTCTGGGAGAACAGCTGATTTGGGGCTACGGACAGTATGACTGTTACTCCAGCCTTTTTCTGAAGGTTCCTTCTAAGGATTTAACCCTTATCCTAGCGGCCAATAATAACTTAATGAGCGATCCCGCCCGCCTTATCAATGGAGACGTGACCTCTTCCTTATTTGCTCTGAGTTTTTTAAAAAATTATGTGTTGGATAGACTAGAAATACCACTTTTTGAAAGTAGGGAGACCCTCGCCCGGATACAGGAACGTATGGATTCT
The DNA here is from genome assembly GCF_043678055.1 of Spongiimicrobium salis. Taxonomy (NCBI): domain Bacteria; kingdom Pseudomonadati; phylum Bacteroidota; class Flavobacteriia; order Flavobacteriales; family Flavobacteriaceae; genus Spongiimicrobium; species Spongiimicrobium salis. Next base: position 1,657,325 of record NZ_JBHEQA010000001.1, read on the forward strand.
TCTAATCGAGAGTTCTACCGAAAAAAATTAATGGCACAATTATCGGCAGAGAACTATATGGTACGGTTTGATGCTGTACATACGGGAAACAGTAAAGCCTTATTGGATCAATTGCTGACACTGTATCCAGATTATGAAAGTTATGGAGATCTAACCTTTCTTTTTAATCTGCAATTCTTAAAAGCTATTGCGGCCATGCGAGGGGAACAAGAAGAGACCAAATATGATGAGGTTTATGTAAAAGTGGGAGAAAAGCTCCTTAAAGAGGGCAAAAATAATCCCTATGCCAACTATTATATGGCCAATTATTACGATCTAAAAAATGAAAAAGACAAAGCGGCGTTTTTCTACCGTAGCATTCTTGAAGCCGAAAATTTTTCCCCTTGGTGGTATACCCAAGAAGCAAAGCGTTGGTTGGAATCCCATGAATAAAAAGGAGAACGCTGAGATTATAATTTTTTACTAAAATAAGCCGATGGGGAGGTACCCATTAGATTTTTGAAGGATTTGTTGAAGGTGGTTTTGGAATGAAAACCCGCTTCCTGGGCCAATCCAAAAAATGTTAGCTCCTTGGCCCTAGGGGTATTGGCCAATTGAATAAATTCTTTGATGCGATAATAATTCACAAATTCAAAGAAATTCATGCCAATGCGTTCATTGAGCAAACGTGCCAATTCTGGATTGCTTACCCCTAACAATTCTGCAAGTTCCGCTTTGATGAGCTTTTTGTTGAGATAAGGCTTTTTTTCAAGCATAATGGTTTCCAATCGGGCTTTAAGGGATTCTAAATCTTTGGAACTCAGTTTGGATTGGGCGTATTTTTGGGGTGCTTGGGAAAGGGGTACCCTAAACATAGCGGGCTGTACCATTTCATAATAGGTAATCAGGAGAATAATGGAAGCAATGGATAACCAAATTAGTTGGCGTGCTTCCCGTTCCAGCGTTTCTACTTGAAAAAGACTTAGGAGATACACCACGACCCAAACAAAGAGAACGATTCCGATGGCAATCAAGAAATTGAAGAAGAAGTGTGTTTTAACAGCATAACTCAATTCGTTTTTCAAGCTTTTTCGGAAATAAAGAAAAGTAACAAGGCTCCTAACCCAATAGGTAATATTAAAAGATAAGCCTATGCCAACTAAAATACTGACCACGGTATAGAACTCCCCTCGTTCTATTCTTTCTACAATAACGGTATTGGAAGGCAGCATAAAGTAAAAAATAACAAAAAGAATATAGATTAGCCCAGGAAGGTAGTGCCATAAATCCTTGAGGCGGAAGGAAGTGTTGTTCAATGAAGACTTTGTAAACAAAAAGACTGTTGCTCCAAAGAGTAAGATCGCAAATTCGGAAAAGGAAATCAATCTAAAATTACTGCCAAAAATTTCAGAGAGGTACAAAATACGCCCACTTAAGCCAATGAATAATACGAAAATCAGGAATGCCACATATCCATTGATGTTTTTCCTGTTTTTGGAGGAAAAAAGATAAACGCACAATAGAAAGACACAATGGAAAAAGGCGAAATAGGTGAATTGATTGATAAATGTTTGCATGTTGCTAAGAAAACAGGTGGGTATTGAACCCACCTGCCGTAATGGTTTTGGTTGAATTATTTTATGATAAACTGATTTACATTTTGAATGCCCTCTTCGCTCATTTGCAGGTTTTCTTTGTAAAAGGCATCAAAATCTTCCCTTGTGTTCCATTCCGTTAGGATCACAAGGTCTGGTTTGTACATATACCCAACAGAAGACTTGGCATCTGTTAATTCTAAAAGTACTTTTCCTCCTTTATTTTTTGCCTTTTTTAGCCATTCTTTTTTAAAGAGTTTGAATTTGGAGGCGTCCTTTTCCCAGTAGGCGGTAGCTACGACAATTTTTCCCGGATCAATTTCAAAGGATACCTCTTTGGCCATAGGGTAGTATGCCAAATAAAATGAGGACCACATGGCTCTGCGTTGTTCATGAAAGTCGGGCACCTTAGTGAGAATGTTGTTTAAAAAGCGTTCCCTACTGCTTAGGTCATTCCATTTTCCAAAGACAAAAGAACTAGGCTGAATACCGCCTTGAGTGGTTTCTGCAATAGAAAGTAAAGGTTGAGGTTGGTAGCCCGTTTCGAGAGCAAAGGCAAAAGCAGTTTCCTTATATCTCGGAAATAACTCGGACAATGCGGGTTTTCCGGTAAAGAGCAAAATATCCAAAACCTCTCCTTTTTTAAAGTGTAATGTTTTGGATTTTGATTGTGCATAAGTGAAAGTCCCACACAAAAGTGCTATCAATAAGAGCATCGTTTTACATTGTTTCATACTAAATTCTTTAAGGTTTAACATCATGCTGCTAATCTAGGCGACTCGGAAATGGGTACAAAAAAAAGTAGGCTGCTATGCGTACGCTTACGGTATTTGCACCTGTTTTTAAGGGTTTCCCGAGTTTTTTTGAAAATCGAGGGCATCTTATAAAGATTGCAAAAAAGGAAGCATATTGTCTTTGTAGTTTTTCCCTATAGGAATTTCGATTTTTCCTATTTCCACATCATTTTTGGTATAGGCCGTAATTTTTTCGCTATTGACAATATAGGATCGATGCAAACGAATAAAACGCGTATCGATACGCTTTTCAAAACTGGAGATACTTTCTTTGACCATCAAGCTCTCTTCAGGCAGGTGTATTTTGATATAATCCTTGAAGCTTTCCACATATAAAATGTCGTCTAAGGTAATTTTGATCTGCTTTTTGGCCTTGCTTACAAAAAGGTAGTCTGGCCTTTTATCTACTTGAATAGGGATGTTTGCGCTTTCCTGTAATTTTAAAAACTTTTGGATGGCCAGAAAAAAGCGGTCAAAGAAAATAGGTTTTAGCAGATAATCCACGGCATTTAATTCAAATCCATCCAGGGCATAATCGCGATATGCCGTGGTAAAGATTACAGCAGGCTTATTGACCAGGTTTTTAAAAAAAGAGGTGCCCTTTAATACCGGCATTTCTATATCCAAAAACAACACATCAATTTTTTTTGTGCTGAGAATGGCACTTGCTTCAATGGCACTGGAACAAGAAGCGATCAGTTGAAAATTCGGGATTTTCTGTAAATAGGTAGCTATTAATTCCCGGGCAAGGGGCTCATCATCGATAATCAGGCAGCTATAATTCATACCATTGCTAGTTTGAGGTTGGCTGAAAATGAGGTTGATTTGTTTTCAATACTTAAATCGTAGGCTTTTGGATAGAGGAGTTCCAGTTGTTTTTTAATGTTTTTAAGTCCAATAGATTCTCTGTTATTTGTGCTTTCCGGAACTGCTGGCTTGCTATTTTCCACCTTAAAGGTCAATACGCCTCTTTGTTTTGCAATATTGATATTGATGTGTGCCTGACTAATTTCGTTGGTTACTCCATGTTTAAACGCATTCTCTACAAAAGTAAGTAACAATAAAGGGGCTATTTTTTCTTGCCCGGTAACATCTTTACTGAAGGAAATCCTGACCCGATCTTGATACCTGATTTTCTCTAAAGACAGGTAATTCTCAATCAATGCAATCTCTTTATCCAGAGAGACAAAAGGTTCATTGCAACCGTATAATATATAATCCAAAATATTGGAAAGCTTCTGGATCACTTTAGTGGTATCATCCGATTTTTTTAGCGCCAAAGCATATAGATTGTTTAGGGTGTTGAATAAAAAATGCGGGTTTAGCTGATTTTTTAGGGCTGCCAATTCTGCCGTTTTTTTCTGTTCGTTCAAACGTAGCAGACGCTGTTTTTCATTGTAGAGTTTAAAGACCAAGAGCAAGAAAGTGGGGTAGAGCAAATACAGGGATTTTGAGATAAATTCACTCAAATGCGTGAGTCTTCCTAAAAAGGAAGGATCGTCAAAACGCTTGATATAATTTACATAGGTCTCCGGAAATGTGGGCTCAAAATAATGAACATAAATCAAGGTACAAATGCAGTAAAAAGCCAATAAAGTTGCGGTTACGGCAAAGCCAAATGACAGTGTTTTCCCTTTGTTTAACAGTTGGGGGATTAGAAATTCAATAATAATAAAGGCCAGGACAATCTGTAGGGTGGCTCGGATGCCAAAAGTGATGAAGAGCTCCGTATTGCTGGTGTAATACCAACCGGAGGTAGATGCCGAAAATGCAAATAGAATACCTAAAAATACGAGGTACTTGAGTTTAGACCCTTCCAGATAAGTTTGAATTCGTTGCAGCATAAGAGCGTGGTTCCATATAAAGGTACAAATCTATATGTCCAATTGCTTCAAAAAAGGATGAATCAGCAGCAACCGATGCCAAAAGTCTGCTTTGCGGAGACCAGTGTATTTATCCTTAAGTAACTATTTTTCAACCCTGCTTAAGAGGCCTCTATCCACTTTTTTTAGGGGTGTTACACCTTCCTATACCTTCGTTTTCAAACCTAAACTTTTTGAAGCATGAATAATCGAAACAGCCTTTTCTCCCGACTTCCATATGTGTTCAAAAACAAATGCTTTTCCTTGTTTTTTTGCTTGGCATCACTGTGTGTTTTTGGACAAAAGGCTGCAGTTACGGGAGTGGTATTGGACAAAAATACACAAGAACCCATCCCCTATGCCAACGTAGTGCTGAAGTCCGATACAGCCATTGTTACTGGAAGTATTACCGATGAGCAAGGGATATTCAATATCGGAAAACTCTCTTTTGGAGCCTATACGTTGGAGGTGCAATTTATAGGGTACGCCACATGGAACCAGGACATTACCTTAGATAGGACTACGAAAAACCTGAATTTAGGCAGCATTTTTATAGCCGAGGATGCAGTTTCTTTGGAGGGGGTAGAAGTAACTGCAGAACGCTCTACGATTGAACAAAAGCTTGACCGAAAAGTAATCCATATAGGACGGGATCTGACCAATACCGGGGCCTCGGTCAATGATATTATAGGCAATATTCCCTCCGTAAGCGTAAATCAAGATGGGGAAATATCGCTTCGTGGTAATGAAAATGTCCGGATACTGATCGATGGAAAACCCACAAATATAAGCGCGAGGGAGCTGTTGCAACAACTTCCTACCTCTTCTATAAAGACGGTGGAATTGATTACCAATCCATCTGCAAAATACAACCCTGAAGGGATGAGCGGAATCATCAATATTACCCTTAAGAAAAATACCAATCTAGGATTCAATGGCTCTGCGAATTCAGGAATCACTTTTGGACAACGGAGCCGATACAACAATACATTGAGCCTCAACTATCGTACGGGTGCTGTAAATCTTTATGGGACCTATGGCAACCAATTGGGGAAAAGTGTCACGGATGGAACAGTTACCAGAACCCTGGAAAATACCAATCAATTAACGGATAATATAAACGAGAATACCTCCCATCTTGTTAAACTAGGGATAGATTACTATATCAATGATGCCAATACCTTTTCTGTATACACCAATCAAAATGTGTTTGATACAGCGATCGATGGGATAAGGACCCTTCGTTTTTTTGATGACCTATCTGCCAACTTTAGACAATTCGATACCACTTTTCGTGACAATACCAGCGCAATTTATAATGCAGATTTTAGACATACTTTCCCGAAAGAAGGACATTTTCTTGAGGTTGAAGTAGACTATAATAGATTGAACAGTACCACAGGCAATAGCTTCCAATTTACTGGAAATAGCCCTTTGAACGACTATAGGGAAGATATTGAAGATCGTAGGACCAATACCACCATAAACTTGGATTACGCATACCCTATTTCAGAAAACACAAGCTTGGAAATTGGAGCAGAGACACGTTTGAGACGTACAGGCAATAATTATATTACCGATCGCACTGATTTTAATAATTCTACCTTCTCTTATGATCGGGATATTCATTCTTTTTACGCTTCCTTTAGTCAACAATTAGACAAGTTGCAGTATAATATAGGACTTCGTCTGGAAGATTATGCGGTACGCTCCCAATTTGATGAGGTATCAGAACCGCAATTTAACTTTGAGGATAAATTGTTCAATGTATATCCTTCTGGCTTTTTACAATATAGTCCGGATGCGGAACAGAAGCATACCTATCAACTTAGTTTTAGTAGAAGAATAGATCGCCCTTCCTTGAATCAGATCAATCCGATACGACAATTAAGTACCCCCCAGATCATTATCGTTGGAAACCCAATACTGCTTCCTCAGTTCACCAATTCCATAGAAATAAACTATGGTAGGAAATTAAAGAATGGAAGTTTCTCTTTTGGTGGGTTTTACCGCAGCATTAATGATGAAATCAATAGAAGGGGCTTTTTTGACACGGACAACCCCACGGTATTGATTTTGGATTATGATAATTTTGACAGCAACAATGCCTATGGAGTAGAACTTTCGAGTAGTTATCGCTTTACCTCTTGGTGGAATATGAATGCTAGTTTTGATCTGTATTCCAGAACACAAAAGGGAGTGATTGAAAACGAAAATGTCACCGTTAACAATAGTTTATTGAATGCCAAGGTGAACAGTAGTTTTAAAGCCACGGAACACCTTAGTTTTCAACTCTTCGGTTTTTATAGTGGGAGACAAAAAATACTACAATATGAATTAAAGGAAAATGCGTTTCTCAATATTGGGGCACGGTATAGCTTTGACCAAGGAAAAGGGACATTCAGTCTCAATTTCAATGACATTTTTAGAAGTCAGCGGTTTGCTTTTGAAGCTTTTAGAACCATTATTCAAGAAGGAGAGTTTCGGAGGGATACCCGTACTATTTATATGGGGCTGGCCTATCGTTTTGGCGGAGGAAAATACCAAAGCATTCAACGTAAAAAACGAGATAAAAATGAAAAAGGCGATAAGTTTTTATAAGGAAAATCTTTTGGAAATAAGGCCAAATTCCGCGGGCATACTATAGAAGATACATAGAGACTTCGCCTGAATCATCAGCAAATATGTATTGCAAAACTACCAATCTGGCTTGTATATCAATTGTTCTTTAGGAATCTCAATAGATTTATAGATGGTTTTAACCTTTTCGCTCTCAAATATGAGCACATTAGGAGTGCTTTTTTGCAATACGTTTTTGACAAATCCACCTCCTTGAACATGGTAAAAATAGGTTTGTATCCTTAGCTTGCCCTTAGCATAATTATAAACCCCCAAATCGGCCTTTTTTGGATTTAAGGATGTAAGGTCGTCTTTGTCATACGAATAGAATCGTCCTAGTTTGCCATTCGCATAAAACTTTAGAAATGAGATGTTCAAATTTTCATTTAGGGTATGGTCAGGGAGGTACTCACTGGAAACAATTTTGTATAGTTTGGTGGTATCTATGATTTTATAAACGGCATTGTTTTTATTGGGTTTTATGGTGAATTTACAGCAATTAAATCTCTTGCGGCCATAATCATTTCTGTACGTAATACAACTGCTTATTCCTATTGCCAACACTATTGTGATCGTCCATCTTTTTAGCATAATTACTATGATTTTCAAGGCTTTAAAGCTTGAATTGAATCTAATTTTGTTGTAGCAATTTCGGAAATTTTCTTTAACAGCTCACTATTCCTATATATTTCGCCATAGGTATATGCCGTTTCAATGTAGGCTTGGGTTTTTTTATACATCTTATTTCTATTGTAGACCATGGCCACGTATTCGGCATAATAAAAATCATTTTTAGCATTAGCACCGTACATTATCGCTTTTTCAAGATATTCCAAGGCTTTTTTAAAATCTTTCTTGGAATAATACATTACAGACATAAATTCATACCCTTTAGGTAAATTGGGGATCAATTCCGTACTCTTTTTATAACACTCCAAGGCCCTGTCATATTCTCCATTGTAATAGTAAGCCATACCTAAGGACCAGATGGCTGCGGCACTGCCTGGATAGATATCCACTACTTTTTGAAAATAGCTTTGCGCTTTGGGATAATCTTCTTCTACCAAAAGAGCGTATTCTGCCTGCATAATGTCTCGCTCTGATTGTAACCTGGCCTTTTTAGAGAGTTTATAGGCATTGGTCACTTTTTGTTTGTATTTTTCAGGGTCTTGTTCGTAAAAGCCACCGAATAGCAAACCACTGGGATACGAGGGGTCCAGCTCCATTATTTTAGCGGCCTTTCTTTCAAATTCTTCCTTATCTCCATAGAAATAGAAGTTTTTTTCCAAATCGTTTAAAAGCTGATGTACTTCGGGTACTTTTGAATCTACGGGGAGGGTAAAACCATATGTTTTTAAATCTGTGGGCGCATACCTTTTTACAAATTCATCTTCTATTTCACGTTGTGTTTTTGGGGAATTACAAGAAAAAAGAAGGATGGTGATTCCAAGGAAAGATAGATATTTGATTGTTGTCATGATATTTTTTTGATTTGTTGTAAACATATTTTGGAAAGAGAATGTTGTGTAAAGGGCTAGTACAATAAAATGGACCTATTAAGGGATTTTACTGATATTTTCTAGCGTAAATCCATTGTGAAATGTCACTTGCGTGAGTTTTTGGGTAATATCTGGGGATGCGCCATAGGTGCCGTCGGGTTTGCGGAAAAAATAGGTTCTATGTGTTGCCAATTTTTGCCCCTCGATCTCCGTATAGGCGTAGGCAGCGAGAATCGTAGGAGTCAAAATCCCAAAAGCAGGTAATGAAAAGTAAAAACGATCGATCAGTATTGTTTCAGGGTTAATATAGAGGATGTAAGTATCATTGAGTGCCTTTCCAGTAATCGCAGCATCATAGGTGATTTCAATTTTGTCATAAGCAATACCCTCATAATTTTCTTTTCCCAGATATCGAGCAAGGGTTCCTTTGTCATTTAACTTATAAGGCATCACAAACCAGAAGTAATTAGCGCGGCGCAGAAATTCTGCTCGTGCACTTTTGGTTTTGTCCAGTATTTTTTCTTGGTCAACCATAGCAATGGTCGTTTGTCCATTGAAAAATTGTGTAATGGCACCTTCGATTTCGGGGAAAGCATTGATATCATGCTGGGAATAATGACCAAAGGAAGCTTCCGATTTAAATAGGTAACGCTCTACGGAAAGATCGGCCTTTCCGTTGGGCAAACGGTATTCATAGTGATATTCCACATCTTGTTTTCGCAGTAGGTTTTTCCATCCGCCATGGTGGTATTCCACTGCAGCAAGAATCGCTTGGGGATCTCCCTCAATATATTTGGGTACAGGAGTTGTTGTTATTTTTTTGTTTTCTATGGATACGGAAGTTTCTTTTTCTCCTTTGCAACTCGAAAAGAGAAACAGCAATACAAGAATAGTGAAATATGGTTTTTGAATCATGATGTGGTATGGGTTTTGAACTTGAATTTCAAGTTCAAAACTATAGAAATACGTCAATGGAGGGGAAAAGAGGAGTCAATAGGGTGCCAAACGAGGATAGAAAGACGGTTGTCGCGGACCAAAAGGGGAGTTCTATAGTTATGAATGGTTAGGATTCCATAAAAAATGCCCCAATATCAATATCGAAGCATTTTAAGTAAAAACGTAGGAGTTGTAATTAACAACCCAATCCAGATACAGAAGGAGTGCCATCTGGACAGTTGAGATCACAACTCACCTGAATGATTTCCAAATAGCCTTGTGAACCTTGGACAATACATCCGCAGCAGAATCTAAAACCTCCTGGAATGGTAAGCCCTCCGGTGATTTCTCTTTGTTGTTTTCCTGTAAGTTCTTTGGCACCTTGTAGATTTCGTAATTTTTTCATCGTTTGTGTTTTTAGTTGTTTTTTAATAACACACTAATTTAATATTATAATTACTTAATGTGTAAGAAAAGTATTAAATAATTAAGAATTTTATAGATATCATGAAATGTAGAATACGGCCTTCTCGAAAGACGACCGTATTTTTTAGTCATAAATTGTACTATTGTTTTTTGATTGAGAAACAACTATAATTTAGCTAAATTACTTGCTGCATTTTTATTGTTGGGGTTCAATTCCAATGATTTTTCATAAGCTTTTATAGCTTTTTCTTTTTGACCAATTTTTACCAGACATTCTGCCAAACTGTCCATCGCATTTGAACTTTCAGGATGCATGGTACTGTTGTATCGGAATACTTCAAGGGCATCTTCGTTCCTATCCTTTTGAAGTAATTCATATCCAAATCTGTTTATTCCACTTTCATAAAAATTACTGACTAAATACTTCTCCGTAGGATCTTTTATCATTTCAAGGATCTTGTCTACACTTTTTCCTTGATTATAGAATTCCAACATAGATTTAGGCAAGGGCATGTCATAAAGAATATTTCTAACTTCTTGTTTGGGCATGACCACATTGTTGTAATGGTTTTGTAAAATAATAATGGTTTTATCCGTATCTATATTTCGTTCCATATAGGTATTGTAGCCTGGCCATCCACCACTTTTTCTTGCAATTTTACCAAATGGTTCAGTATCTAGCACCCTCCACCCTAATGTATTTTTGGCCAAATCTCCATTTACGAGCATTTCATTGGTAAATATTTCTTGTATTGCTTTTCGGGAAATCAATTGCTCTGTTTGTAGCGCCATATCAAACTTGTATAAGTCCAGAATTGTGGAGTTAACAGAACCGTCTCCGACAATATCTCCGAGCCAGGTGACAAACTGGGTTCTTGGAAACTCCTCTGGAAGGATGTATTTATTTTTAATATATAAATAACCCAAGGCGTAGTTTGGAGTGCTACGTGGATGCGAATTTTTGTCATCCACAAAGGTACGATCCATGTGAAGGGGCTTAAAAATAGCCTTTTCCATAAATTTCGCATAAGACAGCCCCGATACTCTTTCAATAATTGATGCAAGCAATACATAGCCCGTATTGCTATAGGCATTCTGTGTGTTTGGCGCAAAAAGACTGTTTGGACGATAGGTGTTGAGGATGGAAATCACATCTTCATTGGTAGCTACTTTGCTTTTATCCCATATCGTATCCATTACGGACATATAGTCCGGAAGTCCATTCGTATGGTTTAATAAACTTTTTATGGTCACTTCTGGATAGGCGTCCAACTCAGGAAGATATTTGATGACTTTATCCTCTAATTTCAATTTCTTCTTTTCTTTGAGAATCATAATAGCCAATGCCGTGAAAGGTTTTGAAACTGAAGCCAGTTCAAAAGCAGTGTTTTTATTCAATGCTTCCTTGGTGATTTCATTAGCATATCCAAAGCTTTTCTCATAGATTATCTTGCCCTTTTCAGCTATTAAAACATTGCCATTAAAAATGCTCGATTCAGATAAGCTTGTAAATAGGCTATCGATACGTTCCGTTTTATTTTGCGCAAAAGCTGTTGAAATATTAATTATAAGCAATGCAGTTGCTAATAGTATTAATTTAATGTTCATCATAAGTTTTATTTTTTATTGTTATTATTTTTTAAATTCTAATATATCTCCGGGTTCACATTCTAAAATCTCACATATTTTGGCCAAGGTTTCGAAGCGTATTCCTTTGGCTTTTCCTGTTTTTAAGATGGACAGATTGGCCGGGGTCATTCCTAAACGGGAGGAAAGTTCTTTGCTTTGCATTTTACGTTTGGCAAGCATGACGTCTATATTTACAATAATGGGCATAATCTTCTGCTATATAATTAAATCTTGATCTTTTTGTAAACTAACTCCCTGTTTGAATATTTCGGAAAAGAAATACGCAAAAACACCTAGTATAAAGTGTAAAGCAACAAGAAGGAACGCATCGATATCAAAGTTGCCAAAAGCATAGGCAAGAACCGCTGCAATGGATGGAACAATAAGATTGGAACTGTAGAACCACTTCAATTTCCCTATGGCGTGGGTAGTGAATAACTTTTGTTTTGTAAAAACATTAAACACATTGCTCAATAGCATAAAAAATATAGCGTAGAGCATAAAAATCATTAAAAAATCAAATAGGATGTAGGCGATGTTATATTCTCCTATAAGGATAGCTTCCTTGGTAAATGGAAAGAGAATAGTAAAGAAGTCTCCATCTTTTTCTAAGGACCATTTTGTCAATAAACATAAAATGGAATAAAAGGCGACTAAGGCATACATAAAAGCAAGACTTTTACTTATGTAATGCAGGATTTTTGCTAAGGTTCTAACTGTTTTCATTATTAATTTTGATTAAGAAATACATGCAAATAAATAAATAATTATTGTAAAACAATAATTATTTATCATAAAAATTAATACTAAAAACATAACTACCTCATTTTGAAGGTAGTTATGTTTTGCAGGATCCGGTTATTTTTTAAGTGAATGGAAACAGTATTGGTATTTTTAGTAGAATTCTTCTATGATTTTATGAATATAAAGAATCGCAATCTTTCTGTGGTGGGCCATGCCTTTGCATGGATAGTTAGAACGACCTAAAGGATGCTTTAGCTTCTTGTGTTGTTGGGTTTGCTGTGTTCAAAGTGCCATACAAAAATAAATCACCTTTTAATACAGCTTCTTTGGTCAGACTCAAATAGGCCAACCCGAAATCCGTTATAACTGCATAATGATTTCCATGGCCTAGATAATACAGTTCATTAGATTTTAGGAATCCGTCAAAATCTACATTAAGAACACCTTTGTGACCCTTCAAACTAATATTTCCATGATGTTGGGTTACTTTTCCTTTAGACCGAAATCTGAGTTCAATATGGGTATTTATTTGGGAAACTACTGGTTTGTTTTTTGACCATTCACGAAATAGCTCGGCAAAAATATGTGCTGTTTCTTCAATTAGAATGTGCCTGCCGGCATTTAGCATAATAGCGATGTTCATATTTTCCTCAGGGTAATGAACAATAACAGTTCGTGCGCCCAACCAATTTCCTGCATGTTCAATAGTACGATGACCAAACGTGTCGTATGAATTTCGCCAACTAATACCGACATTTGTTTTTTCTCCATTTTTTAACTTGTGACTTCTAAACATTTCCGTCACAACTTCTTTAGAGATAAATCCATTGGTATAGGCGCACATCATCTTCAATAAATCTGTTGGAGTACTTCTAAAGCCTGCGCCTGGAAGATTATAACTGGTATTTGTCCATCGTTGTTTATGGGGCATTCCTTTTTTCACATAGTAAATCTCAGAATCGTTGGCCGTTAGCTTTTTAATGTCTTCAGGAATTGTCTGTGTCATATCCAAAGCTTTAAAAACAGCCTCTTGCATATAAGTTTCAAAAGGAACTCCAGAAGCCCCTTCAATTACTGCTCCCAATACCACAAAACCATGCGTAGAATATTTATAACTCGTATCAGACTCAAAAAGTAAAGGTTTATCCATTAGTTCAACCATAGGTTTTATATGGATGAACTGTTGCTTTTTATGGCGTTTACCCCTAGGACGATGATCCAATCCCGAAGTATGTCCTGCGAGTTGCCGTGAAGTAAGATTGGCATATTGCGCATCGATATACGGAATATACTTTTTAATAGGTGCATCTAGATCTACTTTTTCCTGTGAAAGCAGTCGCCCAAGGGCGGTAACAGTTATTAACTTTGAAACCGATGCAGCTCTTAATCTTGTAGTAGGAGTCATTTTGATGCCATCTTCTAGATTTGAATAACCAAAACCTTGGGCATATTGTAGGGTGTCGTTTTTGCTTACTGCTATAGAAAACCCAGGGATTCCGGTTTTTTGAATAAAGGCATTGGCCAATGTCTTTACAAGATCGGTATTGGGCAATGCCTTTGAATCTTGTATTGGTCCTACAGTATTATGGTAATCTTGTGCGAACCCAAGGTGATATAGGAATACTGCAATAAATAATGTTGGGAAGACAGTCTTTTTCATGATTTGAATGAGTTTGCTTTTAAAATTAGTTTTTTGCCCCTTTGCGAATTAAATAGTTTATAACCTCCCTATGTTGCCCGCGTTTTGCCATTTTTAATGGGTTTCTTTTTTCTGAGAGGAGGTGATACCCGTCTCGGACCGTTTTATTTACATCCGCCCCTTTTTCAATTAGATATTTTACCACCTCCAAGTGTCCATTCCAAGCAGCCCTGATCAAAGGGGTGTCGTCCCCTATAACCACGGCATTCACCTCTGCGCCCGAAGCCACTAAAAACTGTACAATTTTTAAATGTCCCATACTTGCTGCCGCAATCAAGGGGTTTCCGTCGCCTTTGATTCCTTTATTGATGTCTGCTCCCTGCGCTACCATGGTCTTTACGAAATTTAAATTGCCCAAATGAACTGCCTGAATGAGTGCGGTTCCATCTCCTAAACTGCCCTTATTCACATCGGCCCCATATTCAAGGAGTAGATTTAGTACTTCGTTGTTTCCTGAGCGGGCGGCCATTATAAGGGGGTTGCCATCACCCTCCACCGATGCATTTGGATCAGCACCCTTTTTTAAAAATAATGCTACGATATCATCATTATTACCTGTGACCGCTGCCATTAATGGTGTTCCATCTCCGTTTATCTTTTTATGGACATCTGCGCCCTTTTCCAGTAAGTAGTTCACAAATTCCAAATGCCCATTTCTAGCCGCAATCATTAAAGCACTGGCGTCCCTTTTACCGCGAAAGGAAACTTTTGCTCCAGAATCCATAAGTAATTTCCCCATTTTTAAATCTCCAGTATAGGCTGCGGCCCCAAGTGGATATCTGGGCTCCCCATCTCCGCGGTAATGGCAATTAGGCGAGGTTTTTGACAGCAAGTTTTCTGCCTCTGCACTATTTCCGCTTTTAACCGCCGAGAGTAATGCACGACAATTGCTGGATTGTGCAGAAAGCATTGAATGACAGAATACTAAAATTAAAATCGATACTAATTTTTTCATGATTGTAGTTTTTTAAATGGATTGATACCTATTTGAGATTCAAATGTATAGGCAATACAAATAGGATATTGTTTAAAAAGACGAATCGGCTATTACTGCATATAAATAGGTTTTTTGGGGCTTTATCGGCTTTGTCATCTGGAAGGGCTGTTCTGTAGGAGGCTAGACAGATTTTGACGCAATATTCCAAGGAGTAATTCAATTTTTACCTATTTTTCATTTTTATATGTATGCAAAGACCTCATATACAGATTATATACTTCAGCACAGAGTTGTGTCCCATTTCCTGTTTTGGGGGAGTTTTTTATTCATTTTCACCCTCTTGGCGACCTTAAATTCCGGTTCTTTTATTGACCATCTTATTAATTACGTTGCTTTATTACCTGTTCAAATGATGGCAGCCTATAGTTTGGTTTATTTTCTGGTGCCCCAGTTTCTTTTGAAGAAAAAATATCTTACACTTGGAGTATCTTTTGTCGTTTCTGCTTATGTGTTTGCAGTAATTGCACGTTTAGTGGTAATCTATATTGCAGAACCTTTCATTCGAGAGAATTTCGAACAAGAGTCGGTATTGGAGGTCATTTCGGATCCTTATTACCTGTTTATAGCTTACTTTCCTGCAGTATATGTGGTTGTTTTTTTGATGCTTGCCCTGAAAACAATCAAACAACGTTTTGAAGAGAAACATCAAATGCAAGTACTACAAAAGGAAAAAGTAAGCAATGAGCTTAAGTTTCTAAAAGCCCAAATACATCCACATTTTTTGTTCAATACACTCAATAACCTATATGCGCTGACTTTGAGAAAATCTGATGTGGCTCCTAGAGTGGTTCTAAAACTCTCTGAAATGCTCGACTATATGTTGTATCAATGCAATGAAAGGAGAGTGGCTATTGAAAATGAAATTACCTTAATACAAGGGTATATCGATTTGGAAATGCTGCGATACGGATCGCAACTGGAAGTAGTTTTCAATCATGTAAGGGGGGTGCAAGACCAGAAAATTGCACCGCTAATTCTACTTGCATTTGTAGAGAATGCCTTTAAACATGGTGCGAGTGGAAATCCTATAGACCCTAAGATACATATAGATTTGGAAATTGAGAATATGGAACTACTCTTCAAGGTGTACAATACAAAGTCCGAAGACCCGAGGCAAGTTTCCAATAGCAAAGGAATAGGTACTGCCAATGTAAATAGACAATTGGAATTGAATTATCCAAACAAACATCAACTAAAAGTCGAGGAAACACTAAAATCATATTCCATAACATTAAAAGTAGATTTGAAGTAAGCGCTTATGTCCATAAAATGTTTAATAGTTGATGACGAACCTTTAGCCATTGAAATTATTGAAGGCTATGTAGCGCAAATTCCAGACTTGCTGCTCGTCGCTACTTTCGAAAACCCTATAAGTGCCTTGGATTTTCTAAATGTTAACACTATTGACTTAATTTTTATGGATATTGAGATGCCCTTGCTGACAGGTGTCGATTTTGTAAAAACATTAAAGCATAGGCCTCAGGTTATTTTTACTACGGCCTACCGCAATTATGCTATTGAGAGTTATGAGTTGGAGGTAGTAGATTATTTGTTAAAACCAGTCTCCTTTGCTCGTTTTTTCAAAGCCGTCAATCGATTTAAGAAGCAAACAAGCGAACATATTGTGATATCTAGTATCCATACCGGTTTAAAGAACGATCACATCTATGTAAATGCGAATAAGAAGTTTATCAAAGTGCTCTTTGATGATATTATTTATGTAGAAAGTATTAAGGATTATATTCGTATTCATACGGTGAATGAAAATGTAGTAACTCGGGATAAGATTAGTGAATTTGAAAAAAAGATTCCGGAGAATTTCCTTAGAGTACACCGTTCCTACATTGTAAACACCCATAAAATAACAGCATTTACATCGGTGGATATTGAAATAGAATCAAAGGAAATCCCTATAGGGGAAAGTTATAAAAAGGAGATCTTATCAAAACTAAAAAAGTCCAATAAGTAGTAAAAAGAAGAAAGCCTGGGAACCACCCCAGGCTTTAAATTTTATTTCCGGGAACCACCCCGAAAAATAACCAAACCAAACTTACAAAAATATGAAACTTTAGTATTCTAAAGTATTCTTACCCCTATAGTCGAACACTTT
Source organism: Spongiimicrobium salis (assembly GCF_043678055.1). Classification (NCBI taxonomy): domain Bacteria; kingdom Pseudomonadati; phylum Bacteroidota; class Flavobacteriia; order Flavobacteriales; family Flavobacteriaceae; genus Spongiimicrobium; species Spongiimicrobium salis. The sequence goes on from NZ_JBHEQA010000001.1 coordinate 1,674,214, forward strand.
TTAGACTCCTTACTTTTTATTTTAAAAAAAATTAAAAAAAGTAATATTTAGGAAATTCGGAATACTTGCCTATACGATTTTTTAACTCAATTTTGGATTAGGATAGTTGTCGGATTGGTCTTCTACCGTATTATCCAAACAGCTAAAGTCCTTTTCAACCAAAAGCGAGAGGGTAGAAGTATCATTCCAATCTACAGCGTTCCTATATCCTATAAGGTTGCTGTTGGCCCAGGTAGATAATGCTTCTTGTGGCATGTAAATGGTAATCCTATTATTTAAAAAATTAGCCTCCAATTCTTCAATGCCAGCCTTGGCCTTAAGGCAATAGACTAGTGTATTATTTGCAAAGGTCGTAGACTCCGCGTAGAAGCCCTCTTTACAGAATGTTTCTACTTCGGTCTTGGTCAATCGAAACCGTACTGAATTGCCTTTGATTCGTATCTTCATTTTTTTATTTTAATCGATTTAATGTAGCTTCGCTAATTTTGTAGTTTACGGTGACCCTAGTGCCTTCCCCAGGGATGGAATTGATGAACAGGCGCCCATTGATATAACTTATACGCTCTTTCATAAAAAAGACGCCCATTCCGCCTTCACTGTTCTTTTTGGGAATCTTATCCAGGACAGAAGGATCAAAGCCTTTGCCATCATCATCAATGACCACGCTCAAAAGTTCGTCAACATGGCTTATGGTAACTAGGATATAGTTGGCATCCGAATACTTAATGGCGTTATTGACGGCTTCTTGGGTTACTCTATAAATGTTTGTTTCCGCTAATGAATCAAAGCGGATATTCCGTTTGGTATTGTTCTCAAACAAAATGTTTTTCCCCGTGAGCTTACTCAGTTCGACGGTCATTTTTTGCAGTGCTGGAAAAATCCCATGGTCTTCCAACTCCGGAGGGGTAAGATTAAAAGTCGCCGTACGTACCCCTTTTATCAAATCTGAAGCCAATGTTTTCAGATAGGCGATTTTTTCCTTTGTCTTTTCCTTCTGATCTATGTTTATGGATTCAATATTGAATTTTAGCGCGGTGAGCATTTGCCCGATGCCATCGTGAATGTCTTTTGCAATACGTTTTCGTTCCTCTTCCTGTCCTTCTACAATCTGACTGGCCTGCAACTGCTTTTGTTGCATACGTTCCTCATAGTTCTGCTTGGTCAGTTCTTCAATTTTCAACTGGTTCTTTTTGCGTTCTGTAATGTCCGAACACAAGATCAGGATGCTTTGTTCCAAGCTAGATTGGTGCATGGGGATAATGGACATATCCAACCAAAGCTGTTTTCTTGTTTTGGTCATTATCTCTATTTCCTCTGTGCGAATGTTTTTTCGCTTGCTCTTGACCATCTCACGGAGGTATTGTTGCTGCCCTTCATCTTCGGATAGAATTTCTGCAAGTGATGCGTTCATCTGTATCTGGGAAATACCCAATAAATTCAGAAATTTTTTGCTGATAAAAACAACCGTACCATTTTTTCGGATGCTTGCAAAAAGCGCAGCATTATCAATAACAAAATTGAGCTCTTGGAGCTGTTGCAATGAACGTTCCTTTTCTTGGAAAAGACGTTTGACCTCAGAGGCAGTTTTGTCCGATGCTATCTGATTTTGAATCAATTTTGAAATGGTCTCGCGTATCTGGATGGATAGCGGTCTAAAAATAAAGACCACCTCCAATAAGAGAATGAGAAGGGATAGGACCAACAGAAGGTATTCCTTGAGTTTTAGTTTTTGCAGCTTGCCTTTGCTCAGGGCATCGTATTGATTTACGATGGCATCCATTTTTGTCAAAAAATCGCTTTCATTGGCCAAAAGCACTTGGAGTTGTTTTTCATAAGATGAAAGACCTTCCTTTTGGTCCAAGGGTTCGCTCAAAATGGCTTCTGCAGCCCCTACCATGGCTTGATGATGGGGATTTAATGCCTGAAACAAACTAAGGATAGTTTCGTTTTTTTCCTTAGGGAGCCCAATACTATCATTTCCGTACTGAAGTCCTTCATGGGAGGTTTTCCATGTGCGAAGGCTTAGGCTTAAGTCGCGCTTAATTTTTTGCTGCCTCTCGACATCGGTATTGGTGGTTCCAAGAAGCAGTGCTTCTTTGACTAATTTTTGACTAAAAGCTCTTTGGCGCCCGGCCACATTGATTACTCTGGAATCGTTCAACTGTGAATTCAGATGTTGTTGAATTAGAATTTGAGCTACAATAATGGTTAAAGCTATGGTGGCTATGGCCAAGAGATACCATTTTCTGACCCTTAAGAAAGTGGCGGTATCCAGTGCCTGTTGTTGCTTTTGATGTTCCATGCCTCATAAATGCCGGTAAAGCATTATTTTGAGAAACCAATATACACAAAGTTATTCTCAATTTTTACGGGATAGGTAGCAATACCCTTCATCTGTCCGTTAAGATGTTCCCCTGTTCTTAAAGAGAAGGTGTTTTTGTGCAGCGGACAGGCTACTTTGGGATGGTCCCCATCTACGCCGATCATTCCTCTTGATAATACCATTTCCATTTTATGCGGACAGAGGTTCTGGCAAGCATACCATTCTCCTTTGCGGGTAAAATTGAACACAGCGATTTGTTTATCCTTATACTTTATACAGGCTCCGCCATTGGCAGGGAATTTGGAAACCTCGGCGGCCTTAAACCAAATGTTCACTTCTTCTGGTTTTGTGCCTTGATATAGGTTCAATGTTGCTATCATAATATAATAATTTATGGTTTTTGAAAATAGCCCTTGTCTCCTTGAAAATTAAGTCCAGGCTTTAGGCATTTTTTGTCCTCGCATCGGAACAAATTCAATATTGCTATCCTCTTCTTCCGAATTGACAAAATGGGTATACCTTGCCCTAATTTCTGGTGTTTCTACAGCTTCTTTCCATTCGCATTTGTAGGTGTTGGCATAGTCTTGCATTTCGGCATCCAACTCTTCTGCAATACCTAAGGAATCATGGATCACAACATTTTTTAAGTAGGTGATTCCACCTTCCAATTTTTCGAGCCAAGCGGCTGTTCGGGTCAGGGGTGCTGCAGTTTTAATATAGAACATCAGGAAACGATCCACATATTTGACCGCCGTTTCCTTATCTACTTTTTCCACTAAAAGCTCAGCATGCTTTGGATTTGCTCCTCCGTTCCCGCAAACGTATACATTCCACCCTCCTTCGACTGCGATAAAGCCAAAGTCCTTGCAACGGGCTTCGGCGCATTCGCGAATACAACCAGATACCCCTCCTTTCATTTTATGAGGTGAACGGATGCCTTTATACCTGTTTTCAATTTCTATGGCGAAGCTTACACTTTCGTCCATTCCATAGCGGCACCACGTGGATCCTACACAGCTTTTCACCGTCCGCAAGGCTTTTCCATAGGCGTGTCCGCTTTCAAAACCTTCATGGATCAGTTCTTCCCAAATAAGGGGAAGTTCATGCAGTTGTGCGCCAAACATATCAATGCGTTGCCCTCCAGTTATTTTAGTATATAAGTCATATTTCATTCCAATACGTCCCAAGGCCATCAATTGTTTTGGCGTAATTTCACCCCCAGCAACCCTGGGAACCACCGAGTAAGTTCCATTCCGTTGAATATTGGCCAAATACCGATCGTTCGAATCTTGAATAGTTTCCTGTTTATTGGCTGTTTCATTGTATACGCTTGCAAAAATAGCAGCAATGGCAGGCTTGCAAACTTCGCAACCATCACCTTGGCCTACGGTATTGAGCAGTTCTTCATAATCTTGAATACGGCGCAGTTTTACGATATCATATAACTCTTGGCGCGAATAATCAAAATGTTCGCAAATACGGGTTTTGACCGTTTTCCCCAGAGACTTTAGACTTTCGGTGACCAAATCTGCCACCATAGGTTTACAGCCGCCACAGCCTGTGGTTGCTTTAGTAGCTGCAGTTATAGCCTTTACGCTTTCGTGTCCTTCTTCGGTCACGGCCTTACAAATGGCACCTTTAGTCACAGATTCACAGGAACAGACCACCGCTTCATCGGGTAGCTCCATGACACTGCCCATAACTGCCCCATCGTTTCCTCTGGTGCCCAAAATTAAATCTTCTGGATTTTCTGGTAATGGCATTTCATTTTGCTGCAATTGCAACAGCATATTGTAAGCCGAAGCATCTCCTACCAAAATACCGCCCAGTAATCTTTTTCCATCCTTGGAAACATTGATGCGTTTGTACAATCCTTGTAATTTATTTTCAAAGACAATGGTATGTGCTTCTTCTTCTGAAGTAAATGGGCTTCCAAAACTGGCGACGTCAACACCTATAAGCTTCAGTTTGGTAGACATATCTATACGTTCAGCCATAAGATTATCTTTTCCCAATATCTGATCTACGGCCACTTGAGCCATTTCGTAACCCGGAGCAACCAAACCATAAATCATTTGTTTGTATAGTGCGACTTCTCCAATGGCAAAAATATGGGGATCAGAAGTGCGCATTGTATTATCCACTACAATACCCCCTCGGGCACCAACTTCAAGATCACATGTTCTGGCCAATTCGTCCCGAGGGCGAATACCTGCCGAAATAATAAGCATATCGACATCCAACGGATTTCCTTCGGAGAATTCCATGCCTTGAATGCTTCCATTACCTAGGATTTGTTGGGTAGTTTTACTCAGGTGAACGCTAATTCCCAAGGCCTTCATTTTGGTTTCTAAAGCCTTACTGCCCTCCGTATCCAATTGACGGGGCATCAAGCGAGGGGCAAATTCCACTACATGTGGTTCCAATCCCATATCCTTCACGGCTTTGGCCGCTTCAAGCCCTAAGAGACCACCACCAAGTACAGCGGCTCTGCCGCCTTTGATGCTGGAAGCATAGCTCATGGTTTCTTCTAAGTCTTCTATGGTTCGGTACACAAATACCCCCTTTTTGTCCACACCCTTAATGGGTGGTACAAAAGGAGCAGAACCCGTTGCTAGGACCAGATAATCATAGGAAAAAGCTTTTTTGCTTAAAGTGATTATAGTTTTCGTTTCTTTTTGAATGTCCACAACAAGTTCATTGGTGTAGAGTTCAATACCATTTTCCGCATACCAAGATTGTGGTGCAAGGGTCAATTTTTCGGCATCGCCACTCTCAAAAAAATCACTAAGATGCACCCTATCATAGGCGACTCTTGGCTCTTCTCCAAAAACGATGAGTTTGTAATTTTTATGAGTTTCTTGCGCTACGAATTTTTCACAAAATTTGTAGCCCACCATTCCATTTCCAATGACTAATACGGTTTTCATAGTTACTTTGATTTAAAACGGAATGACAATATTACGTATAATTACGTATTTTTAATCTAATTTTATCAAAATAATTACGTATTCTTGTTGCGAAATTCATAAAACCAACCTATAATTAATTGCAATGATACAATCAAAAAAATACCCTAAGGTGAGTTTGGTAGGTGCCGGACCAGGGAGCAAAGACCTTATTACAAGGAGAGGTTTTCGGGTTTTGCAAAATGCTGACGCAATTTTATATGATGCTTTAATAGATAAAAGTTTATTAGATGAAGTAGCAGGAGAAATCCCAAAAATATACGTAGGGAAGCGTTGTGGAAAACACCTTGTTACACAAGAAAAGATCAATAGGCTATTGGTGGAATGCGCCTTTAATTATGGACATGTTGTACGTCTAAAAGGAGGTGATCCTTTTGTTTTTGGAAGAGCCTCAGAGGAAATTGCCCATGTAGAGTCTTTTGGAATACCCGTTGAGGTGGTCCCTGGAGTTTCGAGTGCCATAGCAGTTCCTGGAAATCAAGGAATTCCACTAACGCAAAGGGGTATTGCCACAAGTTTCTGGGTAATGACGGCTACAAAAAGTGATGGCACTTTTTCCGAAGACCTGAAGTGGGCCGCCCAATCCTCATCAACCATGGTGATTCTTATGGGGGTTCGTAAATTCGTTGAAATTGCCCGAGAAATCATAAAATATAGGAGCGGAGCTACCCCTGTAGCACTGATTCAAAACGGAACTTTAAAAAATGAAAGCTACACTATAGGCACACTGGACCAAGCCGAAATTCTGGCAAAATCCGTAGATGTTTCCCTTCCAGGGATTATTATAGTTGGTGATGTCGTTGCGGAACACCCTTCTTTTTTTGAAGATGAAATACAACGTGTTTTACGGTCGGCGATTTAAATCACCGAACAGGTAGTAGCATACGTATATCTTGTTTTCATCCATAATGCCCCATCTGCCAGAGCTAGACAAGGTTTTTCGTATTCAGTAATATTGTAGCCTCTTTTTTGACATCTTCTAAATTTTGGGATCAAGGAATTTTCATCTACATAAAAATACGTAGTAAAAAGATGTTTTTTATTGGTACTACGTATTAATACTTAAATATGTTTTATGTTTGCTACGTAGATCAATAATTCACTCTAAAACATACCTATTATGAAATCAATCCTAAAACAAGCCTTCTATACGCTACTTTTACTGGTTTTGGTCGCCTGTGGAGGAAAAACCGAAAAGAAGTCCAAAGAAACCGCGCAGGTAGCTATCCCAGACAATGCATTGGAAATAGAGAAACCGCAGTTGACCTTCGGGTTCATTAAATTAACCGATATGGCTCCCTTGGCCATCGCCAAAGAAAAAGGATTTTTTGAAGATGAGGGATTATTCGTCTCCGTAGAGGCGCAATCTAACTGGAAAAACGTTTTGGACCGTGTTATCGACGGTCAGTTGGATGGATCACATATGTTATCGGGACAACCTATTGCGGCCGGCGCCGGATTTGGTAGGCAGGCCGAATTGATCACTCCTTTTTCCATGGACCTCAATGGGAATGGCATTACCGTGTCCAATGATGTATGGTCCAAAATGAAGCCCAACCTGCCCAAGGACACCGATGGAAAACCCGTGCATCCCATCAAGGCCGATGCCTTGAAACCGGTGATTTCAGCATACAAAAACAACGGAAAACCCTTTAAGATGGGTATGGTGTTTCCGGTATCTACCCACAATTACGAGATTCGTTATTGGTTGGCCGCGGCTGGGATCCACCCGGGAATGTACACCGCAAATAATGTACAGGGGCAAATAGATGCGGAAGTATTGCTTTCCGTGACCCCACCACCGCAAATGCCCGCTACCCTGGAAGCGGGAACCATCTATGGGTATTGTGTGGGCGAGCCTTGGAACCAACAAGCGGTGTTTAAGGGTATAGGCGTACCGGTAACTACCAATTACGATATCTGGAAAAACAATCCGGAAAAGGTATTTGTGATGACCAAAAAGTTTGTGGAAGAGAACCCTAATACGGCCATTGCCGTGACCAAGGCACTGATTCGTGCTGGGAAATGGTTGGACGAACCTGAAAATCGCACCGAGGCAGTGAAAATTCTTTCCATGCCTCAATATGTAGGTGCAGATGAAGTGGTGTTGGCCAATTCTATGACCGGAACTTTTGAGTTTGAAAAAGGAGATAAACGTTCTATGCCCGATTTTAATGTTTTCTATAAATACAATGCCACCTATCCCTTCTATTCCGACGGCATATGGTTCTTGACTCAAATGCGCAGATGGGGCCAGATTCCAGAAGCAAAGCCTGCTGCTTGGTATGAGGAGACTATAAAAGATATTTATCGTCCGGATATCTGGAAGAAAGCGGCCGAGTTATTGGTGGCAGAAGGTCATATTCCGGCAACGGATATTCCCGTCACGGATGGATACAAGCCGGCTACTTCAGATTTTATTGATGGAAAGACCTATGATGCCAAAGACCCTATAGGGTATATCAATAGCTTCCAGATTGGAAATAAAGAGGATTCCTCGCTGTAAAAACCTTAAAGATTGCAATTATGAAACAAAGTGTAAGTGTAACCAAAACGCGAGAATTGAAATGGGCCAGTATCGTGAAGGCGTTATTGTACAGTTTCAAGGTCAAGATACCCAAGTTCAACGTCAAAACCTTGGTGAAAAAAATAGGGATTCCGCTCTTGTCCATCCTACTTTTTATCGGACTCTGGCATATGGGAGCGAAAGCGCTTTACAATACTGAAGCGGATTATAAAATCGAAAAGGCCATGACGGACCAAGGTCAGGAGGCTGCGGATGCCATGGCTGCCTGTATTGCATCCGGGGATATCAGTTGTCAGCCCAATACCCTGCCTTCACCAGCCCAGGTATGGGAATCTTTTAATACGCTTATTGCCGATCATAGAGTAATCAGTGCCGATAAATTGGCCTTTAAGGAAAAGACGGCTGCCTTGAACGAAAAACGCATGGCAGCAGGCAAGGACCCTATTACCTATACGGGAAGACCTTCTTTTGTAGATCAGATATTGACCAGTTTAAAAACCGTATTTGCAGGCTTTTTACTGGCATTCATCATCGCTATACCCATAGGCATCATTATTGGCCTGAGTGAGACTTTACGGAATTCTTTCAATTGGTTGATCCAAATCTTCAAACCTGTTTCCCCTGTGGTATGGCTACTTTTGGTTTTTATGATCGTAAAGACCTTGACGAAGGATTCCAATTCGGACAGTGCCTTTATTATTTCATTTATTAGCGTAGGCCTATGTGCCATGTGGGCTACTTTAGTGAATACCGCTATGGGGGTTTCCGCTGTGGACAAGGACTATATCAATGTGGCCAAAGTGCTAAAATTGGGACCTTTTCAAAAAGTCTTTAAAATCATCCTACCGTCTTCCCTCCCTTTGATTTTTACAGGACTTCGGATAACTCTCTCCGTGGCATGGATGGTCTTGATTGCCATTGAACTTTTGGCACAAAGCCCTGGTTTGGGATCTTTTGTTTGGGAAGAGTTTCAAAATGGCGCCAATGATTCCAATTCCAAGATTATTGTAGCTATGTTCATCATAGGAATTATTGGCTTTCTATTGGACCGCATCATGTTGACCATTCAGAATATGGTTTCGTTCAATAAAAATGCAACCGCCTAAAAGTTAAAATTATGGCCTATTTGGAACTAAAAAATGTAAACAAAACCTACGGGGAGGGAAAGCATGCCACGGAGGTATTGAGCAATATCAACCTAAGTATTGAAGAAGGAGAATTTGTAGCGATCGTGGGATTTACAGGAAGTGGAAAAACCACTTTGGTGAACCTGATCAATGGATTGTTGAAACCCACAAGCGGGCAAGTCCTTTTTAAAGGGGAATCCGTAGAGGACACTAGCCATGAGCGTGGCGTAATTTTTCAGAACTATTCTTTATTGCCATGGCTTAGCGTTGGGCAAAATGTAGCTATGGCCGTTAAAGAAGCTTTTCCCAAGAAACCAAAAGAATTCATTAAAGAACGTGTTGCACAATACGTAGCCATGGTCAATTTATCCCCAGCCATCAATAAGAGGCCCAAGGAACTATCTGGAGGAATGCGACAGCGTGTGGCGGTAGCGCGTGCACTGGCCATGAATCCGGAGATGATCATCATGGACGAACCTTTGGGAGCTTTGGATGCCCTGACACGTGGAAATCTTCAGGATGAAATACTGAACATATGGAGTAAGGACAAACGGACGGCCCTGCTGATTACCAACGATGTGGATGAGGGCATCTATATGGCAGATCGCATCATTCCCCTAAGACCTGGGCCTAAAGCCACTTTGGGGCCTGAATTTAAAATTGACATCGCGAGACCTCGGGATAAAACAGCTTTGAACGACAATCCGGTCTATAAAAAAACCCGAAATGCGATCATCGAATATTTAATGGGTATCGGGGAAGAACGCAGATCAAGATCTAAGGAGGTCTATGAATTGTCCGAATTGATGCCGAAAAGTTTTATCAGTTAAAAACAGCCTATCATGGTATTGGAAAATATTAGTGCGAAAGAAACACACGAAAACGGAATTGTATTTCCTTCTGACAAGGTGATGTTGGATTTACAGGATTTAAAAAAAGTATACCCAACTCCAAAAGGTGACTATGTGGTATTGGAGCACCTTAACCTTCAGATTCTAAAAGAAGAATTTGTCACCATAATAGGGCATTCCGGATGTGGAAAAACAACTATGCTCTCTATGATTGCGGGCTTAAACCCTATTTCGGGAGGAAATATTGCAGTGCTTGGAAATCCAATAAAAGGCCCCGGACCAGATAGAGGCGTTATCTTTCAAGCGCCCAGCTTAATGCCCTGGATGAGTGCATTGCAAAATGTAATGTTGGGTGTAAACCGGGTATTTCCCCATGCGAGCAAAAGCCAACGTAAGGATATCGCCAAATACTACCTCCACAAAGTAGGTCTTGAGGATGCCTTTGACAAAAAAGCCCATGAACTCTCACAAGGAATGCAACAACGGGTAGGTATTGCCCGTGCTTTTGCCATAAAACCCAAGGTGCTATTGTTGGATGAACCCTTTGGAATGCTCGATTCCTTGACCCGGGGAGAACTTCAGGATATTCTCATTGAGATTTGGAACAAAGAAAAAATCACGGCGGTCATGATTACCCACGATGTGGATGAAGCTATTTTCTTAGCGGATAGAGTAGTGATGATGACCAGTGGTCCAAGGGCTAAAATTGGGGATGTGTTGAAAATAGACTTTGAGCGCCCCCGTACCCGGAAAGCGGTATTGGAACATGAGGACTACTATACTTACCGCAAGCATTTAATTGACTTCTTAGAACACTAAAAACAAAACAACGAACTAAAACTACCTATTATGAAAAGATATTATGCTATCATTATCCTAGTTATCCTATCGATTCAATCTGTAAAATCACAATTTACCCTGGATGCACAGTTTAGACCAAGAACTGAATATAGAAACGGCTTTCAATTTTTACAACAAGAAGGGGCTGACGCCGGTTTTGTAACCAATACCCGAGCTCGTATCGGAGCGGGATATAAGACTGATACTTATCAGATCTATATCAACGTACAGGATGTGCAGATTTGGGGAGAGAATCCTCAGCTTGTTCCCGTAGACGCCAACAATTCCTTCTCGCTCTTTGAAGCTTGGGCAGAATTGCAGTTTGGAGGAGGATGGTCCACAAAATTGGGTCGTCAAGTATTATCTTATGATGATCAACGTTACTTTGGGGGGTTGGATTGGGCCCAGCAAGGGCGATACCATGATTTGGCTATGCTGAAACTGCGAAAAAAGGATTTTATGTTGGATGTAGGTCTTGCCTTCAACCAAGATTTGGATAACCTTGGCGGCCCACTATTCGGTTTCAAAAATTCAGGAACGGAGTTCAATTCGGCCAACCCTTTCCAATACAAGACGATGCAACATCTGTATGCCAAGAAAAAATTCAATGCCTTTAGCGCAAGCTTGGTAGCGGCCAATTTAGGGTTCCAGCAAATTAATGGGGAAACCGGAGAAGTCAGCGACCTTAGAAATACCTTTACCGTAGGGACACACCTGAGCTACAAAAAAGGAAAATTTGGTTTGGCCGGAAATGCCTTTTTGCAGACCGGGGAATTTGTAAATGGAATAGATATCGAAGGCGCCTATCTATTGGGCTTGGAAGCGTCTTATGATGTGAGTACAAAAACCAAATTGGGCCTGGGTATTGAGGCGATTAGTGGAGATGATCCTTCTACCGCAGCAACAGAAGCATTTTTGCCCCATTTTGGAACCAACCACAAATTCAATGGATTCATGGATCATTTTTATGTGGGCAATTGGATCAATAATGTAGGGCTCCTGGACCTCCATGCCAGCGCAACTTTCAAGCTGGGCGAAAAAACGACCCTCTTTTCAAAACTGCTCTATTTTCAGGGAATGGAAGATACGCCAAGTGGGGAACGTAATCTAGGTACGGAATTGGACTTGGTACTGACCCAAAAGTTCAAAGGTTTTGCCCTTAAATTAGGGTATTCCCAACTATTTGCAGCCGATGGCCTGGAGGAGTTGGAAACCATTCGCCTTGGAGCTACGGAAGCGGTAGACTTTAAAGGTTCCCAAAACTGGGCTTGGGCTATGATCGTTATTAAACCCACCTTCTTTACAACGGCCAAGTCGGATAAGTAATCTATTAAAAGTGTTGATTCACTTGGGTCATGTCGACAATGCCGTCGGGATGACCCTTGTTGTTTTTGCAAAACCCAAATAAAATCCCTTATTTTTGCGGTATGTCTACATTGGATTCCACCAACACTATTAAAATTATTCTTGCTGATGATCATGCACTGGTCCGTGATGGAATCAAGGCTTTATTGGAAGAAGAATCGGATTTGGAAGTAGTGGGAGAGGTTTCCAATGGTCTCGAGGCCCTTGGGGCAGTTCAAGAGCAAAGACCGGATATCTTGATTGTTGATATCCGCATGCCAAAGCTTGGAGGTATTGAAACGGTAGAGCGCATTAATTCGTCTGGAGGTGTTGGGACAAAATGTATTATTCTATCCATGCACGATTCCGAAGAATATATTTTGAAGTCTGTTCAGGCCGGAGCGGCCGGTTACCTGCTCAAGGATACCGATAAAAGTGAGTTTATAAAGGCCATTCATACCGTCCAAGATGGAGGAAAGTATTTTAGTGGTGATATTTCCAATGTTTTGGTCAATAACCTTCTGCATCCTACCCCCCAAGAACGTGCTGGGACAAAAAAAACCAAAAACATTCCATTTGACCTTACCAACAAGGAGCTACAAGTGCTGGAATTAATTTTGCAAGGCTTTACGAACAAGGAAATTTCGGAAAAATTGCAGAACAGCAAACGTACCATTGAAACCCATCGCTTTAACCTCATGAAAAAAATGCAGGTTAAAAATCTGATCGATCTTTCCAAGAAGGCACGAAAACATCAATTGATCTAGGTTTCAATCTATTAATTTTGAGGGTAAATTATTATGAATCTTTCGATTTAAGCAAGTACTTTTACTAAATTCTTACTACGTATTAGTACGTAAATTTTTAATTTTCTCATTTGAAAAAGAACGCCTTAAGGCCATTTTTGAATGCAGAAAAAAGAGATCCATAATACCATATGTTCCTATTGCGGTGTAGGCTGCGGAATTACTGTGAGCAAGGACACCAAAGGGATACTTTCCGTAGCGGGGAATACCGACTATCCTGTCAACAAAGGAATGCTCTGTTCCAAAGGAAAAAATTTGAACTATGTGGCCCAGGATGTGAGCGATCGTATTCTTCATCCCCTGATGCGATGGAGCAGAAACCATCCGCAGCAACAAGTTTCTTGGGATACGGCCCTAAAGCGGGCTGCCGCGGTCTTTAAAAGCATTATTGACAAGCACGGTCCTGATAGCGTAGGTCTTTATGTATCCGGGCAATGCCTTACCGAAGAATATTACCTGGCCAATAAATTGACCAAAGGCTTTATAGGGACCAATAATATTGATACGAACTCCCGTCTTTGTATGAGCTCCGCCGTGGTGGGGTATAAAAAAACAGTAGGGCAGGATGCGGTTCCCATTTCGTATGAAGACATTGAATTGGCAGACTGCTTTTTGATTGCAGGAGCCAATCCCGCCTGGTGCCACCCCATCCTTTTCCGGAGATTGGAAAAACATAAAGAAGAGAATCCCCATGTGCAGGTTATTGTGGTGGATCCAAGAAAAACCCAAAGCTGTGCCCTGGCGGATATCCATTTACAGATACTTCCGGGTACCGATGTCATCCTTTTTAATGCGATGGCGCGTTGGCTGATCGAAAAAAAGAAAATCAACACCGCCTTCATTAAAAAGTATACCTCAAATTTTGAAGCCTGCAGACAAATGGCCTTCGAGCTCACCTTAAAAGAAGCGGCCAGAACCTGTGGTATTGCTCTGGACGATCTTAAAAAAGCGGCCAAACTGATCGGCAACGCCAAGGGATTTATCAGCATGTGGACCATGGGCCTCAACCAAAGTGTCATTGGTGTGGATAAAAATATATCCCTGCTCAACCTGTCGTTGTTGACCGGGCAAATCGGAAAACCGGGTTCGGGCCCATTTTCCCTAACCGGGCAACCAAATGCCATGGGCGGACGTGAAGTGGGAGGCATGGCCAGCCTTCTGGCGGCGCACCGAGATTTGGCCAATGCGAAACATCGGAAGGAAGTAGCGGAATTTTGGGGAGGAAAACCTATAAAAAAGGAGCCGGGTCTAACGGCCACTGAAATGTTCCGCGCCTTGGAAAAAGGTACTTTAAAAGCCATATGGATCATATGTACCAATCCTGTAGTGAGCATGCCCAATGCCCATAAAGTGGAAGAAGCGCTCAAAAAAGCAAATTTTGTGGTTGTTCAGGATATTTCCCACAATTCGGAAACGACCAAATACGCAGATTTACTATTGCCGGCCGCTGGCTGGTTGGAAAAAGAAGGTACCATGACCAATTCTGAACGCCGGATCAGTTATTTGCCCAAGGTCATCGATGCTCCTGGAGAAGCCTTGCCGGACGCAGAGATTTTATGGCGGTTTGGCCAAGAGATGGGTTATCTTGGTTTTGATTTTAAGGATACTAGCGAAGTATACGAGGAGTATTGCCTCATGACCAAAGGCACTACCATGGATATCTCCGGACTCTCCTATGAAAGGCTTCAAAACGAAGGAAGTTTTCAATGGCCAGTACCCCATAAAACACATCCCGGTACCCCTAGACTATTTCGAGACCAAGTGTATTACACGGCAGATAGCAAGGCCCATTTTAACGCCCCAAGAAAACTGTACAACAAATCCGAGCAGACCGATAGCGAATATCCTTTGGTATTGACTACTGGCCGAGTACGCGATCAATGGCATACCCGGACCAAAACAGGAAAAGTAAAACGTCTGCTTACACATATCCCGACCCCTTATCTTGAGATGAATAAAGTAGATGCTTATATCTTAGGGTTGAAAGAAGGTGATATCGCCGTAGTAAAAAGCCGTAGGGGACGTGTTCAGGTTAAAGTGAAGATCAATTTTGATATTCGTGAAAAGATCGTTTTTTTACCGATGCATTGGGGGAAAATCCTAAATAGCGATTTTAGCAGAGCCAATAACTTGACCAACGATTTGGTAGACCCCATTTCTAAGGAACCCGATTTTAAATATTGTGCGGTACGCGTAGAAAAATATAATAAACCAAAGCAGCGTATACTCGTAATTGGAGCAGGAGCGGCAGCCTATCGCTTTATACAGTCCTACCGCGAAAAAAACAGTACGGACGAGCTTCATGTATTTTCTAAAGAAGCATATCCCTTTTACAACAGGGTCTTACTCCCTGAATATGTCAATGAAGAACTGCCGTGGGAAGCCTTACAGAAGTTAAAACAGGGGGAACTGGAAAAGCTGCGCATACAATTGTACCCTGCCAATGGGGTGGTGGAAATAGATGCAGCAGATAAATATGTGGTCGATGAACAGGGCAACAAACACAACTATGACCTTTTGGTCATGGCCACCGGCAGTAGGGCCTTTGTGCCCAATGAGGTGAGAATGGACCTGCCAGGAAGATTTACGATGCGCGAACGCAATGATGCCGATCGCCTTAGACGCTATTTGAACCAGACAGGGCTTCCCATAACGGAACAACATGTGGTTATTGTAGGAGGAGGACTTTTGGGATTGGAGCTGGCGGCATCACTTAAGAAAATTGATATCAACATCAGCATCATTCAACGGGCGCCCAGATTAATGGAACGACAATTGGATCCTGTGGCAAGCCGATTACTGGCCGAAGACGTCCATGAACGTGGCATTAACCTGTATTTTGATAATGAGGTCAGTACAGTTTTTGAGGATACATCGGGCAAATATTCGCTTCTGGTGAATCTCAAAACAGGGCGGACCATTAGTTGTAATGCCATTGTCTATGCCATCGGTACGCGTCCCAACATAGCTCTGGCCAAGCAGGCTAACTTGGAAACACGTAGAGGGGTGCTTGTAAATTCATATTTAAAGACCAGTGATGCTTCCATTTTTGCCTTGGGAGAGATTGCAGAATTTGAGAATTCCCTTTATGGTATTACCTCTGCGGCCGAACAGCAGGCGGATATCGCTGCCAAGTACATTTTGGGCGATTTGGGGAGTATCTATACCGGTTCGGTGTTGATGAATATTCTGAAGTTCGAAAATCTGGACCTTTGTAGTATTGGTATGGTCAATGCTCCTCCAAATGACCCTAGGTACGAAGAGATTATTTTAATGGATGCGCGAAAGCGATTCTATAAGAAATGTATTGTGAAGGACGATACACTGAAAGGCGCTATTTTGATGGGCGATAAAAATGAATTTGCAGAATTCAAGCGTTTGATCGAAGAGGAAATAGAATTATCGGAAAAGCGGGATGAGCTGTTGCGTAGTGCGTCCAAGACCCAACCTTTAAAAGGGAAACTGGTCTGCTCTTGCAGTCAAGTAGGTGAAGGAAATATTGAAGAAGCGATTCGTAACGGCTGTGTCGACTTTGCCAAACTCTGTTCCGAAACCGGGGCCGGCTTGGGTTGCGGAAGCTGTAAACCAGAAATAAAAAATCTAATGAATACTGCGTTGCAAGTAGCAAAATGATAGCATGCTATGATGAATGACGACCTACATCGCATATTGATCAAAGGAGGGGTAACCTCCCCGGGAGAACTCAAGGACAGCATCGCCATGCTGGAAGCTGCGGGGCACAAAGAAGTATATTTTGGATCCCGTCAGGATTTGCTGTTCCCATTGGGAGCGGGAGAAGAGACTTCCTTGGAAAGTATCTCAAAATACAATACCGATATTATTGGGGAACGGAGCTATCAGAACATTGTTTCCTCCTATGTTTCGGCCGATATTTTTGAGATGACCTATTGGCTCAAAGGATCTACCTACCTCTATATTTTGGAAGAGTTTGACTATTTGCCCAAATTAAAGATCAATATTACCGATCCCAAGCAACGATTGGTCCCCTTGTACAGCGGGAATTTAAATTTTATTGCTTCGGAACAGGAAGATTATTGGTTTTTACACCTCAATATGCCGGGCTGGACAATTACCGATTTTTATCCAGTTTTAATTTATAGTTGGGACATTGTACGGGTGTCCAAAACTATTGAGGAAGTCTATACCCAGGCCCATGATGTGGAATCCCTATTTGATATCCTGAACAAGACCATAGATACCAACAATAAGAATATTCAAAAAAAGTTAGCCACTCCCTATCTCACCTTCCCCTATTATGAAGGAATGAATCGTATGGGCTTGGATCAATACTGGTTGGGAATCTATTGGAGGAACAACCGTTATGATCTCCAATTTTTAAAGGATTTCTGTGGTTTCTGTCTGGACAATAGCATTGGAAAGATATGCATCACTCCCTGGAAATCCTTTATTGTTAAAGGAATCAAGCAAAAAAGTCGCCCAGAATTGGAGCGGTTTATAGGACAACGGGGCATCAATGTACGCCATTCCCAATTGGAAATGAACTGGCACCTCCCCGTGGACGACCGAGAAGCTTTTGAGTTAAAGAAATTTTTGGTCCGTAATTTTGATGAAAATGACATCAGTACCTATGGTCTTACCTTTGGCATCAGCAAAGATGTGGGTAAGCGATCCCATTTTGCTTCGGTCATCATTGAAAAAAACCAATCTCCTGCTATTATAAAAAATTTTCAAATACGACCTACTTATAATGTATTGCATTTTAAGGCTTTTGATCCCAATACATTGACCTATCTGTCCTATGCGAGGGATGTGGACAAAGTAGAACTTCCTGGGCTGCTGATGGAACTCAGCAAAAAATACTTTGAACAATTGGGCGAGAAAAGAAAAACTTTCCAAGAAATCACAGAAAAAGAAGTTGCCGAGGCAATGGTACACCAATGTACTTCCTGCCTTACCATTTACGACCCCATATTTGGAGATGAAAAAAATGATATTACTGCGGGAACCCCATTTGAAAAGCTTCCGGAAGATTACCAATGTCCGGTATGTGAAGCTGACCTAAGCGCTTTTGAAGAGATCAAAATGACGGTATAAAAGCCATTGTTGTTCAGTTGGGAGGTTCAAGGTTTATTAATTCTAGGACAGGCTTCTCGCCCAAGCAACTTTTGAACATAAAAAAAGCCACTTCTTGAGAAGTAGCTTTATTCAATGATTAGTGGTCCCACATGGGCTCCCTTCGGCTACTCCTTATTGCATTGCGGAGTGCTCAGGACAGGCTTCTCGCCCAAGCAACTTTTGGACACAAAAAAAGCCACTTCTTAGGAAGTAGCTTTATTCAATTCTTAGTGGTCCCACATGGGCTCGAACCATGGACCCCCTGATTATGAGTCAGGTGCTCTAACCAGCTGAGCTATAGGACCTGCAAATTGCGGATGCAATATTACTACTTATTTCCAAACATTGCAAGGAATTTAGGAGAGTAAAGGCTTACTTTTAAGCGAAAAGAAAATACTTTCCTCGATTTCTGTTCATTCGATTGGAATTTTTATATCAAACAGAGTCTTAAAAACATCTTTTCCACGAGAATATGCTGAAACAAATACTGAGATTCAGCTGTGAAACAGCGCAGTATTTGGTCAGCGGTTTTCGGCATCGGCCGAAAAATTCCTATGGAAAAGCATCCTTTTCTTTGCTTCGTTTCTTTTGGATGGGCAAAAGAAATGAACGTTACGGGAAAACAGAACGAAAAGATGATATCGTTCCAGAGGTAAGAAGAGAACAACACACTAGACTTCAGGAATTTCCTGACACAGCTCTACCAAAGTCCCACTAGTCCCTTTAGGATGTAAAAAAGCGACCAACTTATTATCTGCCCCTTTTTTGGGCGTCTCGTTTAAGACCCTAAAACCTTCTTTTTTAAGGCGCTCTATTTCCGCGAGAATATCGGTCACGGCAAAGGCAATATGATGAATGCCTTCTCCCTTCTTTTCCAAGAACCTGGCAATAGGGCTATCCGGCTTCGTTGCTTCCAATAATTCTATTTTATTGGGGCCTACCTGAAAAAATGAGGTTTTTACCCCTTCGGAGATCACTTCCTCAATTTTGTAGTGGGGCGCTCCCAATAATTTCTCGAAAATACCATTGGAAACCTCCAAGTCCTTGACCGCGATTCCAATATGTTCTATTTTATTCATACAAGTATGCTATATTTCAGTAGTGCAAAGCTCAAAATTACACAATATTAACCGTACTTTTGTCCCATGGAAACACAGCGACAGAAAAAAATTGGAGGGGTCATTCAAAAAGATATTGCAGATATCTTGCAGCGCGCCGCTACAGATGGTGGCTTAAGGGGAACCTTGATTTCGGTTTCCAAAGTTAGCGTAACCACCGATCTTTCCATTGCTAAAGTATATGTGAGCATTTTTCCGGCAAAAAATGCTGCGGAACTGTTGGAGGGCATTAAATCTAACCAACCTTTGATCAAACATGAATTGGCACAACGTACAAAACATCAGTTGCGACGTATGCCCGATTTGTTATTCTTCTTGGACGATTCCCTGGAATATATAGACAATATTGAAAAATCTTTGAAAGGAGAAGAGAATCCTATTGAGAATCCGGACCTACTTCCGAAAAGAAAAAAATCCTAAGCTTGAACTTTTCCTTTTACATTGCAAAGAGGTACCTCCGTTCCAAGAGCAGTCAAAATGCGGTAAACATCATTAATTTTATCACATTTCTGGTCATTGTTATTGGGGCCGGTGCTTTGTTCATTGTACTTTCTGGCTTTGCAGGATTAAAAACCTTCAGCCTTTCCTTTAGCGATACTTTTGATCCTGATTTAAAAGCCACTCCTTTTGTGGGAAAATCATTTTCCCTATCGCCAGAACAGGAAACCAAACTAAAGGCCATTGAAGGCATTGCCTTTTATGCCAAAGAGTTGGAGGAACGCGTGTATATCACTCATCGGGAAAAAAGTGATGTCGCCTATATTAAGGGAATAGATACGCAATATGGTGATGTGGTGGCCGTAGATAGTATGATATACTATGGCGATTGGGTCATCAACGCAAAACAGGGTGTTGCGGGCATCGGTATTGTGAATACCTTGGGAATAGCACTCAATAGTTATAGCAGTCCTTTACGTGTATTGGCCCTGAAACCAGGGAAAGGAGCAGTGACGCCCAAATCTTTTAATGTAAATACACTCTATAATGAGTTGCCCTTGGTCATCAGCGGTGCCTATGCAGTGGAGCAGGATTTGGATAAGAAATACATCTTTACAGAACTAGGCGTAGTACAGGCCCTTTTGGACAAAGATGCTACTGAAGTTTCCGGAATTAATATAAAACTAACGGAAACCGCAGACATCGCTCAGGTAGAAGAAGCGGTAACGGCACTGTTCAATGGAAAATTGGATGTGAAAGATCGTGAAGCGCAAAATGGAACGCTCTATCGGATGCTCAATACGGAAAATGTGGCCACCTATCTTATTTTTACCTTGGTTATTGTCATTGCGCTTTTCAATGTGGTGGGAGCCATTATTATGATGATATTGGACAAACAACAAAACTCCAAAACCTTATATAGTTTAGGGACAACCTTGAAGAGCTTACGTAGGATTTACTTTGTTCAAGGGGTCATGGTCACTAGTATAGGAGGCATTGTAGGGGTCTTTGTGGCTTCGCTCCTGATTTGGTCCCAAATATGGTTCGGATGGTTCAAAATAACTCCTTCCCTGGCTTATCCTGTGGAATACAACCTCATGAATGTTGCTATTGTATTAAGCACCATTATTGTCTTGGGGGTCATAGCTTCAAAAATTGCCAGCAGTAGAATTACCAGGAAATTAATTGCATCATAATGATATGGTCTCCTTGAGTGGACTTTAGGGTTTTTTTTAGAATTAAGAAAGGAGCAGGAGCATGGATTTATTGGGCCATGCTAAACAAACTGATGATTCCCAAATTTCTCCAATACTTCGTCAAAGGCAGCAAAAACATCTACAGCATCGTCACTGGTCACCATCTTCATGCGATATTCCTTGAAATTGGGAATTCCCTTAAAGTAGTTGGTGTAATGTCGTCTCGTCTCAAAAACACCTAATTTTTCGCCTTTCCAATCTATGGACATTTGCAGATGCCTTCGGGCTGCTGTGACTCGTTCTTCCATAGTGGGAGGGGCCAAATGCGTGCCTGTTTCAAAATAGTGCTTCACCTCTTTAAAGAACCAAGGATACCCAATACTGGCACGGCCGATCATGGCGCCATCCAAGCCATAACTATCCCGCATTTCCATAGCGCGTTCAGGCGAATCCACATCACCATTCCCAAAGACGGGAATATGCATTCTGGGATTGTTTTTTACTTCAGCGATAGGTTTCCAATCGGCATGGCCCTTATACATTTGGGCTCTGGTTCTCCCATGAATGGCTATAGCTTTACAACCGACGTCCTGAAGGCGTTCGGCCACCTCCACGATTTTAATGGAATCATGGTCCCAGCCCAAGCGTGTTTTTACGGTCACCGGAAGTTTGGTGTGTTCTACCATAGCTTTGGTCAAAGAAACCATCAAATCAATGTCTTTCAAAATACCGGCTCCAGCACCTTTACTGACCACTTTTTTTACCGGGCAACCAAAGTTGATGTCGATAATATCAGGATTCGATTTTTCCACAATTTCCACCGAACGCAGCATAGAATCCAGATTGGCCCCAAAAATTTGAATGCCCACCGGGCGTTCTTTTTCGTAAATATCCAATTTCATCACGCTCTTGGCCGCATCGCGAATCAGTCCCTCCGAAGAGATAAATTCCGTGTACACCACATCTGCCCCTTGTTCTTTGCACAAGGCACGAAAAGGAGGGTCACTCACATCTTCCATGGGAGCGAGCAATAGGGGGAAATCTGGCAATTGTATGTCTCCTATTTTAGGCATGCTGCAAATTTACAACTTATCCGCAAGGCACAAAAACCTAAAAATCCAACTATCTTCGTAGGAAAATCACCATTGTACTTTTGGAGAGCTATTAGACTCACTCCAATAGAGAGCAAACGATTAGACCAAACAAAATAAGCAAAGCGCAACCCCATAAGTATGGATATTCCTTATGAACCTGTACTCTTTGATACTAAACTGAACATCCATTTGATACTGGAGTATTTGGCTTTTTTTGTAGGCTTTCGGTATTATGTGCGCTTACGTAAAAAGAGCAATGATAGCATTTCCAGTTTAAATCGCCTGTCCATTATTATAGGGGCTGTTTTCGGGGCCTTGTTCCTGTCCAGGGGAATGGCCTTTTTAGAAAACCCTCCGCTTCATGCCACGCAGGGCATATTGGCCCTATTGAACAATAAAACCATTATGGGCGGACTCTTTGGAGGATTGTTGGGGGTAGAGTTGGCTAAAAAGATCATTGGAGAAAAACAATCTTCGGGCGACTTGTTTACCCTACCGCTAATTTTAGGCATTGGTATTGGGCGCTTGGGCTGTTTTCTTTCGGGCACCCATGAGTTTACCTATGGAACCGAAACTACTTTTTTCTTGGGAATGGACTTGGGAGATGGACTGTTACGCCATCCTACTTCGCTCTATGAATTGGTATTCCTGTTCTTCTTGTTCATGGGAATAAAGAAACTTCAACACTATTCCGATCAGCTTGAAAACGGCACCCTGTTCAAGGTCTTTATGCTGGCCTACTTTGGTTTTCGCTTTGCCATTGAATTCATTAAGCCAAATACATTTTTATTCCTTGGATTGAGCAGCATTCAATATTTATGCTTAATTTGTTTTGGGTACTACTATAAAACCATCGGAAAAGCCATCCAATATGCCAACAAGAAACTACACCTATTATGACTTCACCATGAGCCTTTGCCCGGAATGCTTGCGAAGGGTGGATGCCAAGATTATTTTTGAAAATGCCAAGGTGTATATGCTGAAAAACTGTAGAGAGCATGGGAGATCAAAAGTGCTTATTGCCGATGATATTGAATACTATAAGAATATTCGGAATTACAATAAAAAGTCAGAGTATCCCAAAACCTTTAATACCAAAACAGATTATGGTTGTCCGTATGACTGTGGCCTATGTCCAGATCACGAACAGCATTCTTGCCTTACGGTAGTGGAGGTCACCGATCGTTGCAACCTTACCTGTCCCACTTGTTATGCCTCTTCTTCACCTACCTACGGGCGTCATCGTAGTTTGGAGGAGATTAAAACGATGCTCGATGTAATTGTGAAAAATGAAGGGGAACCCGATGTGGTGCAAATTAGCGGAGGGGAACCTACGATACATCCTCAGTTTTTTGAAATCTTGGATTATGCAAAATCCCTACCCATCAGGCATTTGATGGTCAATACCAATGGCATTAAAATCGCAAAGGACTTTGCCTTTGCGGAACGTCTGGCCTCCTATGCCCCGGATTTTGAAATTTACCTTCAATTTGATTCTTTGGACAATACCGTATTACAGCGATTACGAGGAGCCGATTTAGCAGAGACCCGATTACAGGCATTGGAGCATCTGAACCGCTTGAACCTTTCTACCACACTGGTCGTTACCTTACAAAAGGGATTGAACGATGCTGAAATGGGTGCGACCATAGATTTTGCCTTAAAGCAACAGGCGGTACGAGGGGTTACTTTTCAGCCTACACAGGTGGCCGGACGTTTGGAAAATTTTGAGGCAGATGATCATCGGATTACCTTAACGGAAGTACGCCGAAATATTTTAGAGCAATCCTCTATTTTTGAGAGCGATGACCTTATTCCCGTACCCTGTAATCCAGATGCCTTGGTTATGGGTTATGCTTTAAAACTGGGAAATGAGGTAACGCCTTTGACCCGTTATATTAATCCAGAAGATTTGTTGAATGAAGGGAAGAATACCATCATATATGAGCAAGATGAAGCTTTGCACGGAAAAATGATCGAATTGTTCAGTACGGGAAATTCCGTAGAGAAAGCCTCGGAAAACCTAAAGAGCATCATGTGCTGTTTGCCAGAAATTGATGCTCCCGAATTGGGCTATGATAATCTATTTAGAATTATTATTATGCAATTTATAGACGCTCATAATTTTGATGTTCGGGCCATTAAAAAATCTTGTGTGCATATTGTCAATAAAGATTATAAAATCATTCCTTTTGAAACCATGAATTTGTTTTACAGGGATGATAAAATAGAGCGCCTCAAGGAATTGCAACAGGAAGCTGAGATATGATACCAAACCTGCCTCTTGAGTTTAGAGTAAGCGATACCGCCTTTTTTGGTTTTGTCATTCTTTTGGCAACCCCAATACTATTGTTGTTGGCTTTGATTTTAGCCATAGCCAAAAAAAGGAAGGCCGCCAAAAAGACTTTAATGATCGCGGGGATTGTACTTTTAATAGGTGCAGGATTATGTGGTATCGGAGGATAACTTAAAATAGCATTGCGATGACTATACTTTTGATTCTATTGCTTGGTCCGGCATTGATGCTGATCATTACAGGGATGGTAGTTTGGAGGGAACAAAAAAAGAAATTGGCCAAGCTCCTCTTTATCATTGCGGGAATCTACCTTATCATAGGCTTAGGTACTTGTGGTCTCTTGTTGTCCAATATTTGAAATACATCTTTGATGAACACTAAATAGATGCCTTATGAAAACAATTCCTTGGGAAGTTGGCAATTTAGATGGCCTTTTTGCCCTTATTCTATTCATTATGTTTGGGCCAGCGCTTTTGTTTTTAATCATCGGGTTTATTCTTCGATCGAAACAGAAGAAAAAGGCCGCCAAGATTTTCTTTATTCTGGCGGGGGTCTATTTATTGATCAGCTTGGGGGTTTGTGGAGGTTTGGCCGGCGTATTCTAAAAATTACAATTCCCGCAATGGTTTGAATCTGATGCTGCTAGAAGATGCCCTAATGTGTTTTTTAATCGGAGATAAACACTAGCTTGTCATTAAAAAGCGGAATATCCCATGGATTTTGCACTATATTTGCAGTCACTTAAAATCCGATGCCGATTAAAGCGGATAAATAAAGGGAATTTGCATGAAAAACATTAGGAACTTCTGTATTATAGCACATATCGATCATGGTAAAAGTACCTTGGCCGATAGGTTATTGAGTTTTACCGGAACGACTACAGAGCGGGAAGAGCAAAACCAACTTTTGGATAATATGGATTTGGAACGGGAACGTGGGATCACCATTAAAAGTCATGCGATTCAGATGGAATATACCCTTGAGGGGGAAACATATATCCTTAACCTGATCGATACTCCGGGGCATGTGGATTTTTCCTATGAGGTGTCCCGATCTATTGCTGCTTGTGAAGGAGCCTTATTGGTGGTAGATGCAGCACAAAGTATACAAGCCCAGACGATTTCCAATTTGTATTTGGCTTTAGAAAACGATTTGGAGATTATTCCGGTATTGAACAAAGTAGACCTTCCCAGTGCCAACCCCGAAGAAGTTACGGATGATATTGTGGATCTTTTGGGCTGTGACCCCGAAGAAGTTATCCCGGCCAGTGCTAAAACGGGAATTGGGATTAAGGAGATATTAAAGGCAGTCATTGAACGGGTTCCTGCACCCGAAGGTAATCCAGAGGAACCTTTACAAGCTTTGGTTTTTGATTCGGTATATAACCCATTCAGAGGTGTAGAAACCTATTTTAGAGTGATCAATGGTGCTATTACCAAGGGACAAAAGATAAAATTTGTCGCTACCAATAAAGATTATTTTGCCGATGAAGTCGGCACCCTAAAATTGAACCAGGTTCCCAAGAAAAGCATTGCTACCGGGGACGTTGGATATTTGATCACGGGAATAAAGGATGCCCGGGAAGTAAAAGTGGGAGACACCATTACGGATGCCGCCAACCCTACCAGCAATGCCATTGAAGGTTTTGAAGATGTAAAACCTATGGTTTTTGCAGGGATCTATCCGGTGGATACGGAAGATTTTGAAGAATTGCGGTCGTCCATGGAAAAATTGCAGTTAAATGATGCCTCCCTGGTCTTTACACCCGAAAGTAGTGCCGCCCTCGGTTTTGGATTCCGCTGCGGATTCTTGGGGATGCTGCATATGGAAATTATTCAAGAGCGTTTGGAACGGGAGTTCGATATGACGGTAATTACTACCGTACCTAACGTAAGCTACCACGCCTTTACCCGGAAAGATCCGGAGACTCCCTTGATTGTAAACAACCCTAGCGATTTGCCAGACCCTTCTACGGTTGATCGTGTAGAAGAACCTTTTATCAAGGCAACCATCATCACAAAGTCAGATTTTGTAGGGAATGTGATGTCGCTCTGTATTGAAAAAAGAGGACTTATTACCAATCAAACCTACTTGACCACGGAACGGGTGGAGTTGAATTTTGATATGCCCCTCGCTGAAATTGTATTTGATTTTTATGACCGACTTAAAACGGTATCCAAAGGGTATGCTTCCTTTGATTATGCACCTATTGGCATGCGCGTTTCCAAATTGGTGCGTGTAGATATCCTATTAAATGCACAACCTGTGGATGCACTATCTGCATTGATTC
The DNA here is from genome assembly GCF_043678055.1 of Spongiimicrobium salis. NCBI lineage: Bacteria > Pseudomonadati > Bacteroidota > Flavobacteriia > Flavobacteriales > Flavobacteriaceae > Spongiimicrobium > Spongiimicrobium salis. The sequence goes on from NZ_JBHEQA010000001.1 coordinate 1,700,530, forward strand.
ATTTTGACAATGCCACAAACATTGGGAAAAAAATGTGCGAGAAGCTTCGGGAACTTATCCCAAGGCAACAATTTGACATTCCGATTCAAGCTGCTATTGGTTCCAAAATTATTTCCAGAGAGACGATTAAGGCCCTAAGGAAGGATGTTACTGCCAAATGTTACGGAGGAGATATTTCCCGTAAACGAAAGCTTTTGGAAAAACAAAAGAAAGGAAAGAAACGGATGCGTCAAGTAGGGAATGTGGAAATTCCGCAACAAGCATTTATGGCGGTTTTGAAGCTCAATGATTGATTCCGAAGGAGAAATATGAGCGAGATATTTAGTTTTCGTCTTCCCCTTCTTGTTTCGTAAGGGAGATGCCCTCTATATCAAGAGCCTTTCCAAGATAAACTAATTTGTAGCCTTCTCCTGAAGGAACAAAATCGGTATTGTTCGCATGAATGATATCGATACTCCCGTCCGGAGATTTCGTAAAGACGGGAATAATATCATTGTCCTTTTGCGTACGGGCAATAAGGCTGTCGTAATGATCTTTATGCTGTATATCAATTTCATGTATCGCCGGATATTTACGTACAGCATCCATGAGTTTGATAAAGTCATCCGTATGGGAGAATAAACCTTCTTCCGGATTATTTTGAGGATCTTTCATCTCGTCACTATTGACCAATCGAAAAGCACCATTTTCTCCAAATTGATCTTTGAATTTATCAAGGGCGAACGTATTGATTTCCGCATTTCCGGTCAACGCCATAAGATATCCCATATCGTTAAGCTCTATATTGTCTTGTAGGCTATCGGAATAGATATTGGCGGTCATGGCTTCCAATCCCAATTTTTTAGCTTTGTTGATGTTGGCCTGGTTGTTATCGATCAATACCACATGGCGTTTGTTTTGATGGAGATAGTGTGCAATCAGACGGGAAACCTTGGAGGCGCCAATGATAAGAATGCCCTCGGACTTCTTTAGAAAGACACCCACCATTTGAGCAAAAATCCGGGCAGTGGTAGCATTGAGCAGAACCGTACCCAGTACGATCATGAACACAAGAGGAGTAATGTATTCTGCCCCAGGTTCTTCCAAAAGCAATAATTTGGACCCAAATAAGGAAGCAATACCCGCGGCCACAATACCTCTTGGGCCTACCCAACTGATAAAAAGTTTTTCTTTGAACTTTAGGCTGGAACCAGAGGTGCTAAGGAAGACTCCAAGGGGGCGTATCACAAAAATGACCAAGGCAAAAAGCAGGGCTGTGTTCCAAGTATAGATCAACTCCAAATCACTCATATTGATATTTGCGGAGAGCAGTATAAAAAGAATAGAGATCAGCAACACGCTGAGGGATTCCTTGAAGTAGAGCAGTTCCTTAAGATTGGGTAAGTCAATATTTCCCATGACCATACCCATGACCACAACAGCCAATAGACCTGATTCGTGTGCAAAGCTATCGGAGAGCACAAAAACCAAAAGTACGGTGGAGAGCGAGACTACATTGAGTAAATAATGGGGAATAAGTCTTTTTTTTATGGCAAAAGCCAAGGCATGGGCAAAAGTAAAACCAAAAGTAGCGCCGAAAAGGAGAATTTTACCAAACTCCACAAAGGCTGTTTTGGTAAAAGCATGTCCTTCTCCCACACTGATAAACTCAAACACCAGAACCGCTACCAAAGCTCCGATAGGGTCTATAAGAATGCCTTCCCATTTTAAGACGGCCGAAATATCCTTTTTTAAAGGAATATTTCTCAAAATAGGGGTGATCACCGTGGGACCTGTGACTATAATTAATCCAGAAAAAAGAAAAGAGATTTGCCAACTTAGATCAAAAACATAATGTGCGGCCAAACCTCCCCCTAGAAAAGTGACCAGTGATCCCAGCGTAATCAATTTTGTGATGGCGGGGCCTACATTCGCAATTTCGGAACGTTTTAAAGTGAGTCCTCCTTCAAAAAGAATAATACTTATGGCCAATGAAACAAAATAATAGAGGCTCTCCCCAGGGAACAAGCCCTTTTCGCCATTCCAAATGGGTGCAATAATTTTAGCGCCATCCTCCGTGAACAAGGTAGCTATGGGACCCACAAGCAGGCCAATGAGTATAAGGGGTAAAATGGCAGGTAATTTTAATCGCCAAGCTACCCATTGTGCAATTATTCCAAGGATAATGATACCTGCAAGTTCTACCATGCTACGAATTTTTAGGAAAAATACTGCTTTTTATTTTAAAAAGGAATAGTTACGGGGTAAGGGTGCTTTCCAAAAGAAGACTAAAAAGAGGAGAAATAGGACTATTGTAAAACAGATAGAATATATTTAGTTTTGCAACGTTTATTCGTACATCCAATCCCCCAATTTATGACGACATACATTGCCGAATTCCGAACGACCCATAAAATTATTCAGATCGAACAACATTCTTGTTTTACATGGAGACAGGAAAGTGGAGAAATAGATATGGATATGGTAAAAGGGAAAATTATTCGAGAATCTTCCATTCACTTTTTTAAACTATTGGCAGGAGAAAATTACCCTGTCGCAGCGGATGATATTGCTGTAGAAATCGTCCAAACGGAACCCTTTAAGGGCTAACGTATCCTTTCTTATCCCGATAATATTACAGTTTCATTCATAGAGAGGAAGGCCTCCTACTTGTCCGGAAAATCATGTCCATGATTTATTTTGGACAACAATTGCATGGCCCATTACCACCAAAAATGGTGAAAGAGGTGTTAAAAAAGTAGGAATAAAGGCAATATCTGTCTCATATCCATTACACTTTTCTTATTTTGCGAAACTTTTATTAGAAAGAATGAAATTATATCCTATTGAAACTGGTAATTTTAAACTAGATGGAGGGGCAATGTTTGGAGTGGTTCCCCGATCTATTTGGAATAGAACCAATCCTGCGGATGCCAATAATATGATCGATATTGCAGCACGTAGTCTCTTGATCGAAGAAGGCAACCGTTTAATTCTTATCGATACGGGATTAGGAAATAAGCAATCCGATAAATTTTTTGGGTATTATTATCGTTGGGGAGATTTTACACTGGAGAATTCGCTAAAAAAAGCAAGGTTTCACCCCGATGACATCACCGATGTATTTATGACACATCTGCATTTTGATCATTGTGGCGGAAGTGTACAATGGAATAAGGATCGCACAGGTTACGAGCCTGCCTTTAAAAATGCGACCTATTGGACCAATAAATCCCATTGGGAATGGGCCATAAATCCCAATCCAAGAGAAAAAGCCTCTTTCCTTAAAGAGAACTTATTGCCCATGGAAGAAAGTGGTCAGTTGAGCTTTGTTTCCCGAGGGGAAAATGCTTTTCTTGAAAATTCGGAATTGGATTTTGGTATCCTATTTGTAGATGGTCATACGGAAAAGCAAATGTTGCCCCATATCCAATACCAGGGAAAGACCTTGGTTTTTATGGCGGATTTGATCGCAACGGTTGGGCATATTCCCCTGCCCTATGTCATGGGATATGATACAAGGCCTTTGCTTACAGTATCAGAGAAAGGGATTTTCTTGGAGAAAGCGGTGAAAGAAGAATACTATCTGTTCTTTGAGCACGATGCCCATAACGAAATTTGTACCCTACAGCATACGGAGAAAGGAGTACGCTATAAGGAAATACATACCTTTAATGAACTTTTTACTTAATATATAATGATGATGAATATGAAATCTTACCGATTTGTTTTAGGAATTTGCGCTACTGCAATAAGCCTTGTTGGCTGTGGAGGTAGCCCTACCTTAGTATCAACTCCAGTTAAAAATATTGATGCCATTCCTTTGAAAATTTCTGAATTGACAGAGTCAGAAAAAAAGAATTGGGGACATGCCGATTTGCTTACGGACACGATTCCGGGAATGAGTGTAGATAAAGCCTACAAAGAAATTATTGGGAATAAGAAAGGGACAAAGGTTATTGTTGCTGTATTGGATTCGGGAATAGATTTAGAGCATGAAGATTTGGATGATGTGATCTGGACCAACAAAAAAGAAATTCCAGGGAATAATAAAGATGATGATAACAACGGTTATATCGATGATATCCATGGCTATAATTTTTTAGGCGAATCCTACAATGAGCAGTTGGAACTGGCGAGAATTCTTCAATTAAAGCTAGGAGATGCCAGCATGCAAGCTGCGGCTAAGAAGGCCTTTGATGAAGGAAGGGCACCATTGCTCCAGAACAAACAACAATTGGAGCAGATTTCCCAAGCCGTAAAGAATGCCGATAAAGCAGTACAAGAACATTTAGGAAAAAAAGAATATACCAAAGAAGATGTTGCCGGAATTAAGCCCAAAGATCAGGCCATGCAACAGAATGTTGGTATCCTTACGCAGATGTTCAATTTTGGCGAAAGTATTCCTGAAGTAATCAAATTGATCGATGGGGACCTAAAAAGTATTGCGGAGCGGCTAAACTACAATTATAATGTAGATTTCAAAGGAAGAACGGTAGTGGGGGATAATCCTTATGATATTACAGATACCAATTATGGGAATGGAAATCCACAAAGTAGATATGCCGATGAAAGCCATGGAACACACGTTGCCGGAATTATCGCAGCAGAACGCAATAATGGGAAAGGTGCCAATGGCGTGGCCAATAATGTGGCCATTATGAGTGTTCGCTGTGTTCCCAATGGGGATGAATACGATAAAGATGTGGCACTAGGGATTCGCTATGCGGTTGATAATGGAGCAAAAATTATTAACTGTAGCTTTGGAAAATCCTTTTCTCCCAATGCGGATTGGGTGTATGATGCTATAAAATATGCTGCCTCCAAAGATGTACTGATCGTACATGCTGCGGGTAATGATGGTGTAAATCTAGACGATCCCAAAAACCCCAATTTTTTTAATGATCAGGTAAACAATGGTGCTGAGATTGCAGATAACGTCATTACTGTAGGGGCTTTGGCACATAAATATGGATCGGAAATGGTAGCTACCTTCTCCAACTATGGTGCCATTAACGTAGATACTTTTGCGCCTGGGGCCCAGATTTATTCTACCTTCCCGGAAGATACGTATGAAACCATAGGAGGAACTTCTATGGCCGCTCCTGGAGTGGCGGGAATTGCTGCCTTGGTGCGATCTCAATATCCAAAGTTAACGGCCTCCCAGGTAAAACATATTATTATGGAATCGGGACTTTCTTCAAAATCCGCTGTGATTTTAGGGGGAGATCCATCGAAATCCATGTCTTTTGATGGAGCTTCAAAATCAGGTAAAATGGCCAATGCCTACAATGCTTTGATTATGGCGGACAATGTGGCAAAGGGAAAAATTAAACTACAAAAGAATGCAAAATAAAATGAAGGGTATCACAAGTTTTTTAGCGATTATCGTTACCTGTACTACCACAATTTGGGCACAGAACAGGACCAATTATTGGCAGCAACATGTAGATTATACCATGGAAGTGGATATGAACGTGGAGAATTACCAATATACAGGAACTCAAAAGCTGGTCTATACCAATAACTCTCCAGATGAATTGAGCAGGGTGTATTATCATCTGTATTTCAACGCTTTTCAACCAGGAAGCGAAATGGATGTGCGCTTGCAAAGCATTAAAGATCCAGATCCTAGAATGATGTCCAATGGAAAAAGTAGAATAGCAAGCTTATCCCCTGCTGAAATAGGATACTTGCATGTGACATCTTTGAAACAAGATGGGCAAACAGCACAGATCAATGAAGAAGGGACTATTCTTGTGGTAGATTTGGCGAAACCTATTCCGGCTGGTGGAAAAACTACCTTGGATATGACTTTTAAAGGGCAGGTACCTTTACAAATTCGTCGTTCAGGACGCAATAGTAAAGAAGGTGTAGCGCTTTCTATGAGTCAGTGGTATCCAAAAATGGTAGAATACGATTTTGAAGGCTGGCATGCTACACCCTATATCGCTAGGGAATTTCATGGGGTTTGGGGAGATTTTGATGTAAAATTGACCATAGATAAGAAGTATGTTGTAGGTGGAAGTGGATATCTACAGAACCCACAGGAAATAGGACATGGATATGAGGCGCCGGGAACTAAGGTAAAAAAGCAAAAAGGAAAGACCTTGACTTGGCACTTTAAAGCCCCCATGGTGCACGACTTTATGTGGGCAGCCGATCCGGAATATCTTCATGATACCCTGCAAGTAGAAAATGGACCTATGCTTCATTTCTTGTACAAGGACAATCCGAAAATCAAGGATAACTGGAAAAAATTACAACCAAAAACTGCGGAAACCATGCAGTTTTTCAGCAAAAATGTGGGGAAATACCCTTACAAACAGTATTCCGTAATCCAAGGAGGAGATGGAGGAATGGAGTATGCCATGAGTACGCTCATTACAGGAGAACGCTCCTTTGGAAGCCTGGTAGGTGTGACGGTACACGAAATGGCGCATTCTTGGTTCCAGCATATTTTGGCCACCAACGAAGGAAAGCATGAATGGATGGACGAAGGCTTTACGTCATTTATTTCCAGCCTATGCATGAATGAGGTCATGAATCAAAAAAGAGACAATCCTTTTCAAGGGTCGTATAGAGGTTATATAAACTTAGCCAATTCTGGTACGGAACAGCCGCAGACCACACATGCAGACCGGTATCACTTAAATTCGGCCTATGGCACTTCTGCCTATGGTAAAGGGTCTATATTTTTGTCCCAATTAGGCTATGTCATCGGTCAAGATAAATTGATACAGACGGTACAGAAGTATTTCAACGACTTTAAATTTAAGCACCCTGTCCCCAATGATATCAAAAGAACAGCGGAAAAAGTCTCTGGAATGGAATTGGATTGGTACCTTATTGATTGGACGCAGACTACGAATACCATAGACTATGGTATTAAAGGGGTTTCTGAGGAAGATGGGAAAACAAAAGTACAGTTGGAACGTAAAGGCCTTATGCCAATGCCTATAGATGTTTTGGTGATTTATGAAGACGATACCCGGGAAACTTTTTATGCCCCATTGCAGATTATGAGAGGTGAAAAAGACAATCCGTACCCCAATATCTCAAGAACGGTGTTGCCGGATTGGGCTTGGGCATATCCTACGTACGATTTTACGATCAACAAACCTAAAAGTAGCATCAAAGCTATTGTCATAGATCCATCGCAATTGATGGCCGATGTCAATCAGGAGAACAACGTTTACCAGAAGTAAACGATAAAACATAGTGTTGCAAACTGCCCAAAATCATATACGAGATGATTTTGGGCAGTTTTTTTAATAGCATAATGCCATCCCTAGAATTGGTGTTCTTTCTAGAATAATCTGTGCTATGAATCAGATAGAAAGGTTCCTGTACCATCAAAACTAAGTTATAATGGGGGAGTTGCAACTGGGCCCAAGAAGGCGGCCACATCTTAAAAAAGAAAGCTTATTTTTGATTGTATTTCAACGTATTGAAGAATGAAATGCCCATGAAGAAGGAAGACCATACCTTTCCCAAAGAAGAAAAATTAAAGAGTCGAAAACTTATCGGAAAGTTATTCGAAGAGGGGAAGAGCATTTCCAAATATCCCCTAAAGCTCATTTATCTAGAGACGAAACTACCCGAAGGCATTAGCATACAGGCAGGTGTGACGGTTCCCAAAAGAAAATTTAAGAAAGCAGTGGACAGAAATCGGATCAAGCGTTTGCTGCGGGAAAGTTATCGATTGCAGAAACCACTTCTTTTTAACAACATAGAGGGAAACTTTGCGTTTCTATTTTTATATCTTGGGAAAGATATACCTCCTTACGAGAAGGTAGAAAGAAATATGATCGATATTCTTCAAAAATTTATAATACAAATCAACGATGGGAAAAATAGTTAAGAAAAGGGTTTTGGTTCCTGTTTTAGCCCTTACTTTTTTGGTAGTAGGGAGTAGTTTTAAAAGTGATTTTTTTGAAATTGCCAAACAGATCGAAATCTTCACCACTTTATTCAAGGAGCTGAACATGAACTATGTGGATGAAACGAATCCCGGAGAGTTGATGGACACGGCAATAAAGAACATGTTAGAGGATTTAGATCCCTATACTAAATTTCTCAATGAACAAGATGTAGAGGAATATCGAATCAATAATGCGGGGGAATATTCCGGGATAGGGGCTTCGGTACGTTCCTATCAGGATAAACTACTGATTATTGAGCCCTATAAGGACTATCCCGCGGATAAGGCCGGACTTAAGGCCGGAGACGAAATCGTGAAAATTGGCGATATCAATATTATCGACTTTAAAGATGATGCCGGAGAATTGCTAAAAGGCGCAAACAATACTAGTGTTGAGGTGACCTACAGAAGACAAGGGGAAACTAAAAAAACTACCATAAAAAGAGAGGCCATTGAAGTAGATGCCGTGCCGTATTATAAAATGGTGGACGACAAAACGGGATATATTGTACTGGCAAAGTTTAACCGAAAAGCTTCTGCACAGACCAAAGAAGCGTTGGTCAATTTAAAAAATGAAGGTGCCGAAAAGATTATTTTAGATTTACGTGGAAATCCGGGAGGACTATTGTCCGAAGCAATCAATGTGACCAATCTCTTTGTTCCCAAAGGAGAATTGATCGTAACCACAAAATCCAAGGTTAAAAAATTCAATAGATCCTATAGAACAAAAAATAAGGCGATAGATGAGAATATTCCACTTGTGGTTTTGGTGAATGGTAGAAGTGCATCTGCCAGTGAGATCGTATCGGGAAGCCTTCAAGATTTGGATCGTGCCGTTATCATAGGCGCCCGTAGTTTTGGAAAAGGACTGGTACAGCGCCCTTTGAGATTAACCTACGGAACACAATTAAAAGTGACTATCTCACGCTATTATACCTCCTCTGGAAGATGTATCCAGGCACTGGATTATTGGAACAGGGACGAAAATGGAGATGCCGTACGCACTTCTAAATTCAATGACTTTACTACACGCAATGGCCGCAAAGTACAAGATGGGGGCGGAGTATTGCCCGATATCGAAATCAATACCTTACAGACCAATTCCCTGACTACTGCCCTTCTGAGCAATAATGTCATTTTTGATTATGCTACAAAGTATCATTATAACAACAGTGTTGGTAAGCTCAGCGATTTTAGTTTTACGGACAAGGATTTTAGCAATTTCAAAAAATTTGTATCCCAAAGCGATTTCAACTTTGAAACAAGTACAGAAAAGGCATTGAAAAAGGCAATGAATGGAAAAGATGAGCTTGTTTTTGGAGATAAGGTAACCGAAAGCTATCGATCCCTATTGTCCGAAATCAATAAGAGTAAGATTACTGCGCTGGATACCCATCAGAAAGAGATCCAAAAAAACTTGGAAGATGAGATTGTAAAGCGCTATTTCTATCGGGAAGGCCTATATGATCATTATCTAAAGCATGACGATGCCATCCTTACGGCAACGGCATTGTTGGCCAATGAAGGGAAGTACAACGGCATTTTACAGTAAGAAACCTAAAGTAAGTTCAAGAAGAGTTGATCTCTCCTATCTAACTGGGTTGGGAAAAGTAGGCTATTTCAGAAACGCTTCAATAGCCGGCCATACGATATCTGGTCGCTCCACATAAGAGAAATGCCCGGCATTGGGAACCTTGATCAAAGTTGCATTGGGCAAAGCTGTTGTCCAAGTGGTGACCATATCCATCGGAATGGCTTCTTCTTCCCCGTGCAAAATCAATGTTTTGGTATTGACTTTGGCTAAATCCGGGCGCAAATCCCAATTTCCCAAAGAACCGAATGTGGTTGCATTCGTGGTTCCCATACCATAGCGAATGGCTTCGGCAGGAGCGGCACAGCAATCGCCCTTCACCACGGAAATGGGCAATCCTTTGGCCAATCGTGGAATTAAACCGATCTTCCAAAATTCTTGACAAGCCTTTTTAGGGTCATCCCCGGTGAGCATTGCATTATTGAGTGCACCCATTTCTTCCAATTGTTCTGGAGATAGGCGTTTGGCCAGATTTGCGCCATATTGGGCAAAAAAGTCGCCTTGCATGGGTGGAACAGGCCCTAAAAACACCATTTTTTCGAGTTGTTGGGGGTATGCTATAGCGTACTTTGCTACAACCATAGGTCCAAAGGAGTGCCCAATGATCTTTAACCGATCGAGTTTAAAATAGGAACGAAGAGCTTCAAGGTCTTCCACATGGCGATCAATATGTAATAAATCGGTATTTTCGGGTAAACTGGAACGACCTCCACCACGTTGATCATAATAGATTAAGGTATGCTTTTGGGCCAAAGGTTCAAAGTCGGCCACCATATATTCACTATCCATTCCGGGGCCCCCGTGTACAATAACCAGAGTATCTTTCCCTTTTCCCTTGATTTGATAAAAGATATCCAGATCATCTGCACCTTTAAAATGACCGTAGGAAGGAAGTGTCACCTTCGCATTTTCTAGGGTATCTTTTTTGGCCGTTGGGTTTTTACAGGATAGTAATGATCCCAGCAGTAATAGTCCAAATAAAAGTGTTTTATGGCTCCAGTTTAACGTCATAGCATCTATTTAAGGGTAGTTCTAACAGAAGGAGCCTAAAAGTACTATTTTTAATCCGTTTTTAGATTTTGAATACCATTTATCAGTTCAAGGGAATTTTGATGAATGAAATGAATTCAAATTAGTAGCGAGAATTAATTCAAAGAAAAGCTATGGAAAAATATGATGTGATTGTTATTGGAGCTGGTAGTGCCGGACTCGGTAACTCCGGTGTGGCCAATATGCTGGGACTAAAAACCCTTATGATTGAAAAAAACGAAAACAACTTTGGTGGCGATTGCACCAATTTTGGATGTGTTCCCAGCAAGGCCCTGATTCATTTGGCACATCAATTCCATCAAGCAAAATTAGCCCAACCTTTTGGACTTAAAGTGGATGGAAAGGCAGATATGGGGAAAATCCTAGATCATATCCATAGCCTTCAAGACCATATCAAAGCTACGGAAGATGCAGCAGCCCTTAGAGCAAAGGGCATTGATGTCGTCATTGGGGAGGCGCGATTTATTTCTAAGGAAGTCATACAGGTTGGGGATGCTAGGTTTAGCGCAAAGCTCATTTTACTTTGTACAGGGTCTTCTCCGAGGAAAATACAGATAGAAGGTATGGATACGGTGGCCGTATATACCAATGAGACCGTTTTTTTTGACTGTAGGGAATTGCCGGAGCATTTTGTAGTCATAGGAGGAGGCCCTATAGGATGCGAATTGGGGCAGGCTTTCAGTCGGTTTGGGTCTAAAGTAACTATAGTCAACAGGGGGGATCGACTCTTAAAAAACGAACCTGAGAAGGTTTCTCGTATTCTGGAAGAGGTGTTTGAAAAAGAAGGCATTACCACCCTAAATAATGCCCAGGTTATGGCCTTCAAAGATGGAAAGGCCCTAGTGCAAGCCAAAACGGGAGAGCAGATAGAAGTTCCCTGTGATGCCACATTGGTATCTATTGGTCGTGTGGTGAACACCAAGGGAATGGATTTGGAAAAGGGGGGTGTCGCCTTGACCGAAAGAGGGAAAATACAGGTGAACGATTACTTACAGAGCACCAATAAAAAAGTATATGTCGTAGGTGATGCTGCCGGCTCTTATATGTTTTCGCATGGGGCAGAGAAAATGGTGATACAACTTTGGAGAAATTTGTTGATTCCCCTATTCCGGAAAAAGAACAGTTGGGCCAATTTAAGTTGGGTCACCTTTACGGACCCCCAAGTGGCGCATTTTGGTTTGGTAGAAAAACAATTGCAGGATCAAGGGGTCGCCCATTACAGACAGGATCAAAATTTTGAGCACGACGATCGAGCCATATTACAGGACTATACCTACGGACATGTATCGCTCTGGTTCGATGGAAACAAGAACATTGGACGAAAGCGATTGTTATCCGGGAGTATGATCGCTCCCCAAGCTGGGGAGTTGATGCAGGAAATGGAGCTGGCCAAACACGCCAAAATCCCAGCACGTACATTGGAGAGCAGGGTCTATCCCTATCCTGTGGCTACAAGGATCAACCAAAAAGCGATCCGAGGCCTTATGGCCGGTACGAGAACAGGCTGGAAATTAAAAGCAGCCAGAACGCTGTTTCGCTTATGGCATTGATTGGCTTCTTGATAGTTCTGCTGCGCTTGTCCAAGTGACGTGAGATTTTGTATATAGGGTATTGTCCCCTTGAGGGGACTTTAGGGGTGTTTTTTGAGGGATTAGGAATGAAGCACTAGGCTTGTACTACAATGTCCGTTTGATTTCTATGAAAAAAGAAATGGTATCGAGAACCCTACCGCTGTGACATCAACTTGGAAACATATTTCCCGATCACATCGAACTCCAAGTTCACACGAGTGCCCACCTCATAGGTATTAAAACGTGTGTGTTCATAGGTGTATGGAATAATGGCCACGCTAAAACTATTTCGCCCAGAATCTACCACTGTTAAACTGGTACCATCAATAGTAATGGATCCTTTTTCTATGGTGACATTGTTCAAACTGGAATCATACTCAAAAGAAAAAAACCAACTTCCATCCTTTTCCGAAATACCTGTACACTGCCCCGTTTGATCTACATGTCCTTGTACAATATGGCCATCCAATCGGGCGCCCATGACCATGGCGCGTTCCAAGTTCACCACATCGCCTACTTTTAAGTCGTTCAAACTGGTCTTTTCAAGGGTTTCTTCGATTGCTGTTACGGTATACAAATCTCCATCTAAAGCAACAACCGTAAGGCATACGCCATTATGGGCCACACTTTGATCTATTTTCAGTTCCGAAGTCAAAGAAGATTGTACGGTAATATGGAGATTTCCCCCATCTTTTTCCAATTGTCGTACACTTCCTAAAGTTTCAATTATTCCCGTAAACATGTGTCGTTTAAATTAAGTAGTTTTGTGTTGTAAATTTAGAGATAAAGGCATAGATATCATGCAGGAAAACGGAAAAATAAAATTGGGGATTTCCATTGGGGATTTAAATGGAATTGGCTGCGAGGTAGCCCTTAAAACATTTGAAGACCAAAGAATGTTGGATTTTTGTACTCCAGTATTATTTGCTTCCAATAAAACGATAGCCGCCCAGAAAAATGCCTTGGATTTAAAAATCAACTATCACGGGGTCCAGAATGCCTCCAAAGCCATTGATGGTAAAATCAATGTCGTGAATGTATGGAAAGAGGTACCCCAATTAAAATTTGGGGAGGCCACTAAAGAAGGAGGAACCTATGCCATTAAATCCTTAAAAGCAGCCGTTGAGGCGTTAAAGAAGGAAGAAATCGATCTGCTGGTCACGGCGCCCATCAACAAGAATAACATTCAGGCGGAAGACTTTAAGTTCCCCGGACATACCGATTATCTGGCTCAGGAATTGGAAGGAAAAAGCCTTATGTTTATGGTGACCGATAGCTTGAAGGTTGGCTTGCTTACGGATCATGTGGCCGTGAAGGAGGTCTCGGAAGCCATTACTCCGGAACTGATTAAGAATAAGGTAGCAGTGATTGAAAATTCCTTGAAAATGGATTTCGGAATTCGGAAACCCAAGATTGCCCTTTTGGGCATTAATCCCCATAGCGGTGATAATGGCATTATTGGAAAGGAAGATGACGAAACCATGAAACCCGTAATCCAAGAGTTGTTCAATGACGGACATCTGGTTTATGGTCCCTATTCTGCAGACAGCTTTTTTGGGTCCAAGACTTTTGAAAATTTTGATGCCATCCTTGCAGCCTACCACGACCAAGGCTTAATTCCCTTTAAAACATTATCCTTCGGAAAGGGAGTAAACTATACGGCCGGTCTTGATCGGGTACGAACCTCCCCAGACCATGGTACAGCGTATGAGATTGCAGGGAAAGGAGAAGCGGATCACAGTTCTTTTAAGGAAGCAGTATTTACAGGGCTAAAAGTTTTTAAGCAGCGGAGCGAGTTTAAAGAACTCAGCAAAAATCCGTTAAAAAAGATGCCAAGGCCCAAACCAAAATCAAAAAATAAGCGTGATTAAGAATACATGGTTTTTTCGGAAGGGTATCTTCCTATCCTTCAAGGAATTATTTTAAATGTTATTTTTCTTTTAATAGCTTTTGAGGTAATTAATTTTTTGTATCTTCGCACGCTCTAAACTAGTGTTGAAAATGAGAAAGTATAAGGAGTTTGAAGTTCCTTTCTCTGGATTGAAGCAAGGAAAGCATAGTTTTGAGTATCAGATTGAAAATACGTTCTTTGAATCTTTTGAGTATGATGAGTTTAATAGTGCCAAAATAGCGTTGCAGGTCACATTAAACAAAATGAGTACAATGATGGAATTGGAGATGGAGGCAAAAGGCAGTATTAATGTGAATTGTGACGTCACTAATGAGCCCTATCACCAAGAGATTGCAGGAACCTTGGAATTGGTAATCAAGTTTGGAGAAGAATTTAACAATGATGATGATGAATTGTTGATTATTCCCCATGGAGAACATCAAATCAATATTGCACAATATGTGTATGAAATGTTGGTCTTGGCGATTCCTTCGAAAAGAGTACATCCGGGAGTTTTAGATGGGACATTGGAATCCGATGCCCTAAAAAGACTCGAGGAATTACAACCAAAAGAGCGTAAAGAAAAAAAAGGAGAAGATACAGATCCCCGATGGGATGCATTAAAAAAGTTAATAACGGATAAATAAGTTTCATAATGGCACATCCAAAGCGTAAAATTTCCAAAACAAGGAGAGATAAAAGAAGAACACATTATAAGGCTGTAGCGCCAACAATTGCAAAAGATCCAACAACAGGTGAAATGCACTTGTATCACAGAGCACACTGGCACGAAGGAAAACTGTACTACCGTGGCCAAGTGTTGATCGACCAAACAGAAGATGCTGTTGCATAACGGTAACAGATAAACATATTAGTAGACTCCCACTTCCAAAGAGCGGGAGTTTTTTGTTAAAGTTTTTTTGTACAATGGATCCATTTCCTGACCTTGGAACGACTATAGTATTGAGGTCTTAGGGATTGGAGGCAATTTGTATATTCCACCGAAAATTCCTAAAAAAATGTTTTTTAGGTGCTAGTTCCCAAAAAATCACTAATTTTCACCGATTTTGAGGAATTTTTGAATGTTTTTGGTAAAAAACCAGTTTTAGCATGAGCAAATTAACAGCAGCTATTACAGCTGTAGGGGGCTATGTTCCTGACTATGTGTTGACCAATGAAATATTGGAAACCATGGTAGAGACCAACGATGAATGGATCACTACCAGAACGGGTATAAAAGAACGCAGAATTTTAAAAGAAGAAGGCAAGGGAACTTCCTATATGGCCATCAAAGCTGCTGAAGAAATCCTAAGGAAAAAAAATCTGGATCCCGAAGAGATCGACCTCATACTAGTAGCCACAGCTACTCCAGATATGATGGTTGCGGCAACGGCGGCCTACGTTGCTTCGGAAATAGGAGCTAAAAATGCATTTGCTTATGATTTGCAGGCGGCCTGTTCAAGCTTTTTATACGGCATGTCTACCGCCACGAGTTATATTGAATCTGGACGATACAAAAAAGTACTATTGATAGGAGCCGATAAAATGTCTTCCATCATTGACTATACCGATCGAGTTACTTGTATCATTTTTGGAGATGGTGCAGGAGCAGTATTGTTTGAACCCAATGAAGAAAACCTAGGGTTTCAAGACGAATACCTGCGATCTGATGGTATTGGAAGAAACTTTTTGAAGATAGATGCGGGAGGATCCATTTTACCTGCTTCGGAAGAAACGGTAAAAAACAGGCAGCACTACGTGCAGCAAGATGGGAAATCTGTATTTAAGTTTGCCGTATCCAATATGGCCGATGTAGCCGACAGGATAATGCGGCGCAATGCCTTGTCCCACGATGATGTGAACTGGTTGGTGCCACATCAAGCCAATAAAAGAATAATAGATGCAACTGCCAATCGTATGGGACTGGACCAGGAAAAAGTAATGGTCAATATCCAGAAATATGGCAATACCACCTCAGCAACTTTGCCTTTGCTGTTATGGGATTATGAAAAACAATTAAAGAAGGGAGATAACTTGGTCTTTGCTGCTTTTGGTGGCGGATTTACCTGGGGATCGATCTACTTAAAATGGGCATACAACGCATAACATACTCAACTCAACTAATCTAAATCGAATTCAATGGATATTAAAGAAATTCAGAGCTTAATCAAGTTTGTTGCAAAATCTGGCGCGAGCGAAGTAAAGCTAGAAATGGAAGACATTAAGATCACCATTCGTACGGGATCTTTGGGGTCATCTACCCCCGAGACGACATTTGTACAACAGGTGCCTGTGGCCGCTGCACCAATTGCTCCACCTCCAGCTGCTCCAGCTCAGGTAGAGACTACTATAAGTACTCCTGCAGCTCCTGCTGAGGATGATTCAAAATACATTACGATA
Source organism: Spongiimicrobium salis (assembly GCF_043678055.1). NCBI lineage: Bacteria > Pseudomonadati > Bacteroidota > Flavobacteriia > Flavobacteriales > Flavobacteriaceae > Spongiimicrobium > Spongiimicrobium salis. Next base: position 1,716,936 of record NZ_JBHEQA010000001.1, read on the forward strand.
AAATCTCCGATCATAGGAACTTTTTACAGGAAACCTTCTCCGGACAAACCGGCATTTGTAGAGGTTGGAGATAGCATTAACACAGGAGATGTTCTTTGTGTTATTGAAGCCATGAAACTTTTTAACGATATTGAGTCCGAAGTTTCTGGAAAAATTGTAAAAGTATTGGTTGAAGACTCTTCTCCTGTTGAGTTTGATCAACCTCTATTCTTGGTAGATCCATCATAAAAATTAAATCACAAATTCCAAAAAACGTTCTCCAATCGGAGAATCGATGCCTTGGAGTTTGAAATTTTGAACGCTTATGTTTAAAAAAATATTAATTGCCAATAGAGGTGAGATTGCTTTACGCATCATCAGAACCTGTAAAGAAATGGGGATCAAGACCGTTGCGGTTTACTCCAAGGCAGATGAAGAAAGTTTACATGTTAGATTTGCCGATGAAGCAGTTTGTATTGGTCCGGCACCAAGTAATCAATCGTATTTAAAGATTCCAAATATTATTGCAGCTGCCGAGATTACCAATGCCGATGCCATACATCCGGGCTATGGTTTTCTATCCGAAAACTCCAAATTTTCCAAAATATGTGCGGAACACGATATTAAGTTTATCGGAGCTTCTGGGGAGCATATCGACAAAATGGGCGATAAGGCTACGGCAAAAGCAACGATGAAAGAGGCGGGCGTGCCTACCATTCCAGGTTCTGACGGATTATTGGATTCCGTTGATGATGCAAAGAATGTTGCAAAGGAAATGGGCTATCCGGTAATGATCAAAGCCACTGCCGGTGGTGGAGGAAAAGGGATGCGTGCCGTATGGAGTGAAGATCAAATGGAAGATCTCTACAACAGTGCGGTACAAGAAGCCACTGCGGCCTTCGGAAATGGAGGAATGTATATGGAAAAGCTGATCGAAGAACCACGTCATATTGAAATCCAAGTAGTTGGTGATCAATATGGAAAGGCGTGTCACTTATCTGAAAGAGATTGCTCGGTACAAAGACGTCACCAAAAATTAACAGAGGAAACACCTTCTCCCTTCATGACCGATAAATTACGGGAAGATATGGGGAAAGCTGCGGTTAAGGCAGCAGAGTTTATTAAATATGAAGGTGCGGGAACTGTGGAATTCCTTGTGGATAAACACAGGAATTTTTATTTCATGGAAATGAATACCCGTATTCAGGTGGAGCACCCCATTACGGAACAAGTAATTGATTACGATTTGATTCGTGAACAAATATTGGTTGCGGGTGGCGTTCCTATATCCGGAAAGAACTATATTCCAAAATTGCACTCCATTGAATGTAGGATCAATGCGGAAGATCCTTATAACGGCTTTAGACCTTCTCCAGGAAAGATAACTACCTTGCATACGCCAGGAGGCCATGGAATACGTTTGGATACCCATGTATACAGTGGGTATAGTATTCCTCCAAATTACGACTCCATGATCGCTAAATTGATTACTACGGCCCAAACTAGGGAAGAAGCGATCAATAAAATGAAACGGGCTCTGGATGAATTTGTCATTGAAGGAATCAAAACAACGATTCCTTTTCATCGCCAACTCATGGATCATCCGGATTATCTGGCCGGAAATTACACGACAAAATTTATGGAGGATTTTGAAATGGATCCCCCAGTAGAAGAATAAATAGCATAAGAAAAGCCCCGGTCTTGAGTCGGGGCTTTTTATTTTTCACGGTTTACAGGGAGTCCACAGAAAAACTATGGTATTACTTTTGTTCACTAAATAGCACTAAAAATAGCGTAGCCTTACAATTTTAGCTACAAAACAGAGTTAGGAATATAAATTTTTCATAGATAGGAATGATAAAACGATACTTGACACTTTTAGGATTATGTTTCTCAATGACCCTTCTGAGCAGCTGTTTTGAGATTTTGGAAGAAATCAATTTTAATGCGGATGGAAGTGGACATATGCTGGTAACGGTAAATTTGAGTAAGAGTCGAACAAAATTGGCTTCTGTGATGCTTTTGGATAGTGTAAATGGACATAAAGTACCGAGCAAAGATGATATCAACGAATCCCTAAAACAAGCCGTAGCGCATTTGAAAGAGACCAAGGGGGTTTCCAACATCAAAAAAACGGCCGATTTTGACAATTATATTTTTACCATTTCCTGCGATTTTGAAAAAATTGAAAATATAGATGCTATTTTCAAGGATGCCATTAGGAAACAAAATAAAAAGGAAAGCACCAATTTTAGTACAACGAATTTTAGTTATAATGACGCATCTAAAGTATTTAAGCGGCATTTTTCCTATGATACGGCGGTTAAAAAATCTTTTGATCGTTTAAAGAAAGAGGATAAGGCCATTTTTGAAGATGCTAGTTATACCGCAATTTATCGTTTTAAAAATGAGGTACAAAGTGTCTCCAATACCAATGCAAAAATTTCGCCGAATAAAAAAGCGGTATTTCTGCGGGTAGCTGCAATGGACCTTATTTTAGGCCAAAAAAATCTAAAAAACAATATTCAACTAAGCAAATAACAAACCATAACCATGAAAAAATTATTGTTGGCAATCTGTCTTATGGCCACTACGGTTGGCATAAAGGCCCAAGACCTTATTACAAAAATTCCTGCAACCGCCGATGTGGTCGTTACCATTAAAGGAAAAAATGTCACGGATTTGGTCAGTATCCCAGAATTTGAAAATTCCAAGATGGGCGCCATGCTGATCAAAGAATTAAAAAGAGAAACAGACGGTGCCATTACAAGTTTGGACGGAATGGGCTTTGATCTGGATGCCAGTTTCTATTACTTCCTGGATGTAGCAGATAAGACCCTGTACAATTGCTTTTTGATACCTCTGAATGGTTCGGAAGGTTTTGAACGTTTGATGCCGAAGAGCAAGAAAAGAAAAATGATTACGGAAGGCGATACTTCCTATGTTCAGGAACGCGACGGAACTGTAGTGCTTTGGACCAATAAAATACTTATGGTGGTTATTCCTTATGATACCGATAGTATACACGATTATACGTACTTCAATGAAGCTGAGGTTCCTGCTGTGGAAGCCGATGAAGAGGTGATTTTAGAAGTAGAAGAGGCTGTGGAGGTCCCGGAAGTAGTCATCGAGGAGGAGGAAGTTATTGAAGAAACGGTTATTGAAATCGAAGAGACCGATGAAAGCGATTCCAATGACTACTATAACAGTGAATACTATAAAAAACAGGAACAACGACGCAAAGCCAGAGAAGAAAGAAGAAAGCTACGCAGGGAACGATTAAGTACAAGTACGCTAATTAAGGCAAAGACGATCCTCAAAGGCTACGGGAAACGCAATATCTTATCTAATCCGGCTTATGTGAAGGCCATGGGAAAAAGTAAAGATGAAGCTACCGCTTGGGTGAAGGATTTAGGAAAAATATATCAGCATGCCATTCCGGAATATCCGGGCTTTGGCAACGGTCTGGCAGGATTCTACAACTTTGATGACCTGTATGGGGGAACATCCATTACCTCTAGATTGAATTTTGAGGAAGATCGGGCAAAAATGGATATTTCATATACCATGAATGCCAAGATGGCCAAACATACCAAAGCCATGTACAACGGAACAATGAATCCCAATTTTTTCAAGTATTTTAATGAAGATGAAGTATTGGGGTATATGGCCGTGAATATGAGTACTGAAGGCATCCTCAAAGAATACCCCAAATTGATGGAGGATGTATTCACTAGATTTCCTCGTGAGGAATTTACGGATGTTGTTCCTATTGCAGCGGAATTGCTGTCCATTATGCTCGATGAAGAGGCCATAGCAGGCATTTTAAGAGGAGATATGCTCCTTGTACTCAATGATATCGCTGAAAGGGAGGTAACCTATACCACCTATGAATATGATGAAGAATACAACAGCAAGGAAGTAGTAAAAACAAAAACGGAAACGCTTCCAGGCTTTTTGTTCATGTTTACTTCTACGGAAAAAAACCTCTTTAATAAATTGGTGAAATTAGGCGTAAAACAAAAAGGCTTGACTTTTGAAAATGGGCTGTATCGCGTAGCTACTCCTAGAGATGTTCCTTTTGATGTATACCTTACATTCAAAGATAATGCGGTGGTAATAGGAAGCGCTAAAACACAAATGATGGCCATCAGAAACAACACCTATGCAGGCAAAGTTTCTTCAGAGCACAAAAAGAGGATTAGTAAAAACGCCACAAGCATGTATGTAAATGGAAAGCGTATTGTTTCCCAAATTCCGGCGGAGGCCTATCCTCGGGAATTACGGGACAAAATAGCCTTTATTACTAAAAATACAGAAGATATGACGCTTACTGCTGGAAAGATAAAAGGGAATACCATTTTTTCGGAAGTCATCCTAAATACACCAAAAAATGCTGATCATAAGAATAGCTTGGCCTATTTCTTCAATATGGTCGATGCCTTTATGCAATAGGGAAAGCTGTATAGATCCATGAAAAAAATACTGAAACTAGTATTGGGTTTCTTGGTATTGGGGGCTATTATCTATTGGGGGTATCGGTATATAAACAATACCGCTTCGCTCTTGGGTCGTATTCCTGTCAATGCTGAAAGTGTAATAAAAATTGGCATCCACGATATTCGGGAAACGCTTATTTTGGATGCTTTGGGCTCCCCTGGCTTCTATTACGATTATATAGGTGGCAAGCGGGAAAAAGACAGCCTCTCAAAAGAGAAAATCGACAAAGGAATTGATCTTATGCCCTATTCCATGGTATTCTTTACTATGGAAAACGCAGAGCAAACTCTGTTTACAACGCTGCCCATTGAAGACCCTATTGCTTTTGAAAGGTATATTGCTGCCTACTTGGAGGAGAAATCGGCTTCTATGGAAAAGAGTGAGGATGAAACCTATACCTATACATTGCTCGAAAAGGGAAAAGTAGCTTTGGCCTGGAATGGGGAAGACATTATGCTTGCACTTTCTCCATCGATCGATCTGAAAAAATGCACTGCTGTTTTTAAAGAGGTACTCGTAGCCCATGAAGTGATCAAAGACCGAAAACACCCTCTTATTGTCAAACTCAAAAAGATGTCCGATCATATTGCCTATGTCAAGGGCAAGGATAAATTGACATTCAATTTTAAGGACAAGAGTATAGAAATTGGAGGAACTTTAATGGTTGATCAAGCGGCATCTTTTCCAAAGAAACGAAAGGTGGAAACTTTTTCGGAAGCCTCGCTGCAATGGTATTGGGATTATAATTTGAGCGATGACGAACATAAAAAGAAGGTTATTGGGGCATTGCGTGGACTTTCTTTTTTTGAAAAGAACAATATTGAAGTTGCAGCCATTGTAGATCGCACCGATGGCTTTTTCAATTTGGCCGTACAAGGGAGCACTTCCCAAACAGATACTATCGTAACCTATACTTATGACGATAATTTTGAGAAGCAAGAGCAACGTACGCTATCCACTAGAGAGGTACCGCGCATACAATTGAACCTGGGAAGTAAAGAAAAGAGCTTAAAGGCCTATTTAGAGGCTCAAGGGACGGTAACCGATCAAGCAGTGTTTAAGGCCTTGCCTTTTTATCAGTTTTACCTAAAAGAAAATGACCTAAACACCACCCTGAGTACCTTTAAAGAAGAGCTCCCTGCCCAAAAACAGCTACGATCCAATTTCATGGAATGTACTATAGATTTTAAAAGACTACAAGAAGACCTTCATATTCCACAGACTTCCAAGGCATTTGCGCTTTTGGAGAAATTCACCTTGAAGGCCCATCAAATGGATGGAAATACCATTGTGATCAAAGGAAATCTGAGTGGGGATAAGGAAGACATCAACATTATCAGTCAAGTATTTTTTGGCCTCAATACCCAAGAGTAGGAAACAGGAGCGATGTCCTTAGGGTATTTGTGCTTATTTTAGTGTTATGAACCTGAGTTATTGGGAATATAAAACATGGTTGTCTCACCTAGATTTCACTATTGTGGGCAGCGGTATCGTAGGGTTGACTACGGCAATACATCTTAAAAAGCGTTTTCCGAAGGCAAAAATATTGATTTTGGAAAAAGGAATATTGCCCCAAGGCGCTAGCACAAAAAATGCAGGTTTCGCCTGTTTTGGAAGTGTTTCGGAATTGTTATCGGACCTCAAGCGACATTCCGAGGTGGAGGTGCTTGAATTGGTAAAAAAACGATATCATGGGATCGAAGGATTACGCGAGCTATTAGGAGATGAACAATTGGGCTATAAACGCTATGGCGGTCATGAAGTGTTCCGAGAAACGGATCTTGAGAAATATGAACATTGTTGGGAGAATATGCCCATGCTCAATGCCTTGTTGATGCCTGTTTTTGGTAGAAATGCTTTTAGCTTACGCGCCAATACTTTTGGATTTGAAGAGGTAAATACAACCTATATCAGCAATTTGCACGAGGCGCAAATTGATACCGGAAAAATGATGTTGGGCCTTTTGCGTTTGGCACAACAGCAGGGAGTCCAGGTGTTAAATTCAGTGCTCGTAGAAGATTTTGCGGAAGGACAGGATCAGGTACTCTTAAAAACAAATCAGTTTGAACTAAAAACTAAAAAATTATTGATTACCACCAACGGCTTTGCCAAGCAACTCCTAGAGCAAGACTGTGTACCCGCCCGAGCCCAAGTAGTTTTGACCCAACCGATCCCCAATTTGCATATCAAGGGCACCTTCCATTTGGACGAAGGATATTACTACTTTAGGAATATCGATGATCGCATACTATTGGGAGGCGGGCGAAATTTGGATCTGAAAACAGAGGAAACCATGGAATTTGGAGCTACGCCATTGGTACAAGATGCTCTGGAACAGCTCCTAAAGGAGGTGATTTTACCCAATACACCACATGAGATTGCCATGCGATGGAGTGGTATTATGGGCGTAGGGCCGCAAAAAAAACCGATCATCAAACAACTATCTCCTAATATTGCCTGTGGTATTCGAATGGGAGGTATGGGGATTGCCATTGGTAACGCTGTTGGAGAACAACTGGCCGCTCTACATTAATCCTGCCCGATGCAACCACCGGACAGGAAGTGTTGTATAGTTTTTAAACCATCCGACCATCCAATAAATTGATGATTCGGGAACCGTAGGCAGCGTTTTTCTCGGAATGTGTCACTTGTATGATCGTAACCCCTTCTTCGTTCAATTTTTTAAAGAGGTCCATGATTTCTTCTCCTTGTTTGGAATTTAGATTCCCTGTGGGCTCGTCGGCAAGGATAAGTTTAGGGTTCGTAATCAAAGCTCTCGCGATACCTACCAATTGTTGTTGTCCGCCACTCAATTGCGTAGGGAACAACTTCTGTTTTCCCACAATGTTAAAACGATCCAACATATCGGCAACCATAGCCTTCCGCTCAGACCCGCTATGCTTTTTGTAAAGCAAGGGCATTTCTAAATTTTCATAGACAGTAAGCTCATCAATAAGATGGTAGGCCTGGAACACAAAACCAATATATTGTTTGTATAGCGTAGCACGGTGTTTTTCTTTTAGCGTATGTACAGATTCGTGCAGAAAATTATATTCTCCTTCGTCAAACCCATCCAACATGCCCAGAACATTGAGCAAGGTAGATTTTCCTGAACCCGAGGGGCCCATGACAGAAATGAATTCCCCTTCTTCAATATCAAGATTGATATCTTTTAAAAGGAAGATTCGCTGTCCTCCGGAATTGACCCATTTAAAAATATTTTTTAGTTGTAAAAGCATAGTATTCGTGTATTTATTGTGTCAGGAGTAAACCTGAGGATTAAAAGTATTGAATTTTTGAAACTTCAGTTGTATTTTCAGCGCCCTAATCGGTTCCAAATGTCCAGATATATTTTCCAATCAGCACCTTCTTTTCGCCATACAATGACATATTTTCCTTCCCAGGATCTTTTTTTACCATCTGCAGTTTGCGTAGTGCCTTCATAATATCCATAATCATAGGCTTCATTTCCGATAATTTTAATTTCTTTCGGACGAATCTTATGATGCGTTATCTTCACATTTTCAGGCAATACCCAATACTTGCGTATAGGTTCTTGACCTTCAATAATATCGCTGTTTTCGGGGAAAATTTTGGCATCTTTGGTATAGCAAGCCGCAATTTCCCCATAATTGGAATCCATGACATAGGAAGAGAATTTGGAAATGTTGTCCAATATGCGCTCAATGTCATTTTTATCTCCAATATAATTCTGGGCAGCTGCAGAAAGGGAGCAGGCCACTAGGAATGTCATCATTGTCAAAAAGGACATGCCCCTGCTTAACTTGGAATGTAGTGTATGGTTTTTCATAGGACGAATATCATTTAATTTTCTTGTAATGCCTTAATCGGATTTGCCAAAGAGGCCCTTACCGATTGAAAACTACAACTGATCAGAGCAATGAACATTGTAATTAAACCACCACTGACAAACATCCACAGTGATGGACTAATACGATAGGTGAAACTTTGCAGCCATAGATTCATAACATAATATACAATGGGTGTAGCGATAATAAATGCAATGATGACCAAGCCAATAAATCTGCGGGTTAGGAAACTAACATTCTCCAAGGTTCCAGCTCCAAGAACTTTGCGGATTCCAATTTCTTTGGTCTTGCGTGCAATAATAAAGGACATTAATCCAAACAAGCCCAAACAACCAATACAAATAGCAATAATGGAAAAAATTTGTGCTCCATTGAACAGGAGTTGTTCCACAGTATATTCTTTGGCAATGGCATCTTCCAGAAAGCTATAACGATATACGGCAGTGGGAAATATGCCCTTCCAGATGTCTTCAATGGCTCCCAAGGACGCTGCGTCCGGCCTTTTCATTTTTATAAAACCCTGTTGTAAATACGCATTCCAGTTTAAAAGGATACAGGGACTAATTTGATATTGCAGGGAATTGTTATGGAAGTCTTTAACGACGCCTACAATAGTGGCTTGCCCTTCGTTAATTTGAATGCGTTTGCCTATGGCCTCGTCCGGGGACCATCCATAGGGTTTTAGGAAAGTTTCGTTGACAATAAATTCGTCAAATATCGGTTTGTTGGCGCGGAAGTTTCGTCCAGCGATAAGTTCCAGATCATAAAAATCCAAATAATTTAAATCTGCTATTTTCATTTCGGCATCCAAAGCTTCTTCGGGTGTCTGTTGGGGCAAGCGGTAACTTGTGCCCAATTGGAAGCCATTTACCGCCATTGGGGGACCCGAACCAAAGGCCACTTCTTCAATATTCTTATGCTCCAGCAATGACTTTTTGAACACGTCCATTTTATCAAAGCTTGGTACTTCGTTCATTACAATATCAGTAGATTCAAAACCCAATGACCCTTCCTTGAAAAGCTTCATTTGTGCGGTTAGGATAATGGCCGCAATGACAAAAAGTTGTACAATAACAAATTGGAAAATAACAAGGGATTTTCGAAAACGTCCTCCCTTGGGCTTTAGGTTGGAAAGACCATTTTTTAGAGCTTGTATCGGTTTGAACCTAGAAAGCACTAGGGCTGGATAAATAGCCCCCAAAAGAACGGTAAAGCAACCTATAGATACCAGAATACCGATATGTTCCCATCCAAATTGCAATTGCAGCTGTATTATGGATAGACTCTGATTCAACTGATAGACCAATACCTGCACCAAGAGCAGGGAAAGTGTTAATGTAAGCAGGATAATAATCGTATTTTCAAATAAAAACTGAAAGATGATATCTTTCTTTTTACTGCCCATTACTTTGCGAATGCCCACTTCCTTGGCTCGGGCATTGGATTGTGCCGTAAGGAGGTTTACAAAGTTGATGATCGCAATGATCAGAATGAACAACGCAATGATGGTAATGGTGATTAAAAGGGATGAGGGCACCGTATAACTACTGATACTATTGCCATAACGGCTCTCATTATGCATTTCCCGTAAAGGCTGTAAAAAATAGGAGATGCGTTTATCGTCTGAAGGCTTTAGGTACTTTTTCTTCCATTGGACTATTTTTGCCTCCAAAGCCTCTTTGTATCCTTCGTTTTGTAAAACCAAAAAAGTAGTCCCTTGATAATTTCCGGACCAATTGGAAGTAAAATAAGGATTGTTGATTTTAAAGAATTCATAGGGAATTAACATGTTATATTGCTGGCTGGAATTCCCGGGAGGGCTTTTAATGACGCCCGTAACGGTTAAAGGATCTTTGCTTTGTAAGAATATGGTTTTCCCCAAGATCGAGGCATAGTTGGAGGGATCTACTCCAAAAAAACGTTGTGCCAAGTCTTCGGTGAGCACTACTGCATTTACATCGGATAGTGCCGAACTAGGATTGCCGGCCAACCAATCCACATCAAAAGTTTTTGGATAGAACGGATCTACAAATAAAACCTGTGGCACTTCAAAACGTTGTATTCCAGTAATGGTATTATCCACGCGAAATTCGCGGCTTACTGGGCCCGCTGTTTGGGTTACGAGGTCAATTTCAGGGAAATCGTTGCGCAGTGCCGCTGCCAGAGGATAGGCTGTGGTATTCCAATATTGTACCTGATCGGGCAAGGTATTGTGCTGAACTACGCGATAGGTTTGTGCAGCGTTCTTATGATACGCATCAAAGGAAGACTCGTATTGCACAAAAATCAATAGCACAATACATATACTGATTCCTAAGGAAAGGCCAATAATGTTAATCATGGAACTCATTTTATTTTTCCATAAGTTCCGTAAGGCGATTTTTAAATAGTTTTTGATCATAATCTTGAATTTTGAAAATGAATTATTCCGTTCGCAAGCTTTTTACAGGATTCGCTATTGCTGCCTTTATCGCTTGGAAACTAATGGTTAAAAGTGTAATCAATAGTGCTCCCAGAATGGCAGCCGCAAAAATCCACCAACTTAAGGTAGCGCTGTACGTAAAATCTTGAACCCAATTGTTCATATAGTAATATCCTATGGGGATGGCAATGACACAAGAGATGAAGACCAAAAACAGAAAATCTTTAGATAACATTTTCCAGATACTATAGACCGATGCGCCCAATACTTTTCGGACACCTATTTCTTTTGTGCGTTGTTCCGCGATGAAGGCAGATAAACCAAAAATGCCCAGACAGCTGATGATAATGGCCAGAATGGTGAAAAAGCTGATCAATTTGGCCATGCGCCTTTCACCGGCAAAGTATTCTTCGTATTCGTCATCCAAAAAAGTATAGGAAAACGGACGATTGGGATCATATTTTTTAAAGGTACTTTCCATATGCGCCAGTGCTTCCTTTGGACTTCGCCCTGCTTTGATCTTCACATTGACGAAGCTTAAAAAGTTGCCATAGTGCAAGATGAAGATAGTGGGCTTTACGGCATCATAGGGGGATCGAGTGACCATATCTTTTGCTACACCTATGATTTTATAGCGGCCATTATCGCCCCATTGCATATATTCTCCCAAAGGATTTTCCAAGCCCATATAGCGTGCTGCGGTCTCATTGATCACGAAGGCAAGGGAATCACTTTTAAAGTCTCTAGAGAAACCACGGCCTTCTTTTAATTCCCAATCAATCATTTCCCCAAAACCGTGTGTCGCTCTTAAGGTGTAGAATTCATCGGCAAAATCAGCTTCTTTCCCTTTCCAATCGAAGCCACTATTTGTGGTAAAGGTACCTGTGACCAACACATCGGATGCCGCAACATCTTCAATATCGGAATTCTGCAGCAGTTCTTCCCGTACCGTGTCAAAACGTTCACGGATATCCGAGGTGGTTATGGGAACATATACAACCCCTGCCTTATCGTAGCCTAAGGGCCTATCTTTAGCAAATTGAATCTGTCTAAAAATGGTAATGGTCCCTATGATAAGCACGGTAGAAATGACAAACTGAAAAACCACCAATACCTTTCGTAAAGGCACCGCGCCTTGTTTCCGTGCAAAGGTGCCCTTTAGTACTTTAATGGGTTCAAAAGAAGACAGATAAAAGGCAGGGTAACTGCCCGATATGATTCCCGTAATGACAATGAAGAGCAGAGAAACCAACCAAAAAACAGGGGAAGTCCAAGGAATACCGATGGATTTATTGGTAATTTCGTTAAAAGCCGTTTGGCCAAGGAGTACCAATACCAAAGAAATTAGAAAGGCAATGGATACCACTAAAAAGGATTCCATTAGAAATTGAGAGATAAGCTGATATTTGATAGATCCAATAGTCTTTCTAATCCCAACTTCTTTGGCGCGTTTTACAGATTGTGCTGTACTGAGGTTCATAAAATTAATACAGGCCAATAAAAGAATAAAAGCACCAATAATGCCCAATAACCATACACGATCAATAGCACCTCCTGTGTTTATGCCGTTTTCAAAGCGGGAGTATAAGTGCCATTTTTTTAGTGGGTGGAGGTGAATTTGTGGGTTGAAGCGGGCAGAATCGGCATCTTCTTCACCTAGATGGTCCAATTTGGCATCCAAAATGGCCGTTGACGCTGCTTCCATATCCACACCTTCACGCATTTGCACAAAGATTTGAAACCAATTATTTCCCCAACCAAGACGTTCTTCGTATCCCTGGGCGTCCTTTAAAAATTCCCAAGGGGCAATAAATTGCAAATCGGAAAAATCACTATTCTTAGGGATATCTTCATAGACTCCTGCTACGGAAAGATTTGTCCTAGACCCTAATTGCACGTTTTTGCCCATAGGATCTTCGGTTCCAAAAAGCGCTTCGGCGGTGGATTTGGAAAGGAATATGGAGGAAGGATCCTCTAAGGCAGCCCTAGTACCTTGGAGCATTTTTAGGGATAACATTTCCGTGATTCCAGGTTCCATAAAGTACCCTGGACGGGATACTTTGTTTTCGCCTACGGTCATGAGGAGATTAAAAGAAAAAGTACTGGTCACTACATGTTTAAAGTGATTACCGTATTGGGTTCGCAGTACCGGAGCTAGTTGTAGGGGCTGATTGGAACTCGTGCGGATTTCTTCACTGAAGGTCTGGGTTTGCATTACCTGGGCAATGCTTTCGTAATTTTCAAATCCTTTATTAAAGGAAAGTTCATCATAGATCCAAATGCTTATCAATAATGTGGCTGCCATACCTATGGCAAGACCACCGATATTTAGAAGGGAATGCCCTTTTCTTTGAGTCAAGTTTCGCCAAGCGGCTTTGAGATAATTTTTAAACATAACGTATTTGTTTTTGAATGATGAATTATTCCGTTCGTAAACTTTTAACCGGGTTTTGCAATGCCGCTTTTATGGTCCGTGCTCCAACGGTGAGTAAGGCCACTACAACGGTCAGCAATCCAGCTCCAATAAAAAACCAAATGCTAAGCGATATACGATAGGGGTAATCTTGTAACCATTGTTGCATAAACCACCAGGCAATTGGAGAGGCGATAAGAAAAGCGATAGCTACAAGTTTTAGAAAGTCTTTGGTCAACATAAACGTAATGGAAGCTACACTAGCCCCAACCACTTTGCGAACACCTATTTCTTTTGTGCGTTGCGTTACCACTAAAAGAGAGATGGCAAATAAACCAATACAACTTAATGCAATGGCAAGAATAGACCCACTGGAAATCATGGTGGTCATTACCTTTTCCCGGCGAAAGGTGCGATCGACGTTTTCATCTAAAAAAGATCCTAAAAAAGGGGCATTGGGTTCAATGGCGGCCCAAGCTTCTTCCACCGCTTTTATCGATTGTGCCGTTGCTCCGGGAGCAGTCTTTACATAGGCATAATAGAGCTCCCAATCGTTGTTCATAAAAAAAGTGATGGGTTCTATTTTTCTATTTAAGCGCTGAAAATTATAATCTTTAATGACACCTATGACCGAATATAAGGTGGAATCCATCATAATTTTTGCGTTTAAGGGATTTTCCTCTCCCAATTCCAATGCCATGGTCTCATTGATAACTAAAGAAAGACTATCTGTAGCATATTCCCTACTGAAATCCCTGCCTTGAACAATCTCTAGGTCCAAAGTTTTGGCATAATCATGATCTACGATTAACATATTGGTCTTTACACCTCGACCCTTATAGTCAAAACCGAACCTACTGGTATAGGCACTACCATCTTTCCCCATTCCCAAAATATTATCTGAACCCGAGACGCTCAATATATCTGGATTCCCTTTTAATTCTTCGCGTAGCAACTGTACCGCTTCGTAGGTATCCTTTTTACCGTTTAAGGGAAAAGCAATAACCTGTTCTTTGTTAAATCCCAATTCCTTATTACGCATATAATCCAATTGCCCTTGTAAAACCAAAGTGCCGGATATGAGGGCAATGGCAATGCTGAATTGGATTACCATTAGAGCATCGCGAACACGGTTTTTCCCTGTGTTTTCCAATTTTCCCTTGAGTGCTTGCACCGTACCCAACTTACTCAGCATAAAGGCAGGGTATCCACCTACGAATAGTGTAATTAGTAGTAGTGCTCCTATAAAGCAGAGAACAGAAAAAGGGGTAATGATGGCTTCAAAGGTGACTCCCGTGCGGAAAAGGGTCTTGAACTGGTTTAACAATAGTGTACTTAGGAGAATCCCTATCCCCACGGCGGTCATAAACACCAAAAAGCTTTCGCTCCAAAACTGAAGGAAGAGTTGTTTTTTCTGGGCTCCCAAGGTTTTGCGCATCCCTATTTCCTTGAGGCGTTGCGCACTTCGGGCAATCCCCATATTGATGAAGTTTACCGAAGCAATAAAAAGAATTAGAAAAGCGATAAATAAAATCAAATATGAATAACTTCTACTCACATGAGCTGCGCCATTACGAAAGCTGGTAAAATGGCGGTCTACCAGAGGAAGCAACTTTAATTGACGGTATTGCCCATTTTCGCCCACCGTTACCCCATCGCGTTTGGCATTTTCAATGCTGCCCTGAAAATGAAGATTTGAAAAAGAGGCTGTGGCTTTTTCAAATTGAGCTACGGCAACGCCCTGCTGTAGTTGTACATAAACATCGTGATTTTGCGCATCCCAAACATCCTTTAACCGCTCATACTCCCCATGACTTTCAAAAGGAATGGCAATGTCAAAGGATAGGGAACTTTGTCTTGGCATATCTTGGACTACTGCCGATATGGAAAAAGGTTGTTCTTTTCCATTTACAAGCAGATGTACAACCTTATTTATTGGATTGGCTTCCCCAAACAAAATTTCCGCTGTTTTCTGAGTAATTACCACAGAAGAATTGTCTTTTAAGGGAGTTGTTTCAGCGCCTTTTTCTATAGGAAATGAAAACATGGAAAAAAAAGCATTATCTACCCAAACACCATCAAAATTCAGTTCTTTTTCCCCGTAGATCACTAGGGCATCATCTTGCAATTGACGTGTAACCTTGTCTATCCCCGGAACCTCCTCTTGTAAAGCATGGGCAAAGGGCGCCGGATTAGAGGTGCTCACTTCAGGACCTTTAGCGGTCTGTTGGATCGTGTACACTTGATAGACATTATCGCCATTCTCATGAAATTGATCATAGGAAAGATCAAAGAAGGCCGCCATGGCCAAAAGGATGGATACCCCAAAGGCAACCGAAAGGCCAATGACATTCAATAAGGTAAATGTGGTGTTCTTCCAGAGGTTTCTCCACGCGATTTTGATATAATTTTTGATCATGATAGTTTTTTTGATTATTCTTCCCGTATTACGTGTATTGGATTTCTATTGGCAGCAGTAATGGCCTGACTACCAACAGTGAAGAGCGCTATGAATAAGGACAATATTCCTGTGCCTAGGAAATACCAGACCGACAAAGGAACATTGTAAGCGAAATTGGATAACCATTCATTGGAATAATAATAGGCAATGGGGAGACCAATACATGCAGAAATCAGTACTAGTTTTAGGAATTCATTGGATAACATGAGCGTTATTTGTGTTGCGCTCTGACCCAAAACTTTTCGAATACCAATTTCCTTTCTTTTTCGTTCCGCAGTAAAAGCGGCAAGACCAAATAAACCTAGGCAGGAAATCAAAATGGCTAGGCCACCAAAATATTTAGATAAAACAGAGATCCGTTTTTCCGAGGCATAAAGTTCCTGGTAGTCTTGATCTAGGAATCTAAAATTAAAGGTGAGACTATCATTGAATTTGCCATAAAACTCCTGTAATCGGGCTAGAGTTTCTTGTTGTGAACCGGCTTCAAGGCGCACCATGATATCATTTCCTCCAAGGTGTAGATTAAAGAAAAGGGGTTGTACTTCTTCATAAAGCGATTCAAAATGGAAATCGGCCACCACACCAATAATTTCTCTTTTCTGCCCCCAAATATCTATGGTTTTTCCAATAGGGTCTTGCAAGCCTATCTGGGCAATGGCGGTTTCATTTAGAATTACTTTTTCGTTTTCGGAGGAGAACTTCCTTGAGAAGGTCCGTCCTTCTTTTAGTTTTATATCCAGTACTTCAATGAAGTTGTAATTCGCATTAATATATTTGAAAGGAATTTGGTTATCGGTATTTAGGCCTTCCCATGATATGCCTTTGGTACTGGTATCATTATTCATAATTTCATGATACGCACTCGTAGCATCTACCACTCCGGGAATATTTTGAACTTCAAGTAGAAAGCTTTCCAAGCTTTCAGTAATGTTGCCATCCCTTTCAAAAAGAATCACATGTTCTTTATCATATCCTAGATTTTTGTGCTGTACATAGTTGATTTGCTTTGTCACGGTAATAACAGCGACAATCAACACAATAGATACTGTAAATTGAAAAACAACAAGGCCTTGCCTCACCCATAGGTCTTTTGCTTTGGTTTGCAATTTTCCCTTTAACAATGATAAGGGCTGAAAACCCGATAAATACAGAGCAGGGTAGCTTCCAGCTATTAGGGCCGTTAGAAAGACAATCCCAAGAAGTAAGAAAACGAGATTAGTATTGAAGCTTAGAATAAGAGGTTTCCCAATAATTATGTTGAATTGGGGCAAGAACATGATGACAAAAATTAAAGCAGTACATACCGAAAGAAAGCTTAGAAAGAAAGCTTCTAAAAGGTATTGTAGCATCAAGGTTTTGCGAAAAGCTCCCATCGCTTTTTTTACACCAATTTCTTTAACCCTGCGGGAAGCTTGGGCAGTGGACAAGTTCACAAAATTAATAGCGGCGATTAAGAGAATAAAAAAGGCCACCAAGGAAAAAAGTCGAATGTAGGTTATCCTTCCTCCGGACGGAATGCCATGAACAAATTTTCCGTGCAAATGCCTTTTAGAAAACTGATATAAAAATGCCGAGGCTATTTGAACATTTGGTTTTTCTTGGAGTAATTGTGTCATTTTAGCATTGAGCAGGGAGATGTCCGTATCTTCTTTTAGGAGCACAAAAGTGCTGGGATCGTTATAGACCCATTGATTAAAATCTGGGTTTTTGCGTAAAAAATGATCAAAAGAGAAGACGGCATCAAATTCTAGGGAACTCTGGGAAGAAGGTTTTTTGAAGACTCCCGACACCTGATACAAACCGCTGAGCTTGCCTTGTTTCCATGATAGTGTTTTCCCCATGCTATTTGCTACCGAACCGAAAAGCTTTACCGCCATATCTTCAGAAATAACAATAGCATTTTCGTTTTCCAATACCTTATCCGGAGTGCCTTGTATTAAATCAAAGGAAAACACTTTGAAAAAATCATTACTCGCAAATAGTTCTTTGGTGCGAACACCGGCATCATTTACTTTAGACAGAATACCTTTGTCCCCTGGAGAGAACACAGTGATGGCCTTTTCTACTTCTGGAATTTCACTCACTAATGCTTTGGCAAGAGGAGCAGGAGTCCAATCTACCGTCATGATGTCGGCATCGTTTTCAAAATTTAACATCACCTGATAGAGGCGTTCATCATTTTCATGAAAGCGATCTACCTCCTGTTCATCCATGACCCAAAGTGCAATGAGAAGTACACAGACAATCCCGGAAGACAAGCCTAACACATTGATGAAAAATGTACTCTTGTGTTTTTTAATGTTCCTTAAAAAAATTACAATATTATGTTTTAACATAGTATGATGTTGTCTTTAATTATGGCTCAAAATCTTTATACAATAGTTATACTTTTTATTCTGTTCGTAAACTTTTTACGGGGTTTGCAATAGCTGCTTTGATGACTTGAAAACCTATGGTCAAAAAGGCTATGGATAATGCTACAATGGCTGCTCCTACAAACAATTGCCAGCCAATAGTGACCTTGTAGGCAAAGTTTTGAAGCCATTGAATGCCCAAGAAATAGGCTAGGGGGCTTGCTATGAGAACCGCGGTACCCACAAGTTTCAGGAAATCTTTGAGTTGCATGGAAGTAATACTAAGTACAGAAGCACCTAAAACCCTGCGTATACCTACTTCTTTTCGCCTTTGCTCCGTAGTAAAGGAAGCCAGGCCAAACAGGCCGATACAGGCGATAAAAATGGCAATGAACATAAAGCCATATACCACCGTGGAGGTTTGTATTTCGGACCTATAGTTTTTGTTGAAATCCTGATCTAAAAAAGTATATTCCAAAGGAGTGTCCGGATTTATGCTATTCCAAACAGTTTCTATATGATCAAGGGTGGCATTAAGACCGGTACCTTCTAAAGTGGCAACAAAATAACTGGCTTGATTTTGTCCCAAAGAACGCAAAGCATAAGGAGCAATGGGTTCATGTAAACTCTTGAAATTAAAATCCCCCACCACACCAATAATGGTAAGTTCGTGCTTTTGTGCATTGAAGTCATAAAATACCTTTCTACCTACGGCATTTTCTGTCGTATACCCTAATTTGGAAACAGCGGTTTCATTTAAGATGATCGACAAAGAATCGACACTGCTGTTTCTGGAAAAATCCCTGCCACTTAATAATTGATATCCCAATGTTTCTGTGTAGTCATCAAACACCTGTGCATACCGGGTCCATATACCATCTTCTACACCTTTTCCTTCGGCATAAAAAGAATTGTCACTCAAGATCTGTATTCCCGGATAGGCATCCCCTGCCGTTGCCGAGAGAATACGGGGATTTTTTAGTAGTTCTGATTTAAGGGCAGCATAATTTTGAGCGGTAGCTGCGGAACGATACGGAATGATCAATTGCCTTTCTTTTTGAAACCCCATATCCTTTTCTTGTAAAAAATCCATTTGTTGCCATACAATACCCGCAACCAAAATGAGTGCGGCCGAGACGGTAAATTGAAATACCACAAGGCCTTTGCGGATGTTTTTTGCGGAAATGGAATTGACTAACTTGCCTTTCAGTACCGTAATGGGTTTAAAGGAAGACAGGTAGAATGCCGGATATAGACCAGAAACAATTCCCGTGAACAAGGTTAGGCCCACAATGATCAGTGCAATATTGGGATGCTCAAAGGGGGTAAGCTGTTTTTGAACAATACTATTAAATAATGGAAGGAAAGCAATAACAAGGAAAATGGCCACTAGAAGCGCGATGAAACTCAACATCAAAGATTCACTCAGGAATTGAAATACCAAAGCTTTTTTATGGGCACCAAGAACTTTTCGCATACCTACTTCCTTGGCCCTTTTTTCTGATCGGGCGGTAGAAAGATTCATGAAATTGATGCAAGCAATGAGTAGTAAAAATAGGGCAATGGCACTGAAAATATAGATATAGGTCATACTTCCGTTCTGACTTAATTCCCACATCATATTCGATTTCAGATAGATATCGGCTATGGCCTGAAGATGGTAAGATCGCTCAAAGCCCAATTCGGACAGTTGTTCTCCCAAATGACGATCTACAAAGGCAGGCAACTTTTCTTCAAATTGATTTTTGCTGCTGTTTTTATCCAGTTTTAAATAGGTATGAAAGAGATTGTTTCCCAATAAACCTTCTTGTGCATTAACCCATTGGCCCACACCTGAATTTTCCATGGAAAGGACAAAATTGGCATTGATATGTGATTTATACGTGCTCCTATACACCCCGGTAATTGTATATTGCTCTATGCCAAATGGGGTTTCTATGGCGATACTCCTGTCAATAGGATTGCTTTCACCAAATAGTTTGGTGGCAACCGCTTCGGAAAGAACGGTAGTGTTAGGGGCATTTAAGGCGGTAACCGCATTTCCGTATTTGAAGTCATAGGTCAACACCTCAAAAAAACGGGCATCCACATAATAACCGTTATTTTCATAAAACTCTACATCCTTTTCTTCATTTCTCAATAAGAACTTATCAATATTGGGAAACTTTAAAACCCGGGCAGTTTCGATGATTTCGGGAAATTCATTCTTCAACTCCTCGGCCATAGGCCCTGCTGAAGTAGCCAATTGCTCCCCTGCAGAATCCATATGTAAACGGTACACTTGATTAGCTTCCGAATGATGTTTGTCGTAGCTGATCTCATCGAAAATATATAAAGTCAATAGAAAACAAGTTGCCA
Organism: Spongiimicrobium salis; assembly: GCF_043678055.1. Taxonomy (NCBI): domain Bacteria; kingdom Pseudomonadati; phylum Bacteroidota; class Flavobacteriia; order Flavobacteriales; family Flavobacteriaceae; genus Spongiimicrobium; species Spongiimicrobium salis. The sequence goes on from NZ_JBHEQA010000001.1 coordinate 1,737,253, forward strand.
ACCCCATGGCCAAGCCAAAAATATTGATGGCGGAAAAAACCTTGTGCTTCCATAAATTCCTCCAAGTAACTTTGATATAATTTTTGATCATGATGTGGTGTTTTTATGATTAATGGCTATTCCTTCTTATTCGGTTCGCAAGCTTTTGACCGGAGCTTCTGCAGCAGCGCGGTAACTCTTCCAACTAATGGTAAGGAAGGCTACGAAGAGCGTAATACCTGCGGCCAATAGATACAAGGGCCATCCGATCTGAATTCTATAGGCAAAACTTTCCAGCCAAATACCCATGACATAAGATCCCAAAGGGAAGGCAAGTAGGAAAGAGATCAAGACTAATTTTAAGAAGTCCTTTGAAAGGAGGCTAACTACTTGGGAAACACTAGACCCCAAGACTTTGCGCACTCCGATTTCTTTAAAACGCTGTTGAGCGCTAAAGGTGACAAGTCCGAATAGCCCCAAACAAGCCACAAAAATGGTCAGTACCGCAAATATGTTGAGTACAGTACCCATTTTCTGTTCGGCGACATACGTTTGTTGATACGCTTCATCCAGAAGACCGTATTGAAAAGGCTCATCCGAACCCATCTTATTCCATTCGGCTTCCATGTGTTCTATCAACCCACTCATCTCTGCAACATCTGCGCGAACCACAAGACCTCCTGATGGCTTATATTGCATAAAGAGAGGCTCAATAGGGCGATGTAGGGAACGATAATGAAAGTCTTTTACCACGCCTATAATGGTTACTGCTTTTCGTTTGTCTTTAGTGTCTAAATGGAATATTTTCCCTAAGGCATTTTCTTGAAAACCTAGGGCCTTGGCCGCACTTTCATTAATAATAACCTTGGTAGAATCTGCACCAAATGTTTTGGAGAAATTTCTTCCGGCAAGGAGCTCCATGCCCATTGTGGGAAGGTAGTTCTCATCGATGTTGTATACGAACATTCGCCGTTGAAATTCATTGTTTAAAAAGACCCCGGACATACTGTTATCCGATGGTCCCGCTGGGACATATGAAGATTTACTGAGATTTACAATTCTGGGGTCTTTGACAATGTTGGCGGCATAGGCAGCTTCATTGATTCCTAAAGATGGCGTATCCCGAATTACAAGGATCTGATCTTTGTCATATCCAAGTTCTTTATGTTGCATAAAGGACATCTGTTGGTTCACAATTAAGATGGCGAAGATCAATCCTGTGGCAATGACAAACTGAAATACCACCAAGGCGCTACGGATACCTTTACTATTTCCAGTACTATAGAACTTGCTCTTCAAGGCCGTAATGGGCTTAAAAGAAGCTAGAAAAAAAGCAGGGTACCCTCCAGCGAGCATACTGATGACTACGGTCAATAAACCAAAAGCAATACCAACAGTTGGGCTGTAAAGGCTTGAAATTTGCAATTCTTTTCCAGAAATTTGATTGAATAATGGAAGGGAGAGTACCAAAAGCACTCCGGCAAGGCACATTGCAATGGTGGTGGCCAAGAAGGCCTCTGCCAAAAATTGAGCGATCAATTGTTGTTTTGCGGACCCAAGAACTTTTTTGATGCCCACTTCTTTTGCCCTTTTTGCTGCAGTAACTGTGGATAGGTTCATAAAATTAATGCAGGCAATGAGCAACATAAAGACAGCTACGGCACTAAAAATATAGATGTATTTTACATCACCTCCTTGTTCTATCTGTGAAGCTGCTGAAAAATCGGAGTTCAAATGAATTTCTGTAATGGGTTGAAGAAAGAGGCCCAAACGGTTTTCTGTGGTAAATTGGGTATAGGATATGCCCATGGCTTCTTGCAGTTGTGATCCCATATGCTGTTCCAGAACCCTCGGCAGTTTGGATTCCAAAAGTGCAGGGGCATAGCCTTTTTCCAGAACTAAATACGTGTGAAACCCAGAATCTAGCCAAGAGGTCGATTTTGCCGGTTCATGGGAAACCGTAGAAGCAAATAGGTCAAAATGAAAGTGGGAATTTCTAGGAATATCCTCAACGATGGCAGTAATGGTATGTGGTTCCTTCTGGTCTTGAATATAGATTTGCTTACCAATTGCAGCGCCCATAGACCCAAAATATTTTATAGCCTCTTTTTTGGAGAGTACAACACTATAAGGATTTTGCAAAGGGGAAGTCGTATTGCCTTCCAAGAGGGGAAAACTAAAGACATTGAAAAAATTGGGATCAACATAAGCAAAGTTCCCTTTCTGTGTCTTTAAATTGTCCAAACGTATTTTCTGAAGGCCTCTATCTCGTATACGGGTGGCGTCCAAGACCTCGGGAAATTCTCTTTTTAAGGTTTCGGCAACCGGAGCCATAACCACCCCTTCCTTAATTTCTTCATTGTTGATTTTAGCGCGAAACACTACGCGTACCATTTCATCTGCCTTATCGTGAAAACGATCATAGCTGAGTTCGTCAATAACAAACAACATAATGAAAAGGCAAGAGGCAATACCTATGGCTAGGCCAAGGGTATTGATAGAAAACATTACTTTGTTTTTGAGAATACTTCTCCAGGCTATTTTGAAATAGTTTTTAAACATGTCTTCATATTTTAAAGTTATGGCTCAAAATTCTTATTCATCTCTTAGTGCATCTACGGGATTCGATATGGCCGCCTTAAAACTCTGCCAACTTACCGTGACTAAAGCAATGACCAGTGCTACTGCACCTGCTAAGGCAAATATCCACCAGCTTAAGCTTGTTTTATAGGCGAAACCTTCTAACCATTTACTCATGGCATACCATGCCGTTGGAATAGAAAGCAGGAAGGCAAAGCCTATTAATTTTATAAAGTCTTGATTTAAAAGTTGAAGGATCTGTCCAATAGTTGCGCCGTTTACTTTACGGATACCGATTTCTTTTTTTCGTTGGATGCACGTATACGAGGTAAGGCCAAAAAGCCCTAAAGAGGCTATTATAATAGCTAAAATGGTAAATGTCTGAAAAGCATCGCCAAAAGCCTTGTCTTCCCTATATTGGGCTTCAAATTTTTGATCTAAAAAGGTATGGTTGAAGGTGCTTTCCGGGAAAACAGTATTCCAAGTATCCCTAATTTGTGCAATAGCTTGCGTAATGTCCCCATAGGCCATAGTTTCATCATGCAGTTTTACCAAGAGATTGTATTTGGTATTACTGTGCAAAACAATCATCGGTTGAATGGAATTTTTAAGACCAAAATGGTGGTAGTTCTCTATGACTCCGGATATTATCCATGTTTCTCCCCAAAATTTTAAGGATTGCCCTAAAGTATCCTCCATATTGGAATAGCCCATTAAGCGGGCCAACTTTTCATTGATCACAATTTGATTGCTATTTCCGCTGGCTGTCGGGGTGAACGTATTTCCCGCTACAAAATTGATTCCTACCACATCGAAATATTCCGGATTGGCTTTGTAATTATAGTAGTTGATTTTTTCTTCTTCGGTGCCATCAGGATAGGTTATGCCCACAAAAGAACCTAGGCTATCATACCCATCTCCAGGATAGGTTTGGGCGCCAGAAATATTCTCAATAAAAGGGTATTTGCCCAATTCTATTTCCAAGGCCGCATAATCTTTCTTTAATAATGAATCGGGTTTTTGACTTAGAATCTCTCCTTGCACTGAAATTACCTGATCTAGAGCAACTCCTGAGGATTGTGTATCCATAAAGTTGATTTGCTTGCCCACGGTAAGCGTACCAATCAAAAGCACTATGGTTGCTAGAAATTGTAGGGCCACCAAGCCTTTGCGAATACCGAGACCGGTAGGAGAAGTCTGTATTTTTCCCTTCAATGCCTTTGAGGGCTCATAGCCGCTTAGCAAAAAGGCAGGGTAGAGTCCCGCGAGAATCATACCCAAGAGAACAATACCTAGGGTGAGGAATAGCCCAGTGACATCAATAAATTGAAATGACAGTGCTTTTCCAGTAAGAGTATTGTATAAAGGCATCACCAAGAGAATAAGACCAAAGGCCAAAAGAAGGGATACGGCATTTAAGGATATGGATTCTACGACGCTTTGAAGAATAAGCTGTGTTTTTTTTGCCCCTGAAACTTTGCGAATACCGATTTCTTTGGCGCGTTCCAGGGATTTGGTGGTAGAAAGATTAATGTAGTTCAACCAGGAAAGCAGGAGAATAATAAAGGCAATGGCCGACAAGAATTTTACGCGGGTAATACTTCCGTTAGCGGCTATTTCATAGGGTTTATTGGAATAGAGATGGATGTCTTGGATAGGTTCAATATTATGCCGTTCCGTATCTGCATCTTCGTTCCCCAAATTATGGTTGGTAATTTTTTGTTGTAGGGCTTCAAAATTGGTGTTTTCGGCAACTTTGAGATAGGTATAGTACATGTTCAGGTTCCAATTGAGTTCCCTTGCCTGTCCTTTAAAAACACTCCAGGTTTTATAGGTATTGAAGGAAACCAAAAAGGTATTTTCAAAATGGGTATTCCCTGGAATATCATCCCGAACTCCAGTTATTCTAAGCGGAAGCTCCGTACCGGACCATAACATTTTTATAGATTTTCCAATGGGGTTTTCACTACCAAATATTTTTTGTGCGACCGATTGGGAGAGGACAACGGTATTGGGATCTTCCAAAGCAGTTTTGGGATCCCCTTTTAGCAAAGGATAGGAAAATACGTTAAAATAGGAAGCATCTGCCATGGCACCCTTGTGGGCTTCTACAAGTTTGTTTTCATGGACAAAGACGACCTGATCCAACCAGAAGAAACGAACTTGTTCTTCAACTTCCGGAAAAATATTTTTGATGCTTGGCCCGCTACGGTTTGAGGTTTGGGTATCTCCGGGCACAAAGGAATCCCCTTCCTTATAATCCAAATAGGCACGGTATACTTTTTCGGAACCTTCAAAGGTATCATAGCTATGCTCATAGTTCACGTACAACATGATCAGAACAAAAGAGGCAATGCCAATGGCAAGTCCGGTAATATTGATAAAGGAATATAACCTATTCTTAAGAAGGTATCGTACTGCTATTTTAACATATAAACCGAACATAGTGTTGTTTTTATGGTGTTATTCCGTTCTCAAGCTTTTTATAGGGTTCACCGAGGCAGACTTTATTGCTTGAATGCTCAAAGTGAGACTGGTAATGATCAAGGCAATGAACCCACTAAGGGCAAACATCCACCATTGCAATTGAATACTATAGGCAAAATCTGCAAGCCATGCATTCATTACATATCCCGCAATGGGGAAGGCAATGGCAGAAGCTATGCTTACAAGAATGATATAGTCTTTGGACAGGAGCACCACTATTTTGAGTACACCAGCGCCAAGTACCTTGCGCACTCCTATTTCTTTGATTCGCCTTTTGGCCATAAAAGAGATGAGACCAAACATTCCTAAACATGAAATGAAAATGGTCAATAAAGCGACCACATTGACTGTTTTGAGTATGCCATCGATCAGACTGTATTGGGCGCTCACCTTGTCGGTTAAATAGTTGGATTCAAACAACCTACGCGTGGATATATTGCCAAAGTCTTGAGCAATCATTTCTTGAATCTCCTTCTCATGTCCCGGCACCACACGGACACTTAGAAAACGATGTCTTAGTAGTGCTTTTTCACCCCGGTAAAAATGTACTAAGGGCTCTACGGCTTCCTGCATGTCCTGAAAGTGGAAGTCTTTCATAACCCCCACTACCGGATAGCCTGCACCTTCAACTCCTTTGCTCTGCAATCGTTTCCCGTCTATGGAAGTCCACCCTAACAATTTCATGGTCGTTTCATTGATGATTACGGGAAGGTTCTCCGCACGATCGATATTTTTATCGAAATCCCTTCCAAGTATTAAAGGAATCTCCATAGTTTTTAAATAACCATCATCTGCCCTACTATAGCGTGTGCGAATTTCTCTATCTAAATTTGGCTCATAAAATCGTGTATAGTTGGAATAGTAGTCCGAAGGCACGGCTTCGCTTGCACTAAAGTGCTCCACATAAGGGTTTGCTTCCAGCTTGTTTAATAAAACTCCAAATTTGGAAATAGCCTTTTCCTCATTTTTATATTCCAAATCAATATTTCCTACAATGATGTTCTCCTTGGTAAAGCCTAAGGGAGCATCTTTCATAAAACCTATTTGATGATTTAAGATAACGGCTACGCAAATGAAGAGTATGGCAATGGTGAACTGGAGGATGATAAAAGAATTCCGAAGCAGGAAACTTTTCTTGATGGTTTCCATTTTTCCCTTGATTCCGAGAACCACAGGAATGGAAATGAATCGCAAAGTAGGGAGTATCCCAACGACCAAGGTGACCAATACCCCAATACCAATAGCATAGAGTACAACGGGATAGTCATTTTGTAAGGTGAATGAAATTTCCCCAAAGTCAGATCCAAAAACTTCGTTTAGACGTGGCAGTAAGAAGCTTAGGAATATAACCGCCGAAATTAAAATAGAAATACAGACCAAAATGGCATTTTCTATACAAAATTGAAATATTACACTTTTCTTGCTGCCGCCCAATATTTTTCGAACGGCAATGTCCTTGGTCCTCCTGAACATGGTTGAGGTGTTAAGGTTGAGCAGGTTGACCATAACAATAAGGAGTACAAAAATAGATGCTGCTATAGCTCCTCCTATAATGATCTCGACCACAGGAATACTATTGGTCCTAACATTTTCAAAAGGTTCTATCCGAACAGCTGCGATGCTAGAAGGGTTGGTATAGTTTTTTTGCACGATGTCATCGATCTGCCTTTCCAATTGCGCACGATCGGCACCGGGCCTTAATCTTAAATAATTCATGGTAGAACTATTTTGCCAATCGGCGGTTTGTTCAAAACCGGGATATTCTTCCAATAATTCGGTAGACATCACCACTTTTAAACGAAAGGCAGAATACGGACTTATGGGTTCAAGAACTCCTGTAACGGTGAGACTTAAGGTATCATTGGCCATGAGGGTTTCGCCTACAGGGTTTGTGTCCCCAAAGATGCGTTGACTCACGGGTTCCGTCAGTATCACGGCATACTTTTCTTGCAATGCCGTTTTGGAATCCCCATACTTTAAAGGCATGGAAAAAACCTCAAAGAATTCCGGATCTACATAACTCGTATATTCCTGAAGCTCCACATCCTTATAGGTTAACCAGGGATCCAACCACCCCTGTAAATGTGAGCCCGCAACAACATCTGGAGAGGATTTAAGGATTTCGTCCAATAAAAGATATGGGGTTTCGGAATAAATGGCACCTTCGCGGGTTTCCGTTCGTAAATACACAATATTTTCCTGATCTTGAAGACTGTCATCTGCACTATAATAGGCGTAGATGGCAAAAATCAAAGTAAGAACACTTCCTATACCAATACTCAAACCAAGGAGGTTCAACGCAGAAAGCAATCTGTTTTTCCACAGATTCCGAAAGGACATTTTTAGGTGGTTTTTCAACATAGATATCATCTTTTATTCGGTGCGTAAACTTTTTACGGGATTTACAATGGCTGCTTTAATGCTCTGATATCCCACGGTTACTATAGATATTACAATGACCAGGAGCGAAGCCCATACAAAGACATTCCAACCAATAGCTATGCGATATGAAAAATCCTCCAGCCATTTGCTCATGGCATACCACCCTAAAGGAATAGAGATCAATATGGCTATCCCTACCAATTTTAGGAAGTCAACCGTAAGTTTATAGGTTACTTGGGAGACCGTTGCCCCCATGATTTTATGAATGCCAATTTCTTTGGTACGCCTTTCTGCGTTAAAGGCAGCAAGGCCAAATAGGCCAAGACAGGCAATGAGAATGGAAAGAATGGTAAAGGCAACAAAAATGCGCCCCAATTGTTGTTCTGCCTGATAGGTATTGTTAAAGGATTCTTCCATGAAGTAGTAATCAAAAAGCTGCCCAGGTGCCATCTCTTCCCATAGCGATTCTATTTGTGCAATAGCTTCTGGAAAATTGCCCGCTTCTAGTTTTATGGCCAAGGATTCGGGCGAACGATCTATGAGCATGGAAAGGGCTCCGATATCTTCTCGGAGCGATTCAAAATGAAAGTTTTTGACAATGCCTATGATGGTAAAAAATGTTGGGGTATCCTCATTCAGTCCATCGGTTATGCGCATTCCAATAGCCTCTTGAGGCGATACTCCCATTACTTTTAAAGCAGATTCATTCAAGATAATCGCCGTAGAATCCGCACTGAATTCCCGGTTGAAATCCCTTCCCGCAATAAGTTCCATATTCATTGTAGAAATATAATCGTGGTCTATGGCCCATCGCTGCATATTAAGGGTGTTCTCCTGATCTTTAGCGCCTTCCTTAAAAAAAGAATGGTTGCTACGCGAGGATGGGGTTGGTAGAAAGCTGGAAAGGCTTACGCTTTTCACCTGTCCCAATTGTTGTACCTGCTCCTTAAAGGAATCCAATTGATTTCCTGCAGCGTAGGCGTCATTAATGATCAGTACCTGATCTTTTCCAAAACCTAAATCCTTACTTTGAATATAATTGAGTTGCTGGTATACTACCAAGGTACTTATCATTAAGAAAACAGAAATGGCAAATTGAAAAACCACTAGCGAGTTCCGTGTTTTAGCTCCTCCAATACTGGCTTTTCCACCTCCCTTTAGGACTTGGGCAGGTCTAAACTTGGACATAAAAAAGGCAGGGTAACTTCCTGAAAAGAATCCAAGAATCAATGTGGCGGCTATCAAGATCAACCAAGCAAATGGGTTGTTAAAAGGCAAGGAGATACTTTTTCCGGCAAGTTCATTAAAATAAGGTAAGGCTAAGGTTGCTATGATTATAGCAAGCAATAAAGAAATAAAGGTAATTAAACCCGATTCGGTCAAGAACTGTCGGATGAGCTCTGATTTGTCGGACCCCAAGGTTTTGCGAACCCCGACTTCCTTTGCCCTTTTCAGGGAATGTGCTGTAGAGAGGTTCATGAAATTCACACTGGCCAATACGATTAAAAAGAGACCAATAAAAGAGAGGATATACACGTTCTGAACACTACTATTTGCACTGAGTTCCGTTTGCATATTGGAATGTAAATGGATATCCGTTAAGGGCATTGTAAAATAGTTGAGGTAGTTGCCGGAGGCCAGAAACTGTTCTTCCGTAATACCCGGGTAAAAGGCCTGTGCATAGGGAATGACGTATTTGCCAAACATGCCCTGCAGGGGTGCTTGAAACTCCTTCATATTGGTGCCTTCCACCACTTTAATAAAGGTGAAGTAATTATGACTCCCCCAGTCAGCTTCTTGTGCATCTTGATACCCGACCATAGATAAGAAAACTGTCCGGTCCCTTAGGAATGAGTTTCTTGGGAAATCATCGATAATGCCAGCAACAGTATACGTATCCGAATTGTCTAGTACCAACTGTTGTCCAATGGCTCGGTTTAATCCAAAATGTTTTTCAGCGGCCGTTTTGGTCAATACCAATGTATTGGGTTGGGTCAAGGCACTTTTAACATCTCCGTAGAGTAGATCGATTCCAAACATATCGAACATCGTAGAATCGGCATACGTTACCTGTAGCTCTTTTACATTTTCTTGAGCATCCACCTTTTTGAGCAGCATACTTCCTAAATTTCGAAAGCGCACCGTTTTTTCAACTTGTGGGAAGTCCTGTTCCAGAGCTGCGGCCATAGGTGCTGAAGCTTCTGCGGAAATTACGGCATCCCCTCCAAATTTAACGTCCAAATTGATACGATGGATACGATCCGCATCTGCGAACATGGTGTCAAAATTCAGTTCTTCATAAATATATAGGGAAATGAGAATTCCTCCTGCAATACCAATAGCCAAGCCAAAAGTGTTCAAGAAGGTGAAGAAGGGCCTTTTTTTAAGATTCCGCCAAGCTATTTTAAGATGATTTTTTAGCATGATTATTCGTTTTTTGATGATAGTCTATTCTGTTCGCAAGCTCTTTATAGGGTTTGCGTTGGCGGCCTTGAGGGTTTGGTACCCCATGGTCAGTATGGTGATGAACAATACACTCCCAATAGCAAGCCCAAACACCCACCAGGAAATCTCTGTGTGATAGGCAAAACTATCCAGCCAATTGTTCATAAAATACCAAGCTAAAGGAGAGGCCACTATTCCGGCAATTACAACCAGTTTTAAAAAGTCGGTCGTCAATAAGATTAAAATACTACTAACAGTACTCCCCAAGACTTTACGAATTCCGATTTCTTTCATTTTTTGAGCGATAAAGAAAGAGATCAATCCATAAATTCCTAAACAACCGATTAGGATAGCCAATGCAGAAAATAGCTTGGCCAATGAGAGGTATTGCTGTTCCGATGCATACGATTCGGCTACCCGCTGATCTAAAAAGTCGTACCCAAAAATATAATCGGGAAAAACAGCACTCCACTCTTCTTCAATAGATTGAATAAGGTTTCCACTAGCGCTCATATTTATTTTTATCGCAAACTCTCGATAATTCGCTGCTCTAGGCCCGATAAATATGGGACTGATATCCCCGCTAAAATCTTGATTGTGGAAATTGGCCAGGACACCCACAATATTAGCCTTTATCGTTCCCCCATTTACGGCTATGGTTTTGCCTAGAAGCTCCTCTGTATTCACGATGCCCAATTTCTTGGCAAAAGCTTCGTTCACTACAATTTCATCCAAGGAATCCTTTTCATAGAAATTCCTGCCCGATACGAATTGCAGATCAAAGGTATTGGCGTAATCCTGATCGGCAATTTTCACTTGAATAGAGAATTCCTCATCCTCGGGCCTATTGTCATAACGAACATTGGTACCCCAAGCCGTATCACTACCTCCTGGAGATGTAAAACAACTACTGATTTTTTCTACACCCGAAATTTTAGAGATACGCTCTTTAAGGCCTTTAAGACGGGCAGGTTCCAATTGATCGGGCAGCGCTACCATGAGCATGGCCGATTTGTCAAAACCTAAATCGGAATCCAAGGCATACCGCAATTGTTTGTTCATGACTATGGTGCCAATGATTAAGACGATAGCAATGGCAAATTGAGAGGTGACCAGAACTTTACGAGTAAGGAAACCCCCGGCATCTTTTTGACTCAATTTTCTTTTTAAGGCTAAAATAGGAGCTATTCTAGCTAACAACACCCCAGGATAACTGCCGGAAAGTAAGGTGATAATAAGCAGTAAACCACTGATAAATGCAGCAAATGGGAGGGTTAGAAGCCCTGATAAAGAAAGCTCCAGGTCAAAAATAGTGTTGAATGTAGGCAAGGAGATAACGCTTAAAAGAAATCCAATGGCCAACGCAAAAAAGCTGATTAAAAAAGTCTCCGTCATGAATTGCCAAAAAAGTTGACTTCTGAAACTGCCCAGTACCTTGCGAATGCCGACCTCTTTGGAACGGTAAACCGATTGTCCCGTAGAGATATTGATAAAATTGACACAGGCCATAAAAAGGATAAAGAAACCGATTAAAGAAAAAATCCAAAGTACTTTTACATTAATGCCTCCACTGTATTCAGCATTGAAGTGAATCTCTGAAACCGGCTGTAATTTGTAACGATGTACATTTTTGGATTTTGGACGAAATTTTGCGGGGTAACTTAGGATATTTTCCTCAATTTCCGCGATATTTTGATTGGGGTGCAATAGACCGTAGCATTGCAAATTGGAACTGATACCGCCCCAAAATTCCCCACTTAGGAATTGGTCGTAAGCTTTAAGTGTGGGAAAAGAAACAAAGATATCTCCCTGAATAATACTATTTTTAGGCAAGTCCTTCAGAACTCCAGTGATGGTAATCAATTCTTTATTTCCGAGTTCAAAAGTCCGATTTACAGGATTTTTAGTACCAAAAATTTGATAAGCCATCCGTTCGGTAATCACTGCGGTATTTGGATCTGAGATAGGGACTTCCCTAGAACCATTGATCAAAGGAAAGTTAAATATTTTAAACAAAGAAGGTTCTGTAAAGTGGATGCCTTCATCGATCCGTTGCTGAAAATTGGTTTCCTTTACTTTAAGGATTTCCTCTTCCCAAGAGACAATTTTGGCAATTTCTTCGGTATATCCATAATCCTCTTTGAAAGCATTGGCAAAACCGGGCGGAACGCTCGCTTCATAATCAATAAAATCTCGATGCTCTTCTGTGACAAAACGATACATGCGATCAGTATCCGTATGGAAATTGTCAAATTGCAAATGATGACTTACAAAAAGAAAAATTAGAATACTACACCCAAAGCCCATGGCAAGACCGGCAATATTGATAAAGGTAAAACCTTTACGCTTTAGAAGGCTTCTCCAGGCTATTTTAAAATAGTTCTTAATCATGATTTCCAGTGGTTATTCGGTTCGTAAACTTTTTACAGGATTGGCAACGGCGGCCTTGATGGCATGGAAGCTTACTGTAAGGATGGCTATGGTAATGGCGATGATGCTGGCTAAGGCAAAAATCCACCAACTTATGGTTACTTTATAGGCGTATACTTCCAACCAATTGTTCATGGCATACCAGGATAAAGGTGTTGCGATAAACATGGCAATGAGTACAAGTTTGATAAAATCTTTGGACAATAGGCGAACGATGCTTCCAGCTTCGGCGCCTAGCACTTTACGTATTCCTATTTCCTTTGTTCGTTGCATGGCACTATACGTAGCAAGTCCTAGAAGCCCAAGACAGGCGATGAAAATAGCTAAAAAGGAAAATAAGGTGAATAGTTTTTTAAATCTGAAATCGGCTTCGTATTGCGTATTGAAAGAATCGTCCAAAAAGCTATACAGGAAAGGACGATGAGGAGCAAGCGTTGCCCATTTTTCACGGATTTCCGAAATGGTTGCAGGAAGATTATCCGATTGGATGCGCAATGAAAGATAACGACTGCTTGAAGGTTCCAGACGCAAACTGAGCGGCTCTACTTCTTGGTGAAGGGATAGAAAATTAAAGTCTTTCACTACGCCAATAATGGTACCTTCTTTGCCCCATTGTTCAAAGCGCTTGCCAATAATTTCTTCTGGGGAAGCGTAACCGAAATGTTTAACTGCGGCTTCGTTAACCACCAAAGACCCAATGGTATCAATGGCAAAATCCCTGGAATAAGGACGTCCGGCAACCATTTCCATTTTAAAATGTGGGATAAAGTCCACATCAACCTCGTATAAGGAAATATCAAAGAAGTCCATTTCTCCATTAGGAATTTGAATTTGGGTTCCTGCACCGGGGAAGTGCGCACCGGGAACCGTTCGTGATGCAGATACGGAGCTTATGCTACCGTTTTTTTCAAACTCGCTCTTAATGGTTTCCAACCTATTGCGTACCTGAAAATCATAATTGAAATCAATGACCAATTGTTGCTCACGATCAAAACCAAGATCTCTATTGAGCATATAATCCATTTGAAAATAGACAATAGCCGTACCAGCGATCAAAGCAATGGAAAGACTGAATTGAAAAATCACTAAGGCTTTCCGAAGGGTTACCCCATTTTTTGAAGTTTTAAAGACCCCCTTTAAAACAGTGGCTGGCCTAAAATTAGATAAGACCATGGCTGGATAACTACCGGATAAAAAAGCAGTAATAAGAGCCGTTCCCAAATATAAAAGAAGATTGGAAGTGGTAAAAATATGTTCTAATTGGAAGGTTTTCCCTGTGATTTCCCGCATCCAGGGAAGACAGATCACAACCACGGCGACACCCAAAATGGCAGCGATGAGGACCATGGTCAATGACTCTCCCAAAAATTGTGAGATCAACCCTCTTTTTTGAGCTCCTATCACTTTTCTAACACCCACTTCTTTTGCCCTTTCCATGGAACGTGCTGTGGCGAGGTTCATAAAATTAATACTGGCAATGACTAAAATGAAAAGGCCTATGATACCAAAAATGTAAATATTGGAGGCATTGCCCGTTACCCCCGGTTGTCGGGCTGCGGTAGAATTTAAATACGCATCTTCCAGAGCTTCAAAGGAGACATCGTAGTGAAATTGTTTGTTTTCTTCCGGAAGACGTTTTTCTAAGAACGCCGGTATTTTTGCCTGAAATGCTATAGGGTCAAAATTTTCGGGAACCAAAAAATAGGTATAGAAATCTACATAGCCCCAAGAGTCAAAAATAGAAGGTCTTGCCTGGTAAAAGGTGCTCATGGAAACCAAAACATCGAAACCAAAATGGGAATTGGAGGGAATATCTTTGATAATCCCGGTAACGGTATAATCCCCGTCGTCTGCCCTGACACTAGTGCCCGATAAAGTTTTTCCCATAGGGTCTTCATCTCCAAAATATTTTTTTGCAGTACTTTCCGTAAGCACAATGGAATAAGGAGCTTCCAAGGCAGTTTTAGGATCGCCCGAAATCATATTCCAAGTAAAAACATCAAAAACAGATGGGGTTACATAAAAACAATTCCCTTCTTGAAAAGTAAGGTCTCCGTTGGTGAGCAGCACATCTTCCCTACCGGAGAATTGTACGGTTTCAAGGACTTCCGAAAAATCTTCCTTTAACGCTGGCCCTACCGGGGCATTTCCCCAAACCCAAGCCTCTTTATAATCGTTTTCATTCAAGTGGTGCAATACACGATATACCCGATTGCTATTTTCATGATAGCGATCATAGGAGAGCTCATTTTGAATAAACATGACAATCATTAAAAAGCAAGCTAAGCCAATGGCCAAACCGCCAATATTGATTATAGAATACCCCTTGTTCTTGAGAAGGTTTCTCCAAGCAATTTTGAAATGATTTTTCAACATGATGTTCAATTTTTGGTGGTTAGCATGGCAGGATTCCTACCATAAGTATCGTGGACAGGATTTTAAATTAACCCGTACATAAAAATAATGTCTAATCTTATGCCACAATTTTAAATATCTGATTTTCAAGTATTTAAAAAAATATCTTTAAAAAAGAATGTTTATAGTGTAAAATAATTTTACAATAAATGTCCAATTGCTATACAGTTCCAATAATGGATAGCGCTATTGGTTTAATACCCAAGGGTTTCACTCTGTCCGTAAACTCTTTATAGGATTCGCCCTTGCGGCTTTAATGGCTTGAAAACTTACCGTAATTAGGGTAACCAGCATGGCACCCAATAGGGCCAATGCAAAAATCCACCATTTCAAAATTACCCGATAAGGATATTCCTGAAGCCAACCGTTCATGACATAATAGGCAATGGGTACCGCCATAAAACAGGAAATGATGATCAACTTTAAAAAATCTTTGGACAACATATTCCAAACATTGAATATGGTTGCGCCCAAAACCTTACGGACACCAATTTCTTTGGTACGTTGTTCGGCAACAAAAGAAGTCAGTCCAAAAAGCCCTAAACAGCTGATTAAAATAGCCAATGCCGTAAAAATTCCGGCCAAATGCCCGATTCGCTCCTCAGAAGCGAACTTTGCACCATATTCCTCATCAATAAAGTTGTATTGAAAGGGGATGTCCGGAAAATGTGTTTTAAACACCCGCTCTATTTGGGCAATGCTTTTACTGGTACTTTGATCGGGGTTTAACCTTAAATTATAGTAACTGGAATTTCCATAGCTGTCAAAGGCATAAATCCCCTGTTTAATAGGCTCGTAGGGAGACTGGGTGACCATATCCTCCACGACGCCGATAATGGTCAATGGAGGTGCCGGATCATCCTTGTCCGTATCCCTGAGAACAAGACCAATGGGATCACTAAGCCCTAGATATTTTACAGCGGTTTGATTGATTAAAATAGCACCGGAATCCGAAGGGAATTCTCGTGAAAAATCCCTTCCCTGGACAATTTTTAAATTCAGGGATTTGGCATAATCCACAGAGACATAGGTCCAGGCCAGATCCTCCTGAAAACCTTCTGGTTTGCCTTCCCAATCGTAACCGCTTCTATTGCTCCAGATACTGGTGACGGGACTGCTGGAAGAAGACATTTCAACGATCGCATTGGAATTCATGAACTCTTGACGCATCAATTCGTACTTGCCTTCAAAATCCGCGCTAAATGTCGGAATCTGGATCAAACCTTCCTTATCATAACCTACAGGACGATTTTTAGCGTGATTAATTTGTTGTAATACGATTAAGGTTCCGATAATAAATGCCACGGAGACGGTAAATTGAACGACTACCAATACTTTTCTGGGCAAACCGGAATACCTGCCGGCTTTGAAGGTTCCTTTTAAAACGTGAATGGGCTTAAATGAGGATAAATACAGTGCAGGGTAACTCCCTGCCAATAGCGCGGTAAATAGGATAAATACCAAAGAAGCTCCCCAAAAATAGACGTTGTGCCAAGGAAATACAATTTCTTTTCGGGCTAGGGCATTAAAACCGTTCAAGGATAAGAATACAATTAAAAGCGCAACTCCATAGGCCAAGAGTACCACAAGAAAAGACTCGCTCAAAAATTGATAGATCAATTGAGATCGGTGTGAGCCTATGGATTTGCGTATACCTACTTCTTTTCCGCGCTTTTCGGATCGGGCGGTACTTAGATTCATAAAATTAATACAGGCCAAAAGGAGCACAAAGGCACCAATAATACCAAATAACCACACGTATTTTATGCGACCACCTACTTGTTTTCCATTTTCGAAGTTTCGGCGTAAATGCCAATCTTCCATGGGAAGTAAGAGCATTTGGGGGTTAAATTCCACCGTGGATTCATTTCTTAGTTTTTTTACATCCTTTATGGCATCACTAACACCTTGCATGCCCGTATGATCGGCAATTTGAACAAATAACTGAAAAGAGTTGTTTCCCCAATCATCAGCACTTTTTTGTACCCATTCCCACGTCTTTATGTAATTCTTCCATGGGATAATGTATTCGGTGTCGTGAAAGGTATTGTTTGAAGGAATATCCTCATAAATACCGCTAACCATTAACCGATGCTCATTGGCAACCTGCACAATTTTACCCAAGGGATTTTCTTCACCAAATAAGGCGTTTGCAGTAGATTTGGAAAGCATGATTACATTAACTTCGGTCAGTGCATTTTTTTCGCCCTGAAGCATGTTGAGGTTGAGCAGTTCCGGAGCATTCTCCTGCATATAATTACCGGGTCTGGAAATAGCGGTCTCCTCATATTTGAGATAAAGTTCATTGGTCCATGAAGCCATCATCAAATGCTCAAAATTATCATTGTAATCGTTCCTTAATGCCTTTTCCAAAGGCCTTGGGATAGCATCGTTCGTATAGGTTTGTCCATTGAAAGTTTGGGATTGTACTACCTGGGCTATTTTGCTCTTGTTTTTAAAGTAATCATTGTAACTAAGCTCCTCATTGATCCATAAAGCGATAGTAATAGTAACCGCCATTCCCAGGGCCAAACCACCGATATTTATGGTGGAATGCCCCTTGTTTTTTAGTAAATTTCTCCAAGCAATTTTTAAATAGTTGGTAAACATGGCGATTGGTTTTTTGTTTGGTTTAGTAGAAATACACGACTTTACTGCATTTTGCGAATAGTAGCCTCTCCAAGAATAATTCCCCGATTGATTTGGGGATTTCCTTCATAGGCTACAGTAGCTTCCCCAAATGCGGTAACCTTTAGACGATTCGAGGTTTTAACACGGTAACTTCCCTCTCCAAAAGCCGTTACCTTTGTGTTTTTATTGTTGACTCCCAAGGTATTTATAGTGCTTTCCCCATAAGCCTTAATTTTATGGTGGTCAATACGTCCCTTTTTAATTTCCAAATAGCTTTCCCCATAAATTGTGGTGGTTAAAGATGTAAAATCCACTTCGTTAAAGTAAACTTGGGACTCCCCATAGATTTTTAAGCGAAATTTTTCAGCTTCCAAAGGGCTTTCGCAAAGGAAAGATTCTTCCCCGCGAAGCGATAGGGATTCTAGCTTTTTATAGGTAACCACCGCGCTCACTTTGGTTCCCTCATATATGGAGCGTTTCCCCTTCCAGTGATCGTTATTCACTTTTTCGGATTTGGTGATTACCTTGGCTCCATCAAGGTACAAGCGTAGTGTGTTCCCTTCTACTTCCACATTGATCTTATCTAAGGAAACACTAGCGTTTTCAATAACTACTTTTTCCGTATCCCCTTGTCGAAATGTAACTTGGATATGTGGACTTACGATGACTTTTTCAAAAGAGTCTACGGAAAAAGTTTTGGATTGGGCGGTGCTTTGGTTCCATCCTAATACGGAGAGAACAAAGACAAATAATAAACTTGTATTTTTTAGTTTTAACATGATTCTTATGTTTTAGGTTCCCCGAACATGGGGAAATTTTATATGCGTTACTATTTACTCTGCGCGCAAACTATCCACAGGATTGGTCAAGGAGGCTTTGATGGATTGAAACCCTACGGTACATAAGGTTATACCAACTACAATAATTCCTGCCAAGGCAAAAATCCACCAACTAATGCTGATGCTATAGGCAAAGTCCTGAAGCCATTGCTCCATGGCCCACCAGGCAATAGGAAAGGCTATTAGCGCCGCGATCAAGACCAATTTCACAAAGTCTCTGGTAATCATGGCAACAATATCCAAAACTCCCGCCCCCAATACCTTACGAATCCCAATTTCCGCTGTTCTTCGGGCTACGGTTAAGGTAGCAAGACCAAAGAGACCCATACAGGCAATGAAAATAGAAAGAATGGATGCAATATTCACAATGGTTTTGGAACGTTGCTCTGTCCGGTATTGCGCGGTCAAGGATTCATCCAAAAAGGCATATTCGAACTCTTGGGAAGGATTTACATTCTCCCAGCTTTTCTTGAGCATAGCAATACTGCTGGATACATTTGCAGCATCCAGTCGAACAGATATTCTGGGGAGGGTGCTATATTGGGATTCGGCATTTTCAACATTGCTTAAAACAGGCCTTAGATTCATAGCAAGCAAAAGGGGTTCAATAGGAAAGTTCAAGGATTGAAAATTAAAATCTTTCACTACGCCTAAAATGGTCACGTCCAATGTTTCAAGTACGGTCCCAACAGGATTTTTAAGACCAAATTCCCGTACAAAGGTCTCATTGACCAGTACTCCATTTTCTGCATCACTGATATTGTTCTGTTGAAAACCCCTACCGCTGGATACTGCAATATTATGGGTATTCAGAAATTCGGCATCCACACTATTGAAAGCAAATTCCCGGTATACATTTTGGTTGTCCGTATACCCTAACCATGCCCAGGAGTTTTCAATAAAACTAAAAGTAGAGGAAGAGGCAGCCAATACTTTCGGTTGTTTTTCCAACTCGGCGAGATACAGCCTTGAAAGGGTACTGGCATCTTCTCCCGAGGTATTTGTGGGAACCACTACAATGGCCTCCTTTTGATACCCAAGATCCTTATTGACAAGAAAGTCAATTTGCTGACTAATAATAAAAGTACTGATAATCATTACTATAGATGCCGCAAATTGGGTGATGATCAAGCCTTTTCCAAATAAACCCATGGAGGCTCCCTTTAGTTTTTTTCGCACCAGTACTTCAATAGGGTTAAATCTCGATAGAATAAGGGAAGGATAGATACCGGCTATCATGGCAATGAAAATGATCAATCCAAGCGTAACTCCTAAAAAGTTAAGATCTAAGGAAAGATGTAGATTTTTTCCACTAAGTTGATTAAAAGCCCCTAAACTTAAATAACTTAATCCAATTCCCAACACTACTGCCAACAAAGTAACCAACAAAGCCTCTCCCCAAAATTGATATAAAATCTGTTTGCGGAAGGCACCAAGCGCTTTTCGGACCCCTACTTCCACAGCTCTGGAAAAAGAACGCCCTAAGGACAAGGTCACGAAATTGATACAGGCCAAAAGCAGCACCAAAAATCCAATAGAAGCCAATACATAGGAATATACCGGATTGGAAATGGGTTCTATGCCCGCTGGCAAAGAGGTATCCAGATGGATATCGGTAAGGGGCTGTAAATGCAGGAAAAAAGTATCTTCTTGGTAATTACTGCCCAAATGCTGCTCAATAACTGTAGAGAATTTGGCTTCTAATCGAGAAGCGGATGCTTCAGAGTCCAACAAAACATAGGATTCCACGGCAACACTGAACCAACTTTGTAATGAACGTTCCCCAAAGAAGAGTGTTTCATTTTCTAAAGAGACCAACATGTTAAATTGAATACTGGATTCTTCCGGGGGATCGGCCATAATTGCCGAAACTTTCAGCAATCTTGATTCCTCGTCGAACTGAAGTTCTAAGCTTTGTCCAATAGGGTTTTCCGATCCAAAGTATTTTTTGGCCGCAGATGTACTCAGTATAATAGAATTGACGTCGGTTAAAGGAGCATCCTGATTCCCTTCCAGCAATTCAAAATCGAACATTTGAAAGAATGAAGGATCCACTGCCCTTACGGACTCATTAAATTCAAGGGTATTCCGTTTTACAAGGCTGTTGAATTGGTATACCCTACTTCCTTCTTCTATTTCAGGAAAGTTGCTTTTGAGCACCTTCATCATGGACACAGGAGTGGTAGTATTTAGAAAATCTTCCTTTGGACCATAATTTTCGTATTGCCAAACTCTATAAATCCTATCTGCTTTTGAATGGAACTTGTCATAACTAAATTCGTTTTTCACGAAGAGCGATATCAATAGAAAACAGCAAACCCCTACGGACAGCCCCACAATGTTTATTGCCGTGTATCCTTTATTTTTTAGGAGGTTGCGCCAAGCGATTTTTAGATAATTTTTAAACATAACTGTTCTCTTTTGATGTTGATTTTGATTGATGAATAAACTCTGATTAATTTTTAGATCATGGCTCCTAAAGCCCTGTTTTGACTCTCCGTAACGATTTGCCCATCAAATAAGTTGATGACTCTATGTGCATAATGGGAATCGCGATCGGAGTGTGTTACCATGACAATGGTAGTTCCTTCTTGATTGAGTTCGGTTAATAAATTCATGACTTCAATACCATTTTTGGAATCCAAGTTCCCAGTTGGCTCATCGGCAAGAATTAATTTTGGCTCTGTAACCACCGCCCTGGAAATGGCTACCCTTTGTTGCTGACCTCCAGATAACTGTTGTGGAAAGTGCTTTTCCCGATGGGCAATTTTCATTCGTTCCAAAACTTTGCGGACTTTATCCCTGCGTTCCGTTTTGTTCATTTTGAGATAGATCAATGGAAGTTCCACATTTTCAAAAACGGTAAGCTCATCAATAAGGTTAAAACTTTGAAATACAAAACCAAGGTTGCCCTTTCGCAACTGCGTGCGTTGACTTTCTTTTAAACCACCTACCTCATGACCCCCAAATTGATAGCTGCCTTCGGTAGGATTATCTAACATTCCAATAATATTCAACAAAGTAGATTTACCACAACCCGATGGTCCCATAATAGCCGCAAATTCTCCTTGGGCCACATTTAAATTTACATTGTTCAACGCTAAGGTTTCTACCTCTTCGGTTTTAAAACTCTTCTTTAAATTTGCTATCTGTATCATTTCTTCATGGTTATTTTAATTGTTTTTACTAGGAACTTCCTTTCTAATACCCTAACGGGCAGTGGTGTTAGCTGAAACTATTTTAATACAATTTTCTCGGCATCCCCAAAACTGTCGTATCCCGAAGTGATGACCTGTTCTCCAGGTTCCAAGCCTTCTAAGACTTCAAAGTATTTAGAGTTCTGTTTTCCGATCCGTATGTTTCGTTTGGTGGCATAGCCTCCATTGGGCTCAACAACAAAGACCCATTGCCCACCAGTACTGCTAAAAAAACTGCCCTTGGGTAATAAGAGCGCCTCGCTAGAAGCCCCGAGCTGTAATTTTATGTTATAACTTTGGCCTGTTCGTATAGTTTCGGGCTTTTCCTCCGAGAAGACAAGATCTACCTGAAATCTTCCGTTTCTCACTTCTGGATACACTTTTCGCAAACGCAGGGCGTATTCGGTGCCGTTTCGTTCCAGATTGGCGATCAAATCGCGTTTTACCCGATCAATATAGTGCTCATCGATATCTGCTTCGATCTTGTAATCGGTCAACACATTGACCTGTCCTATCCGCTGTCCTTGTGAGATATTTTGACCAATTTCGGCATCCAGGAATCCCAATTGCCCATCGGCCGGGGCCCGTACATTGAGGTGGTCCAAACGTTCATAGACCATGGACAAGGTTTTCTGCATTCTATTCAGGTCGGTATCCAATCCTGCGAGGGAAGTACCGCGAAGGGCATTGTCTTGCTCGGTTTGGAGCTTAATGATCTCATATTGCTTTTGGGCCAACTCGTAGTTTTCTTTAGACAGGAGGTATTCCTCCTTAGAGATCAACTCATCATTGTACAAGGCCTCGTTCTGCTGGTAATTTCTTTTCAGTCTTTGCACTTCGTATTGCGAATTCACCAAATCCTTTCTGCCTTCTACCTGCCTAGAATCAAAGGTGAGTTTTGTGGACCGTAGATCATTCTGTTTTAGGGCCAAGTTGCTCTCACTGGCTAAAATTTGTTCGTAAAGACCACTGTTTTCCAGCTTTAGGATAATATCCCCCTTTTTGATCATGGCACCTTCTTCGATCAGTTTTTCGCTGACGCGACCCCCTTCATAGGCATCCATATAAATGGTGGAAATTGGAGCTACGTTGCCATTGATAGTAATATAGTCATCAAACTTTCCTTGTAGGGTCTGGTTGATGGACAATTTATCCTTATCCGTACGGAAGGTGGCTACGGAAGTCGTAAAAATAAATTGGTAGACGGCAAAGGCCACGAGTAGTCCAAGCGCAATATACCCTATATGTTTTGGTCGTATTCCTTTTTTCTTTTCGAGTTGAATATCCATTCTAATTATTTTGCATTTATGTTAAAAATAGGTAGGCCGTTGTAAAAATCCAAAGTACTCTTATTGACTTCGGACCGTAAACGGACCAAGAGATTTTCGTTCTGGGCACTGGCAAATAAATTTTTTGCCGTAAAAAGATCTAAAGCATTGATCAATCCTTTTTCATAGCGCTTTTGAGCTATGGTAAATGACAATTGTTGTGCTTCTACTTTCTGTAAACTTTGGGCGTATTCGATTTGCAGGGCATTGTGTTCCTGAACCAATTGTTCTATCGTCTGAAACAGTTCCTGTCGTTGCTGTTCCAAGTTATTTTTCGCCCGTAAATAGGCAATCTTCTGTTGTTTTACGGCAGAGCGTCTGGACCAACCGTTGCTTATAGGAACAGATAAGAAAAAGCCTATACGCCGAAAGGTGTTGTCCCGAAATTGATCTCTAAAAGGGATGGTTTCCCCACTTTCATCTACGGTAGTTTCAAAAAAACCTGTTCCAATGTCACCGCCTAAAGATAAAGAAGGATATAAAGCTCCCCTAGCTACGGCCACCTGTTTTTTGGCAGCTTTGACTTGAAGTTCCCTTGCTTTTAAGATAGGCAAAAATTCTTGGGCTTTAGAAAAAATGGCTCCCGATTCCACAGCGATGTTATCGTCTGTTTTTTCAGGAAGCGAGGCCCTAATGGAAATATCAGTGGCGTTTTCTAGATTCATTTCTTGAATTAAAGAAAGCTTGGCAGCGATCAACTGGTTTTTGCTTTGGGTTACCGTTAATTTATCGCTTAACAAAAGTGATTCGGCCTCATATAGATCTGCTCCGGCCTTTACACCAAGGTCGATCTGCTTTTTAACAAGATCATAGTTAGCTTGTGAAACTTGCTGTTGTTCTTTGGAAATGGCCAACAGACCTTCGGCAAACTGTATGTCGTAAAAAGCTTGCATGACCCTAAAAGCCAGTAAATATTTTTCCTGCAAAGCTTCTTCTTTGGTGGCTTTGTATAGAAATTTAGAAGCTTTGATGCTATTTATTTTTTGAAAGCCCTGAAAAATATCCAAGGAGGCTCCCAAGGAGTAATTGTTAGAGAAAAAATCGGTATTGACAATACTATTGTCATTGGGATCCACCGATCGTCCAAAACGAATGAGATAATCCGAATCTGCACTCACCCTAGGTAATACATCTCGGATAGACTGCTTATAGGTTTCTTTGTTGGATTGGGTAGTATAGGAAAGGTCTTTAACCTGAAGATTATGCGCAATGGCATAAGCAACACATTCTTCCAAGGACCACTGCTCCTGTGCCAATATCGGTTTGGAGATCATCAGAAAGAATAGTACTATAATGTAATTTTTTAATGGCATGATAATATAAGTATGCCAAACTATAGTCCAAACGCATGCCATAAATTTAAAATACTGATAATCAGGTATTTAAATTTTTAAAATAAAAATAAAAGTTTCGAGTTGTAAAATAGTTATACAAACATTGTCCAAAAATTTGACACTCGTTTTAAAACTCCAAACAAGATTTGTAGCTTTAATCACCATAACACAAAATGCCAGGAATATGATCGATGGAAAGCTATTACTGATAGATGATAATAAGAGTGTTTTGAGTGCCTTGGAAATTCTCTTGCAATTTGAATACAAAGTCATTCAGACCATTAAGAATCCAAACCAAATCTCCTCTTTTCCAGATTTGTCCAGTTTCGATGTGGTCTTATTGGACATGAACTTTTCTGCAGGAGTCAATACCGGAAACGAAGGCTTGTTTTGGCTTAAAGAGATTAAGAAAAAGGCGCCAGATGTTGCCGTTATTATGATGACGGCCTATGGGGCTATCGATTTGGCCGTCAGGGCCCTTAAGGAAGGAGCTACAGATTTCATTCTGAAGCCTTGGAATAATGAAAAATTGTTGGCCACGGTGAAATCGGCCTATAGTCTGCGAAAATCCCAGAAAGAAGTCCATCAATTAAAACAGACCAAAAGCAATTTAAAGCAGCACATCAATCAAGATAAGAACTATATTATTGGAAATTCAAAAGCCCTTTTATCGGTACTAAATCTCACTAGAAAAGTGGCTAAGACCGATGTTAATGTATTGATCACAGGAGAGAATGGTACCGGAAAAGAACTTATTGCTAGGGAAGTGCACAGAATGTCCAAACGCAAAGATGAAGTATTCATTGATGTAGATATGGGGTCTATTGCCGAGAGTTTGTTTGAAAGCGAACTGTTTGGTCATTTGAAAGGAGCATTTACAGATGCCAAAGAAGACCGGGCGGGAAAATTTGAAGCGGCCAATGAAGGAACTTTGTTTTTAGATGAGATCGGGAACTTATCCCTTCAGACTCAGGCAAAATTGCTCTCTGCCATTCAAAACAGAACTATTGTCCGCGTGGGCTCTAACAAGAATATTCCCATAGACATACGCTTGGTCTGTGCTACCAATTGCAATTTAGAAAAAATGGTTGCAGACGGGTTGTTTCGGGAAGATTTGCTTTATCGTATCAATACCATACATATAGAAGTGCCTCCATTGCGGGAACGTGATGGGGATGTTCTTGTTTTATCCGATTTCTTCCTCAAGAAGTTTGCCCATAAATATGATAAACCTGGTCTGCGAATCAATCAGGCGGCCCAGGAAAAATTAATGGCCTATCATTGGCCGGGTAACGTAAGGGAGTTGCAACATACGCTGGAACGAACAGTAATCCTGAGTGAAGGATCTATTTTAAAACCACAAGATTTTCTATTGAACTCCAAATCCATGCCTTCTTTTGAAAATAGTACGGCCACTTTGGATGAAATGGAGCAAAAGATGATCAATGAAGCTTTGCAGAAACACGATGGCAATTATAGTGCAGCGGCAAACCAATTGGGAATTTCCAGGCAAACATTATACAATAAGATGAAAAAAAGCAAAAAGTGAATACTGGACTTTTAATGGATTAAATGTATTATTGTACAAGGGAAGGCAAACTCAGAGCGCATTGACCTTATCAAAAAATAACAGGAATGGCCAGTAGGGATTTTTATGTACAACTTATTGTTAGGGTACTTTTTATGAGTTTTACAGCCATTGGGTTGGCCTTTGCTTATGTAGACACTTCCTATTTTCTCTTTGCTTTTTTAAGCTTTTTGCTTGTAGCTCAAACCTATGCTTTAATCCTGTACATAAACAGTACCAATCGTAAAATTGCGTATTTCTTTAATGCCATCCGGAATGAGGATTTTACATTGCGATTTCCCGAAAAGGTTTCCATAAAGTCTTTTAAGGAATTGAATCAAAGTTTAAATAGGGTCAATGGATTGATTCAGGAAGTACACTTAAAGCTGCAAACCCAAGAGCAATATTATCAGGAAATCTTAAAGCAGGCCAATATTGGAATCCTTACCTATAATGACAAAGGACATATTCTTTTTGCCAATCCTACGGTAGAACGCTTGCTTAACCATAGACCTTTAAATCATATTAAGCAGTTGGCTCAAATAGATGAGAAACTGTATGATTTGTTTGAGGAATTGAAACCTTTTGATCAAAAATTATTTGAATTGGTCAACGAAAGGGATAAAATTCAATTGGCCATAAAGTCTACGGCCATAAACTTTGAAAAGCAAGCACTGATGCTTGTGGTAATTCAGGATATCCATAAAGAATTGGACGAAAAGGAAACGGATTCCTGGGTGCGTTTAATTCGAGTTTTGACCCATGAAATTATGAATACCGTGGCTCCAATAACCTCTATTTCCGAATCTATTCTTAAGTTTTTTAAACAAGGGGAAGCTCCTATTTCCATAGAGCAACTTACCGAGGAACAAATGATCAATGCGACCAAAGGAATGGAAGTGATCAAAGAACAGGGGAACGACTTGATGAGTTTTGTAGAATCGTATCGTAGTTTTCTCAGTGTGCCCGCACCAGATAAAACCTTGGTTTCTGCCCAAAAGCTTTTGGACAGGGTTAAGGTCTTGATGGTACAGGATACCACCATGGATAAGATTAGTTTTGAAGTAGACGTTTACCCTGAGGATTTGGAAGTGTATATCGATGAAAAACAAATTGCACAAGTACTTTTAAACCTCACAAAAAATGCATTGCAATCCCTGTTGGAAAAAGGAGAAGGTACCATAAAAATTTCAGCGGGAATTAGCAAGAAAGGCAAAAAATATATTGAGGTTTGGGATAACGGCCCGGGAATACCGGAAGAACTGATCGATGAGGTCTTTGTGCCATTTTTTACAACGAAGAACACCGGTACAGGGATTGGATTGAGCCTTTCCAAACAAATTTTACGATTGCATGGCGGAAATTTAAAAGTGATGTCGGTACCGCATAAAGTCACGGTCTTCAGTTTGGTATTCGAATAGGAAGGAAACATGGAAAAAGAACTGCTCTATGCATTTTGTCAGGACTTTGTAAACGCTAGGATAACACGCATTCAGCAGACTATTGCCGATGTGGCAACTGCTTTGACCTCAGAAACCAAGAGTAGTGCTGGGGATAAACATGAAACAGGTAGGGCAATGCTGCAGTTGGAACGTGAAAAGGCAGGGCAGCAATTGGCCGAAGCAGAAAAAATGAAATCTCTTTTAGCGAAAGTTCCAAAGGAACGCTCCGCAGAAAGCATAGGACTGGGCAGTTTGGTAAAGTGCTCGGAAGGATTTTATTTTTTGGCTATTTCAGCAGGGGAATATACGTATGGAGCGGAAAGGGTCTACTGCATATCTGCCCAAACCCCTATAGGAAAATTGCTTCTGGGAAAAGCTATTGGAGATACCATTGTTTTTAGGGGAAAAGAGATTCGGATTCTGGATATTCAGTAAAACTTATTGTTCCAACCATTTTCGAAACGCACTGGTTACCGAAGAGCTGGTAATAACGGTATCGGTCAGTCCTAAAAGACGCAGTGATAGCCTGTTCTTGGAATAGGGTTCAATTTTCTGAAGATGTTTGATGTTCACCATTTGACTCCGATTGATTCTAAAAAAATGCTGGGGGTCCAAAACTTCTTGTAATGCACTCATAGGTTTAGATAGGGTGTGTAGCTTTCCATGGACATCATAGGCCGTGCAAAAATCTCCTTTGGCGTTGATAATGGAAATGTCCAGTGCATCCAATAGTTTTATCCCATCGGGCTTCTTGATGGCAAACCTTTTTTTATAATTTTTTTCTTGACCTTCCAGCACTTCTTTCAACTGAAAAAAGAGTTCTTTTTCATAAGAAATTGGGCCGAAGAGCTTGGTGTATTTTTCTAGAGCGGCATACAAGTCGCTTTGGGAATAAGGCTTTAAAATATAAGCAATGCCATTGGTTCGGAAGGCTTCAAGCAAATGCTCATCATAGGCCGTACAGAATATGATGGGGGCCTGTATCGTTACTTTTTGAAAAACTTCAAAGGCAAGACCATCCAATAACTTGATGTCAGATAAGATTAAATCGTATTTGACACCATGTGTCAATTTTTCAACCCCCTCTTTAACTGTTCTGACATTATCCCAAGTGATGGAAGGACCAAAAAATGTACGGAGTTGGGCAACTAATTTCTTGTAGGCGGGAATTTCATCTTCAAGTATAAGGATATGCATGCTTTTGAGGTTAGGAAATTAACTTTAATAAAGGCAAGTGAATGGCAAAGCTTTGGCTGTTATCCTCTATCCTGATTTCCCGACTACTCAGTAATTCATAGCGTTTTCGGAGATTGTTGAGGCCAGTGCCAGAGGAAGCACCCTTTTGTTTGATTCTATTTTTTGTGTTACGTACGGTTATTTGTTCTTTTTCAATAAAAATTTGTGTTTCAATGGTTTTTCCTTCTTTGGCACTATTGTGTTTTACGACATTCTCCAATACCGTTAGTAGTGCACCATTGGGAAGGTAATTGGCTTGCGGCACTTCCTTTTCGATAATATGGAAACTATAATCCCTTTCAAAGCGTGTTTCTATGAGGTAAAAATAATTGTGAGCCAATTCCATTTCGTTTTCAAGAGGAACAATATCCTCATCTTTGGTATGGATCAAATGTCGGTAGAGTCCGGCTAAGTGAGCAATATATTCTTTTACCTTTTCTTTTGGGGAATACTCCACAAGAGCATCTATGGTATTTAAACTATTGTATAAAAAGTGGGGGTCGTATTGTGATCGTAACACCTTAAGTTCAAGATCTCTCTGGGTCCGTGCTATTTGTTCGCTTTTTAGGATATATTCAAAGTATTTTTTTCCAATAAGAAGAATCAGCGGAAAGGCAAGTTCGGTTCCCGAGAAGTAAAAACTATGAACAATGATGAAGGAAACTTTTGGAAATTGGCTGAGAGGAATTTGCTGTTGCCAGCCGAAATCCCTTAAAAAGTCCAAAAATCCAATAAGTTCCATGATAAGGAAACCCAAAATAAAAAACGCCCAATAATTTTTCTTGCGAATAATGTACTTGTCGATCAACCATCGAAAGATAAAAAGAAGGGATAGGCTTTTGATCAGGGCAGCGGGAATATCGATAAGAAAACCCCTAACATTGTATCCTTGGAGGTAGAACTTTATAAAGAGCCAAATGGTCGCCGCCAAGACGAATGCCCCTATAAATTTGTAATCGGATTTATTGAATGTAAAGCTTCTCATTGCTCTAATTTAAACCATATATGCACTCCTTCCGATTATATTTCCCCTACTGCATAAGATATTGCAGCAATTCTAAAGGTAAGGACGATTGATCGGCATTGGTAAAAATAACAAAACCCCACTTGCTTTCTGGCTGTACTACAAAAAGACTGGTATACCCATAATTGTTGCCCCCATGACCATACGCGGTACCAAAAGGAAGCGTGGCTTTGGCGAATCCCAAAGTCCAATCCGTAATGCCAGTTTGCCGTTGAGGATGGTCTTCGGGAAGCACTACTTGGGTTTCAAATAATTGCTCAAAACTCTTTTGGGATAAGCCTTTTTGTTCCATTAGTGCAATAATCCATTTGGAAAAATCCAAGGCCTCGGAATGAATGGAAAATGCGGCCCCAAAAACCTTGGGGTCATCATTGCCCGAGACATGTTTACTGTCCTTATAGCCCTTAACCTTGTTCTGAAGATTGCTTTGATCTTGTACAAATTTAGTAATAGCCAACTTCAAGGGGTTCGCTACTTTTTTTTGGTAGATTCTTTCCAAACCTTGATCATCGGTTTTAAGGAGGTGGGCCAATACCTTTGCCAAATATTGATAGCCTTCACCCGAATATTGATACGAACTTCCAGGTTCAAAGGCAATAAACAATTTATTTTCCTTATAATCAGATCTCCAGTTAGGAAAGCCTGTGGTATGGGAGAGTACCATTCTGGCCGTTATTTTTTTATAGCGTTCGTCATGGGCAATAGCGGGGTAGGGCATATAGGTATGCAAAGGAGTATCTAAATTTAGTAGACCGTCTTCCACAAACCCCATCACAAAATAGGCAAACAAAGGTTTGGAAAGAGAGGCTCCTTCAAAGATACTATGGGCCGTTATCGGCTTTTTGTTTTCAAGATTGGCATAGCCCTTGACGGTATGGAATACCGGCTGTCCATCATTTATAATAGCAATTGAGACTCCAGGAACATTATGCGTCTTCATCTGCCGTTCCAGATATGCATTTATGGAATCTATATGGATTTCATTTCCAACAAGATTTTTAAGTGCAGTTTTCTTTTTTAGTTGTTGTGCACTGTTTTGGTGGGGAAAGAACACCCCAATTAAAACAATGATAAGAAGCATGGTTTTTCTGACTAAGGTTATCATGACTGTATGATTTTTGATGTTTGAAAGGTCAAAATCCATCAAAAAAGCATACCGAAAAAGCAAAAAAGGTTGAAAGCGGTTTATTTTAGGATAAAGGAGTAGAAACTAAGGTTGGGAAAAGGGTGCGGTTTCCAATGTCAGTTGTGCAGCAACCGTTGATTTAAGGTTTCGATAGCGATATTCAGAAATACTTCTTTCTCGGATTCCAAGGGTTTTTCGGTATGAAAATACACTTCGAGCCCATCCTCTGCAATGCCAACACCCATATAATGACTGCCCATGGGATAGCACTGATGTATTTTTACCGGGAGTCCGGAATTCTGAGAGACCTTAAACTCATGCGCATATACAATAATGTTTCTTTTGGTATCGGCATAGGACTTAATGATATTCACTGGAATTTTGTTGGCATCACCAAATAAGGAGGCAATATAGAGGCTTTTGGGGTTTTTGTAGAGCGTTAATGTAGCCTCATTGGCAATAATTTGCTTTCCTTTAAGTACAATCACCCGGTCGGCAAAGGGAAGAACATCATTGTGGTCATGCGTTGCGGTTAAACAAGTAATTTTTTGTTTTTTTAGATAATCAAACAATTTTCTGCGCAAACTGTTTTTTTGAAAATTATCAATATGACTGAAGGGTTCGTCCAAAAGCAGAACTTCTGGTTCTTGGGCCAATACTCTGGCCAAGGCAACCCGTTGTTGTTGTCCTCCGCTCAGTTTTTTTACCTTTCGCTTGGCATACTCTTTCATCTCGATCATCTCCAAAAGCTCGTTGGTGCGTTCCTTTAATTCTTCTGGTTCAAAAACAGAAAGGTACTGACTGATATTTTCCGCTACCGTAGTGAACGGCATTAAATCAAAGTCCTGACTAAGGTATTTCATATAAGGCTCTCCGGGAACTAAATTGTACAAGGGACCCAGAACTTGGGTGTCTTTCCAGAAAACTGTACCCACTTTGAGCTGTAAAAGGCCATAAACAATCTTTAGCAAGGTACTTTTGCCGCAACCACTTTCTCCTAGAAGGGAGACGTGCTCTCCTTGCTTTACTTGGAAATTAATTTCTTCCAGGATGATTTTCTTATCATAAGCAAAGGTAAGATCCGAAACTATGAGCATAACGTTCTAATTAAATGAAATGGGGCATAAAAAAATCCGTCTCTAGATAGAAACGGATTTTTGAACTAAATATTGATTTTTACTCTTTAAATTCTTTTAATACTGCTTTATTGGGCAAGTCTGTAAAGCCCATGTTATATAGGGTAAAGCCATAAATATCGGCAGCTTGCTCAATAGTTTTGCTGATAGGTGTACCAGCACCATGTCCCGCATTGGTTTCTATACGGATCAAGGTAGGATTGTCCCCAGCCTGCTTTGCCTGAAGCTCTGCAGCAAATTTAAAGCTATGTGCGGGTACCACCCGATCGTCATGATCTCCAGTAGTGACCAGCGTAGCGGGATATTCAACGCCTTCTTTGACATTATGTACAGGAGAATATCCTTTGATGTACTCAAACATTTCCTTGCTTTCTTCCGACGTTCCATAGTCATAGGCCCATCCGGCACCTGCGGTAAAAGTATGATAACGCAACATATCCAAAACACCTACGGCAGGAAGTGCCACTTTCATTAGATCAGGACGCTGTGTCATGGTTGCTCCTACAAGCAGTCCTCCATTAGATCCTCCGCGAATGGCCAAATAATCTGATGAAGTATAGTTCTTTTTAATCAAATATTCTCCTGCTGCAATAAAATCGTCAAAAACATTTTGCTTGTTCATTTTTGTTCCAGCGTCATGCCATTTTTTCCCATATTCGCCACCACCTCTAAGATTGGCTACGGCATAAATACCGCCCTGTTCCATCCATACCGCATTGATGGTACTAAAAGAAGGCGTTAAACTAATATCAAAACCACCATATCCATATAGAATTGTGGGATTGGTACCATCCATTTTCAATCCTTTTTTATGCGTAATGATCATAGGAACTTTTGTGCCATCTTTTGAGGTATAGAATACTTGATTGGATTCATACTCTTCTGGATTGAAGTCGATTTCTGGCTTCCAGTATTCCTCATAGTCTCCAGTTTCCACATTATATTTGTAGGTAGTTCCGGGAGTATTGTAATTCGTAAAAGAGAAATAGAACTCTTTTTTCTCTTTTTTACCGCCAAAACCTCCAGCACTTCCAACTCCGGGAAGTTTTACTTCGCGTATCAAATTTCCATCATAATCATATTGCAATACTTTGGAAATGGCATCCACCATATATTCCGTGAAGAAATAGCCTCCACCTGTACCTGTCGTAAGGACATTTTCGGTTTCAGGAATAAAATCCACCCAATTTTCAGGAGTAGGGTTCGCTGCATCTACCGTTACGATTTTTTGGTTAGGTGCATTCATATTGGTCACAATATAGAGTTTGGAACCTACATTCTCAATAATATAGCTATCGGAATCAGTATGGTCTAAAACAGTGATCAATTTACTATTGGGCTTCGTAAGGTCTTTTAAGAAAAGCTTGTTTCCAGAAGTGGAAACAGATGCTGATATCATTAAATAACGATCATCTTCGGTAACACGACCACCCACATAACGATGTTTTTCCGCAGGAATACCACCAAAGATAAGAGCATCATCTTTTTGAGCGGTCCCTAATTTATGATAGTACAATTTGTGCTGATCCGTCTTTGCAGAAAGCTCACTTCCTTTAGGTTTGTCATAACTGGAATAGTAAAAGCCTTCATTTCCTTTCCAAGAAACACCACTGAATTTTACATCAACCAAAGTATCTTCAACGATTTCCATTGTCTCGGCATTCTTCACAATGACTTTACGCCAATCGCTTCCTCCTTCAGAAATAGAATAAGCTACTAGATTGCCATTTTTGGAAAAACTAAGCCCAGCTAATGAAGTGGTACCGTCATCAGAAAATGTATTGGGATCTAAGAATACGGCAGCTTCTTCGTCTCCTTTTCTACGATAAACGACATATTGATTTTGTAGCCCATCATTCTTATAAAAATAAGTATAATCTCCTTCTTCAAAAGGAGAACCTAATTTCTCATAATTCAATAACTTTTCTAGACGATTTTTTAAATCTTCCCGATAAGGAATGTTATCCAAATACCCAAAAGTGGTTTTGTTTTGAGTTTTTACCCATTCTCCGGTTTCGTCGCTCATATCGTCTTCCAACCATCTATAAGGGTCTTTCACTTCGGTTCCGAAATAGGTGTCCACGGTATCCACCTTTTGCGTCGTAGGGTAGTTCACTGCAATCGTTTCTTTTTTTGGTGCTTGCTCACAGGCAACTATGAATAGAGCGGCCAGTGGCATTAGGGTTATTTTTTTCATTTTTTGATATAATTAGTCGACCCTAAAAATACCAAAAAACCTTCAAAACAAACTTGTTTTGAAGGTTTTAACACTTCATTATACTTGTGAAGTGAATAGGTTATGAAGCCACTAAACTGTTTGCAACCAGGTATTCTGCAATTTGAACGGCATTGGTAGCGGCACCTTTTCTCAGATTATCGGAAACGATCCAGAGGTTTAAGGTGTTTCGTTGGGATTCGTCCCTACGGATACGTCCAACAAACACATCATCTTTATCGTGTGCGTAAATGGGCATAGGATAGGTATTGGTATCCGGATTATCCTGCACAACGACTCCTGGGGTTTCATTTAATATTTTTCGAACCTCGGCTAGATCAAAATCGTTCTCAAATTCAATATTTACAGCCTCAGAGTGCCCTCCGGCCGTAGGAATTCGAACTGCAGTGGCGCTTACGGCAAAGGTTCTGTCATCCAATATTTTTTGAGGTTCCCTGGCCAATTTCATTTCTTCTTTGGTGTACCCATTTTCCATAAAAACATCACAATGCGGTAATGCATTTCGACTAATGGGATAAGGATATGCCATTTCTCCTTGGACTCCTGCAATTTCATTCTCCAATTGACGTACCGCCTTTACACCGGTCCCGGAAACCGATTGATAGGTAGAGATGACTACACGTTTCATCTGATATTTTTCGTGCAAGGGTGCCAGTACCATAACCAATTGAATCGTAGAACAATTGGGATTGGCTATAATTTTATCTTCTTTGGATAAGGAAGAAGCATTGATTTCAGGAACCACTAATTTTTTTGTGGGATCCATACGCCAGGCCGAAGAGTTGTCTACAACGGTAGTCCCTACTTCTGCAAATTTTGGTGCCCACTCCAAAGAGGCACTGCCTCCAGCAGAAAAAATGGCAATATCCGGTCTTTCGGCTACGGCCGTTTCCAAACCAATAATGGTATGTTCCTCTCCTTTGTACGCTAATTTCTTTCCTACAGATCGTTCTGAGGCTACTAATAATAATTCCGTAATCGGAAAATTTCGTTCAGCCAATACTTTCAGCATTACTTCACCTACCATGCCTGTGGCACCAACAACTGCAACTTTCATTTTATTTTAATTTTAGAGCACAAATTTAGGCAATCTAGGGAAGGGTACAAGAAGTTTTAAAAAGAATAATTAAAATATAACAAAATGTTTTATTTGTAACAAATAAAAATACTAAAGAAAAAACCGTCAATGCTATTCGCGTAATAGCACCAACGGCTTTTAGTTGGTTATTCGTGTAATGTAGCGGTAGATCTCAAAGACCTAAGCGTATTATTTTTTACTCAATAAATCTCTTATTTCTGCCAATAATTCCTCTTGAGTAGGACCTGCAGGTTCTGCTGGCGCTTCTTCTACAGGCTTTTTCGTCTTGTTATAGGCCTTGACAATCATAAACATGACAAAACCTACAATAATCAAATTAATAATGGTGTTTATCCAAAGACCATACGCAATTACAGCTCCACCGGCCTCTTTAGCTGCGGCCAAAGTCTCATAACTATTACCGTCCATGGCAACATGAAGGTCGGCAAAATCTATTCCTCCCGTAAAGTAACCTACAAAAGGCATCGCAATATTATCCACAAACCCTTTGATAACCGCACCAAGGGCTCCTGCCATAATTACGGCAACGGCAAAATCAATCACATTGCCTGTCATGATAAAATTCTTGAATTCTTTTAACATCTTTTAGTGTTTTTTAGTTAATTATTTATAGTGTACGCAAGATAGTCAAAAAAATAGATCCCTAAAAAAATGTTAATTTTCTGCTGTTCCACCAATAAAAACACGTTGTATGCGCTGGGAAATACCCGTGAGGAGTTCATAGGAAATGGTACCGCCATAAGCAGCAAACTGATCGGCGGTAGGATGTGTTCCAAAAACAATAACTTCATCTCCTTCCTTACATTGGAGGCTCGTGATATCGATCATGATCATATCCATGCATACGTTTCCTATTATAGGAGCCAGCGTTCCCTGCACGCTGACAAATGCTTTTCCGTTGCCAAAATGCCTCCCTATACCATCCGCGTGCCCTAAGGGTAGCGTGGCCGTCTTGCGATATCCTTCCGAAACAAAAGCGCGGTTATACCCCACGGTTTCACCAGGTTCGATCATATGTATCTGTGAGATAACGGTTTTTAGGGCAACAACGGGTTTCAGCTGAGCATCTTCCATGGGAGAATTTCCAAAACCATATAAGCCTATTCCACTGCGCACCATATCCCATTGGGCTTCCGGATAATTCAAGATTCCAGAGGTATTCAATAAATGTTTAAAGCAATCCGAAGTTATTTTGGCATCCACTTCGGCGCTGATCTTATGGAAGTTCCGTAGCTGTGTTTTTGTAAACGCCTCTTCATTAGCATCTTCGGAAGCAGCTAAGTGGGAGAATATGGATCGAATATCAAGAGAAGTATCTCCTTCCAGTTGTGAAACAATATAATCTACATCATTTTCCCAAAATCCCAGTCGATTTAAACCGGTATTGAATTTCAAATGAACGGGATAGGCTTCTAATTGAAATGCCTTGGCTTTTTGCAGAAACAATTTTAAAATTTTTGGCGAATAGAGACTGGGCTCCAATCGATGTGCAATGAGCAACTCAAAATTTGTAGGTTGCGGATGCAATACCAGAATAGGAAGTGTAATCCCGGCTTTACGTAACAGAACGCCTTCACGCACATAGGCAACAGCAAGGTAATCTACGCCCAGTTCCTGTAATTCTTTGGCAATTCTTGCCATATCACTACCATAGGCGAAGGCCTTTACCACTCCTAAGAACTTGGTGCCTTCTTTTAATTTCGATTTCAAATAGCGATAATTGTGCGCTAAGGCATCCATATCAATGACTAAAACGGTCTCTTGGGCCTTATGCATCGGGAAGCTCTTTATCTTTGGATACCTCTTCGGATTCTACATCCATTTTGTTCACTTTTTCTTTTAAGCGTGCCTTGTAAAAGGCCGCTCTGCTCAAAGGCTCGTATTCCTCTGTCTCCCCCAAGAGCACAAGATTATCATCATTGGATTTCCGATAACTATAACTGGCAAGATTTCCAGTGCGCGTACAGATCGCATGTACTTTAGTAACGTATTCGGCGGTAGCCATCAATGCGGGCATTGGCCCAAAGGGGTTTCCCTTAAAGTCCATATCCAGACCGGCAACCACCACACGAATCCCTCTATTGGCCAGGTCATTGCAGACAGAAATGATCTCATCATCAAAAAATTGTGCCTCATCAATGCCCACAACATCACAATCATCGGCCAATAAGCGAATGTTGGCCGCTGCCGGTACCGGAGTGGAACGGATCTCATTGGCATCGTGCGATACCACCATTTCTTCATGATACCGGGTATCTACAATAGGCTTAAAGATCTCCACTTTCTGTTTGGCAAATTGCGCTCGCTTTAGCCTGCGGATAAGTTCTTCGGTCTTACCGGAGAACATAGAACCGCAGATAACTTCTATCCAGCCAAACTGTTCTTGTGGGTTAACGGTATTTTCGAGAAACATTTTGTAATTTTAGACGAAAATAATGTCTTTTTCGTTCTTATACATAGGAAGTACTAAAGTATTCCTAAAAGATATACAAATCTGCCTAATTTTACCGAACTTATAAGACCGCAGAATTATCGTATTTTTGAAGGGTGCGATTGCGGCAAACATTTTTTGTAGGGCAATAAAGGATAAAAAATAATGAAGATTAAATTACAGGATGAATTGATCCGTTTGTGTACGGACATTATCACCTCCAGAGAGCTGAACGATATAGACGATTTATACGAAAAGGCAAAGGGATTGTACGAGAAATTGGCAGTACTCAGATTTATTGATAAAAATTTGAAGGATATTGAAATCGATGTGTCCAAGAATGCCATTGCGTCCAAGTTTGAAAAATTGGCGAACGCCGTAATGAATGAAAATACTTCTGTTCCGGAGACCAACCCACATGAAGAAGACATTATAACTCCGGGAATAGATACCATTAAGGATATGGTTTCTGAAATGCCTTTGAGTAACGAGGCCGGAAATGTATTTGCCGAGTTTATGGCAAAACCTAGTGTTATTAAAGAGGATAAAGAAGTGGTTACTCCAGAAATTTCGGAAAAGCAAGAGCAACCCCAGTCACTTAACGATCGGTTGACCTCCAAAGAAATAAAGGTGGATCTCAATGATCGTCTTGCCTTTGTAAAACATCTTTTTAATAACAGTACGGAAGACTATAACAGAGTGATTTCCCAATTGAGTACCATTGATACGGAAGAACGCTCCGTTGCTTTTATCACCAATATGATAAAGCCCGATTACAATAATTGGACGGGGAAGGAAGAGTATGAATCCCGCTTTATGGCTTTGATTCAACGTAAGTTTTCCTAAATTCCATAGCTACCCTAAAAAAGATAGACCCGTAATGTAATTCGGGTCTTTTTTTATGGCTGGAACGTATTTCTATAAAATCCTTAGTTTGAATAGCGTAATTTTGTATTGGACCACAAAAAAGAGATACCGATGGCTAAAAAGATAATCTACTGGGTTGGAATGACGCTTTTAACGGGAGTCATGTTATTTTCCATACAAATGTATTTGAGGAATTACGAGATGGTACAGGGCTTTTTCGATAAATTGGATTATCCCACCTATTTGGTATACCCCTTGGCTATCGCAAAAATTTTGGGATTGGTCGCTATTTGGGGAAATTTCTCCAAATCCTTAAAAGAGTGGGCTTATGCAGGTTTCTTTTTTGATATTGTTCTGGCATTTACAGCACATATCGTAGCCAAAGATGGAGGGGAACTCTTCTCCGTAATTGCCTTTATCGGGTTGGCCTTATCCTATATTGCCGGTAAAACCGTAAGACCTTAATCATTTATGGGGAAACTATATATTGTTCCTACGCCCATTGGAAATCTAGAGGACATCACCATTAGGGCGATTCAAGTATTAAAAGATGTCGATTTGATTTTGGCCGAAGACACAAGGACCAGTGGAAAACTACTACAACACTTTGACATTGCTACCCCCATGCAATCCCATCATATGCATAATGAGCATAAAACAGTGCAAGGAGTGGTTAACCGACTATTATCTGGAGCTACCATTGCGTTGATTTCCGATGCGGGCACACCTGCGATTTCCGATCCTGGATTTTTATTGACAAGAGCTTGTGTAGATCAGGATATCCATGTAGAATGTTTGCCAGGCGCAACGGCATTTGTCCCTGCTTTGGTCAATAGTGGCCTTCCCAATGATAAGTTTGTATTTGAAGGATTTTTACCGGTGAAGAAAGGACGGCAAACCCGGTTAAAAATATTGGCGGATGAGGCGAGAACCATGATTTTCTACGAGTCACCCCATAAATTGGTAAAAACCTTGGGCCACTTCAAGGAATATTTTGGGGAAGACCGAAAGGTGTCCGTATCCCGTGAGCTGACCAAAATGTACGAAGAAACCATCCGAGGGACCACCACAGAGGTCTTGGAATACTATACCAAAAAACCGCCCAAAGGAGAAATTGTAATTATTGTAGAAGGAAAAAGAAATCTAAAATGACATTGAACGAATTTATCAACAAAGTAAAAAACAAACCCGAAACACTGGAGTTTTCAGAGACTATGGCTGTAATTGAAGCCAACTATGAGTTTAACCCTACAGCTTTTAGGAATGGGGAATTGGAAAATGGAGCCGATCAAAATTTGGGTTCCTGTAAACTCTTGGCTTTTGCTCAGAAACAAGGTTTTACCCAAGAAGAGACCTTGGCTTGCTTTGGAAAATTTTATTTTGATGAGGTCTTGAACGATCCTCAAGGCACAGGACATCAGAACATCCGAAATTTTATGAAAACAGGATTTGAAGGCCTGCATTTTCAAAGAGAAGCATTGCAGGCAAAATAAGAATATTATTAGGGTTCGTAAACAGGATTGCTATTCAGAATATCCCGATGGATTTGCCCGGGATAAATAACATTGACGGGAATTTTAAGGCCATAAAAGGCACATAATTTTTGAACGCGATTCGTGATGGTTTCCCTATCATAGCGCGAAGAAAAATGACTTAAGATCAGTCGGTTTAGCGTAATTTCCGAAGCCATTTTCAATACTTCCTCCAAAGTGCTGTGTTTATTTCCTTTAGAGGTCACGGTGGTGCCTTCTTCATCTTGAAGGAAAGTTGCCTCGTGGATTAGAATATTGCTATAGTCCCATTTGGAATAATCGTCCACAGGGGTGTCTCCGGAGTAGGATAGGATATTGGTATGCACCTTATCCATTAGTGCTTCTTTTCCACGCACGGCAATAAGATTTTTAATTTCATCTCCCTTCAAATGAAGAAATTCCCGCTTTAGTTTTTGTTTTGATTCCATGATTTTGAAACTCAAACTTTTGGAGAACTCGGGAGCAACCTTAATATGCTCGTTTCGAATGGCTTCCACATAAATATTATTTTGAATACGAACGCGGTCTCCATGAACCAATGCCTGCCAAGTAGCTTCTTTAATATGAGGGTCAAACTGAAGTTGAAAATCGCGCATGGCAGGAAAGCTACCACAATCTTTGGGAAAATATATCTTTGGAAAACCCTTTCTGGAGTTTAATTGATTGAATTGAAAAAGCCCGGTAATATGGTCTCGGTCCGGGTGGGTGATAAAAACATACTTTACTTTGCCAGCCTTTTGTAAAAGTCCAGAAGTAACTCCATCTCCCGCATCGAATAATACCCCTAGCTCCTCAATATTGATCCAAGTAGCGAATAAGGCGGTAGAATATGCATGAATGTTCAAATTCATCTCGTTTTCGTAATGAAATCAAATCCAGCGCAGTCCAGATTCACTACAAGAAGTATGTGTGCTTCTCGACTGCACTCGATGAGACTTGAAAATTTTTGTATTGAAAAACAAGCTGTCTTAAGGAACCTTAATATTGACTCCCATCATGCTTGCCACGTTCCCAGCCGTGTTTTCCTAGATATTGGTCGCCACTTTCAACAGCGCCATCTTCTATAGAAGTACCCATAGAATCATTCCAGCGATTTAGGTAACCAAAGAGGGAAATTACGCCTAACATTTCAACCACTTCGCCTTCGTTCCAGTGCTCGTACAAACGTGCCTTGATTTCCGCATTCACCCCATTGGGCACTTGGGAAGCCAAAAGTGAAAAGTCCAAAGCAGCACGTTCGGCTTCGGAGAAAGCAGGATGCGTACGGTATTCCCAAATATTGTCCAACTGTTCCTGTTCCGCACCATAGCGTTCCGCAGCTCGGATAGCATGTGCCTGGCAATAGCGACAACCTGTAGCATTGCTGCTTACCCATGCAATCATTCGCTTTAGGGCCGAAGTAACACGGCCTTCATTGGCCATTACAGCTTTGTTAAGATTGATAAATGCTTTGGAAATGGCCGGTCTATGCTGCATGGTCAAGACCGAATTGGGACAAAAGCCCAGGGTTTCATTAAAGAATTCTGCAAGTTTGCGAGTCTCTTCATCATGACTCGGATCTAAAGGATTTACTAGTGGCATAATTTAAATTTTGTAGTCACAACGCACATGGGCACGATGTCACCATTTGGGTTCTTTATCGTATTTTTGTTTGGAATTTAATGGGGCTTCTTTGTAAAAAAAGCACAAAAAAAACGTCCAATTGAATTCGGTAACAAGAAACAAAAAATTATGAGTACTACAAATCATATCAGCACGAAATGGTTGGGCAATATGGCCTTTGAAAGCAATAACCCTTCCGGTTTAACTTTTAAAATTGATGCAGGCCCAGAGAATGGCGGAGAAGGAGCAGGATTTAGACCCAAAGCCTTGATGTTATCTTCCTTAGCCGGGTGTTCCGGATTGGATGTAGCTTCCTTGATCAAGAAAATGAAATTGGAAGTAGATGATTTTTCCATTGAAACTATTGCGAATCTAACAGACGAACATCCCCGTTTTTATGATGCAGTAACGCTGGAATATCATTTTTATGGAAGCAATCTAAAAGAAGATAAGTTGCAAAAAACCGTAGATCTATCCGTAGAAAAGTACTGTGGTGTCATGGAAATGTTTAGAAAATTTGCTACATTGGACATCAAGACTATTTTCCATCATAAATAAAGGGCTTTTATTCTTGACAGCATGCTTTGAATAGGAGTTCAAGCGCAAGTGCAAAAAATGAAATCCTTAGAAAGTGCAACTAGCAAAAAATTTAATTTAGAGGATAGATTAGTAGATTTTGCCTCCGACATTGTATTGTTTTTTACAGATTTACCAGAAGATATGACAGGGCAGTATTATGGGAATCAAATATTGCGATCTTCAGGAAGTTCCGCCTTAAATTTTGGAGAGGCCCAAGGAACTATTACCGGCAAAGATTATGTGTATAAGGCAAGTTTATGCCTGAAGGAATTGAAAGAATCAAGAGTGAATTTGAAAATCCTTGGTAAAGTAAACTATGGGGATGCATCCAAAAGAAA
This sequence comes from Spongiimicrobium salis, assembly GCF_043678055.1. NCBI lineage: Bacteria > Pseudomonadati > Bacteroidota > Flavobacteriia > Flavobacteriales > Flavobacteriaceae > Spongiimicrobium > Spongiimicrobium salis. The sequence goes on from NZ_JBHEQA010000001.1 coordinate 1,779,515, forward strand.
GATGCTGTTAGATGAGACTGATCAATTGATAAAGATAATGGCAACCATAATTAAAAATAAAAGGGGCTAAGGGAAGCAATTCCTGTACATTTGAACTTGAACTTGAATTTGAGAATTGCACTTGCACTTGAAAATTCTACTTGAACTTGAAAATTGAACTTACACTTAAAATGTAAAAAAACCATGCGCTGGACGCTAAAGCCAAAACCGGAACCAAAACAGATCAAAGCCCTGGCCCATGCCTTAAAGGTCGATGATTTGATAGCGCAGTTACTGGTGCAACGTGGTATTTCCTCTTATGAGGAGGCCAAGAAATTCTTTCGCCCAAAACTTTCCGATCTCCATGATCCCTTTTTGATGAAGGATATGGATTTGGCCGTTACGCGCATTGAAAGTGCTATTGCCCGGGAAGAGAATATTTTGATTTATGGAGACTACGATGTAGATGGTACAACAGCAGTGGCTTTGGTTTCTTCCTATTTAATGACCTATTACCCCAATGTGGCCACCTACATCCCAGATCGGTATGAAGAAGGTTATGGGGTTTCCTACCAGGGAATTGATTTTGCGGAGGATAATGGGTTTTCTTTAATCATAGCTTTGGATTGCGGAATAAAGGCAATTGACAAAGTACAGTATGCTGCGGAAAAGGAGATTGATTTTATCATTTGCGATCATCATAGGCCAGGAGATCAACTTCCCATTGCGGTGGCGGTATTGGATCCCAAAAGGGAGGATTGTGACTATCCTTATGATGAACTTTGTGGTTGCGGTGTTGGGTTTAAACTGATTCAGGCCCTGGGCTCAAGAAGAGATAAAGATATACAGGATTTACTATCATATCTAGATCTAGTAGCTACAGCCATAGGGGCAGATATTGTCCCCATTACAGGGGAAAACCGCGTATTAGCGCATTATGGACTTCAAGTCATAAACTCTTGCCCTAGAACAGGCTTTAAGGCTATCATTGAACAGCTGAAGAAAAAGACGCTGACCATTACCGATGTGGTTTTTACCATAGCTCCTAGGATCAATGCGGCAGGACGCATGAAACATGGCCAACATGCGGTAAACTTGTTAACGGAGACCGATGATGCCCAAGCGAGACAATTTGCCGAGGAAATTGATGCGTATAATACCCATCGAAGGAGTCTAGATCAGGAGATTACCGAAGAAGCCCTGGAACAGATTAAGGAAAATAAAGAGGAAGAGGACTATACCTCGGTAGTGTACAACAAGAATTGGCACAAAGGAGTCATCGGTATTGTAGCCTCTCGACTTATAGAAACCTATTATAGACCTACCTTGGTATTTACAAAAAGTGGCCATAAACTAGCGGCTTCGGCCCGGTCGGTAAAGGGCTTTGATGTGTATAATGCCTTACAGCAATGTGCTGATTGTATCGAGCAATTTGGAGGACATAAATATGCGGCAGGGCTAACCTTGCAAGAAGATCAATATCCTGCTTTTAAAGCGCGATTTGAAAAAGTAGTTTCGGAAACTATAGATACCAGTTTGTTGACTCCGGAAATTCTCATCGATGCCCAAGTAAACCTAGAGGATATGACACCTAAGTTGATGCGTGTCTTAAAGCAAATGGCTCCTTTTGGGCCGGGGAATATGTCTCCTGTTTTTATGACAGATAACCTTAAGGATAGTGGCTATGCCAAGGGAGTTGGTGAACATGGAAAACACCTGAAACTAGCGGCATCCCAAAATAACACAAAAGCCATGGGAGGGATTGGGTTTAATTTGGGGCAAAAACTACCTCTGGTTATGCAAAGAAAACCATTCAGCGCCGTTTTTTCTTTAGAGGAAAATGAATGGCAGGGCAACGTAAGTCTCCAATTGCGCGTTAAGGATATTAGAGCGACGAAATAATAACGGCTTATGGAACCATCTAAAACATACTTTACGATATGTTCTTTAAAAAAATGATGTATGCAAAACCCTCCTATTGTGGAATGGCCTTTGTAAACGGCAGTAAATATCCTTTGTTCATATTAAAAATGGTCAAGAAACCAGAAATATTGGAGGCAATGTTTGCAGATTACGAAGGAAAAGAATTTGAAAGATTGCCCGTATCCTTTATGTTTCATAAAAGGGCTTCAAGATTGGATATTATCATGGCTTTTCCTGCGAAAAAGACAATAATACTGGAACTGGACCTCAATCAACAAGAGGTGCAACATTCGGTATTGGGTCTTTTGATAAGTAGAAAATTCATCCTATCCAAAGACGAGGTGGGTCATCAAGCAATTACAATGAATGTAGCGGACGGCATCACCAAATTTAAGCGAAAGTGGGAAAAAGAACTGCAACCCTTTCTTTTGGACAAATGGGTGAAAAAGCACTTTAAAGAACATGAAAATCCAGAATTAAATACAGTTACGGAAGAGCAATTGGATGTCCTCAAAACCCAAATGCCGGAGTTATGGGCAGAAATTCTGGAAATTTATGAAAAAGATTGGCGGTAAAAGGCCAATTGGGTATCCCCAAAATAAGGCAAAATATCCTTTTACCTCTTCAAATGAAGCATATTACTTTTTAGGCTTAATCAATTCAATGCGACAATCAATACGCACTTCCTTCCCTAAAATTAACCCTCCGGCTTCCATAGCGGCATTATACTTTAGGTCAAAGTCATAGCGATCTACCGCTCCAGATATTTTTAAGCCCGCACGTGTTCCAAAACGGCTATCGGTAATGATGCCTCCAAATTTTGCATCTAGGGTAACTTCTTTGGAAACCCCATGCATGGTAAAGAGTCCTGTAATTTTATACTTCTTGTCCGAGACTTTGGTAAATTTGGAACTTTTAAACGTAATGGTAGGGTATTTGGTAACATCAAAGAAATCTGCATTTCTCAAATGCGCATCTCTTTTTTTATCTTTGGTATCTACGCTCTTTGCCTGTATGGTAACTTCAAAAGTAGCATCAGAAAAATCGGTCTTATCAGATTTAATTATAGCGGAATAATCATTAAATCTTCCTGTAGTTTCAGAAACCACCAAATGATCGATGCTAAATCCGATAGAGGAGTGTACATGATCTACATTCCATTGGGTTTCTTGGGCAAAGGAGGTGATACTCATGGATAGCGTTGCTATAAGAGCAAAGACAGTCTTAATATTTGTCATGTTATGTTTTGTATTTAAAAAGTTGTTGGCGATGTATGCAACCAAATAGTCGCGCAACAGCAAAGTTCCTTAACAATGTTGTGTATTCGTTTCTACGCAAAATTATAAAAAGAAGGAATAAGAGAAAGCGAATAATGATATCTTTGAATAGTATTTTAGCCCACTATTTTTTCTTATGGATCCATACGCAGCCTTACGTTTTAAAGAGTTCAATATTTTTTTAGTGGTACGTTTTGCTATGGTGTTTGCTTGGTCCATGCAGTTTATTGTTATTGAATGGCAAGTATATTCAATGACCAAAGACCCTTTGTCCTTGGGTATTATTGGACTTATGGAAATTATTCCAGCCGTTTCCATGGCATTGTTTGCAGGGCATATTGTGGATCAGCGTGAAAAAAGGAATTTATTGGTACAGTGTATTTTGGGTTTTTCTGTAATAAGTTTAGGACTGTTTCTAATTAGTATGCCATCGGCAACCGAGAGGCTTAGCGATAGCACAATACTCTACAGCATTTACGGCCTTGTTTTTCTAGGAGGAATTGTGCGTGCTTTTTTAGGACCCACGATCTTTTCCTTAGTGGCTTTAATTGTTCCCAAGAAAATCTATCCCAATGCAGCTACCTGGAGCAGTTCTGTTTGGCAAATGGCTTCTGTAATGGGGCCTGCACTGGCGGGCTTTTCTATTGGATGGATTGGCGTGCATTGGTCCATGTGCCTTATTTTTGGATTCTCTATTATGGCCCTAATGAGCCTTTTGCAAATTTCAAAAAAACCCATTTTAAATCCGAAAATTGGAGAGCCGGTAATGCAGAGTTTAAAGGAAGGTTTGCGTTTTGTTTTTGGAACAAAAGCGGTCTTTGGAGCCTTAACTTTAGATATGATCGCAGTACTATTTGGGGGTGCTGTTGCCCTATTGCCAGTTTATGCCCAAGATATTTTACAGGTAGGATCGGAAGGCTTTGGTATCTTAAGAGCAGCCCCAGCCGTGGGAGCGGCTATTACCATGTTGGGGTCCACACATTTTCCTTTACATAAATTTGCTGGGAAGAAATTATTGTTGGCTGTTTTTGCTTTTGGAATCTGTATTATTGTTTTTGGACTTTCCACTTCTTTCTGGATATCCGTGATTGCCCTTTTCTGTAGTGGCGCTGTAGATGGCGTATCCATGATCATTAGGCAAACCATATTGCAACTGAAGACCCCGGATCATATGCGTGGAAGAGTAGCTTCTGTAAATTCTATGTTCGTAGGTTCTTCCAATGAATTGGGCGCTTTTGAGAGTGGACTTACGGCAAAGTTGATGGGAACGGTGACTGCAGTGGTTTTTGGTGGATGTATGACCTTGCTTACGGTGGGAATAACCGCTATAGCTTCTCCGACCTTTAGAAGATTGGATCTTCAAAAAGATGTGGATGCCCACGATGAGGATATTGCTTGAGCAACAAAGCATGGTGAGTATTGTTTTTAAATATTATATTATTTTTAATAAGTCTAAATAAAAATAATTGATATATTTGATAGTACTATCGCTTAGAACATCCTTATGAATGATATTGTTACGCTATACCACAATGCTTTTGGAGTCGCTTTTTACTGGAAGAGAAATGAAGTTCCGCTTACGAAAAGGATTCAGATTATTTTTAGAGATACGGGTCTATTGATTACTCCGAGAGAATTGAACATCTTTGCCCAATTGATTCTACAGGCTAGAAAAGAAGGAACCGCCTGTGAAAATTGCCCTATGAATGAAAACTGTCGTTCCTGGTTGGTCAATACCCCGGCCGCACAGATCACTTTGGCCATGAATGCCAAGGAATTGGATGCCATTGAAGATTTGGTAGAAGGAACCTTATTTCAATTGGGTTTGAATGCTATGTTGGGGAAGCTTCTGTAGTTCCCTCAAATTTTTCCAAAGAAAGCGTGTTGCCATCAAAAACGGCATAGGTATAGTAGTGTATCCAGTCGCCCAAGTTCATATAGGTAGACTTCCCATTCAGATCAATTTCCAAAGGAAGATGCCGATGCCCAAAAACAAAATAATCATAATGTTGTTGTTCCAGTTTTCGCTTGGCGTATTGCACCAGCCACTCTTTATCCTCGCCTAGAAAAGTAACGTCTTCATCTCCGGAGATCATTTTATTTTTCACCGATAAATACTGGGCCAACCGTACGCCCCAATCCGGGTGCACCCAACGATACAGCCATTTTGCTAGAGGATTGGTAAACACTTTCTTCATGCGTTTATACCCTTTGTCCCCAGGCCCAAGGCCATCACCATGACCAATAAAAAAAGAGGTGTCGTTAAATCTAAACTGTTGTGGTTTATGAAAAACAGGGATTTGTAATTCTTCCTCAAAATAGCCGTTCATCCATAAATCGTGATTGCCCACAAAATAGTAGATAGGAATCCCAGCATCCGAAAGTTCGGCCAACTTGCCCAAAGTCCGCACAAAACCTTTGGGAACCACGGTTTTATATTCCATCCAAAAATCAAAAAGATCTCCCAATAAAAAAATAGCTTCGGCATCCTCCTTGATGATATCCAACCAGGCTACAAACTTCTTTTCTCGGGGCGCACTTGCCTCAATAGTGGGAGCACCCAAATGATTATCACTGGAAAAGTATATTTTTTTACCTGGGGAGATATGGATTTGCTTCATTTGAATGTAAAGATACAGAAAGTCGTTTTTGCGGGATATCCAAGAAACTTAGGTGAGGGTATTGAATATATACACTTCCTAGAGCCAGATGATTTCATCAGTTATCACTGGCATACCATTCGGCAAAGGCCGTTTCGGTTTCTCGGAGCTTAATGGAATGTAGTTCAATATTTTCGGGAAGTCTTGCCCGGATCTTCGCTGCAAAATCAATAACCATATTTTCACTGGTAGGCTGGTAATCTGCCAGTATAACTTTATGCCCACGATTTATTAATTCCTGTGCCAACTCTACATGCGGTGTATTTTTATTAAAAACGGTTGCATGATCAAAAGGATTGATAATTTCTTCTTTCACAATCTTTTTTAAATCCCCAAAATCAATGACCATCCCCCACTTTACATTGGTGGTATCGGTAATGGGGGCTCCAATGACCGTTACGGAAAGTTTATAACTATGTCCATGTACATTTTTACACTTACCATCATACCCGTATAGCGCATGACCGGTTTCAAAAGTAAATTGTTTGGTAATCCGAATAGTACTCATAAGTTCTGTTTGCACTACAAAGGTAGACAATCTTTAAAATGATTTGGAAAACCAGCTTGAATGTTTTTTGCTATTTTGGGAAGTAGCCGTGCCCGCAAGATTTTTATATAGACTAATGATCTAGCGCCTATAACGACGACGATTACGAACTCTGTTAAAAAGGTACATGAAGACCACGAAAAGGGCCAATATGGGGAAAATGATATCGCTGTTTAAAAAATTTAGAATGTCCATATACGTAACTTAAAAAAACAAAACGGAAACAAGGATCACATATTGTTTTAAGGCTTTTTAATTTTTGATAGGGTTTCCTGTACGCTATTGGTCAGCAGCTGTTTTTTCAGCATTTCCACTCTTTTTTCAAAATGCGGTCGCATATTTTCCATGGCATCCGAACCTACTCCTTTAATAGCGTAGAGGGCATCCTCCCTATAGGTTGCCAATTTGGTCGTGAAAAAGTCGAGCTCCTTATCCATTTCGGAAATGCGCTCAAAAACTTTGGTATATAGTCCTCTATCTTGGGCCCAGTAGGCATTTTTCCAACGTGTAGGCGTTAGGGCCAATGCATGAAATCCTGTTTTTCCAATCTTATCTAGCAGTAAGGGCGCCCCCAAAATTGGAAGCATGCTCCAATGCAGTTCGGGAAGCTGAAGTGATGCCGCATCTGTGGCAAAAACATAATCACATGCTGCAAGCAGACCTAAACCTTCTCCCTTGGTTTTTCCTTGTACACGACCAATAACAATTTTTTTAGAGGTGCACATGGCAACATACAATTCTGCAAGGGAGGTATAAAGTGTTTGAGATGCTTTAGGGTCAATGCCTGTAAGTTCATCTAAAGCTATTCCTGTACAAAAGGCACCATCATCCTCGGAAAGGAGAAGAATAACCTTTACTGCGTCATCCGCCGCACAATTTTGGAATTCTTGCTGAAGGCGCGATAGCAATTCTATGCCCAATGCATTGTTATTGGGGTGGGCAAAAGTCATTACGGCGACGCCATTTCTTACTTTGGTATATAAACTTCCTTGGGGTCTTGTGGTAGACATATAAATTATTTGCCTTAAAAGTAAGCATTCAGGAAGACATCGTCAAGGTGACAGTAAAGGCCTGAATTTCTTTCGAAACTTCCATACCAAAGCCCCTCCACGAATGAGCATCCAGACGACAAAGGCTATCCAAATACCATAAAATCCAAGATTGAAAAAGCGACTGAGAACAATGGTAGGGACAAAACCTAGAAAGGTGGCCGAAAGAAGCACATTTCTCAAGTACTTCATCTCTCCCAAACCTTTGAACAGACCATCGAGCACAAAGGCCACCGTATTGATGGGCATGGACAGGATAAGAATAAAGAAGATGGAGTAAAAAGTATCCAAAACAATCTGATCGGAAGAGAATAAACGTCCTATGGGAGCATAGAAAACGAAGCCAAGGAGTATCAAAATGGCACTGACCACCATACCGTACTGTGTTATTTTTTTAGCCAATTGCCATAAGCCTTTATAATCTTTGGCTCCCAGTAATTTCCCTCCCATGATATTCCCTGCGGCGCCATACCCATCTATAAAAAATGCTGCGAAAAGCCAAATATTGACAGCAATGGTGTGTGCCCCAATAAAGCGATCTCCCAAGGCAGTTGCTTCCCTGACGGCTAGGAGTAGGGCCGTATTTAAGGCCAGGGCCCGACCAAATAAATTGAGGCTCATAATTGCCAATCGCCCTAATTCATGATGTACCGGAAATTTTAAATGCAGCGTAATATCCGTTTTCCGAAGCAACAGAATAAAGGATAACAAGGCCATAATTCCTTGAGAGATAAGGCTAGCCCATGCCGCTCCTTCTAAATGCATTGGGGAAATTATACCTTTTATGCCATACACCAAAATAAGATCCAGAACAACATTCAACACCGCCCCGATAATGGCGATCCACATAGGCCAAACGGTGTTTTGCAGCCCTCGGAAAATGCCAAAGACGGCAAAGGTAAACAGGGTTAATGGAAAGCCCCAGACCCGAATACCGTAATATGAAATACAGAATTCCAATATTTTTCCACTGGCTTCCAACAACCGGAAGATGTCTTCAGCAATAAAAATTGTGGATAATAGAATAATCACACTCAGGAGAATATTGAAAAAGATGGCTTGGGCCGGCAAAGCTTTGATTTCCTCTAGTTTTCCTGCTCCCAAATATTGCGAGATCAAGGCAGAGATAGCGCTTCGTGTTTGCCCCAAGATCCAGATCAGCATTGATAAAAAGGAGCCTACAATGCCTGCTGCAGCCAATGATTCCAGCCCGTATTCGGGAATATTCCCCACAATGGCCGTATCGGTTATGGATAATAATGGCTCTGCTATCCCCGCTATTGTTGCCGGAATGGCCAGATTATTAATGCTTTTTAAGTTGATTGCTGTGGCCAAGGAAAAAAATACTTAAAGAATCAGTTCATAACAATAAAAGGGATGCTCACTTTGTAGGGGAAAGGCAATGCTTCCCAGCTTGGAATATCCCCTTGTCTCGTAAAATTTTTGATTTCTGGGATTTTGACTAAAGGTATCCAAACGCACCGATACAAACTGCTGTTCTCGGGCATACTGCTCTCCAAAATCCATGAGTTTTTGCGCATATCCTTTTCCCTGGAGCTCAGGAATTACGGAAAGACGATGAATATATAAGTTTTTTCCCGTAGGGGTATTCCAGTTCACTGCTTTATATTCCTCATCCATAAAGGTAGAGAGGACAATAGTTCCCACAATAATTCCTTCCCTTTCCAAAACGTAAAGTTCTTTGCGTTGCAGATCTTTTTCAAAGGTTTGGGCATCGGGGTAATGCTCGTTCCATTGATAGATTCCTTTTTTGATCATATGGGCCGAACAAGCTTTTGTAATGGTGAGTATATCGGTTATTTCCGATATCTTTGCACGTCGAATCATGTTTCGATTTTCAATTTTGTTGTAAATTTATGCTATAAATAACAAACCTTATGAAAAATATATTGGTTCCTATCGGTACTTCTCCAACTTCGCACCATACATTACAGTATGCGGTGGATTTTGCAACGGAATTTAAAGCAAAGATTTTTGTAATGGATGTGTTCAATGTGAAAACCGGTGCGGGTAATTTGGCCAATGTGACCGATAAATTGGCGCAGAGTAGCAAAGATCGATTAAAGGAGGTTATTGATAAAGTAGATTCCAAGAATATTGATATTAAAGTAGCGACCTATAATGGGGAATTAACCGATGGCTTAAAGGAAATTGATGCAAGTTTAGGGATTGATTTGATTATTATAGCCCCTCGGAGCAATGCCATAAAGGAAGAATTGTATTTAGGAAAGACCTCGGGAAAAATTGTTAAAAGAACCAACATTCCTGTACTCATTGTACCTAAGGAGGTTAGTTTTAAACCGTTTACCTCTATTTTGACCGCCTTTAAATCAGGGACATTAAAAAGAAAACGAATTATTAGTTCCTTGATTCAGATGAAAAATAAATTTCGTTCCAATGTCAGTTTACTGCTCGTTAAAACACCGGGCTATTCCGACGATGATTTAAAAGTAGATACGGCGCTAATGGATATTAGTTCTCAAATGACCTTAACGGAAAATGCAACCACCTATTTAGGTGTTTTGGAACATTTTCAATCCCAAAAACCGGATTTACTATGTGTGTTTCGTAGAAAAAGAGGCTTTTTTAAAATCTTATGGGAGAAAAACACCATTCCGAAATCGGAATTCTATGCCCCTATCCCTGTTTTGGTACTTTGTACAAAATAGAATTGATTTTTTTCCGTCCTGAATTTTGATAGGTTCGTAAAAAGTAGTTCCTTTGACGTTCTGAAAAAAGGGGGATTAGCTCAGCTGGCTAGAGCGCTTGCCTGGCAGGCAAGAGGTCACCGGTTCGACTCCGGTATTCTCCACCAATAAACAAGCCTTGGAAGCGAAAAACGCTCTAAGGCTTTTTTAATGGAGTATTTTTAAAAAAACCCCGTGTATCTTGAGCATCATTTATTGGCAGCTATAAACCGCAGTACTTCTGTGGCAAACCGCTTGGGTTCACTGGCCAAAGGAGCATGTCCAGACCTTTCAAAAATGAATAATTCTTTCTTTGTAGACCCTATATTTTCAAAGGCTATCTGGGCGGAAACTATAGGTACGATCATATCAAATTGTCCCGATATGAATAATGAAGGTATCTCTATTTCATGAAGTCTATTCGTAAAGTCGGTCGTTTCAAATAGACATTGTTCATCTACTAGTATATGGGCTATTTGGCCGCTATTCCATATTGCAGTGAGAAGATTATAATGGGATATAATATTATCTCCTTCTTCTGGACTGTTTAAGAAACCATCTTCCTCTAATTTTGCCTCTAAATCAAAAGCTTTGTTATTGAGTTCCAGCATATCATTCTTATTCGAAACTGGATCTACCTGAGCAACAAACTCCAAAATAGATTCCCAAAAAGTAACACTATTGCCTAAGGCGATTTGTGTATTTGCCGTTGTTGTAAATGTCGTTATATATTGATCGTATAGTCCTGCGGGGTTATTCGCACCATCTACTTCTATCCAGCCTTTAAAATCACTTTGATCTTTGAGTAGGGCCGCCGTACCCAAGGTTCCTCCCCAACTATGCCCCAATAGAAAGAAACGGGAGTCCGTGCCGTATTTGCGTCGAAGCACCTTGACCAATGCGAGCACATCTTCGGCCATAATATCCAAGGTTAATTCTGCCTCAGAGTAACTCCCTTGGGACATCCCCGATCCTCGCTGATCAAAATATACTACAGCATAATGATCTTCTATTTCTGAAAATGCAGTACCTCTAAAGCCCAACCCTAAATCTCCGGGTCCGCCATGAAGAGTGATTAAAAACACTTTTTCGTCCCCATTGCCAATAATATATGCAGGCATATCGGCATTTTTATGACGTACAAAAATGGTGTCATCTATATTGTTTAAACTACCTTCTTTTGCACATGCAAAAATTGCGAGAGAAATGATTACAAGGACCAAAGATCGGAATGTAAAGTGTTTCATTTTTTCTTCTTTTTAAAGTTAAAACGCCATCCGTATTGCAAAGAAAATGTGGGCAAAGTGCCTGCATTGTAATTGAATCGCGGACTAAAAACCACATTAAAATAACTGCCGGAATGTACCTTTCCTTTTCGTTGTTTCCCCAAACCCACGGATAGGGAGGGAGAATAGTATCCGCGACCAGGTAAAAATACCTTGTCCACCTGATCCCCCCGTACTTCATAGGTCTCAGGAAGAAAAGAACGGTAATATCCCAAAGGATTCAGTTCAATACTAAATTGTTTCCCTTTTTTGTTTGTTCGTCTCCACGTTATCCCATAGTTCATAAATGCACCCGTTTCTGTTTTGCTAGCTAAATTCGTAGTGAAACCTAGATTGCCATTCCATAAAAACTGATGCGTGTTTGTACGTGCACTACCTCTCTTAAATTTGTTTTTTTTATATTCTTTCCATAAATATTCAATCCCTACCGATACACCATTTCTCCAGAAAATAGTACCTGTCAGGCCCACCTTAAATTCAGTACGATCTAAGAAAGATGAGGAGAGTACAGTAGAGGTGGTTTCTTTTTTGTTCACCTCCTGCGCATATGTCGGGCTGCAACTAAGGGCTACAATACAAAGAACTAAGAATCTTATTTTCATATGAAATCTAGGCATTTAGAATAAAAGGAAAATTGCTATCTGTATGTTGGTATATGTAAATACAAGTTGGTGGTATGTATAAATTGATAGCTCCAAATCTATGCGGAGTGGTGCAGGCAGGTGTTCTGTTTTGTTAAGAATTAATAAAACGGAACTTATTTATGCTGTTTTTTAAACTCGTTTGGGGTGAAACCAGTTTCTTTTTTGAAGGATTTGTAAAAGGTAGTTTTAGATTTAAAGCCTGATTCCAATCCAATGGATAACAAACTGTATTTATCAAATTGCGCATCCAGCATTAATCGTTTCGCTTCTTCTACTCTAAACGAGTTGACATAGGAAGTGAATTTTTTTTGCGTTACCTTATTCACGATCTGTGATAGGTAACCCGTGCTAATACCAAGTTTTTCGGCCACTACCTCTCTACTTAAATCAGGGTCGCGGTAGATAAATTGTTCCTTAAGCAACCGTTCTAACTGTACAAAATAAATATTGTTTTCTACGAAGTCATTTGACGCTCCAACTGTTTTTTTGCTTTCTTTGGAAGCATCCCCCTTCAAACTTTCATTGGACATTCTACGTAGGATATCTAAAATCTCTTTACGTTCACTGACAATTTTTAATTTGTAAAGCCCTGTGTAAGCTACCCAATATACAAATAGAGAGAGTTCAATGGCCAATAGGTAAAGATCATAGAGAAAGTAATGATCCAATTGAGGGTAGCGATCAACGAGAAACAGATCAACTAGAAATAAAAGGACCCAAGTACTGGTTAAAACACAAATAAATAACCATAACTTTTTAACCCATGTTAGACTTATGCCGGTTTTTTTTGTCGATTTTTTAATGAGAATATACGACCATACCAATAGCGTTATTGTAAAAATGTAACTGCCTATTTCCTCTAGCCCAAAAATTAGATCGTATAACTCAACTTTACCGTCAAACTCAATCTTAATAAGAGAAAAATTGTATTCTAAATGCGCAATTGTGTGAATAATTATAGAGACTACAATAGGGAAATATATCCAGATATACTTTTTGCTTTTTAATAGACCGTGATCAACAACTTTTAAAATGTAGGTGAAGAAAAAGGCTGAGAAAAGAAAGACCCATTCAATGGTATTCATAAAACTCAACTTATAATAGGTACTAAAAAATCTGATATTGCTCAGAAAGATATTAAACATTAATAGCGATAGTATGCCTATGGCGTACCCTAAGTAATTATTGGCCTTTGTTTTAAAAAAAGGAGAGAAAAGAATGATAAAAGCTAGTACAAAACCCTGAGAAGCAGCTATAAGTAAAAAAAGATTGATTGGGTTCAAAAAGCTTGGTTTTTATGGAATAAACATAAACCGAATAATTCAAAGTATGTTTTAAAATTTTGATAAATTATAAAAATGATTATGATGACCGAAGTAGATAGTTATTCAACAACGGTCTTGGATTTTATCTAAAATTGAAACTGAAAAGCTATGGTCAGCGTTAAAATAAATATTCAGACTTAAGAACCGTTCCTCCTGTGCTAAGGTAATATATGAATGTGTTATTGATTTTTTGACCCATAATCTACATAGAGCTTATTTTGTGGTAAACGGGATGATTTCGAAATAACTTCTCCTAATTTATGTCAAAAAGAAAGTACTATTCACAAAAAAGGAAAAATCGACATCTTTTAGGGAAAAACGGACATTTTGCTCCTTTGTAAATAAACGCACCTTTGAAATAAATTACCTCGGGGCAGGTCCTGGAGGTATTAAACAGAAATTCAACTTTTTATTTCGGCGCTGGCGTCGGAGCATTCAAATCTCGATTATCGAGTAAAACTAACAGTATTAACCTTAAATAAAACATTATGCGATTTATCACAAAAAAAATACACGCATTTCTAGACTATCCGGTAGCCCTTGCATTAATTGGACTTCCGTTTTTACTAAGCTTGGGGAATTCTAATCCGCTTGCCCTTCAAATTTCAGTTATTGTAGGTGTGGCAGCTTTTGTCCTAACCTTATTAACGGATCATCAGTTGGGAGCCTTCCGTGTAGTTCCCTATAAATTTCATTTGATAGTTGACTTTGCAGTGGCTATCGTCTTTATTTTAGTTCCTTTTGTGTTTTCCTTTACAGGTTTAGATGCCTATTACTATTGGATCAATGGGATTGCCGTATTACTTGTTGTAAGTATGCACAAACCTGAATTGGCCAGTTCGTAGTAGCGACACATAACCTATTTCTTCCATGCTATTGGGAGAATATAAAAAGGCAGTACTCTGATCGGTACTGCCTTTTTAGTGATTTATATTTGTTGCCGTCTATAATCCTTCCAGGACTTCAGCCCCTTCTGGTACTGTAAAATAATGATCCTCTAATTCGGGAACGAAAGATACATTGGAGAGTCTAATATCGGTAATATATTCCCCTGGTTGATTGTTGGAGACCAACCAATGGGTTTGATAACGTTCTGGAAGAACAATACCATTAACGGTTTGTTGTCCGTACAGCTCCATGAATTTCTCAGGAGTATGCTCCCCTTTTTTGAAGTATTTGGGATAAGATACTACGTAACGAATAACGCCTAATTGATGATTCTCTGCATTAAAATACAGCACATAATAGTCATCCGGAGCGTCTCCCGTACCTGCATCAAAAGTTACGCGGATTACATCATAGGTAGTGTCTTTATAATTTTCCTGGGGAAGTAGCTCCAAATTGGTGCCTTGTCCATCAAGTACAAAAGGCTGTGCCATAAAGAAATAAGGCGTTAGGGACCAAAAACGAGTATTATACGGAAAGACCGTGCTGTCTTTGGCCTGTACCCAAGCATTTTTTCCATCCCAACCATATTGGGAAATGGAATCGTTGACTTTTTTATGCCGTGCCCTACTGCTCCAGGTTTCTACAATTTGATGGGTGTTGCGCGGTGTACCTCCGTCTAAAGGTTTGTAATAAAATTGGAAGGATACAGGGCCGTTTTTATACCATTGCCCTAGGCCACCATGGGCTTCCATGGCGTTCCAAACAATTTTTCCAGCCTCGCTTTGTCCTAAGCGGGTTTTCGCTTTTGCCACTCTTTTATCGATCCAGGAATCTGGAACTTTTGCCAAATCAGCTGCCATAGTCATTTCTTTTGCATCTTTTGAAGGAGTGGCTTTCTCTTCTTTACAGGCAGAGAATGCAAAGAAAACCAATAGTAATAAACCAATGATTTTTGAAGGTATTGTCATAGCGGATTCTAAATAATTAATTCAACTTTTTTATGCGCAAAGATAAGGTATCTTTTAGGGGAAAAGATTTTATTTGGTAGAATCTCTTTTTGTAAAAGTGGTTGGGATAACCTTGGTTACATAATAGTCTTTCTCTTCCTTTTTTTCCAGCTTATCGATCAAAAGGTTGGCGGCGAATTCACCCATGGTCTTTCCGTCTTGCATTACGGATGACATGGCTGGTCTGGAGTATCGAGAAAGAATGCCTCCTGAAAAACTGACCACACTAATTTCTTCTGGAATTTTAAGGCCTCGTTCCATAGCTATTTTGGTAGCATTGAGTGCATACACTTCGTTTACCGCAAAAATCCCATCAATATCCGGATGTGCATCAAAAATGGCATGTATTTTTTTGGTGAGTTTACTACTTTCAATTTCATTGTACATGATATCCTTGTTTTTTAGGATAAGGGCTTCATGTACAGGCAAGTTATTTTCCTTATGAGCTTCAATATATCCTTGGGTACGTAATTTTCCCACCTCAAGATAATCTTGTGTGGTCAATAACAAAATCTTTTTACAGCCCGAGGCGATAAGCTGATTTACCCCATTTTTGGCCCCTTCAAAATCATCAATGATGACCTTGTCGCAACTGATATCTTCAATTACCCGATCAAATAAGATCAGGGGGAGATCCATATTTTGGATGTTCTTCAGATGTTCGTAGTCCTTTTTCAAGAGCGTACCCTTTGAAACGGAGAGCAGAATACCATCTATTTTACCTTTGACCAACATCTCTATGCTCATCACTTCTTTTTCATAGGATTCATTGGACATCCCAATGATGACACTATATCCACGATCTAAGGCCGCTTTTTCAATACCGTCGATGACTTTGGCAAAAAAATCATGGATAATTTCGGGAATAATAACGCCAATGGTTTTGGTGCTTCTGCTTTTAAGACTCTGGGCAATACTATTGGGGGTATAGTTATAAAATTTAGCAAAGGCTTTGATTCTATTTCTGGTCTCAATGCTGATACTTCGATCATCGTTAAGTGCCTTTGATACTGTTGAAATAGACACATCCAGCTCACGTGCTATTTTTTTTAACGTCATTTTCATGATGGCCAAATTTTATAAGGGTGCTAATATCATGCTGCTGCTATAGCAGGATAAAAACCATTTTTCGGGGAGATACATCACCCAATACAAAGGTAATTATATTAAAGAGAATGAAAGGAAGCACATGGGAATACCATATTAAAGGGTGCTACACTTATACGGTACCTTTCCTACCTCAAAATATATGTTGGGCATCAAGGGTACGAATTTTCAATTTATGCGAAATTGAAAGCTTTGGGATTGGGAGGCGTTTCCTTGACTATCCATTGTAGTAATAGTCCAAAAATACACCCCTGGGGTATTGATGGTGATGGATGTCGTTGAGGCTGTGGTTTCTGCAATCTGTGTAGTTGGTGGATTTTCGGTGGATAAAAATACCCGATAAGAACTGATATCATTGTCAATATCCGATGCGTTCCATTCCAAACCTATGGAACCTTGAGGAAGTGAACTTCCTATTCGCGGATGAATCGCCTCTGCAGGAAATGGCGTGAAATTGGCTAAAGGTTCGCCAGCATTGTAAAATTGAAAGACCTCACTTTCTGTGGTTGCCGAATTGGAATTGGAGCGCGAAATTACAGACCAAGCATAGGGATTTCCTCTTAGAATCGTAATATCCAAATTGGTAGTAGTGCTATTCAATAGGCGTACTTCCTCCGTACGTAAATCTCGTAAATTTACTTGATAGCTATCTGCATTTTCTGCGGCTTCCCATCTAAAATTAACGGTACTCTCTGTAGCTGACCGAATAATACCTTCATTGCATTCCGTATTATTTTCAGGAAAAACCAAGCTTGCTGCGGCTGGGATTGTAGGTGTGGTTGGTGGTAAGGAAGGAGTTTCTTCGGAATCTCCCGAACAAGATAATCCTATAAAAACTAAAAGGACCAAAACACAAATTAAAATGGAATTTTTCATCTTTTAAGAATACTGTAATTCATTGTTTTTTTATCGGCTACAATGCGTAAAATGTACTGTCCGCTGGGTTGTTCCCGCATATCGATTTTTAAGGCATTATTAAGTGCTTCGTACACTTGCTCCCGGACAACACGTCCAGAAATATCATGTAAAACCACCCTTACTTTAGGGCTCTGAAGGACATCCAATTGTACAATGAGCGGTTCGTTGCCTACGGGATTTGGATAAATAATAGGTTCATCCAGAACAAATAAAGTCTCGGAATAAACGCCTTGACAATCCAGATCGGTACGCACCTCTAACACGTTTTCTTTTTGCTTGAGATCCAAGGTTATCGTGGAAGCGCTTGTACGAATGAGATTGTCATTTAATCTTACGAGATAGTTACGACCCCCTTCTAAACGAAGTGTTACCGTTTTGGCCTGTGTGTCTTTGGAAGTGCTAACAGAAAGTAACTCTGGTTGCGAAATCACAAGAGAAAAGCATTGTTCGTAATCGGTTTGATTTTCTACCCGAATACATAATTCATAGCTTCCCGCCACGAGATCGGGGATGCTAAGGGTTTCCGTGAAATTGAATGCAGTGGCTGCTTCCCCATTCAATATAGCCGTATAATTTAAGGGAGTTGCAGCGGTAATCTCAATACTCCCATTATCACTAGACCTGCAGGTTTCGCTTAAAGTACGGATGGCAAAATTTGAAATGGGCAAAGTAAAAATTTCACAGCCCTCTACATCCACAGTAGCTCCGAAAGGGGTATCCGGACAAATATCGGATACATTGGGCACCCCATCCCCATCAAGATCCAAAGGGTCGATCAAGGCTTCGCTAGGTTGGTCGGCAAGGATCATGAATGCCCCAGGTGCCAGTTGAATCGGGGCATTTCTATTGGTGACCTCCATAGGCCGATTGCCTTGTAACAAATCATACCAAGTACCGGTAGTTTGAAATTGGGGGTCAATGCTTTGGGGGGTCACCCCGAAGTTTCCGATGATGGTGACGTATTGAATGGCATCTCCAATGGCAGTATTGTCCGTAAGTTGAATTCTTTTTAATCCACTGGGCGCCCTTGCATCGATACTAAAGTCATTGGTCCGGAAAATGGGTTCTTCCAGCTTCAAGTGTATGAGGTCGGCCCAAGTATCGTATAATGCCAAGCGTTCGGCATCCGTATCATAACCTAAACTAAAGGGAATGGGTTTGGGGTTGGTTCTACAGGCTTCTTGGGTGCTCCCATCTTCACAACGATTGATAGGAATCTCATAACCCAATTCCCCAAATTGCCACAGCAGTTTAGGCCCGGGAACCGTAAAGAAAAATGCCCCGGCTTGTTGTTGCCGCTCCAGCGCTGTGGAAAAATCCTGGACGTTGTAATTGGCAGCAGCATTTCCAAATTGAAGATTCTTATACATAAGGCGCTCTTCATCATGGCTCTCCATATAGCTCACATTGGAAGGGGTATCCCAATTTCTGTTGAGATAAGAAATAAAGGAGAAATCGGAACCGCCATTGGCATGGAAGCCCAAGGTAGCTTCATTGTAATTAAAATTATGATTGCTCCAAACCAACATGCCTTCTTCGTCTGGGTCATTCGTTGTTCTGTGATTCACTAGAGCGGTCAACTCCTCATTGGGTGCAAAGTGCTCTAGGATAACATAAGCATCGGAATCAAAGGCTCTAATTTCGTCATACATCCTGGTGAGGATATCGATTCTGGACTGATCAAAAGGGTCGCCATTGCCTACCGTATTGGTAAAACCTTTGGTAAAATCAAAGCGATATCCATCAATATGAAATTCTTCGATCCAATACCGATTTAGACGATCTAAATAATCCTGTGTGGCCTCCGATTCGTGATCCATATCGTTAAAAAAACGCAATACCGTATTAGGATCTACCGCATTGAAAAAAGGATTGTTTTCGGAAGGGGCACAATTAAAATCGCCCCCACATTCATTATACATTCTAAAATAGGGGTGCTGCCCCGTGGCATGATTGTATACTACGTCTAGTATTACCGCGATACCTCGAGCGTGACAAGCATCCACAAAACGTTTAAAGGCCTCAGGGTTTCCGTAATATTTGTCCAAAGCAGAATGCAAGGCGGTATTATAACCCCAGCTAAGATTACCATCGAATTCCGAGACCGGCATTAACTCAATAGCATTGACGCCCAGGTTTTCTAAATAATCCAGCCGATTAACTACCGCATCAAAGGAATGCAAAGCATCAAAATCCCGAACCAATAATTCGTAAATGACCAGATCGGTCATGGCCGGGCGTTCAAAATTTGGTGTGGTCCACACAAATTCGGAATCTCCCAAACGCATAAGGGTCACCAATTGATTGGTGAGACCAACGGGATAAGGCGTTAAGTCTGGGAAGACGGTATTTCCTCCTTCATTGATAAAAGAATCGTTGAATTCATCCAAAACCACTTCAGAATAGGGATCGGGAACACGGATAACTCCTTCCACCAGATACTGATAGAGATGATCAAATTGAGGGGTCAATCCTGTCAATTCCAACCAAAATCGATCTTGACTGCTGTCTTTGTTCATTAAGAAAGCCTCATCGATCTCCCAATTGGTAAAATCCCCAATAATATGA
Source organism: Spongiimicrobium salis (assembly GCF_043678055.1). NCBI lineage: Bacteria > Pseudomonadati > Bacteroidota > Flavobacteriia > Flavobacteriales > Flavobacteriaceae > Spongiimicrobium > Spongiimicrobium salis. The sequence goes on from NZ_JBHEQA010000001.1 coordinate 1,799,401, forward strand.
ATAAATTCTTTTTCCGGAGCAAATAAAACCAAGGTTGCTCTGGTGGGATCAAGAGGATCTCTGTTCAACCCATCTTTCAGACCTGCGGGAAGTGGAGCTTCGGTAACCGTAGGAGGTACCAGTACATTAAAACGAAATGTCTGTGTATCGGTACCATTGGAAACTTCAAGGGTAAATTCTGCACTTTCGGTAATGGTCACATTTGTGGTATAGCTTGTTTGGGCATTAAGACGGTCAATGATCGTTCCATTGGAAGATAAAATAAAGTCTGCTGTTTCAGATGCCGTTGCGCTTACTATAAGTATTTCCCCGGCATCTAGGATGGTCTGTTCCTGAGTGGGATTGCTGAGCATTGCCTGAAACCGTCCAACCGCTACTAAATTATCTGCGGTCTGTTGTGAACCATCCTGATTTTTCAATAAAAAACCAATGGTTCCAATACCCGTAGTATTATAGAATGTAGTAGGAGTAAAGGTATACGAATAGGTGCCATCACCATTATCTGTAAAAAGTGCGGTATCCGGAGAGTTGTTGAAATCGTTTCCCGTTTGTGGGGAATTTGCACCAAAGTTGCCTTCCCTATCAAAATACCAGGCCCAAAGGTAAATAGCATTGCTTCCCAAAGCACTTTGGGGATCGAAATTGGAAACGGTGATCGTTATTTCCTCATCTTCATTGAAAGTGGTAGGGGAAATGCTAATGTCCTGGGCATAGCCTATAGCTGTTAGGAAGAATAGAAAAAGAAGGGTGGCAATAGATTTCATAGCAAAAATCGGAAAAGGGATAAAAGAGATACTAAAGCAAAAAAGAAAAGGCTGTTTTAACTTACCATTACAGCCTTTTCATCTAATTAAACGGACTCAAACTTATCATCAAGAGAAGGTACTGCCCCTTGTTTATTGTGCTTCCAAAGTAAAGGTCTCATTACCTGGATTCGTGAGGTCTAAAGTAACGTTAAACGTTCCGGCAGTAATAGGAATGTCATTGCCAAAACCACCCATCATCAACTCATTGGGAGCGCCTCCGTCACGTGTTCCAAAATTCTGTGCAAAGTCATCGTTCAAACGGAATTTAAATACACCATCAGCAGCTATGGTAACGTTAAAGGCAACCCATACTCCTGGGTTTGCGGGATCTTCCGTTAAACGGATATCAGGTCCTGCCGCACCAAAATCATTAATGGTGTTTCCTACCATACCCCAGCTGTCCACTGTTCTATCGATAGTAAAGGTCAACGCATTGAAGTCGGCACGGATAAAGGCAATTCCGGGGGCTCCAAATGGGATGTCATTTCCAAAACCGCCCATCATCAATTCCCCTTCAACACCGCTATCGCTGGTACCAAAATTAACGGCAAAATCCATGTTTTCCCTAAACTTTCCTAGGACATTCACATTCCCATCCCCTCCAGGAGGAATGTTTACGGATCCAAAGTGAATGCCATCTTCATTGGTCAATAAGGCAGCATCAGGGCGATCCACTCCATCAAAATAAATGATTCCGAAAGTGGAGGCCATGGCAGCAGCGATACCAACATCTCCTGTGTCTTCTAGCAAAGTGATATTAAAAGAAAGCACCTCAGAGATATTTTCGGTATTGGTATCAGCATTATTGTTCCCGGCGAACGCCCGGATCCTAAAAAACACCGTCCCTGTATTATTGGGTTCCCCTTCTGCTGTTGTGGTGGCAGGATCTTGGTCAAGACCTAAAGTTTCTGCCAAATCCAAAAGGTTTCTTACGGTAATGGCCACATTGGTTTCAGGAGTGGTATTTACAATATTAAAATCTCCGGAAAAAGTTTCGTCCGTAGCGCTTTGCAATTCATAGCTTACCGCAGTGGGAACACCAAAATCCACAGGAGAATATACAAGACGTTCGGCCACATTGGCGGCAGTTGCAGAAGACACCAAATACTGGGCTGAGAAGTCGTTCAGAAATACAATTCCTTCGGCGTCCGGTTGTAGCGTAAATTCAAAGCTTTCATCATCATCACAAGAAATGACCAAGCCCAAGATGAACATAAAGGCAAAGGATAAGGTTATTATTTTTTTCATTATTGACATGTTTTAGTATAATTTTTGTTGATTAGTATCCAGGGTTCTGGGTTAAATTGGGATTTGTGGCCAAATCGGCATCGGGTATCGGGAAAAGGTTTAAATTTTCTGGAACGGGAGCGCCGTTCGGATTGTCTCCCTTAAATTCCCATAAGAATGCACTACCGGTAAACAAGCCAAATCTTCTTAGGTCTTGTCTTCTATGTGCTTCCCAATGTAGCTCCCTTGATCGTTCGTCAATGATAAAATCCAAAGTCAATGCATTGGCCGCAATATTTCCCGAAGTATCGCCAAAAGCTCTTTCCCGCAATTGGTTCACAAAACCAAGTGCTGTTCCGGCATTTCCACCTCCCCCTCTTAAATGGGCTTCCGCATACATCAAGTATACATCGGCCAATCTAAATAAGGGGAAATCTGTATCGGTGAACGTAAGATCGGATCCAGGGGCTCCTGTAGAAGTACGGTTGGAGTATTTAGCCAAGATGTAGCCCGTAGCGGGATCAGATAAGGTTTCAATGCTTATGGGGCGATCTTCGGAGATAATCGTGTTTCTTTGATCGTTCACAAAGAGAGCATCTTCAAAACGTTCGGAGAATTCCCTGCGAAGGCGGAACAGCCCTCCAAAGCCTCCTGCACTGACACCTAGTGATTCTCCGTTGTCTTCAAAACTTCCTACCTGACCTTGGATCAAAATCGTGGTCCCGCCAAAATTTTGAACTACTTGTCCATCGTTTATTACAGGGAAAATAATTTCGTTTTGGGCGCCATTAGTGTCGTTATCCGCTAGGAAATTGAATAAATAATTTGGAGTTAAACTATATCCACTTGCTATAATTTGGTCACAGACCGTTAAGCAATCTGCATATCTTTCGGTACCCGTATAGACCTCTGCATTGAGGTATAGTTTGGCCAGTATCATTCTTGCCGCACCTTGGTCCATACGTCCGTATTCATTCTGCCTTGCCGGAACCAAAAGATCATCAATAGCCAGTAATTCCGATTCAATAAGATTAAAAAGTGCTTCACCCACAATTTCCTCGGGAGGATTGGTGTCACCTATGATATCGTTTTCCGTAATGAAAGGGGCTCTTCCAAACATATCCAATAAATGATAGTTGGATAATGCCCGTAAGGCTCGGGCTTCTGCCCTAAAAATGGCAATGTCTGCACGTAAAGCTTCGCTAACTCCTCTAGAATTTAGGGCGTCATCCGTGGTTTGACGCAAAAACTCATTGGCCAGGGTTACGGAGAATACTGCCCTATCGAACATGCCCAAAATCAGGGGGTTCGAAGCTTCCCAAGAGGTACGTTGTAAGCCTCGGATACCAGGGTCGTTTTCAAAAGTAAAAATGGCTTCATCAGTAGAAAGGTTCTGAAGGTTCCAAAGGCCTCTGATGTATTGCCCCGTTCCTGCATCCAATCCGCTAATATTACTGGAGCCTCCACCATTAAGGCCACTTAGGGAAAGATTGGCGTATACGCCAGCCAACAATTGACGATAACTATCCGTATTGCTAAAGAAGTCATCTTCCAATAAGAGATCGGAATCTTGTGGAAGCACATCAAGATCACCTTCACAAGAAGTGTTGAATGCTATTAAAGCAACTGCAAAGTATATGGTTTTAAAATATTTTTTCATTGTATAGTATATTAAAATGTATAGTTCACACCGGCTTGAAATGTTCTTGCACGTGGAAAAATGGTATTGTCAATACCTCCGGTAAGTTCAGGGTCCAGTCCACTATAATCTGTGATGACAAAGACATTTTGCACACCGCCCCATACCCGAAGACTACTGCCAAATTTGCTGTTGTTTAGTGGAAAAGTATAGCCAAGGACAACATTGTCTAAACGCAGAAAGGAAGCATCTTCTAGATAGATATCGGAGAGTATGACTTCTGAGGTCGTATTGAAGTTGGTATCCAATACGGATCTGGGGATATTTCCTAATGCGCCATTGCTGTTCAAAAGATCAAACTGTGCATTGGCAGAACTAACATTGTTATACACATCGTTCCCAATACTTGCCCTTAGGAAAAAAGCCAAATCCCAACGTTTATAATTGATATTGGAGGAGAACCCTAATAAAGCATCAGGGTCAGGATTTCCAGAGATAAAACGATCACTATCGTTAATGACGTTATCCCCATTCAAATCTGCGAAAGCCCCTTCTATAGGTCTTCCCTGATTGTCAAAAAGTTGGCGTTGTACAAAGAAAGAATTGGGTGCAAAACCTTCACGTTGAATTTGAATGGTATTTCCGATTCCTCCGCTGATCCCTCCAACTCGAATATCTTGATCAAAGGCCAAATCATCGATTTCACGATTAAAAAAAGAACCATTGAAATTGACGTTCCAATTGAAATCCTCGGTTTTCACCAAATCGGCATTGATGGTAAACTCAAAACCTTCGGTACTAAAGGTTCCTATATTTTGAAACCCTGCATTGCTGAAATTGGAACCTCCTGCAATAGGGACAAAAGACAATAGATCATCGGATTCATTACGATAAGCCTCCAAAGAACCGCTCAATCTACCTTCAAAGAAGCTAAAATCTACCCCTAGGTTAATTTGTGTGGTCTCTTCCCAACGCAGCAATTCATTTCTAAATTGTGGTTGTGCAATGGGTACGGTATTCCCTCCAAATTGGAATTGGGAATTGGGTTCCCCCAGTACAAATCTACTCAAGAACAGTAGGGATTGTCCAATATCTTGCTGTCCGGTCACCCCATAGCTGGCGCGCAGCTTTAGGTTATCCACGACAGTAGATTCTGGGAAGAAATCTTCACTTAAGGTCCAAGCGGCAGAGACACTTGGGAAGTTTCCAAAACGCTCTGAAGGACTAAACCTGGAAGTGGCATCCCTTGTAATGGAGGCCGACAGATAATAACGGTCTTTATAAGAGGCTTCTGCACGTCCAATATAGGTGAGCAAAACAACATCCGGTGCTATATTAAGCTCGGGAACCACGGTAGTGGTAGGATCATTTTGTTCTCCTGTAGAAAAGCTTTCGGATTGGAATTTCTGATAGTTGTAAATGGCTTGGGCCCCAAGGGTGAAATCTCCAAAAGTTTTATCCCAGCGTAACTGTGCATTGAACTGCTGATTGACGCGCTCATTGTCGAATTCACTGAAATTCCCCAACAATTGGGTTTCGCCATCAATAACCTCTTGTACGCCCAAAGCACTTTCTACCGGCCTTGAAAAGGATCCGCTTCCTTCACTTCGGTCATAGCCCAAGTTTACGATGGCACGTAGTTCTGGATAAAAGTGAAATTTGTAATCCAATTCCAGATTTCCATATAAACGGAAAACATCACTGACATTTGTGGTCTGCAACAACTGCGCTACAGGGTTTCGTGCTACATTGGCCGTAGGAAGTCCGTTGGCGTCAGTAAATTCAAAGAAACCTCCAAATCTGGAACCTTCCTGGAAGACCGGCTGCGTGGGATCAAAGCGAAACGCGCTTCCTTCCACTCCCGGACTAAACCTGTTGTTTTCAAAAGTAAGGTTAGTGTTTAGATTTATTTTCAGATGATCATCGAACAGGCGTGGGTTTAATCGTAAGGAGAGGGCCGTACTTTCAAACTCTGAAGTTCTTCTAAGGCCTGGTCTGTTGGTATATCTTGCAGAGAATCGTGCCGGTAAATTTCCTTTAAAAAGAGAGCCTTTGATAGAAAAGTTATTGTCAGAGATGAATTGCTCCTGATAGATTTCTTCTTGGAAATTGGTGTTGGCATTTCCCAAGAGTCCTACATCTTGTGGGCGTCTTTCTTGAATCAAAGCTCTGAATTCGTCACCCGAGAAAACATCAATGGTATCTGCCAAAGTCTGGTAGCCCACTTGGGAATTAAAGTCGACCTGCAATTGTCTACCCCCCTTTTTAGTGGTGATAATGATTACCCCATTAGAAGCCCTACTTCCATATACAGCTGTTGAAGCAGCATCTTTTAAAACAGTAAAAGATTCAATATCGGCCGGATTGATAGTAGAAAGTATGGAACGAGATCCCCCAACGGCATTGTTTTCAATGGGGAGACCATCAATAACAATTAATGGCGAGTTAGAGGCGTTTAAGGAGGCACCTCCCCGGATTCGTATTTCCGATCCAGATCCCGGGGCACCACTGGTATTGATGGAAAGTCCTGCCACCCTTCCATTCAATAGATTTTCTGGTGTTGCAATGTTTCCTTTATTAAAATCTTCAGTAGTGACAGCTGTTAAGGCTCCGGTAGAACTTTTTACTGTGGTAGTACCATAGCCTACAACAATAACTTCATCCAGAGCTGCCGTATCTTCTTCCATGGCTACATTAAGCGTACTTCCGTTAACGACGACTTCCACGGTTTTAAACCCCAGATAAGAGAAAATCAAGACATCCCCAGAGGAAGCATTAATTTCATAATCGCCATCAAATCCTGTCGTTGTTCCTGTTGTTGTTCCCTTAACAAGCACGTTGACACCGGCAAGGGGGTCACCTAGATTTTTGTCGGTCACCACACCGCTGACCGTTTGAGCACAAATTCCCAACGGAATCCACAGTGCTAACAAGAGGATCATTTTGTGTATTTTTTTCATCTAATACCTAATTATTTTGGTTACGTTTTTATTCGAGAAATGCTCTCAGGGAGGACAAGTAAAAGGAAATTTAGAGGAAAGCAAAGGGGGGTACTTAACAGGGTATTAAGTAAAACGTTTTCCTGTTGATAAAAAGTCAATAAAAATGAATTTGACAGAAAAAATGAAGTTAATTTGAGGAATTATTTATCCAATTAAGCTTTAAACATTGAATTTTTAAAAATAACTTTACATTAGAATTTGATCTAGCTGTATTGAAGCCCTAATTTTTCCTTTTTTTAAGATAAAATTAGAAGGATAAACGATTCGGTTTTTTGCGAAAATAATAGCCAGATTTTTGTGTCACTATTGAAAAAAATACTTTGATTCGTACGTTGTCTTTTCATTTAGTTTTTCCTCCTTTTTTGGCTAAGGAAAGTCAAGGTATTCTACCTATTATTCTTGGTATTTTATGCTTCTTTTATGTGACATCCCTAGGTGCACAAACCACCTTTGTTCTGGAAAAACTTCCTGAAAACACCCCGGAAAATAATCACTTTTTCCTTTCAGGTTCCTTTAATAAATGGAATGCTTCCGATGCCAAATACCAGTTTCATAAAGGAAGAAATGGTAAATATTACGCAGAAGTGGGGCAATTGCAGCTGAATGATAGGATACTTTCTTTTTTAATTACAAGGGGAAGTTGGGAAACTGTGGAAAGTGAGATTGAAGGGTGGCCAAGAATAACGCGACGACTTTCATATGTCCCTGCTAAAAAGGACACGGTGTTCCTGTCGGTATTGGCTTGGAGCGATTTGGACAGTCCGGCGGTAGATATACCCAAAGTGAAAATCGTTCTTGAAAACCTGCCTAGAAGTACGCCTCCGGATGCCCCAATATATATTACGGGGAATTTTAATGGTTGGATTCCAGGGGATACCCGATATCGATTTAATAGGGATGCGGATGGAGTTTATGGAGTAGACATCCCTGCCTATTGGTCTACCTTGGAATACAAGTTTACCAGGGGTAATTGGCATACGGTAGAAGGAAAGGCCTATGGCAGGCCCATCTTGGATAGGATTACAAAACTGGAAAAAATAGAAGGTCAACATACGATAGTGTGTACAGTATCCTACTGGGAAGATCAATCTTCCGGACTGTTCAATCCGTATACATTGATTCTTTTATTGGCCGCTTTTCAGGGAATTTTGATATTGATCATCGTTAATACCTATGAGAATAGAAATAAGAAAGCGAACAAAGTACTTAGCCTCCTCATAGGGTTGATTTCCATTGCATTATTAACAAGTGTAGCCATATATGATAGGGATGTGTACAATGCTTATCCCAAAATATCCCTTTTGCCCGATTTTGTCTATTTTCTGTACGCTCCTCTCTTTGCCGTATATATTGAGCGATTGCTAAAAACCAAAGTACTTCGGAAACTGCCTTTTTGGATGTACTTTATTCCTTTTGGGATCCATTTGATTGCCATGGGTGTATTTTTCTTTGAACCGGTGCATCTTTTTGTGGGCAGAAACCTTTCCCCATTGTATTCCTCAGTGTGGTATATTGTTATAGGTGGAGTAGCACTCTTGTTTAATGTATGGGTTTGGTTTAAAATAAGGAATACGGTAAGGCGCTATTTAAAAAATGCAGAAGCAATAGAATCCAATGACCCTTATATTCGGTATTTCAATAAAATTCTTTTTTTAAAGGGAATCTGTCTAGCCTTATGGTTGGGGACCTATCTGGTTGGCGCGATCGGTCTGATACTCGATCATGATTTAACCATGGTTACCGATTTTCTAGTAGATATTGTCTGGGTGGTCTTTTCTTTTACGGTCTTTTTGCTGGGGTATTTTGCCATAAGACAACCAGAAATATTTAAAATAGAAAAATTGATCGAGGAGGTGATTGATAAATCGAGTTTGGATAAAGAAGATTTAAAAGACCTGAAGGCGGCCTTGGAAAAGGTGATGCAAGGCGAAAAACTGTTCCTTCAACCTACATTGAGCCTACCCGAATTGGCAACTACTTTGGGTTCTAATGTTCATGAATTATCCAAAGTGATCAATGAAGGTTTTGATAAAAATTTTAGGGATTTTGTCAATTCCTACCGCATTGCTCATTTTATAGAGAAAGTCAAGGCTCAGGAAGATAAAAGTAAAACCTATTTGGCCATTGCCCTGGACTCTGGATTCAATTCCAAATCTTCTTTCAATCGTTCTTTTAAAAAAATAAAAGGCACTTCGCCCCGCGAATTTTTTCAAGGGACATAAAATTATCGATCTTAAGCCTTAGCCCTAAAAAAGCATAGAATTCCCCTTAAATATAGGTCAGTTTATAAAATGGGTCGAATGGTTTTACTTGATTCGATAGTTTAGCTTCAGTGAATTTAAAATTGGAGAAGCTATGGAAATCAAGTTTTTTGCAGACGTTAGCGCACTAGATCATTTGCCTTTGGAAACCCAATTCCAGAAAGTGAAAGAGTCGGGGTATGACGGTATCCAGATCAATATGGACAAGACCATAGAGGGAACCTCTTTTCAAGAATTACTACAGGCATTTGAACTAGGATGCATTGCACAAATACAGACATCGGGAAAGGATGTGGGAGAACATCTCAACAGTCTTAGAGAACAATTTGAGCAAAGTGCCGAACTGAAGCCTCTCCTTATTAATGCCCTGACAGGGAAAGACTATTTTAGCTTCGGCGAAAACGTGCAGTTGTTGAATGAAGCCATGTCCTTGGAAAGAAAACATGGGGTTCAGATAACCCACGAAATGCATCGTGGTCATTTTTCTTTTGCCGCTCATATGATGGAACGATACCTATCCTTGTTGCCCGATCTTAAAATAGCGGCCAACTTTTCGGAATGGTGTGCTGTGGCCGGTTCTTATCTTGAAGATCAACAGGAAGCGGTTTCGGTAGCCATTAAGAGGTCGTATCATATTAAAGGAAAATGGCATGTAGTGGCACCAACACCATCGGAAAAAGAAAGCAAGGAAGTTCGAAAGTATGCCGATGAAAAGTTTTTATATTGGTGGCATCGCATTATTCAATACCAAGACCATAAAATCCCAGTTTTACCCATTACGGTACCTTTTAAAGCTAAATTTTTAATCGGAAACAGTGACCTTAAAATGATTTTGGGAGCCAGAGATACGCTTCTATCTTAAACTATTCTTTTCTAAAACCAATCTAATAATAGTGCGTTGTCAAAATTTCGATGACAATACGCACCCCAACCCGTTTACGTATCTATGAGAATTTTTGTTGTTGTATTTGTATATGTCGTGTTAACCGGGATACACTCTTTAAGTGCGCAAAACCCTATTCAAAGAGTAGAGCCGCCAAATTGGTGGGTAGGAATGACCCACAATGAAATAGAATTGTTGGTGTATGGGAACAATATTGCCAGCTACGATTTTGTGTTGATGCCATATGAAGGTGTAATGCTGAAAGAAATTAAACGCACTTCCAATAAGAACTACTATTTTATTAGCTTAAATATTACTCCCGAAGCGAAGCCTGGAAACATAGTATTGAAGTTTTCGAAACAAAAGGCGTCCGAAATCATGTATGAATACCCTTTACTAGAGCGTGAGGCTGGGAGAGCAACGCTGGAAGGGTTCAACAATTCGGATGCTATTTATTTGATTACCCCGGATCGTTTTGTCAATGGGGACCCCAATAATGATGCCCGAAAGGGGTTTTTGGAACAACCGAATAGAAGCTTTAAAGGTGGGCGTCATGGAGGGGATATTGCAGGTCTTGACAAGAGCTTGGACTATATTCAAGATTTGGGCTTCACCGCTATATGGATCAATCCAATGTTGGAAAACAACATGCCCAATTACAGTTACCACGGCTATGCGATTACCGATTTTTACAAGGTCGATGAGCGCTATGGCAGTAATGAAAGCTTTAAAAAATTGTGTGCGGATGCAAAGAAGAAGGGAATGAAGGTAATCATGGATATCATTGCCAATCATTGCGGATTGGAGCATTGGTGGATGAAAGACTTGCCTTCTGAGGATTGGATCAATCAATGGCCCGAATACACAGGAACCAATCATAAAAAAACCGTGGTCTTGGATCCATACGCTTCGCAAACGGACACCAAACAGTTTTTCGATGGCTGGTTTGTACCTACCATGCCCGATTTAAACCAACGGAATGCCTCTATGGCAAAATACCTGATTCAAAACAGTCTTTGGTGGATCGAATATGCAGGAATTTCGGGAATCCGAATGGATACCTATCCCTATCCGGATATGTATTTTATGCGAGACTGGACCAAGGCAGTTATGACAGAATATCCCAATTTTAATATTGTTGGGGAAGAATGGGTGCTCCGGCCCACTATTGTATCCTATTGGCAAAAAGGAAAGGAAAATGCCAATGGCTATACATCCGATTTGAAGAGTCTTATGGATTTTCCCTTACAGAATGCCTTGGTGAAATCTTTGAATGGAAGTGGCTGGAACGACGTCTATGAGGAATTGGGACAGGATTACCTTTATCCAAATCCCAATGACTTGGTTGTTTTCCCGGACAATCATGATATGAGTCGGATTTTCTCTCAGCTTGGAGAGGATTTTGACAAGTATAAATTGGCTTTGGCCTATTTTGCAACCATTCGAGGCATCCCCCAGTTTTATTATGGTACAGAAGTGCTCATGAAGAATCCCGGAACAGAAGATCATGGTATTATACGCTCGGATTTTCCTGGGGGTTGGGAAGGAGATCGTAGCAATGCATTCACAGGGAAAGGATTGGGAGCAGAACAAAGGGAAGCTCAACAATTTGTGAAAAAACTATTGAATTGGAGGAAATCCAATACTGCTATCCATCATGGAAAGTTAATGCATTTTGCACCGGGCAATCAGGATGAGGTTTATGTGTTTTTTAGGTATACCGAAGAAAAGAAAGTCATGGTTATCCTGAATAAAAATAGAAAACCCTATACCTTGGATGTGACTCGTTTCAATGAAATTATAGCTGAAAGGTTTTCTGGAGAGGAAGTCTTGTCCGGGAAAAGGCTGGAGATCGATGGAAAAATAACCTTAAAAGCTATGACTCCAATGATCATTGAAATCGATGAGTAAAAATCTGTTGCCTTGGAGAAGCTATTTTATGTGTTGTAAAAAAAAGGTGGCGTTCAAGAAATCTTTTCGGGTATTGTAATTCCTTTTTTTCTCAAAATTAAGATGCACGATTTCGCCAAAATTACCTTCTTGCTCCAAATGATAAACCCCCTTTAAAATTTGGGTAAAGCTTCCTTCCAATGTAAAATCAAAGGTATGTAAAGCTCCACCTTTATCCTCATAAATATGAGGCCTATTGAAATCTATTACTTTTAATGAATTGGTTTGTGCTGTAGTATTGATCGCTTTGATCAAGTTATTTTCCATAGACGTATTCCCAAGATTCATTTTCGTTAATAAGGAATCGTAATGCTGTTGTTTTCCGGATAAAATAGAAAGTTGCTTGGGAATATCCTTAAAACGCGTTTCTTCTTTGCTTAAGGCAATATACTCTTTTCGCAAATCCAACGTATTGGATATCGCAAATTGGTAGCACGCAAAAAACACGAGTACAATGACGAATATCAGGCTATTTTTTTTGGTTTTACTGGTCATTCATTACTATTTTGATCGAGAAATTAGAGCTATTGTTAGTACCGTAATCGTAATCTGTGGTTTCCGCACTATGTATCCAGTCCAATGCTTCCAAAGTTTCCAGCCAAGAAGAGAATACGGCACCATCTGTAGTGGAACCGGAAACCGTAATGGTATTTTCATCATATTCAATTGGTTTGGAAGGACGCGGAGGTTTTTTTAAAGGTTGGTACTGTATAACATTTAAAAGAATGGTATGGGGAATACTTTGTGCCAAGGCATCCAGATAAAAGGAAACTTTGGAATTCGATGTTGCCAGTATGGTGTTTACACGCTCCTCTTTTTGTTCTACAATGGTTTTAAGTTCATTTAAGCGTGCTTTATTGGTACTGTTTACCTCGGAAGATGTTTTTAGCGTCTCTACTTTCCCATAATAATGATTGAAAAACAAAAAATTGATCAGTAATAGGCCCAGAATGGCAGCAAGGGAGGCTTTTAGCAAAATTTCAAAATGCCGTTTGTCTTTAAATTCTCTTTCCTGTGTGCTGACCTCATCCTGAAAATTAATAAAGTTGCGTTGATCCTTGGATAGGTGTTTAAGGATATTGGCGAAGCCCAGAACCCCATTTTGAGGAACCTGAAGTCCATTAATGTCATTGGAAAAAGAACTGTGCTGTTCTTGATCTGAAAAAGAAAGGGTATTTTCAATGGTTCCCTCTTGTATCACAATTTTAGTATTGGAGAGATAAAGGGTGTTATTGGCCAAATAACTGTTAAGGGTTTTTACTGCAGAAATGCCCAATGAAAAATCGATCAAGGATAGCTTTTGCGCTTTGAATTGGTCGAGAATCTTTTGTACTTGGGTTTTTTTCGCAATGGAAACCATCGTTTTTCCTCCCATGGGAGCTACTTCATAATAGAAATTTTCAAAATCCAGATTCGGAAATGTTTGATGTACCAGGGCTTCGTTCGGAGTTCCTGATTGCGTACTTATTTTAGTAAGAACATGAGAAGTGTTAATGGCAAGAAACAAGGGAGTGTTCTTCTTAATATGGGTGCTGATTTCTTCCAATGCACTTAAGGATTGCGTATTGGTGATAAAAAATGTGCCCTTTTTCCGCTGTAATTCAAGCAAATGAAAAATAAGATTCCCCTCTTGCTCACAGGCTTCTATACCATAGTAAATAGCACCTTCGTTAAAATATGTACGTATTTTTTCGATCATTGGTAGATCACCGTAGGTTTAATAAGAATCGTTAATTTTTGTTTGCGATCCTCTCGTCTTTTCTTGCTGAAAAGCCATTTGATTACCGGTATTCTCGCAAGAAAGGGAACACCACTTCCTGCATCGTTTTTTACTTTTTCCTCTAAACCTCCTAAGATAGCAATATCCTGATTTTGCATACGGATAATGGAGCTAAATTCGCGGGAAGTAAGTCCCGGGGGCGCATCCTCTTCAATACGTTCCCCATTAAAATCAGATTGCACCACATTGATATCCAAGGTCACCTGTCCATTACCGGAGACCAATGGTTTTATGCTAATGCCCAATTCGGCATCAATAGGCTGAAAATTCCGAATCTCTGAAGTTGTGGGGATTTGAGAACCAAAAAAGTTTTGACTGGTGACTACATAATACTGCGTTTCTCCAATAGAAAGGTTGGCGCGATGCCCATTCATAGTAGACAATTTGGGAGAAGACCGGATTTTTAAATTCCCATTGGTTTCCATGGCCTGGATCGTAGCAAAAAAGTTAGGGACTACCCTTCCAATATTAAAAGAACCAAAACCATCGAAACCGCCAATAATTTTGTTTACGGTATTGGCGCCAAGGGTGATATTGGTTTCAGGAAAAATACCTCCTCTAGTCTCTACAGGAGCATCTCCTATTCCCCAGCTGATTCCAGTTTCTACCGTGGAAGATTTGCGGACTTCCAAAATCATTACTTCAATAAGCACCATGGGAACAGGCTTATCAATTTCTTTAATGAAGGTTTTAAAACGATTGATATTTGCAGTAGGGCCAGAAACCAAAAAACTGTTCAACTCCAGGTCTATTTTAATATCGAGATCAGTTTTAACATCATCCGGCAGAATATTGACCAAAGCATCCACGTTGGTATCAAAAGATTGAAAGGATGTAGAACGTGTATCGATCCGTCTAGAACCATTATTGTTTCTTAAACCTCCATTGTTCAATCCTTGGTTATTATTGAACCCTTGATTGTTAAGACCCCCACCTCCTACAAAATTAATATTGCTATTGGAAGTTCTACCGGCGGATCGTGCTCCTCCTGAATAGGGCGTTGGATCGCTGAGTAATTCTATAGATCGATGCATCATTTGAATCACTTCAACCTTGCGAACACTGAGCTGATCTCCAGTACCAAAAAAATAAATGTCATTTTCTTTTTTAAAAGTGAAACTGGTAATGGCCTGTGCCGCTATTGGAGGGTTTTGCGCTGCGTTTTGCCCTTGTGTACGACCGATCCGCGTGCCACTAGCAGTATTGTTTGCATCTGAAAAACCAATGCCAACAGGAGTGGCATTTTCAAAAATGCGTTCCAAGAGGGTATCATAATAGATTTGTTTTGCCTTAAAGGTGACATTGCCCGCCTCTTCCAAAGGCGTGGCCACATAGATATTTAAATTGAGATCATGACTTATTTCGTTAATGATATCCACTACAGGGACATTTTCAAAATCAACGTTCAATACCCTATTGATCGTATCCACTACCTGATAATTATAGTTTCCTCCCCTGGAAAAGCCAGAACCACCACCCGGAGAAGATGCATTTCCATCGGGATTGTTCGTGCTAAAAAGGTAGAAACCATCACGCGATTTCGAAAAAATCAACCCATTGAGTTCGGCCAGTTTTTCTATGGCGATCTCAAAAGGCACGTTATTTACATAAAGATTTAAGGGCAAATTTTCCATCCCATTATTGTAGAGTAGGTTTTGCCCCGATACATCAATGATTTTACGAAATACCTTATCCAGAGGATCATTATTGAGATCAAGGGACAAATAATTGTTTATCGCATCAAAATTGACGAGAAGTTCCTTTTCTATAATGGGGGGAGGAGGAGCATTATATTTTCGTATCGACATAATATTGCCGGTAAAATCAATATCAAGATCATAGGTTTTACAAATAAAAATCAGAAGATCTGCCACCGTAACATTAGAGAAGTTTTTTACAAAATTGATATTTTGTAAACTGGGATCTACGGTAATATTTAGGCGATGGAGTTTAGATACGGCCAGAATAAAATTGGGCAAGGTGACGTTGGTAATATTAATATCTACCTTTAAGTTTTCTGTGAGGCCAGGATTGTCTACGGCCAGTAGTTCCAGATTATTTTTAATGTTCTGCAATCTTCCATCTTGTTCCTGTGCATGGGAGCATATGGTGATAAAACAAAATAGAAGTAAGAGACTTTTTTTCATGCGTTATTGAGTTAGCAGCGCATACACCTCGTCGACGGAAGTAACTCCAGCTTTGATCATTTGTATGGCATTTTGATGTAAGGTTATGGTATTGTTTTTTTCTAAGTAATCATCGATTTCCAGAGCATTGTTCTTAATATGGGTCAACAATTCCGTGGTAATGGGAATAATTTCATAAATAGCTTTTCGCCCCCGATATCCGGTATGGTGGCATTTGGTACAGCCCACAGCTTTATAGTGATGGGAAAAATCCTTGGGAATCACAAAATTCTCTGGAAAAAGCCCTTGTGTTATTATATCCTTATGCTTGCAATATTCACACAGTTTGCGCACTAGGCGTTGGGCAACACTGAGATTTAAAGTACTTGCAATCAAAAAAGGGGGGACCCCCATATCGATGAGGCGGGAAATCGTGGCCCAGGCAGAATTGGTATGTATGGTAGAAAGTACAAGATGCCCTGTGAGTGCAGCTCTAATGGCCATATTGGCTGTTTTTACATCTCGTATTTCTCCGACCATAATAATATCTGGATCCTGTCGCAGAAAAGTGCGTAGGGCACTGGCAAAGTCCATTCCTATGTTTTCCCGTAACTGCACCTGGTTAACCCCTTCCAAAGTATATTCAATGGGATCTTCTATGGTGAGAATATTGGTTTTGCTATCGTTTAGGAGTTTTAAGGTGGCATATAGCGTAGTGGTCTTTCCAGAACCTGTGGGTCCGGAAATTAAGACCATGCCATTGGGTTTTTTTATCCCTTCACGGTAGGTGCGTAGCTCCCTTTCGCTAAAGCCAAGATCTGTGATGTTAATGGCTTCTGTATCCCTACTTAAGATTCGTAATACTATTTTTTCCCCAAACAAAGTAGGTAAGGAAGACACCCGGATATCGAACTCCGTTCCAGAAGATTTTACGGTGATCCGTCCATCTTGAGGCAGGCGCTTCTCCGCAATATCCAGATCGGCCCTGATTTTAATTTTATTGATAATAGTGGGATATTCGTTGATGGGAATGCTGTATTGTTCCACAAGTTTTCCGTCTAGACGAAAACGGATACGACATCGTGTTTCGTAGGGCTCAAAGTGAATATCGCTACTGCCGATTTCTTTGGCCGTATGTAGTATTTTTTCCAGGAAATCCGGGCTGTAGTTCAGATTACTGGTGGAAACGCCTTGAGTTTGCCTATAATTGGCCGTTAGATAGTTTTGTAGTTCGTCACTTCCACACTGTTCCAAGGAAAGTGGAATATCCAATATGATCTTTAACTCGGACAACAAATCGGAAACCTTGCTGGTATCCGTTTTGAAGATTAAAGTGCCATCCTGATCTGAAACGGGAATAATCCTATAATGAAAGGCTTGCTCCGCACTGATGCGTTGCCTGAGAGCCGTTGTGATATGAAAGTTCCCATTGTCCATGATTAGAGAAGATATAAGGATGGGGTATGACGAATAAGGCTATAGGAAAAAATAAAAACTAAAAACAATGCCATAAGCCCTGCCAGGGGAACGGTCTTTAAATGTAGGCTTTTTCTGAGGGCGAAAAATACGATGGCCGAGAATAGGATACTACAAGAAAACAATACAATAAAGGTCACCGAAGGAAAACCTAGGGCAAAAGCATAAAAAAGCAATACATCTCCCAGTCCAAAGCTATGATTGAGAAACTTCTTCTTGACAATGAATTTGCTGTACACCAACAAGATGAGAAGAATTGCGGTAATTAAGACCAGGTTAACGAGAATATGGCTGAAAAAAAGCACTTGAAGTACATGCTTATAGTGAAGAAAACCTAAAAAGATCCCCAAAATTGGAAAAAGAAACCAATAAACGGCTCTTTCCTTAAAATCTTGGAAACCAATAGATATACAGCACATTATAATCAATAGTTTTACGGTTAAAATCAATCTTTTACAATTTGTTTAGGGTTTCCGGTCTCATCGATTTCCCAAACATTAAAAACCCCATTCCCGTTAAAATCTGTAACAGCCTCGGCACGTGCTTTAAACGTTGCATTGTCCGCACTGATGATTTGATATCGATAATTGGCCGATCCATTTTCTTTGACTGTTTTAGGGGCTTCAAAATCCAACTCATTGATATTTGGACTGAATTTGCTATACATATAGCGATGGGTGGTCTGCGCATTGTAAATAAACTTGAGTTGCGTTTGTGCTTCCACACTTTTCGCCTTGGTGATCAAGGGCATCAGATTGGGAAGTGCCAACAACAATAGAATACCTATAATGGCCAAAACAATCAACATTTCCTGTAGGTTGATTCCTGGTATTTTTTTCTTGAAATACATCGTACTCATTTTTAACTAAAATTAAAATTTGTTTAAGTCAGCCTATTTTTTCAGTAAAATCCTTTGATTTTTTACAGATTTGTCACGCATTTAGAACATAAAATGCAAAGCGCAAGGAATAAGAGCGTATTCTATTTCGCGAATAGGGAAAAATACACCATTACATATCGAATATATAGAAAATTTACACGGAATTCAAATGGAAAGCAAAGAAAAACCGTATATTTCAATGGGTTGGGAAGGAATGCTAAACTATTGCTTTTTCAATGCACTGATTTTCTGCAACAAACTCCTAGCTTCTTTTTCATAAACCCCCTGATATTCAATGAGATTTTCTAGTACGGCTTGAGTTTTAGGGATGTTATTTAGTTTTAAATGGGTGAGCGCCAAATACCATTGTGCATCTTCATGAAAAGGGCTGTCCTTTGGGAAATTTCCAAAAATGGATAAAGCTTGCATTTCTTCTCCCATATTTAAAAAACAATTCCCGAGGTACAGTTGATAAATTTCTTTTTCGGGATATTCTTTAAGTAATTTCTTTATTTTAGGAATGGCCTGGTTGTAGTTCCCATTGGAGTAATCTTGCAATGATTCTTTTAGAATATTGGTTTGTGTTCCTCTCATGGTATCTTCTACAGGGTAAGGAGAATAATAGCCTTGAAATAAATCGGGATTGGGTCGCAATTGCAACCATAAGATTGTAGATACCCCTATAACTAGAAGGAATGAAGCTGCTATTCTCCACCAGGAACTAGAAATTCTTTTAGGTCTTTCTTCTTCCTTTAATTTTTCTTCAATGCTTCTAATCTTGGCTCTAAAATGTATTGCACCAGTATCTTCTAGGGCCGCCTTCATTTTTCGATGTGTTTCCACTTCCTTTTGGAGGAAAGCATCTCCTTCTATTCTTTTTTCAAAAATACGCTTGTCTTTAGGAGAAAGTTTCCCTTCTAGATACGCCTCGATTTTTTCAAACAATTCCTGATTCCGCTCCATCATGATTTGTTGCCTTTAGAAGGTTTTACTTTTAATTCAATATAAGTAGCACTTTTTTCTATTGAATTCAGCAATTGCTTTTTACAATCAAACTTTTTTTTTCTGGTATACCCAACAGAATAATTCATTCTTTTTGAGATTTCCTGCATACTTTTCCCAGAGAAAAAATAACTCAAGAGCTTTTGACATTCCTTTCCTAAGCTAAGAAAGTATTTTTGATACAGATTGTATTGTTCCTTTCTATGCAAGAAATCTAGAATATCCTCATCCGTCTCTTTTGAGATTTTTGGAAAATCATCATAGAGAATTTCACGCTTTCTTTTTCGTAATGTATTCATCCATAGATTTCTGCTTACTGCAAAAACATAGGTTGCCAAAGAACATTCCAAGCGAAGGTCAAGTGATTTCAATTTTTGATAAGTTAATACCAGGGCATCTTGAAAAATGTCTTTGGCATCGGCCTCTGTTCCTGAGTTTTTAACAATGTATTGTTTTACTGCAGGGAAGTTTTTTTTATAAAAAGTGCTGATAATCGTATCATCACCAGATAAAAGACCACTTATACTTTCATCGTCATGGTAATCGCTCATATAATAATGTCCAAAAGGCGGATAATGTTACCTGTTTTAGGTAAGGTTTTATCAAAGATACTATGATTTGAGTATACAATTATCTCTTTTTTCTAAAATGTTTAAGCAGGAAAAAGCCTATGATACCAAGGATTAAGAGTGTAATTCCCAGAAAGGCAAAAGTATTGTTACCTCCAATGTCAATGGGAGAAATATCCCCGATAATATAGAAACTTCCCCAGTAGAATGGATTGGCCCTGATACTGGAAGTATTTTCCAAATAGTCTAATTTTGCTTTTTGCAAGGCCTTGGGTTTTGTAAGCCCGTTCTCAAGGTTTTGATAGAACAATTTCATGAGCTCTGGTGCCACTTGGTCGGAGACCTTCCAGCTGCTCAATAACAGGCTCTTGGTCCCTGCATATTGGAAAGCGTTACCGATACTCATAATGCCCTCTCCGGTGGCAATCTCACCAGATCCTGTTTCGCATGCGCTCAATACGGCCAGCTCGGCGGGCAATTTAAGAGTAAAAAGCTCATGGGCATATAGATAGTTGTCCTCAATGCTATCTTTGACCTTTGTAAAATAAAGTTTGGACTGTTTGGGGTCCTTATGGTTGACCTCCCCGTGCAGGGCAAGGTGTTCCAGTGCTTTATCATATTTTCCTGTCCACCCCAACATATAGGCAACTTTTAGATAACTGTCAGCTAACGAAGCGTGGTCATTTGGCAGTATTTTTTTATGGATATCCAATGCTTTGGAATAACTTTCCAGAGCACCCCGCAGATTGGACTTGAACTGATAGTAGATAGCAAAATGGTGCAAGGCCAAAGCTTCTTCCATAGAAGGCTCGTTCAGTTTTTTTACGACCTTCAATGATTTTTCCAGATAGGGTTTTGCTTCATTATATTTTCGCATGCTATAATAGGTGGCGGCCGTTTTATTCAAATAACGGGCAAGTGCTTTCCAATTCTCGTTCTTTTCAAGTTGATCGCGAAATTCCTCTAATTAAATTAGGGTGTTTTCATAATCTTTTTCTAAAAATATGGAGTCTACAATAGCGGTATTGCGTTCCAATTCGGTCTTCTTTTGTGCCGTCGAGTTTACTGAAAAGAGCACTAAAAATAGAAATAGATTGCATTTGAGAAAAGAAGGGTATTGCATCATTGGGCTGATCTTTTTGATATTGTCTTAAGATATTTTCGGGATAACCACAAACAAGACAAGAGCGCTATAAACTCCTGAAATAAATGACCAAAGGTAAGGTGGTATTCCCGTGGTCAAATATACAGCTAAAATGCCTATTTGTCTTTTTTCTATAAAAGTTGAAAATAAACTTACTTTTTCCCGTAACATTCCTTTAAGTGGTGACATAAATGAGAAGAAACACGAGAATAACTTGTGTAGAAACCAAACCACTACAGATGAAACACCTGAACATACTATTGATATTTCCTATAGGGCGAATACTATTGCCATATACAAATAATAGACCTCGGAAAGAGGATGCTATACTCCAAATATACTTGAGAAACATTAACAATCAAATCCACTAGAAGATGATAACAAAAACTGGAAAGAAATACATTGTCTTTACCCTCATTGGCCTGTTGTATGGCGTATGGGGCACAGCGCAAGTACAAGATTTTACTTTTGACAATCCAGAACACTATGTAGAACGTATTCCGAAAGGACCTGATGTTGCAGAATTGGGAAAGTTTGGTGATTTGGCCGTAGGAAAATATACAGGAACCACCAATGTTGGTGTTCCTATTCATACAATAGACTTTGATGGGATAAGTATTCCCATAGGATTATCCTACAATTCCTCAGGAATACGTGTTTCACAGGAGGCCACTTGGGTAGGCTTGGGTTGGAATTTATCGGCCAATGCCGTAATAAGTAGACAAATAAAAGGATTTGATGATGTGCTGTTGCGGAATGGTACAGGATATATACATGCTAGGACCTATAACCCGGTCAATCCCAATGCAGCTTTTCCCCAACTAAGTCCGGCAGATTCGTTGGAGTTGCTAGGTGCTCATCAAGCTACAAGCGAAATAGATGTAGAACCCGATCTGTTCACGGTTAACCTCTTTGGAGGGAGTTATAGTTTTACACTTACCAAAATCGCAGATTCTCCAAGTACTCAATATGTAGAGGGAGTGAATTATGATAACGCGGATCTAATTGTGCGGTATTATCATAACGATATGCGTTTTGAAGTGATAGACGCGCAAGGCTTTCATTACTTTTTTGAAAGTCGAGAAGTTTCGGATCCCTATAGAACCCTTCAAAGTCCATACAATAATACCGATGGTTTTGTCCGTGAATCCGAAGTACGGAGAATTGTGGGATTGGGTATAGATAGAACTAAAGTACGGAACTCAACCTTATCTTGGTTCTTAGATCGTATTGAGTCTCCTTATAATAGAACTTTGTACTTTGAATATCAAGATGGAGCTCATCTTACCTATCCTAGTTTTACCAATTCGCAAACTGTAAATGTTAATGGTGCGCCTGATTTTGAAGTGTATGGATACACCCAGGCCACTCTTGGGGTAGATTGCAATATAACGGTAATCCAGACCAAATATCTCAGTCGTATCCATGGAGATTTTGGAGAAGTCAATTTTGGATTGACCAATAGGGAGGATCTGTACAACTGGGATGCCCATAATGTGATTGCCGGAGGCCCAGGGAATGCCAATGCCATTTTTAATCCAGGTAATATTCAACGGAAATTATCTACGATTACGGTAAAAAATAAAGCGAATCAAACGATTAAAACGGCACAGCTGAATTATAGCTACTTCAATGAAAATAGGCTTAACGACCCGGAAAAAGAGGGCTATCTACGATTAAAACTGGATAATGTAGCGATAGACGATCAGAACTATACTTTTGAATATGAACAGCCCAATGCCCTGCCCAAAAAGGATTCCCCTTCCCAAGATTTCTGGGGCTTTTACAATGGAGAGGCGAATACCGATGGAATTTACACCTTGAGAATTCCCACTTTTGGCAGATTTGTACGAGCGAGCAGAAGCAATGGAAATGGCTTCTCAGAACGTTATATACTGTTTGAAGGGGCCAGCAGAAGCAGTAATTTTAATTTTGGGAAAATTGGGATGCTTACCAAAATGACCTATCCCACCAAAGGGTATTCTCTTTTTGAATACGAAGGGAATAGGGCAACGGTGGAAACCCCAGATCGACTTATAGATGAACCAAAGAATGACGTGGATTTTCCTGGGAATTCCCCCGAATTAAAATACAACTTCCAATATTTGGAACGTGCCTTGATCCAAGGGCAAGGTGGCGCCACAATTGCATCTGGGGATACCTTTACGGTAGAAGGTTCTGATATTTTGTTTACCAGCAATAACCTTCAAATTACATTGGAAATAGAATGCCAGCAGAATGTTCCCATTGCCAATGCCTGTAACTTTATTCAAGGAAATTATGCTATTACCATTACCAACGTTAATAATCCAAATCAGACCTTCAATTTTATTGACCTTCGGGAAACGTCCTTGAATACCTATAATTTTAATTTGCCCAATGGCACCTATACATTGTCAGTGAATACGGGCTTGGGCAATAGCTTGGCATTACGGATTTTAAACGTAAATGTTTCGGTCTTCAATACACCCCCTCCAGTTCAGTTTCCACTGATTCGGGAATATGAGGTAGGAGGTGCTCGCATTAAGAGCATTACCAATAGGGGCTTTAATGATGAATTCCTGACTAAAAAAGAATTTGAATATACCCATCAGGACAAGGGAGTCACCACTTCCTCGGGAGTTCTGATGAACGAACTCATTTTTCATTCCAAACAAGGATATTTTGACTATACCCCCGAAGGATATGATGGTACCAATATCCAAATGAGTTCCTCCAATCATTTAATGGGACCAGGGGCGCACGTAAGCTATTCTCAAGTAATGGAACGGTCTGTGGATTCTTTGGGGAACGATATTGGAAAAAAAATATGCTCCTATTATAATGAACCTAATAGTCATTACCTCCGCTTTGTAGGTATTGTTCCCGAATTTGGAGTCTATAACGCAAGTCTGAATCTCGGAGGGAGAAATCGCTTTGTGTCCTACGGCGATGTGTATTATTTAGGGGTAACACCCAATTCCTTTGAACATCTCAATGGGAAAATGCGAGAAGAAATTTTATTGAACGATATCGGAAGGGAAGTCAAGAAAACCAGCTATTCCTATGAAACATTGGCCGTTTCCAATGTGAATTCCTGGAAAATGCATTATGGTCCAGCGAATATCCCACACCACTTCCGTTATCAGCTTTTAGGAAAAGTAGCGCTGCTGGATAGTACGGTGACCGAAGAGTATTTTAACGAAAATACGGCAAATAGGGAAACGGTTCAAACTGTAATGAATTACGAGTATGCGAGCAAAAATAACACAGGACTGCAGCGCCATTTTTGGCCTACGCGAACCGCTACTATTAATAGTGAAGATGAAATTTTAAGTACAGAGACTACGTATCCTTCGGAAAGTAGCAGGCCTAATATGGGACAACTTACCATACAAAATCGCAGGGCAATGCCGGTAGAAATCAAAGGATTTAACACCGAAGGAACTACTACGATTCAAGTAGGAAGAAAGGTTACGGATTACATCCTCCAGGAAGGAATATATCAACCTGGATCAGTCTCTACACAGAAAGGTACTGATGTTTTAAATAGAAGAGTAAAATATGATCGCTATGATGAGTTTGGCAACTTGCTGCAGTATCAGATGAACGATGAGACCCCAGTATCCTATGTATGGGGATATCATAACAAAATGTATCCTGTGGCCAAGATTGTAAATGCAACTTTTGATCAAGTACGTGCAGCATTGACCAATGCAGAATATCAAGAAATTTTAAGCAGTTTGATTGCCGATGAGCGTATGCAAACTATTTTGGATAAAGTGCGCACTGCTTTTCCAGAGGCTCTGGTTACCACCTATAGTTATAAACAAGGCGTTGGAATTTCTAGTATGAAAGATCCAAGAGGATATCTCACTACCTATGAATACGATGGTTCTCGTCGCCTAGCACGTGTTAAAGATGCTGAAGGCTTTATTCTTTCCGAAAACGAATACAAATACAAAGGCCAAAACTAATCCACAAACGATCAAAATCATGAAAAATATACATACAATCAATGCAATGCAAAAGCTGGTTTTGACCCTTTTGCTGGGCATATTTTATTGTGCAACTTCTTATGGACAGAGTTATATAGTTTCTGGTCCTACCACGGTGCAGGTTGGGGATACGGAAACGTATACTTTGTCTTCCCCTTCCATAATCGATACCAATTGGTCCTTGACCAATGCAACGCTTATTTCGAGTACCTTAAATACCGCTATAGTGAGATTTGATAATGCAGGCGCGGCAGAAGTTAGGGCAAACTCTGTAAATTCTTCGTTTCAAAGCTTTTCTTTTACCTTGGCAGTTACGGTACAAGATGGAAGACCAGCTACGCCGGCTACGCCATTTATTACCTCTAGCAATTGTGGGGAAACAACACTGGGGCGTAATGGAAATCCACCGAGTGGGGTAATCTGGTATTGGCAAGGGACCAATGCCAATGGCACCCGTACCGATTTGGGTAGTGGAACTGCTTTTAAAGTAAGTAGCACTGGAACCTATTATATCAGGGCCAGAAATTCTTCTGGCCAGTGGAGTGCAGCCTCAGCAAGTATAGCAGTAACTACTATAGATCAATTGCTTCCTGGCAGCATTGCTGGTGTGCAAACCGTTTGTGAGGGAGGTAATCCTGCCGGATTGAGCAGTACTGCGCTTCCTTCTGAAGGAAATGGTTCGTATACTTATCAATGGCAATTTTCAAACAATGGCAGTACGGGGTGGACCAATATTAGCGGAGCAACGGTGAGTACATACAACCCCCCTGGTGGATTGACCACCTCACGCTGGTATCGTAGAGCGGTAACTTCCTGTGGCAATCAGACGGTTGTTTCCAATTCGATTAAAGTTACGGTTACACCTTTGCCATCAACCCCACCATTGCCTTCCATTCAAAATAGTTGCGGGAGTGTAACTTTGACAAGAGGAACCCCACCTTCCGGAATAGGATGGTTTTGGCAAACTTCACCAATAGGGACTTCTTCCGCTAGCGTAAATGCGGCAACCAGCATTCAATTGACCACAGGAACTACGCACTATTTAAGACCTAGGACTACCAATGGATGTTGGGGAACGGCAGTGCGTATTGACTATACCATAGATAATGGGCAAATTTGGTATGCCGATACCGATGGGGATGGTTTAGGAGATCCAAACGACCCAAGTGCACCTAGCTGTACAGCTCCTGCAGGATTTGTGGGCAATAGTGATGATCAATGTCCAACCATTAGTTCCCCTACCAATAATTGTGGAAGCGCCCCACCATCGGCACCAAGTAATCTTAGTGCATCGAATACTACTTCAACAACGGTAGTATTGTCCTGGACCGCCTCCACAGATGATAATGGTGTAACAGGTTATGAGGTGTATCAAAATGGACAGCGGATCCAGACGGTGACCACGACAAGTACTACAGTGACAGGGTTGACTCCAAATACGCCCTATCCATTTTATGTTAGGGCCATAGATGCAGATGCAAATACATCGCCTTCTAGCAATACCATAAATGTGATTACTTTAAACTCAAATTCCGGTAATTATGGTACTTACCAACTCTTGAATGCGGCTGATGGATCCGTTCTACAGACCGTTAGTGGCGGAGAGACCATAACCCTTCCAGCAGCTGCAATTAGTCTTGTGGCGCAGGCATCGCCTCAGCCGGGAAGTGTACGTTTTATTTGGAATGGGAATACCCAAACAGAAAGTTTTGCTCCCTACGCCATTGCAGGAGATACCAACGGTGTAACGTATAACCCTTGGACTCCTGGCCTAGGCACGGTTTCTATTGAGGTACGTTATTATAGTGCCGCTTCTGGCGGAGGAAGTCGACAAGGGACAGATACAATAGAACTTACCTTTGTTGCCGATACCCCTCCTACAGCACCTTCAAATCTTGTTGCATCCAATATCAGTACTTCAAGCGTACAATTGAATTGGAATGCTTCAACAGATGATAATGGGGTGACGGGCTATCAAGTATTTCAAAATAATACCTTAGTACAAACCGTTACAGGGACCAATACCCTGATCAATGGCCTAGCTGCTGATACCAACTATTCCTTTTACGTCCTTGCACAAGATGGGGATAATAACCTATCTTCCGCAAGTAATACGGTAAATGTTCAAACTTTGGCTCCACAGAATACCAATTATGGTATTTATCGTTTATTGAATGCCAATGGCGGAAGTGAAATACAAGTGATCAGTGGCGGGGAAACAATCGATTTTTCGTTGACTGGAACTACCATTAGTTTAGTGGCGGAGCTAAGGGATAATTTAACTACAGGGAGTGTGGTTTTTGAATATAATGGTATTACGCAACCCGAAACCTCTGCTCCTTACGCTATCGCTGGGAATAGCAGCGAGACGTCTTACACGGTATGGTCTCCAGAGCTTGGTCCGGTAGCTATTGAAATCCGTTATTATAGTGGAGCAGGAGGAACAGGAACCCTTACGGCTACAGACAATCTGACTCTGAACTTTATACAAAGTACAGATTGTCCAAATCTAATCAGTTCTTTTCCATATACTGAAGGATTTGAAAATACCTTTGGGGTATGGCAACAGGATACTTCAGATGATTTTGATTGGACTTTAAGAACGGCTACCACACCTTCCACAGGAACAGGACCAACAGGAGCACAGGAAGGTTCACATTATATCTATATGGAAGTGTCCAGCCCCAATTACCCTACAAAGAATGCTATTTTGACTTCCCCTTGTTTTGATTTGAGAAATAAGGATACCGCAAGTCTTAGTTATTACTATCAAATGCTAGGGAATGCCGTAGGTACCATAAACATAGAAGCTAGTACGGATAATGGAGCGAGTTGGGCCAACATTTGGACGCAAAGTGGAAGTCAAGGTGCCGATTGGATACAGCATACAGTGGATTTATCGAGTTATGTTGGGAATATTGTACAATTGCGATTCTCAGGAACTTCGGCAGCTTCTTGGCAAGGAGATATTG
The DNA here is from genome assembly GCF_043678055.1 of Spongiimicrobium salis. Classification (NCBI taxonomy): domain Bacteria; kingdom Pseudomonadati; phylum Bacteroidota; class Flavobacteriia; order Flavobacteriales; family Flavobacteriaceae; genus Spongiimicrobium; species Spongiimicrobium salis. The sequence continues at coordinate 1,827,095 of NZ_JBHEQA010000001.1, forward strand.
CTATCGATAATTTGAGATTGACTGCCGAAACTACAGGACAGATCGGAAACCAACAACCTACACTTTATCAAGAGGTCACCTTGGGCGATGAAAATTATATATTCACTAGAATTCCCCAAAAAGAAATGAGCACTATTAATGCCAATACCTTGGAATACAATGAAGATGTGGTGGAAAGCGCGATGTATCTCGATGGTTTGGGCAGACCTTTGCAACAGGTAGCTATTAAGAGCGCTCCTTCGGTAGAAGATGTGTTAACTCATATAAGCTATGATCAATTTGGAAGATCTACACAACAATACCTGCCCTATAAAACGAATGGTGTTATAGGGAGTTTGCGTACTGGAGATCAGGATTTGGCGACCAAGCAATATTATAAAACGGCCTATGCGGAGGATTTTGAAGGTATTGCTACGCCAGACATCAACCCATTTTCGTTGACCGATTTGGAAGCTTCACCTTTAAATAGACCCTTTAAACAAGCCGCTCCGGGAGAAGATTGGAAATTGGGGAATAACCATGAAGTGCGCATGGAATATGGAACCAATGGGACCAATGAAGTACGTTACTTTAAGGTCACTTTCCAAAATGGGGATACCGAATTACCGCAATTAGTGACACAGGGGCATTATGCACCTTCACAATTGTATAAGACAATTACCAGGGATGAAAATTGGCAGGTAGGACAAGCCTTTGATAAAGACCATTCCACCGAAGAATTTACCAATAAAGAAGGTCAGGTCGTTTTAAAACGTACCTATGCTGAAAATGTCCCTCATGACACCTATTATGTGTACGACAATTTTGGACAACTGAGTTTTGTATTTTCCCCAAAAGTAGATACCTCAGACGGTGTTAGCGCTACGGAATTAAGTGAGTTGAGTTATCAATACCGTTACGATTATAGGAATCGTTTGGTGGAAAAGAAGCTGCCGGGCAAGGGATGGGAGTATATTGTGTACGATAAGGCCGATCGGGTAGTAATGACTCAAGACCCCAATCTTAGAGCTCAAGGAAGGTACTTATCTACCAAATACGATGCTTTGGGAAGACCGGTGTATACCGCCTTTACCAATTCTTCCTTTAACCGTCAGGATACCCAGGATTTTATTATAGAAAGTACAGAATTTGCCATTTCCGAACAAAAATTGCCTAATGGGCAGACCAATACAGTAGCGGGAATGGATATTGAGTATACCAATACCGCCTTGCCTCTGGTGGTCAATGAAATTCTTGCCGTGAACTACTATGATACCTATACGTTTAGCAAAAATGGATTACATACTCCAAGTGGAACCGTGCTCACACAGCAAATTACACCATTGACCCAAGGTTTGGCTACAGGGAGTAAAATTAGAGTTTTGGAGACAAACCAATGGATTACCAATCTTGTGGGTTATGATAGTAAAGGGAGGAACATTATTGCAACAACCAAAAACGATTATCTGGTGGCTACGGATATTGTAGAGAGCAAGTTGGATTTTGCTGGAAAAATCTTGGAAAGTAGGAACACACATACCAAGGATACAAATGCCCCAATCGTAGTAAAGGAATATTTTACTTATGATCATGCTACAAGACTAAAGGAGCAATTGCATCAGATCGGGAATGAGGAGATTGAAGTCATTGCGGAAAACACCTATGACAATTTGGGCCTCCTCATCAATAAAAGTGTGGGAAATACCTTGAATGGAAATCGTTTGCAGGATATGAACTATGCATATAATGTTAGAGGATGGCTAAGAGGGATCAATACGGCAGATCTTACGGCATCCAATTCGGCCATCGATCAACTCTTTGCCATGGGCATTCATTACAACAGATCGGCCAATGGTAGTGACCCGTTATTTAACGGGAATATTGCCAGTGTGGAATGGAGAAGTAAGAATACTTTTAATGGGAGACGTTACTACCGTTATACCTATGACGGGATGAACCGGTTAAAAAACGCCATTGATCGTTCGGGACGTTTTAATGTAGGAGAATATAAACCTAGCCAAGGAGGATTGAGTAATCCCATTACCTATGACAAGAATGGTAATATTTTGAGTTTATTTAGAAGAGGGCATGTGGTGGAGAACCCTGTAGAAGGGCAATCGGGTCATCATAGTATCATGGATAACCTAACCTACACCTATGATACTGGAAATAAACTGTTAAGCGTTACCGATGCAAGCAATAAAGACTATGGTTTTGTTGATGGAAATACTGTGGGAGATGATTATGCTTATGACGCCAATGGCAATATGACTTTGGATCGCAACAAAGGCATTACCGGGATCAGCTATAATTACCTAAATTTACCTACGTCAGTTTCAGTAGAGGGCAATGAAAATACTGGAAATATTGCATATGTCTATGATGCGACCGGGGTGAAATTAGAGAAAAGAGTAACCGAAGGCACTTCAGTAGTCAGTACGGAGTATTGTGGCAATTATATTTATAAAAAAATGGGAGCAAATGCCAATGCGACATTGGAATTCTTCTCCCATACGGAAGGTTATGTAGAGGAAGATGGTATTGGAAGTTATGGCTATATTTATCAATACAAAGATTATTTAGGTAATATCCGCTTATCCTATAGCGATGACAATAATGATGAAAACATTACTATCAATGAGATACGCGAGGAGAACAACTATTATCCTTTCGGCTTAAAGCATAGAGGATATAACAATAATCAGACAGGAAGAAATCATGAATATGGGTTCCAAGGGGAAGAAGAGGCAGAGGAGCTTGGAAAAAATACCATTGATTATAAGTGGAGGGATTATGATCCCGCGATTGCTAGGTTCATTAAGATTGATAGGTTTGCGGAAAAGTATCAATCTATGACACCTTATCATTTTGGTGCTAATAATCCTATATTTTTTAAAGAAATTGCTGGCGATTCAGTTCAAGGGACCACTAGGAAGGATGCAAGGAGAGCTCGAAAGTTAATACGAAGAACATTTAAAGGAAAGGAATTTAGAAAATTAAGAAGATTATTCAGAACAAAAGGAAGGAATTTTAGGGAAATAGACGAGGGTAAGTTCAATGAGGCGACGCAAAATTTAAGCAATCCTGCAAAAGTACTGGCAAAAGGTTACAAGGAGGCAATAAACTCGAAATCTAAAGTGCATGAGGTTCAGGTTAGAAAACTAAATGAAAAGGTAACAATTGAAGGAAAAAATGTTAACGCCTCTTTACTTGCTTCGGTAGGTGGAGGAAACGGGGAAACAGCCACTGGGACCTTTACATTTGTAATTATTGGAAAATCGGTACCTGCACCACCAGATATTTTAGACAATTCTACTGGCAAACCTGCTACAAATCGTCAAAGAAACCCCAGTAGAACTATGGCGCATGAGTTACTTGGTCATGGATTACTACGACCTATAGGGGGTAGTAATGCTATTTTACATAAGGTATTACCAGTACAGGTGGACAATCTTTTTTTAAGAGTTCAAAATAATGGTAGTCGAAGAATATACAGGGATGGCGGATCTCATGGGAGAATAAAAGGGCGCATACCTTATTCAGTATTATTTAATGTACCAGTTCATTTACAGTAAATTATATTCTCTATGAAAAATGTATTTATTTTAGCTATTACTTTTTTTACTTTTTGTAAAAATTATAGTCAGAGTAATATCAATAATGATAGTATATTAGGGTTTAATTATATATACAAAGATTCAATAAGATTAGCTCAAAAGAATATAAATAGTTCCATATACCTCTTTGATGACAGTGGAAGAATGTTAGTTATATGGAGAGAAAGAAGAAAATATAGAGCCAAAAGGGTGCATTATAAATTAAGTCCACTTAAGTCAAAAGGAAAAAGAATCGGGAAATTTCAAAAATTAAATGCAAAAAGACTATTAGAGACCCCACCTCTAGTACAAGTCGTAAACGATAAATTTTGCTCAGCGGAAAGCGATTACTTTAACAAAGTATATATTTACATTTATAATAAAAATCAAAGTATAAGGCATAGTTTTTTTTCCCACTGCGTTGATGAGGAAATATTGCGAAAAGCTGAAATATTGAATATTTATTATTGCTTGAGTGTAGATAAACGTGAATAGCGTGAGCTCCAGTTAGCGCGAGCCCCTGCTAGCGCGAGCATCTTTCTGCTCGTGCCGGTAAGAGTAAGCGGATAATATCTCACCCGCTGGCGCAAGAGTAAGCGTTAGCTAGTGCCAGTTTCCGAACGGGCACCGTCCATGATTGAGCATTGACAATAAAAAAGGAAAAGCCACGGCGAGAGCTGTGGTTTTTCTGTTATTGGGAATATGCTTTTTTGGCCCTATAACCCCAGCTAGCGCGAGCATCTTTATGCTCGTGCCGGTATGAGTAAGCGGATAATATTACCCGGTGGCGCAAGAGTAAGCGTTAGCTAGTGCCAGTTTCCGAACTGGCACCGTCCATGAGTGAGCATTGACAATAAAAAAGGAAAAGCCACGGCGAGAGCTGTGGTTTTTCTGTTATTGGGAATATGCTTTTCTGGCCCTATAATCCCCAGTTAGCGCGAGCATCTTTCTGCTCGTGCCGGTATGAGTAAGCGGATAATATCTTCAATATGGGAAAACCATATATCAGAAAATAAATGTAAATTATTTTCTATATTTATAAAATGAGTAGAAAATATAAATTTCACGATCCCGAAGGTGTTTATTTTATAAGTTTTGCCACGGTGTACTGGTTGGATATATTTATTAGGCAAGTCTATTTCAATATTCTAGAAGAGAGTGTGATACACTGTAGACAAAACAAAGGAATGGAAATTTTTGCCTATTGCTTTATGCCGAGTCACCTTCATTTTATATTTCGTTCAACCAATAAAGATCCTTCAGGGCTTATCCGAGATTTTAAAGGATACACATCGAGAAAACTACTGAAAACTATTGCAGAGAATCCCCAAGAAAGCAGAAAAGAATGGCTTTTATGGATGTTTGAGCGTGCTGGCAAAAATAAAAGTAACGTTATGAAGTATCAGTTTTGGCAACAGCATAACAAACCGATTGAATTATGGAGTCCCAAGGTGATCCAACAAAAGATTGACTATATACATAATAATCCTGTGATATCTGGCTTTGTAACCAATCCGATTGATTATAAATACAGCAGTGCCAAAAACTTTGCCGAGGAACATTCGGTATTGGAGATAGATGATATTGGTTTTTTGGCATCATGATTTTTTTGAAAAGCATACAGTCGTGAAGTTTGTGGACCAAAGGCACGAGCGTGACGCTCGCGCAAGCCTCAAGCTTGTACCCCCTGCTAGCGCGAGCATCTTTCTGCTCGTACTATGCAACTTCGTAGCCTAGTGGCCTATAAGAATAGAAGGATTGTTTTGGAAGAAGTAAGAAGTTTGTTGATCGTAGATTGATCACTTCAGCTTCCGGTATAATTTATTTTTACCTATCTTAAACCCCATAATGCTATAATTACCTGCTATGAAAAAAACAATAGTACTTTCTTTTTTCCTACTTTCTCTCGTTTTTGCTTGTTCCAGTGGTTCCGATTCGGATACCAACCCACCCGATGTAGTGGCAATGGATCCTCCAGCCCCACCAGACCCCAATAGACCCTGGAACTTGGTGTTTGAAGATGAGTTCGATGGGGATTTGTCCCAATGGAATGTATGGGAAGGCGGTGCCTTTAATAATGAAATACAACTGTACCGTGGCGAGCAATTGTCCTTGGCCGATGGCATCTTGACCATCACTACCCAACGGGAAGAGGTGTTCGGGGCAACTACGCCTTTTGACGCCACACCTAAGGATTTTGACTTTGTCTCCGGACGCATTGAATCCAAAACCACTTTTGGACCTTCCTCTCTGGACGGAGAAACCGAATATCGCTTTATAAGCCGAATCCGTATGCCCGAAGGTTTTGGGATGTGGCCGGCCTTTTGGTCCTATGGAGATCCTTGGCCCGTGATGGGGGAAATCGATATTATTGAGGCTAGGGGAAATTTACCCAATGAGTTTTCCTCCAATATTTTTTATGGGACAGAACCCGGTATTCCCATCACCCGTTTGGAAGATACTGTGGTAGAGCATGAGATTGAAGAAGATATCACGGCCGATTTTCATATCTATGAGTTAATATGGACCGTAAATACCTTGGAAATTCGCTTTGACGATCGAAGATTGCACCTTTACAATGCCAATGCTAGAAATTTTATTACCAACTTGTTTGGAAGAAAACAGATGGTGGTGCTCAACAATGCAGTCGGTGGTGTCTTCTTTCCCAATACGGATCCATCCACTTATGTGGATACAGCCACTATGCAAGTAGATTGGGTACGGGTGTATAAGAGGTAGTGTTTCTATCGTATTCAAAATGAAGACCTTAATTTTCTCTCGACTCCGCTCGAGAGGACAGCATGGATATTATAGAATCTGACGAAATTTTTAGGACACTTTAATTGGAACAATATCATATGACCCTCGCTCTGCGAAGTTTGCAACTTCGTAGTGCATAGGAGTAAGTTTTTGATGAAAGCTTCAGAATTTCATCCGGTCATTGTTCCCTTGAGGCTACTTTTAGGGGTGTAAAAAGGATATTTATATAACATGATATCCCGCTAAAAACTCCTTGACTTTAGCTTCTGGCATTTCACAGGGTTTTAAAGCATTTTGGGAAAGTGTGGTATAATAATTAAAACTAATAAAATCAGTACCTCCCAATTCTTCGGCATAGACTTTTACGCTTTTTCCTTGGTTAAAAAGACGTTTGGACACTCCATAGGTCTTCCCTTGGTACTGCACTTTGGAAAACCCTAGGGGCAGTCGGGAAATATGATGTTCCAAGGCATGTCTTTCCGAATCTTGCATTTGTTCTCTATGTTTCTTTTGGCAAGGTAGCAAATTTGATCAGATGAACATCGGATAAAGGAAGGGAGCTATACTTGATAAAAAGATAAAAAAAGAGTACTTTTCTAAGATGTCATCCTAGTATCTTAAAATCAACTTCATCATGAAAAAAAATAAGAACAGCAATAGACGTTCATTTGTAAAGAAACTGGCCTTAGGGTCTACGCTAATGGGAGCTGCGCCCTATGTGTTTTCGGCTTCACCTTCCTATCAGCAACGCCTGTTTTTGGAACGAACCTATGAACCCTTGTCCTTTACACCAAATGACCATATCAATCTTGCCTTGATCGGTACGGGAATTCAAGGGATCTATGATACGACCTCCGCCCTAAAAGTGCCCGGAGTGAAATTGGTTGCAGCCTGCGACCTGTATACAGGACGACTGGATCGTGCTAAAGAATTATGGGGCAAGGATATTTTTGTGACCCGAGATTATCGTAAAGTTCTGGAGCGAAAAGATATTGATGCGGTCATTGTGGCCACGCCAGACCATTGGCATAAAAGAATTACCATTGATGCTATGAAAGCCGGGAAAGCGGTCTATTGTGAAAAACCTATGATCCAACGTTTTGAAGAAGGCCATGAAATTATTGCCGCCCAAAAGAAAACCGGAATGGTCTGCCAAATCGGGAGTCAGGGGATGTCTTCCTTAGGAAATGAAAAAGCCAAACAGCTGTATGAAGAAGGGGCTATCGGAGAATTGGTAATGCTGGATATGTACAATGACCGCTATTCTTCGGAAGGCGCTTGGCAGTATGCCATCCCCCCAGATGCAGATCCCAAAACGGTGGACTTTGATACTTTTTTGGGAAAGGCGCCCAAAGTCCCTTATGATCCAGTTCGTTTTTTTAGATGGCGTAATTATAAAGACTATGGTACCGGGGTAGCAGGTGATCTTTTTGTCCATGCCTTTTCTACCTTAAATTATATTCTGAGTTCTAATGGTCCTACAAGAGCGCTGACCACAGGCGGACTCCGCTATTGGAAGGATGGTAGGGATGTGCCGGATGTAAGCTTAAGTTTTTATGATTATCCAGAAACCAAAACTCATGCTGCTTTTAATGCGTCTTTTCGAGTGAATTTTATCGCGGGTTATGGCGGTGGTGGTGGATTCCGTTTGATCGGTACGGAGGGAGAACTGCATGTGGGTTCCAATTCTGTAAAATTGGTGCGTTCCAAAATTGGAAATGCGCCCAGTGGCTATTCCCTGATTGCCTTTACCGAAGAAAATCAGAAGAAGATCAAAGCGGAATATGCAGCCAAAAACGTGGAAGATAGAGCCTCTAGCTTATCGCTTGGAGAAACCACTTTTGAAGCCCCGGGAGATTATAAAGGAGGACATTACGATCATTTTTACAATTTCTTTCAAGGAGTAAGGGGTAAAAAGACCGTTATTCAAGATCCTACTTTCGGCTTGCGTGCTGGGGGAGCCGCCTTATTGGCCAATGAAAGTTACTACCAAAACAAACCCGTACAATGGGATCCTAAGGCAATGAAGTTGGTGTAGGGGGTACGAAGTTGCAAACTTCCCACAGCAAGATGAATTTCTGTCACTTCGAGTGTTTTTTGATAAACGAAGCGCAATTAAAAAATGTATCGAGAAGCTAATTAAAAAAGTTCTCGATACATTTTCTTTTTCCTTCTGAAAAAGAAACTACTCGAACTGACTACAGCCATAATCTGTACAAGAAGTGTCACCCCCAAGCATTTTCCAAAAACCGAAGAAAATTGCCATGCATGATCTTGTCGATATCGGTTTTGGAATAACCGCGTTCTTGTAATAGGGCCGGAATTTTTTGGAGATCCGCAATGGTGTCCACATCCATGGGTCCTTGTTCTGTGCCAAATCCCCCATCCAAGTCGGTTCCAATGCCAACGTGGTCGGCATTTCCGGCCAATTGACAAATATGGTCCATATTGTCGATCATCTGTTGCAGGCTTACCCCATCTTTTTGAGGTGTAGATTTCCCTCTGATCCATCCTGGGACCATCATCCAGGCATCCAAAGGAATACCAATAACCCCTTTTCTATCTATCAATTCCTGGAGCTGCTCATCTGAAAATTGACGGTTGTGATCTACCAAAGCCCTGCAATTGTTATGGCTTGCCCAAACTGGTCCATGGTATACGTTTAGCGCTTCCCAAAAACTAATATCGCATAAATGTGTGGCATCCAGAATGATGTTCAAGGCTTCCATTTTTTTTAGAAGCTCTTTTCCCTTTATCCCTATACCTCCTTCAGAATCGGTGCCAAAAGCATAGGTGCCCGGGCCGTAATGTGCAGGCCCCAAAGCGCGAAGCCCATAGGCATGGGCACGTTCCAAATGCTCCATACTAACGATAGAATCGGCACCTTCCAAACTCAAAATATAACCAATAGGTGTTTTGGCAGAGTCCTTTTCCCATAATGCCAGGTGCTCCTGCAATTCTTTAAGGTTGGTGATCTGCACCATGGTTCCCAAATCTTCCATGCTTTTGTACCAGGCCAATTGTGCTTGGGTCTGTGCCCAGGCTTGTTGTGGGGAATTCCATCCAGGTAGCGGATTCTCCCTTTTCACATAACGGGCGATTTGCGTTGCAACACATAGACCAATATTCCCTTTGCGCAAAGCATCCAAGGAAACGGTGTTCTTGCCACGGTCGGGTTTGTCCGTCATCCCGGCTTCACTTTTTCGGATTTCGGGAACCGTCCAGGTCAAATCTCGGTTCCATTCCATGGCATTCATGGCCAAGTCTAGATGCGCATCAAGGATAAACATAATAATGGGTTCAATTTAAATATCAATTTTATAATTACGTGCGGCAACAGGCCAAGCCCCTGTTACCTTTCTTTCGTTCACCGTGAGTACCTGATCATATTTTGCTACGGTAGGACAGATATGCATAGGGAGCGCATAGTGAATATCACCCACCTGATGATGCGCTGCAGTTGATGAGGATACAATGAGGTGTTCCTCACTTTGCTTCAATTGTTCGCTTTCAGGAAGATCTAGGAATTTTACCCTGGGAAAATTCATTTCAGGAGCGATCGACTTATGCCCTAAGTCAAAACAAAGGTAGGTGGTTGTAGGCTTGCTGATAATGCGGGTCAATAAAACGGCAGCATGAAGAAAATCCAGTTCGGGAAAAAGTTGTCCATACCCTTGATCCCATAATAAGGTAGTACCCGGACTTTTCTCTACGCCTTCGCGTTCGCAATGAATGCCAAAAGTAGGGGAACCTCCGGCAACAATAGCGGGCACGGATAATCCAGAAGCTTCCAGATCCGATTTAAAATCCAAGACCGTTTTAAATGCGTGGTCACATGCCGCTTTCCGCTCTTTAAACTTGGGATTGCGCAGATGCCCATCATACACATGAAAACCTTTGGCTGAGCTGTATTCCGAAGCTACAATCGCTAGATAGAGCATCTTGGCCTCAGGTCCCGGAGTGATTCCCGTTCTATCCATGCCGTTATTGATATCGATCCAGAGTGAAATACTGGTTTTCTTTTCGGCAGCCATGGCCTGCATCTCTTTCAAACTAAATGCATTGTCTACCAAAGTAGAAAATTGGGAAGCCGGATAGGCCTCTTGCAAAGCAAGGAAACGAGAGATATGGATTCCAGCAGGTTGATAGGCCAAAAGAATATCTTTGGCCCCCGTTTTTGCCAAAAGCTCCGCTTCTGCAATAGTGGCACATTTAAATTTGTAAATCCCATGATCTAGCTGCATTTGGATGATTTCTCGCATCTTATGCGTTTTTATATGGGGTCGCAACAGCTGTACATCGCCCACCATACGAATCATGGTCTGTATGTTTTTTTCAATTCTATCCGGATAAATCAGCAGCGAAGGCGAGATGATTTCTTCGGGCCGATCTAACTGATACCAAGTTGCCTTATCCATAGTTTAGTAGAGTTCAAACATGGCTTCGATTTCTACCGCAATATTATCGGGCAATAGCATTCCCACGGCACTACGCACCCCAATGCCGTTTTCAGTACCGAAAATATCGGCCATTAATTCACTAAAACCGTTGATAACGTAAGGTTGTTCTCCAAAATCGGGGGTGGAATTGACCATCCCCAAGACTTTGACGACCCGTTTAATGCGATCCAATTCCCCAAAATGCGTAGTAATGGTAGAAAGCATGGTCAGGCCTACCTGTCGCGCTGCCGCTTTGGCCTGGTCTCTATCCAGATCATCCCCGGCACGACCTATCATTTTACCTCCATCCAGGGTAATGGGGCCTTGTCCGGAAACGTATAAAAAATTATCCACTACCAAAATGGGTCTATAAACACCGGCAGGCGGTGGGGCTGGAGGAAGCTGTACTCCCAATTCCTGTAATCGTTGTGATGCAGATGTACTCATACTTATAAATCAATGGTTTTTCCAGTTTTAAACGATTCATCGGCAGCAAGTACAATATGCAAGCTGTTGATGGCGTCTTCAATATGTGAAGTGAGATCTATATCTTCTTCTATGGCACGCAGTAAAAATTCCTGCTCCAGTTGACAGAGTTGGTCATGATCCGGTTCGTGTGTGGTATGGATAAATTCGTCTTTTTTCTTAAAATTGCCCTCGGCATCCAAAGCGCCATGATGAATCTGTAGACTACCCGTTTTGGTATGCCCTTCAATATCGTCCGATTCCCCCGTCTTTTCCACAATGCTCACACTGCCTTTAGGGCCGATCACATCCTTCACAAAAAAGGCCGTCTCACTCATCATGGGTCCCCAGCCAGCTTCATACCAACCTACGGAACCATCTTCAAAAGTCACTTGCAATTGCCCGTAATTGTACATATCGGGTGCAATTTCTGAGGTCAGATTGGCGCCAATGGCGCTGACTTTTACAGGTTTGGAACCCGTCATCAAACACATAATGTCCACATAGTGTACTCCGCAATCCACAATGGGAGACATGGAATCCATAAGATGTTTATGGGTGGTCCACTGGTCGCCCGAGCTCTGTTGGTTAAGGTTCATTCGCATGACCAAGGGTTTTCCCAAGGATTGCGCCAAAGTCACAAATTGACTCCATGCCGGGTGTACCCGCAAAATATAACCCACAACAAGTTTGCGGTTCTTGGCCTTGGCCATATCGGCCAATTCCCGAGCCTCTTCTACCGTCATGGCTATTGGTTTTTCTACAAAAACGTGCGCATTGGCCGCTAGACTTTTACGCACATAGTCCGCATGGGTGCCTGGATAAGTGTTTATAGAAACCACATCGGCTTGTGTCTGTTGTAAGGCTGTCTCGAAATCTGAAAAAGTAGGCAGCCCCCCTAGTGTTTCGGAGAGTTTGTTTCTGCTAGCCGGATTACGACTTACCAGACCTACGATTTCAAATGAAGATAGTTGATGGTAGGCCTTGGCATGGGAAGTTCCCATATTGCCACAACCTACGACCAATACTTTATACGTTTTCATAATGCTTTTTTGGATGTTTTAATGAATCTGAATGATGAACTACGCTAAAGTACTAATTTCGGAAGAGATATTGATGGAATACCAAAAATGAAACAAGACCCAATAATTATACCCGGTAGGGTAACAATTTTGGGATACTTCACATTAATAGGTAGAGACCTTTTCTGCGTTTTAAAAGCGGTTATGGTCTAAGAAAAAAGGAAGAAGATATTTTTTTCGTTAAAAAAAGTGGTTAAAGGAAAATATTTTCTATAAACCCCGTTTTTTACGGGGCATTTTCTGTATTTTAGTATAACAAACTTACTTTATGAAATACCTATTTTATATCTCTTTTTTACTGATAATTGTGGCCAATATGCAAGGCTGTGCACCCTACAAGGCAAAACAGCAGTTTGCTGCCATTGATTTGCCACATTTGGGAAGTATGGTCCAGCTAAAAAAGAACGTGCTGTATACCAAAGCCGCGCAAATTGGTCAGGTACAATTGGAACACCCTTTGCAGGTCGAGGTCAGGGAGATGCCTTTTAATAAGATGAGCTATAAGGCCTATGCCTATCATAGCAAGCAGGCAGGAAGTACCAATACCCTTGCATATGCTGATTCTATTCCCGTAAAACCAAAATACCTGCGTTTGGAATTGCAAGATAGAATTGCCTTGACCCAACTTTTGAATACAGAAAACAATATAGGTGCCCGAGCCTATTTGGAGAACGATCCGGACTATAAAATTGTGACGGCGCTTTCCCTTACTACCTCAAAGAGTATGGAAGTTCAATTGCTGAGTGCCGATGAGGTGCGCTTGGGGCAGACCAATCTCGGCAAACTTTTTTTAGAGCTCCGTACAGCGAACAACATACAGGAAGTCCATTTCCAAAATTTACAGGTGTTCGATTATGAGTACGCCTCTTTTTGCTGGGGAGAAGACCAGTTCAATCAACGTAAGATAAAAGCGATCGTCAATGGGGAAGGCTGCCCTAAAGGCACTTTTAAAAAACCTGCCAAGATGGATTCCCGAAAATCCTATTTAAAATTTTAAGAATAACCGCATGCTCCCATCCATAGGGGACAGCGCGAAGAATAATGCTATAGCGCCTATGAAATTTTTTAAATATACCTTTCTCGTTTTAAGTGCTTTGTTGTGGATGGTTTCCTGTGATGATATTTTGGAAGTTGAAGATATTTCCGGACAATCGGTAAATGTCCTGGCACCTACCAATGGAAGTGTAGTTTCCCGAAATATGGTCGATTTTAATTGGCAAGCCGTCAGTGAAGCTACGGGATATACCGTACAAATTGCTACGCCCTCTTTTGAAAATGCCACTCAAATTCTTTTGGATAGCACCATTGCCGTAGATACCCTGGGCAATGTACGAACACAGATCCGACAGACCTTATTAAATGGAAATTATGAATGGCGGGTCAATGCGTTCAATAGTGGTTTTGGTACGCCCTATACCCTAAATGCTTTTTCGGTGGCCGGGGATGATAATGTAGATGTTACCCCACCCAATGCACCAAGTTTGGTGGCACCGACCAATAATGTGGTGCTCACGGAAACTACGGTCAATTTTAGCTGGACCCGAGTGGATGTTCCCGGAACGGCAGAGCGGGATAGCATCTATATTTATACAGACGAGGCGCTTCAAAATTTGCAATTGAAAGGTTTGGGAGCCAATAAAAGCTTTACGACAACCCTACAGGCCGATAGCTATTATTGGGTCGTACAAGCCTTTGATGCCGCTGGGAATGAAAGTGCAGATTCCAATGTCTTTCAATTTACGGTCAATTAAGAGATCATGAAAAAACAGACCAAAACATATGTGTTATTAGGGGTTGTCCTTGTTATTTGGGGGATGATCGGATTTCGGGTATACAGTTCTTTGTCGCCCGAATCCGTGGAGAATGAAGTTGGCAGTGTTACTACATTTCGACCTCAAAAAATAAAAGAGCGAGAGCGTTTTGCCATAGTAGCAGACTATAGAGATCCCTTTCTGGGCACCCTTCCCGTAAAGAAAGTAAGAAAGAAGAAAAAACAAAAGGCGGTTCAACCCCAGGAACCCATGCCCGAAATTAAATATACCGGCTATATTACCGATACCGAAACTCAGGGAAAGATATATTTTATAAGCATGGCGGGGCAACAATATATGCTTTCCCCTAGGGAAAAAGTGGGAGAGATGACCTTGATCAGAGGGACGGAGAAATCCGTTAAAGTCCGCTTTAAGAACAAAACACATACCATTCCGTTACAGCAATAATATGCAATTTAGAAAAGTACGTGCCGGTGCCTTACAATTTGTACTCTTTATTGGGGCCGTCATTGCCGTACTATTGCTCACCTTTGTGCTCCTAAGTCATTCCCATTCCCTTTTTGGAAAGCAGACCCAACGTTTGGTACAGCTGGTAAAGGGTGCAGATATGGGACTGTCCGTAGCCTTAAAAAGCCCCCTGCCCCTTGGCGATACGATTCCCTTGCCATCCCATGGAAACGAAGCTATTGTACTAAAAGGGGTCCGGGAATATTGGGGTGTCTATGAAAAAATAGCCATAAACGCCCGTACAGAGGCGCATCATTTTGATAAAGTGGCCTTGGTAGGGAATGGGATTACCGAAGATTTCCCCGCACTTTATCTAGAGGACAATGAACGCCCCATGATCATTGTAGGGGGCGCCAAGATAACCGGAGATGCCTTTTTGCCGAAACAAGGCATACGAACCGGAAATATTTCCGGTAATTCCTATTATCACTCCAATTTGGTATATGGTCGACAGCGACAAAGTGGAAAAAAATTGCCCCCGCTGAACAAGGAGCTACAAAGGTACTTACAGGATGTGGGGAGGCCCACCCCTGGAAGCACAACTACAGATGCCAATGTACTATCCAGTGGTGCAATCCTCCAACAATCGTTTAAGGAATCCACACTTTTTATTTTTGGAAGTACGATCAATTTGTCCCGTGTTCGCCTTAGTGGGAATATTGTGGTCAGTGCCTCCCGGAAAATCATTGTAGATCCTTCCGCCGTCTTGGAAGATGTATTGCTTTCGGCTCCGGAAATTGAGATCAAGGATAGGGTCAGGGGAAAATTTCAGGCTATTGCCAGACAACATATTAGTATAGGAACGCAATGCGAATTGGAATATCCTTCTGCTCTAGTGGTTACCGCAGAGCGTCCTACAGTTCAGGGCTTGCAGCGTCCGTTGTTGCATATGAAGCCCAATGCCCATGTTCGTGGGGCTCTGGTGGTTTTAGGAAACTTTGAAGAACAGCGCTTTTATCCCCAATTAAAAATGGAGGAAAAAGCAAGCTTGGTGGGCGAGTTGTATTGTGAGCAGAATTTAGAGTTGAAAGGCAGCGTCATAGGACGTGTAAATACCGCCGCCTTTATGGCTTTGGAAAATGGAAGTATTTACCAGAATCATCTCTATCAAGGCACTATAGATCGATCTTTGTTGCCATCGCAATATGCCGGGCTCTTATATGAAAGTAATACCCCCAATAAAACCGTTTCCAAATGGCTCTATTAAAGAAATTAAAAGGATCTACCTTGATGGAGACCATGGTGGCTACGGTATTGATCGTTATCATCTTTATGATGGCCAGTTTGCTATTGGAGACCATATTTGTTTCCAGTACGCAGAGAAATACGGAAGGAATTACGGAACGGCTTCAGGAATTGGAGTATGAATATAAAAAGGAGTTGATTCGCCCGCCTTATATTGAAGATTGGAAGAACTGGGAAATCGATATGCGGAACGAACGCATTCAAGGGGTTGATTATATTGTTTTGGACGCCCAAGAAAAAAATAGTGATAGGAGCCAAGTGGCCTATCTGATCAGTAATGAGTAGGAAACAGAAAATAAAAGCATTTACCATAAGCGAAATGATGGTGGTTTTGGTCATCACCTTAATCGTGGTAGGCTTGGCGTTTAGTATATTAAATCTGGTACAGCGACAAATGGGGGGTATTGCCCATAATTATGAGCAACGAACCGCCACCAATCTGTTACGTCAGGCCCTGTGGGTCGATTTTAATACGTATTCCCAAATTTCTTTTGATGCCCAACGGCAAACCTTAGATTGCCGCAATGCCATGGGGGGAGTACAGTACCGTTTGGAACATCAGCGTATTATTAGAGAAAAAGATACGTTTGATCTGGAAATCAGGGCTCAACAGTTTTATTTTGATGGGAAAGAATTCCCTTCGGGGAATATCGATGCCATACGGCTGAGCCTTGGATCGAAAGGAGTCCAGAAAAGCCTGTTTGTATATCGAGAAAATGCGGCCGAAAAATATCTGAATTAATGGGATTTAAACTAGAGAAAAGCGTTGTGGCACCACAGAAAACAGCTTCCGAGACCTCGGGACTGCATGGGCTGCTCCAAAAAGAAATTACTTTTTTTGGATCGCGCTTTTCCAATAAGAAGAAAGAAGATTTTTATACGGAATTAGGGGTATTGTTAAAAGCGGGAATAACATTAAAGGAAGCTCTTTCGTTGATTCAAGAGAGTCAAAAAAAGGAAAAGCAACAGTCCTTTTTTAATGAAATGGTAGACGGCCTCGTCGTAGGAAAGAGCTTTTCGGAAGTGGTCTCCGAAAAAAAGGAATTCACCGAGTACGAATACTATTCCCTTAAAATTGGGGAAGAAAGCGGGACCCTCCAAGCGATTACGGATGAATTGGGACGCTTTTTTGCCCGAAAGAACGAACAAAGACGGAGTCTGATCAATGCCCTTACCTACCCTTGCATTATTCTGGCTACGGCGGTGTTGGTAGTCATTTTTATGCTGCGAATGGTGGTGCCCATGTTTCAGGATATTTTTAAGCAAAACAATGTAGACTTACCTGGGATTACCAAGTTTATTGTGGCTGCTTCCGATTTTATACGAGATTATGGGATGCTGGTCTTGGGGATTCTCCTATTGACGATCATTCTCCGTAAATTTCTTTTTCGGCGAGAAGGGTTTAAGCGAAGGCGTGATTATCTTTTGCTGCGTGTTCCTTATGTAGGGAATTTTATCAAAGCTGTGCATCTGGCACAGTTTACCCAAGCCGTTACTTTATTGACATCATCCAAGGTTCCCGTACTGAATAGTATTGATTTGGTGCGTAAAATGATCAATTTTTACCCTTTGGAAGATGCTTTGGAGCAGGTGAGTGCTAAAATTACCAGAGGAAGCGGGCTGAGCGATAGCCTGAGAGGAAATAAAATGTTCGACCATCGAATGATCTCCTTGGTAAAAGTAGCGGAAGAGACCAACCGTACCGAATTTATTTTTAACCGACTCAACGAGCAATATAGCCTAGAAGTGCAGCAGAAATCAAAACTCTTATCCACCCTTATGGAACCTATGATCATTTTGTTCGTTGGTATTTTGGTGGGTGTCATTCTTGTGGCCATGTACTTGCCGATGTTTAAACTGGGCAGTGTCTTGGGAGGGTGATGCGGTTCTTTTTTTGTCCCTTCGAGCGCACCTGCCTGTCGGCAGACAGGGTCCAGAAGTCTTTATATGATGGCACTTGGATAGGTCTCGACTGCGCTCGACCTGACAGAAACTCGTCCTGACATAGATTTAAAGGGGCTTTAGTGATGTCGATGGAGGTCGTCCCTTTGAGGGGACTTTAGGGGTGTTTTTTGAGGTATGAGGGATTGGGTGTGAGGTTTGTGTTACGAAGTCGCAGTCTTTGCACAATGTCAGTTCGAGTGTTTGATTTTTGGATGGCAGATCCAAAGATCAAATGTATCGAGAACTTTTGGGATAAAGACGCTCACTCATTACCGGAACGAAGTCGCAGACTTCGCACAACGAGGGGTACATTAGGCTAACACCATTGTTTAATCCTAAAGTGACCTAATTCATACTTAGATTTTAACACTAAAAAACTTATTATCTTTTATGAAACCAATTTTTATATTACTATTTGTGGTAGCTTCTTTTTGGTCAATGACCATCACTATTAAGGCAATTTACCTTATTTTGACAAAAAAATTTAATGCATCCAAGAGCACATGGATATTGACGGTAATGATTGCCTGTATTGGACCAATTCTTTGGATAGTCAAAGGAAAAAAACTAATTGAAAAATAAATTGTTTTTTTAGTTGATATTAATCGAGTTAAGGATTTCTTTAAACAAGCCTTCATATTTGAGAAAAGAACTGCCTTTTTCATTCAAAGGCCGTTCATGTCTTGGCTTTTTTCTTTTTGATCATGTTCACTTTGCTCGACGGTACACCACTAGTTGCAAACTAGCGGTAGCGGGGGGGGGAGCTTCTTCAATAAAATTCATTTTTATATTAATTGCCCCACTTTGAACTTGTGCTCTACGAAGTTTGCAACTTCGTAGTAAATATCAAATCACTATCGTTTGTTTCTTTTTAATAGATAGTCAATAATAAGCAATCCTATCGTAACCCATAAAAAAATTATCGCAGCCTTATTTAGGGACTGCATATCTGCCGGTATACCATAATCTTTTAAAAAATAACTAAGAATGATCATAATATCCGTAATTATGACAATTGTTAAGCAAAATGATATGATTTTAGATAGTAATTTAAAAAACACTATTATTGAAATTTTTGACACTACGAAATTGTAAACTTCGTAGTTTTTTGTGGTTATCATTGTCTATTTCACCTCTCAACTGAATCCAATAATATGAGATGGGCAACTATATTGTCAGGGTGATTTAGTAAAAAAAATTTACTCGGATAATCAAAAAAATCAACATCTTCATTTAACCATATGTCGAAAACTCCTAGTAGTTTATTGTCTTGAAAAGAATAAGACAAAAAAACAGCAGTAACAGGCTCATTCGGATTGATTTCGTTCCAAATAGGGACTTTACTGTTTTTTTCAAAATATTTCTCATAATTTTGAGAGTACTCTTTGGTAAAACTAACTTTAAACAAGTATTTTTTTAGAATCTTTTTCATGTGTTCAAAAAGGTCTTGTTCGATATCGGTATAGATGTACAAGTTATTGATTTTTATGGTGAAGGCTTATCCATATCGGTACGAATTCGCAAACTTTGCAGAGGGCACTGGGTTCGTAATTCCTAGTTTTACATATAGTCATCTCCTCCAATGTTAGTTCTATACTATTCTAATCATCGTATCTTCCATAATTAATACTTAATACTAGTCTGTTGTGAACAATATCCGCAGGATAAAAGGAATCTACTTCATAAATAAATTCTTTCCCATTTTTTAGTTCATATCTAAAAACTCTTGTTTTTCCTTCTGCTAGTTGGATGTTGTTGGAGAAGTACGCTCTGTCACTGTCTTTGAAATCGGAAAAAAGCATCTCATACTCATTTCCTTGATACCAACTATACATTGATTTTGTTGTTGCTAACAGATAGTTTTCATTGGGCAATCGACATTCTATAATAGGTAATTCGGAATCTTCCAGTATGATTTGTCGAAATGGTGAGTAATCTTTCGGATTCGTAAAAACCCTAGTATGCAAGACTACATTATTGGTTTTTAAACTTCTTAAATTCCCATATAGTTCCCCGAATTTTTTGATAATCAATGTATGTTTATCCAATTCATTCATATTACGCTAATATTTTTGTTCTGGTTCACTGAGCTCACTCATTACGGGTACGAAGTCGCAGACTTCGCACAGATGCAAGCGCTAGCCCATTACCCTACCCCATATACTTATAAAATTTCTATTTCTTCTTTTAGTTTTTCAAATTTCTCCTTGGTCCATGGTAAGCCCCAATCTTTACTTGAATTACCGTTGAGTAATATTTCAGGAACGTTTATTTTTATATTGTGTTTTTTTATGATTGATAAGCTATCCAACATTTGGATATGAGGTTCTTCTGTAAAAGCTGTAAACATATTAGCTATGCCTATTTCTGTAACTGCCATTATTAAGAGATTAAAGTCCTTATGTATTGCTTTTGGGATATCCTGTAAAAGTTTTTCCGGTAAATCATCACCTCTTCCAGGGATTTCGATATTTATACCTTTTGTATTCCATTCAGACAAATTGTCACTTATAAGTAAATTTAACTGATGCTGAATTAATTCATTAACTCCAGGATAGGTGATTTGATATCTTGAAGAGAAGAGTTTAAGGCAAATTGCCCCTATAGCTTGTTTTTCTCTAATATTGGTTTTTTCTATATTCATATTATTCCATTCCATATAATGTCATAAGTTCACTACAAGTAGAACATGGTGGCTCAGTATCCATTATTCATTGGTCTTTTTGCTTTCTGTGCAAAGTTTGCAACTTCACTGTTTTTATTGTTGAAGCCTTGCTTTACGAAGTTTGCAACTTCGTAGTAAATATCAAATCACTATCGTTTGTTTCTTTTTAATAGATAGTCAATAAGGAACTCTTCCTTTTTAATCTTGAAAAAAACTCTCAAACGAATTTCCAAATTCAGATAGAAGTCCTTGAGCTAATGAAAACCCTCCCGAAGTGGAAAGTTCAAAACCTGATATTTCATCTCGTAGCGTAATTATATCTTCTTTTGTTTTTTCATTCATCTTCAAAGTAATGGACAAATCGACGTTTGAGAGGCTAAAACAACCATTTATACTTTCACAGCTCATGCCGATAAAGTAAATTACTTGATCTATATTATCAGGAAACCATATTCTTACAGCTATTCTTTTGAGACTTTCAGTATAAAAAGCGATTTGAAGTCGGGCCCCTACATAGGATTGAAGTAAATTGTTAGCTTCTTTAATATCCGTTACTATTTTCATATCCTTTTATCTATTCCCTTTCTTTGCTATAAATCTTTAGGAAATCTAACATAGTATAAACCAATTAGATTCCTTGAGAAGAAAACATTAAAATCATCTCCTTTTTTCCATACTTGTTTATTATCGATTGTCAATGTTGGGGTGATTTCAGGTGGCAAACTTGCAAATTCTAACTTGAATTCGTGTAATTTCATTTTATATCGCTTACCTATTTTAATGTTGCCATTTGATTTGTTTTCGTAGTTCGACATAACTGTTTCTTTAGATGAGATAATCAATAATTTTGTTTTAGCTTTTTGCGCATAAATCAGATAATTACCTTCAGTAGAATCAATTTTGGTTATTTTATATTTAGTATCACATTTTTGGGCATATAATGTCATGCTACAAAAACAAATCAGAACTGTTAGTGAAGTGTTCATGAATTTTGCAATCATATACTCGTTTTCTTTTTCTTTAATTTTATGTTTTTAATGAATATAGGAGCCTTGCTCTACGAAGTTTGCAACTTCGTAGAAAAATAGCAAATCACCAAGAAATACTTTTCCAAAAACGATTCTCCTGTGTTACCTCAATGACCGGGTTATCCACTAAGGTGACTTCCAGTAAGCCATGACCTCTAACATAGTTACAGGCACTGGAATACCGGTATTGGGATGCTTTTTCAACAATTCCCGATCGTACCGGATTTAGATGAATGTAATCCAATTTACTCCATAGGAATTTTTCGGTATAGATTTCTTCGGGATGATTTCCGTATTTCCAAAATTGATAGTTGCTGTTTCTTCCGTGTCGCGAAGTTGCTTTGGCAAACCGCTCCAACATCCATTCCCTTCTGCTTTCCGTTTCGGTCTGTATGGATCGTATGATGTCCCTGGCCGAATATTTTTTAAAATCCCGTATAAGATCGGAAAGACGGGCTTGTGCACTTTGTATGATGATATGTATATGATTGCTCATGATTACGTACCCGTAGACGATCATCCCTTTGTTTTTTATGCAGTAGTGCAGATTCTCGATAATAATGGTCTTATAACGTTCCCTAGTAAAGACATCGATTCAATCCACTATGGTGAAGGTCAGAAAATGAGGCTTGCTCTGGTCCCTGATTTTATATCCGTCGGTATGTATTTATAAATATAATGAAAATAATCTACGGATGAAAATAGAAAGACCAATATAAGATTGATTCGAAGAAAGTTTCCGTTTTATTGACGGGAAGTTGTGAAATTCGTACATGTACTCACTCATTACGGGTACGAAGTCGCAGACTTCGCACAGCACCTGCTTCTATGACGGTTCAAGGCTTTGCCGTCAAAAAAATAAGATTCCTTTCTTTTTTCAAAAAGAAAGGAACAAAGAAAAAACTGTTTCAACGCCTACATTTCAAAGAACAAGAACGAGTCTCTTAATTGAGACTCGTTCTTTATTTATAATACTGATAATCAGCATCAATTTTCACTCATTTAACATAAGCACCAGTTTACTAAACTACCTCCAATCGGCAACTCTATTGTACTCTTCAAGTATTAATGGATATTTTGACTGAATATCTTCATATTTTATTTTATTGCTTAGGAGCTCCATACCTGCCTCCAAATTACTTATAAGATACTTTTTTTGTTCAACATTAAGAGATTTATAAATGGGAAAGTACTTTTCTTCAGAAATTTCATCCAGAAGCGTAATTAAAACTACTCCATGCTGATAACTTGCAAAATCTGATATTTCTAAAATAGAAAGATTTCGTATTGCTTTTTGATTCTGTAGAAAAGCAGCATTAACAAGATCGCAATAGCTTTGATCTTCTACCTTAATGGATTGAAATAAATGATAGTCAAGATCTAACGGCAACTTATCCGAACAATTATCAATATTACAACTAGATAGCGTTATAAATACTATTATACTAATCCAAAATTCCATTTTATTCATTTTTTTCTTTAATTTTTACATTATCCTTTCCAATTACGGATATTGAACCATATCTTTTACGCGTTCCCCAAGGTATATATTTTTGGTATCCCTCTCTTTTTGGAACATCTGTTGTAGAAGTATTGTTTAAAATTCTCTTTAGTAGATCCCATTCGTTGTTTCTTTCTTCAGCATTATCAGTATTATAACAAGCTGTAATACAACCATGACTTAATCTACCTTTGTGTAACCTGTAACCATATCGAGTTTCTCCATCGGAATTTTCCTCTCCTTGATGTTGGTCATCATAGCGGGATGAGTCTATGGGATCAACCTTGAACCATTCCGGACTACCTTCATATTCTGTTAAGTCATAATCTCCTTCTGGAATAGGATTCTGTTGAGGTTTATCAGGATCCCTTTCTGTATTTCCTTCAGAATCAGCTTCTCCACCAGAGAAAACTCCTTTAATTACAAGAATTTGATTTTTTAATAGTTTCCCATTTTTATCACGTATACCGCCTAATTTATAATCTTTAGCGCTAACAAATACGGTTTCGAGGTCTTTATTATAGTGATCATTATCACGTATTTCTAATGTTCCTTTTTCTCTATTGAATAGTATAAATACGTCTCTGCCATCGGGATCAGTTGCCATTAGGGGCATATTCATAACATAGTTGAACGGACTATACGTAAAGTAATTTTCAGAATGAGGATCAATATTGAACCATCGTCCAATGGAAGCTTCATAATTTCTCCAACCATAATCAATCCAATCCAAGTCCAGTTCATCCTGTTCCTCTTTTCCGTTGTATCTGTACTTAAGGGCGATATTTGTTGAAGTTGGCATATTATTGTACCCTCTATGCTTTAACCCAAAAGGATAGTAGTTGTTCTCCTCTCGTATCTCGTCGGTGGAGATGCCTAGGTTTCCGTTCGTGTCACTATAGGACAACCGGATGTTCCCCAGATGATCCTTGTACTGGTAGATATAATCATAACCCCCTTGTCCGTCAGGCTCTATATAGCCCTCGGGATGGTTAAAGAACTTTAGGTTGGCGGCGGAGCTGCCCATTCGTTCATATACATAATTGCCACAGTATTCGGTGGCGGTCAAAGAACTTCCCGCCGGGTCCTGATCGTTGACGATCTTTTCGATCTTGGTCCCGTCGGCCATGTAAATATAGGAGATATTTCCCACATTTCCGTTCCCGTCCACAGAAACCTGGGTGGGCAGGTTCAAGTGGTTGTAGGTGATGGCGGTGATGCCCTTGTTGCGGTCCAGGGTGAGGTTCCCATTAAGGTCGTATTCATAATCGTCCCCGCTGTTGGTACCGTCTACAAAGCCATAATCCGTATTGGCGGCATCAGTGACACGGAGCAGCTTGTTCCCGGTATCATAAGCATAGGTGAGGTTGTCCATGATCCCATAGCCCAGGTTCTGGCTATCTATGGGGTCGTCCGAGGTATGCCCCCTTCTGTAGAGCCTCAGGATATTGCCGTTCTTGTCATAGGATACGGGCACAGAACTGCTTCCCAGGTTATAGCGCCAGGAGGCGGTAATGGCCGTCTTGATCCTGTTGAGGGCATCATAGCTGTAGCGGTAATACCTTCTCTTTTTGGAGCTGTTCTTTGTCCTCCATTCGGTGCTCCCGATATTCCCGTTGAAAAGGGGCGTACTGCCATTGGCGCTCTTGTCGTAATGTATCGCAAAGGCAAAGAGCCTGTTGGCCCCCGTACTGGTGGTATAGAGATCGGGCGCATTGATCCCGGTGAGCCATCCCCTGAGGTTATAGGTCAAATCTACACTTTGAAGGGAGTTGGTCGGGCTTCCGCCCACTTCCTTGTGGACTAGGAGGCCCATGGGGTCGTACTCATTCTGTACGATGGACTCCCGCTTCCCGCCCAGGTCCTGTACCTGGGAGAGCACCCTGCCGCTATTGTCATAGGTAAAGGTGTCCAAGGTCTCAATGGGATCGTTCCCGTCCTTGATGTGGACGCTCTTCACTTGTTCGGCCCTTCCCAGAAAGTCCAGTTTGGAGTCCACGATATCCAGGGCGTCCAGATAGGGGTTATGGTTCCTGACATAGACTGGTCTTCGCTTCTCGTCATAGCCGGTTACGGTGACCGCCCACTGGTCGGTACCCAATACCTTCACTAGGGAAGCGGTGGGCAGTCCATTTGTGGAGGGCGCGCTGAGCAGGGGCGTGGCCAGGCCGTTTGAAGCGGGCAAACCTGGACTCCCCTCAAAACTATAGTTGTCGTAATAGCTGATGGTGAGCAGTTCTGTGATCCCGGTACTGGGGAAGGCGGTATTGGTATAGTTCACCTTGGTGCCCCCAAGGGTCTCAAAACTGGCATCAGCTTTTTCTTCAAAAGTGGTACTGATCGCATCGGCCACGGTCTGCACCGCCTCCCTACTGCCCGCATTGTCATAGAAACCGGTATAGGCCACCCGTCCGAAGGCATCGTATTTGGTAAAGAGCCATCGACCTTGGGCCTCAAGGTTGGGGTCCTGGGTAAGGATGGGCTGGTCTAGAATATTGTACACGATATATTCCCACTCTTTCCCGGGGATCTTCTTCTCCACCAGACGGTTGCGATGGTCGTAACGGTACTGGTAACAGAGTTCGGAGAGCTCCACAGCGGATACCCCATCGGAAGTGTCCACTTTGGGGGGTAGTACAAAAGTGAGGTTGTTGAAATCGTCATAGACATAATAGGTATCGTGGGGCTCCTGTTCGTTATAGGTCCTTTTCAATACCACCCGTCCGCGCTTGTCCGTAAACTCCTCCGTACTATGGTCCTTGCCGGTGGCCACTCCCTGCTCTTCGGGGGAGACATGGTTCTCGTCATAGGTAATGGTCCGTACCAATTCCCCTGCGGGATAAGTGGAGGGGGGCTGTGTGGACAATTGGGGATTGTCCGTGCCCAAGGAGAGGTCCACTTCAAATTGGAAGACCTCCGAGGCTGCACTGGCCCGATAGGCAAACTCGATCTCATGGCCGGAGCCCATTTTCCAGGATTCCCCGGGTGCGGCTTGTTTTAAGGGCCTATTGAGAGGCGAATTTTCGATCAGGACCTCGCTATGGGCATTGGGGGCCTGTAGGTCGAGGTCTGCGGCATAACGGGAGGTATAATAGGCCTCCCCGCCATCCTCGGCCACAGTGGCCCCCTGAAGGGCCCCACGTGCCGTTTCTCCGGTATACGGGAGGTATTCCTTGAGCTGCCGCCCGAAGCTGTCGTACTCCATAGGGGTGATGATGTCCTTGTCATTGGCGCCCTGTTTTATGGCGATCTCCTGCCGTCCGCGGCCCACACCATCCAGATAGCTAATGTTCTCGATGACGTCCTTTCTACGGACAATGGTGCTATGGTCCGTTTTCCCCACCTGGAAGGTACGGGTATAGACATAATTCTCGTCCGTAAGGTCCACATTTTGATAACCCGGAGGTGTTGTGGTAACCAGCCCTATACTGGCAGCAGTATTGTCCAACGGACTAGTATCACTACTGTTCCCCGCGGCATCCAGAGCCGCGATATGAATATTATAGCCCGTACCTCCATCTAAGCCGGTAAAGGTATATTGTGTTTGATCTCCGGATAAGGTGGTATGCAATTGTGTGTTCAGGTATAGCTCGTACTGTGCAATGCCCCTTTCGTCATTGGCACCGCTCCAGCCCACGGTGATGCTCTCAAAGTCCCGGGTGATCTCTGCCACTACGGGAGGGGATGGGGGGACGGTATCGGGATTGTCCGAAGTGGTCACATGCCTTGCATTGCTCTGTGCGGTATTTTCGGAGGGATCCACCGCCAGCACATGGATGGCATAGGTTTCCCCCAAGCTAAGGCCATTGACCGTAAAGCTGTTCTGGTTCCCCGGCACTTCTATATTTTGCGCTATACCATCCACAAAAACCCGATATTCCGCAATGCTCCCGGAATTGTCCGTAAAGCCATTGAGGGAAAGCTCTACAAAGGTATCCCCGATCAGTACTACGCCCAAGGTTCCTGCCTGGGGCGGGGTACCATCCCCGGTACTTCCCGTATGGGCGGTACTCTGTGCGCTCTGATTGCCCGCGGCATCATGGGCACTGATCTTGAAGGTATGGGCCGTAAGGTCGGGCAGGCCAGTAATGGTAAAGGTGTCATCGTTCCCTACAGCATAGTCTTGTCCGCCCTGTACATGGATGGTATAGCTCTGTACCTGTACATTGTCCGTAGATGGGGTCCAGTTCAGCGTATAGGAACCAGGCCCCGGAACTCCGCTGAGTCCTGTAGGCACCGTAGGGGGCTGGGTATCACTTCCCCCGGTGGTAAAACCACTGTTGGTGAGGGGGTCACTTTGATTGCCGGCCGCATCAAAGGCCCGGATCACGTAATTGTATTGGGTATTGGGTGCTAGGCCGGTGTCGGTATAGCTGGTCTCTTGTGCGCTGGGCTCCGCGATCAGATTCCCATTGCGGAAGAGCCTGTAGTGTACTACCCCCACATTATCTGTAGCCACGGGCCAAGAAATATCCAAGCTGTTGGCCGTCTCTCCACTGATCAAAGGACGTATGGCGGAGGGTTTTATATTATCGTTCGAAATAAAAGTGACCGTAAAAATATCCTGATCGATACGAGTACCCGTAGCATTGCTTCCCGGGAAGTACTCCACCGTAAAGGTGAGCGTCCCCAAGGGAAGGCTCCAAGGATGGAAGTCGACCCCGGTATTCCCGGCAAGGGCATAGGGGGCAAAATTCTCCGTGACCACGGTACCATCGCTTACACTGAAGCGCACGCTTCCCACGGCCTGCCCTGTAGGAGGAATGGCATCGATATTCAGGGCACTGCCTATGGTAGGATTTCCGGTATCTATGGTGATTCCATCTTCCAATTGTCGTACCACGGTATCGTCTGTAGTGTTGATCAAGTGGTAGGTGGCAAAGGTGGTATGGACGGCATTGGTATTGGCCACGACTTCTGCACTCAACGCACTTTGATTCCCTGCGGCATCCACGGCCGCCACCCTAAAACGATATTCCGTACCACTGGAGAGCCCCGAGGCGGTATAAGACGTCACATTGCCTAAAGAAAGGGCATTTCCTCCATTGATGAACAAACGGTAAGACGTCACCCCCACATTGTCCGAAGCGCCGCTCCAATTCAGGGAAACACTGTTTTCCGTCACCGATGGTATGGTTAGCAAGGTTGGGGGTAAAGGAGCCGTAGTATCCGGAACGGCCAAGGTGCGCGCTACAAGGGGCACGCTGGCCGCACTTTCGTTCCCGGCGGCATCCAAGGCCTTTAGCGTAAAACTATATTCGGTATCGCTCTGAAGTCCGTTCACCAGATAGCCGGGCGTCAAGGAGGTGGCGATAAGGGCGCCATCTTGAAAGAGCTTATAGGCCGTAGTCCCGCGATTATCATCGGTGGGTTCCCATAAGAGAATGACGGAGGTTTCTGTAAAGTTTCCCGGGCTAAGTACGGGCACCGAAGGGGGTGTGGTATCTGCTTCATCGATAAAGACCATCGTAATTTCATCTTCCGCTAATAGGGAACCTGTGGCTCCGGTACCGCTAAAATGCGCTATGGTGATGGTAATGGGCGTGTTCAATGCCGGGGGGTGCCAATGGTAATATTGGTCGGCGAAATCCCCAAAGTAGGCATAGGGCTCGGCACTCTCGGTTCTACTATGGTTGTTGTCCTGAACGGAGGAAAAACGTACGCTTTGCGCCCCGGCCACGGGATGCGCCTTGATGTTGAGGGAATCCCCAATGATATCCAGATTATAGGTGTTTCCACTCATGATCTGCCCAATGACGGAATTGTTCTTGGAATCGATCAGATCGTAGGTGGAACTATTGGTGTTTGCGGGAGCGGTGGTCACATCGATTTGGTTACTCACGGTACTTTGATTCCCGGCAAGATCCTCTGCTATGAGCACAAAAGAATAGGTCGTTCCAGAGTTGAGATTTCCCAAAGTGTGGGAGGTCACGTTTCCTAGGCTGGCTCCATTGGCCCCATTGGTAAATAGGATATAGTGGTGTACGCCCACATTATCACTTACCGGATTCCAGGAAAGGGAAACCTCGTTCTGTCCGGTATTGACCAAGGAAAGGGAAGGCGTTGCAGGGGGCGTGGTATCCGGGGTTGCCGTGGTCTGTACCGCTAGTGCATTACTGGGCGTACTCTCATTGCCTTGGGCATCCAAGGCAGTTACGGTAAAGGTATAAGAGCTTGTTGGGGTTAAGCCAGTAACCGTATATGCTGTAGTAATGGCAGGTAGGGCGGCCAATAAACTACCGTTTTGATAAAGGTGGTAGTCCACCGCATCGGCAGGGGCGTTCCAATTTAAATCCACTGAAGTATCTGTCACCGTTCCGTTGGACAATAGCGGTGCCGCGGGAGGGGTAGTATCGGCCTCATCAATGAAGGTGATGGTAAAGACATCCGTGGCAATGAGCGTTCCGGAAGCCCCCGACCCACTATAGTAGCGTACGGTGATTTCCAATGCGCCCAAGTTGGGCTGCCAATTGTAGTAGTCCCCATTAAGATCTCCTTGATAGGCGTAAGGAGCCGCACTTTCCGTTTTGCTGAAGCCCGGGGAAGTAAAACGAACACTACCCACTGCCGGACCATTGGGATCGGGAATGGCCCGAATATTGAGCTGGGTACCCAGTTCGTGAAGGTTGAAGATACTGCCGTCTTGAATATCGGCCACTTTGGTGTCCGTGGCAGAATTGATCAGTTCATACGTGCCATGGCCCATGGCCGGAACTTTGATGCTGGTGTTTGGGTTCCCCGTTCCTGCATAAGCAAGGAAAGAATACAAGAGGTTGATGAGGAGGAAGGTGATATATCTGGTTTTCATAGTGTCTTGTTTTAGTTGCAGGTTTGGGTAATGATTTCAATATGTTCGGTGGTGAGTCCTGTTGAACTATCGGTCATCACACATTTTACCGTAGCACTCTCCCCGCAGGGGAGCAGGAGGGTCAGATTGGGGTCGGTAGAGGTTTCCACAAAACCATTGCCATCGCCCCGGTCTACATACCAGGAACATGCGGTATTGGAAGTATTTCCCTGAATGCTGGGCTGCAGATTTATGGTCGTAGATCCATCGGAAGCCGTTCCCTGGGTCTGTGAAAATGGACTGTCCCCTCCACCACTTCCGCCGGGAGGCACTATTGTACTCTGGGCCACGGTAGAACTTTTACTCGCCCCATTGCCAATATCGGTGACAATACAGAACAGCTGTATCTGCCCTTCCATGGCCGAGGTCAGGGGAATATTGACCCTAGTTTCGGAAGCCCCGGCAGGAACATCGATCTGGGCCAAGATAAAACCATCGGGCCGGGTCATGTTCCATTGGTAGCTAAAATTCCCCGAACCGCCAGAAGGAAATTGGGCGAAATCTACCGAAAGGACATTACCCGATTGCAGGGTGGACAATAGATTTACCGTACCCGCAAAAAAGGGCTGTACCAATTGGATGTCCCGTATGTTGGTCTGTGATCGGCCCGTAACATTGTCCTGTACGCTGATGGTAATATTGACGGTTCCCGTGCCATTGATGTTAGGGCTTACGGAGGCCCCTGTTACATTTGTGGTGGCACCGGCGTGGACAAAGGTCCAATTAAAATCAAAATTACCGGAACCCCCCGAAGCGGTAATGCCGAAAACAAGACCCGGGGAAACTTCAATATGTTCCCCATGAGGGCTTATCGTACCCAAGGTCAACTTTTGATAGGGGGTCACATTTTTGGAATAGATGACTTCCTGGGCGGTGATACGGTCCCTTAGGGTACAGCGCACCGTAATAGGGCCCCCAAGAAAGTGGTTCCCAAAACTTTTTTCTATGGAGGTCATCCCTCGGATTACAGGATCGGGCATGGCGTTATTAAAGGTGATGAACTCCCAAGTGTAGTCAAAGGAGCCAGAACCATATTGGGGAGCAATGCTAAAGTTTTCCGTGGCTGTGCCGATCTCTATCCAATTCTTTGAGGATTGTACACTCCCTTGAGGGATGCGGCGGTAGACGCTTACGGTCCGTGCCGCTGTCCCTTGGACATCCCTTTGGTTATCCGTCACCACGCAACGGACATCCACTTCGCCAATAAAAGCCGTGCTGAAACTATGGGAAACCGAGGCCCCCGTTTTGGTGACCGTACTGCCGTTGGGCGCGGTAAAGGTCCATGCGTAACTGTAGTTCCCCGATCCATTATCCGCTTGAACGCTAAAGGTATTTCCTTCCCCACTGAGCACAATATCGGCGCCGCTGATATCACTGACAAAAAGATCGCTATGGGTCACCAGTTCCCCTTTGTAATGGTAGTAGTATTCGGCCTCTACCCGGTTTTGGTCATCCCGTAGGCGTTCCAGGCGGCTAAGGCCGTCGTATTCGTAGACCATGGAATAGCCACTAGGGTCGGTTGTCTCTTGGACCCCTACCATGGTATTGTAACTATAGGAAGTGATCTGGGCCTTGGGGAAATTGGCTTTTAAGTCGGCATAAAAACTGTTGAGGCTGCTTTCACTTAGGGTATTGAGGTTGGCACCGTCAGTAGTAATGCCCAAAATGTTCTTGCTCAGGATAAAGGCATCGAGCTGGGCCTTGGAGACATTTTGCAATTGGGCCAGCACATAGTTTTTGCTCTGGTCCCAGAGCATGGAGGCAAAGGCCCCTTGGTCCCGTTGCACCTGAACGGGCTTTCCACGATCCACCAAAAAGCTGCTGTGGAGTTCGTAATCGGCCGGGATATGGGACGCGGTGGCCGTATTGCTTCCTTGCCCTTTGGCATAGCGATAGACCTCGGTGACATTTCCCTTAACATCGAATTCCATGGCCTGCCCAAGGATCTGCCGATTTTTATCGAACACTTTTTTGGTAACTGGGATGCCGGTAAGGTACTGATCGTTCAGGGCAGATAAACCTGTATGATCTGTGGGATAGGTATATTCCACTTTGAGGTGTTCCCCTTCGGGATAGGCTTGGAAGATGCCGTTGTCCGCATTGGCCTGACTGGTGACCAGGAAACGGCCGTCCAATTCCTGGGAACTCATCTGCAGGTAATCGTTATAGGTATAACGGTTCTGTTTTACATTGGCGGAGAAGGTCCCGCTATCGCTTTCGAAGTAGAGGATCTCTGTATTGACCGAAGGGACATTGCGACGGAAAAAATAGGTGTTGGCCAAGGGCTCACTATACCCCAGAAAGACCGATTGTTGCGTACTTCCCTCAATATGAGGTGAACCTTCCCTAAGAATAGTATAACAAAGGGTCTTATCGCCCAGGGTATAATATTCCAATGTACTGTCCTGGGTATTGTCATAGACCATATCCATACTGCGCACCATAAAATTCCCGTTATACATTTCCTGGCGTACCATTTGAGAGGCATAGGATTTGTTCCTTAGGGTCTCTTCATACTTTTCAATGGTACGGATGACGCTATCATCCTCTCCCACTTGATCAATGGTGACGGTACCATAGAAGTATCCGGATTTGATCAGCACGGGATTCAGGGAAATATTGTCCGATGAAAAAACCGTACGTTGGCCATAGTTCTTGGCGTGATTGGCCACGGTAAGGCTATAGCCCTGCAGATTATCATAACCATAGTCCATACGCCGTATCTGGGTAACTCCATCATGGTCGTAGTCCCGTACGGATGCTACCCGTAATCCGCCCATATAAGCGGTACGTTCGGCAACAGGGATTTCTTCCATCCAAGCGAGATCTATTTGAATGCGGTCATTGGAATTTGCGGTATTCAGCTTGGCGGTTTCCACACGAAGTTCTAGAAGGTAATCCCCAGACGCAAGGAACTCACTCCCTTCTGCCCCTATGACCGGATCGGAACCAAAGATTTGGGTACCGTTCAAGGGAGCGGTTCCTGCATAGATATTAAAGCTGGAACAATCAATGGAAGGGCTATTGTTGTTAAAAGCGCACACATCCGAAAGCGTAGTATAAAACACACTTGCACCTTGAGACCCCAATCCGGTGGCGTCTATAGAAAAGGCCTTGCTGAATATGGTATAATCGCCCTCTGTGCGGCTACTGTCGAACAATGTTCTGGAAACCTCCACATGGCGTGGTCTAAAAGTAGGGTTGGCCCCACCAGTGGCCGGTCTGGAATTGCTTTCGTAGTTAAAGGTACTGAATCCGCCCGTAGGGTATTGAATTTTATTGAGTACGCCTATCTTAAGATGTTCCAAACTTTCCGTGCGATCGGCAAGGAGCATTCGGTTCCCATCACTTAAAAGATTGAACGCGTTGAGACTGAAGGGAATCAAGGAAGTATTGTTCTTCCCATTGTAGTGACCATAATAATCTTTCCCCATATCTCCTTTTTGGGGCAGGGCCCCATTTTCATAGAAGAAGCGGTACGGGGGTTTGGAACTGCCATCATAACCAAATTCCTGTACCTGATCGAGGCGCAAGCGAGGGTCTCCGGGGAATTTTCCATAGGTAAAGACAAAAGAACGGGTCTTGTTGCCGATCTTGTCATAAATAGCAATAGAGGTCAACTTCTTTTTCCAAGTGGATAATGTGGGGTCTTCCACGTAGTTGAACGTGACTCGGGTATTGGGCGCCTCAATGGTACTGACCAATTTATTGATCGGGGTATAGATGATACTTGTTTCCGTGAAGTTGGTGTCCAGAAAGGAGGCTGATCCATTGCCTTCGCAACCGCAAACGTTCCCATTGTCGGCAGTGGAAGGTTCGCAGCCAGGAGCCAAGCTTAGACTATGGGACTGCTTGGTCAAGGTGTAATTAAGAGCGTAAGGCTCATAGGTAAAGTTGATTTCCCGATCGTTTTTTGTGGTGACCCTTTCCAACATCCAACCAGCGGTATTGGTGTCGCGATTGATTGAAACATCACCAGCACTAATGGAAGAACCTGAAACAACGGTCTTGGTATTGAACTCGAGTTCATCATCAAAGTAAAAGGTATTTCCCTGACTGTCGTCTATGGAAAAGCCCATGGCCGTGCCGGTCCCAAAGCGATTGACGCGCATGGTGCTTCGAAATTCCTGGCGGACGTTCCCTTGCCTGTCAAAAATAAAGGAGCCCGAACCTCCTGGCATGCTATAATTAAAATCATCGGGATAGTAATCCTCATCATTATTGGATTGCTCGATCAGCTGTTGTACCAGGGGGTCACTAAGGTCTCGTGTAGCAGTCCATTGTGGATCTACAATACCTTGCGTGTTCGGGTTGAGCCAGCCTCTGGGCCCCTCATCGATCTTATCGTTGACCTGCCTAAAGATGCCCCCTCCGGCATTGAGGGTCCATTTAAGGCCCACCACACTGGCGAGCTCGTCCACCTTGATGCCGGAGGCATGGTAGGAGATGGAGATGGGGATGGAGACCCCATCCTCCTGTATGGTAAAGAGAGGAATGTTGATCTGTGGTACACCGGTGGCATGGTCTACCGGAGTAGCCCCATAGGTGCCCAGATTGGCAGCATTGGGAGTCACCGGGGTATATTCGGCATGGTAGTCCACATAGTCGGGATTGAATTCCTGAGCGGTAGCGGTATAAATGCTCAAAACAAGAAAAAGGGCAAAGGAAAAGGGTCGGAACGGATGTTGCATAGTGTTACTGATGTTTTAGGTTTTGGTTGCCAAAAAGCAAAAACTGACCATAGGGAGGAAGGAGGGAACTTCCCTTAAGGAGTAGGTTGGATGGGTTCTGGGGAAATGTCGTACTGTAACGGGAGTCCTTCTGATATGGCCCGGAAGGGGACTCAGAAGATGGAAAATCGATATCGCATCATGAGCTTTATGGTTTGGTTGTTCACAAAATTAAGTAAAAATTCGATACAAACGCAGTATATTTTATATAAAAGATTATTTTATCCTTAAGCTATTGTAATCTTATTGCTCATTACATATAAAAAATACTCTTAATTGCCTGTTTGTAAATAACTTAACTATAGAAATTAGGCCAATGCTTTTTGAGGGATGAGGTTTGTGCTTTGAAGTTGCAAACTTCTTAGAGTGAGTCTCGACGGCGCCTGCTTGCCGTCAGGCAGGCTCGACCTGACATAGATTTGTTTGACCTTAGATATGCTTTAAGATAGTGTCCCTTTGAGGGGACTTTAGGGGTGTTTTTTGAGGATGAGGGATTGGGCATGAGTTTTGGGGTTACGAAGTTGCAAACTTCGCAGAGCAAGTACAGATGTCAGTTCGAGTGTTTGATTTTTGGATGGCAGATCCAAAGATCAAATGTATCGAGAACTTTTTAGCAGAAAGAGGCTTTTTATAAGGACTCCTCGATAGTTTTATAGAGAAATAAGGAATTTATGATTCGAAGTTGAGCGAGGCCTGGGTTCTCGATACAATTTCTTTTTCTCTTTTAGAAAAAGAAATCACTCGAACTGACTATGACTTTCGTTTTAAGGTATTGTCCCCTTGAGGGGACTTTAGGGGTGTTTTTTGAGGTGTGGGGGATTGGGCATGAGTTTTGGGTTATGAAGTTGCAAACTTGGCAGAACAAGTACAGATGTCAGTTCGAGTGTTTGATTTTTGGATGGCAGATCCAAAGATCAAATGTATCGAGAACTTTTTAGAAGAAAGAGGCTTGTTATAAGGACTCCTTGATAGTTTTATAGAGAATTAAGGAATTTATGATGCAAAGTTGAGCGAGGCCTGGGTTCTCGATACAATTTCTTTTTCTCTTTTAGAAAAAGAAATCACTCGAACTGACTATGACTTTCGTTTTAAGGTATTGTCCCCTTGAGGGGACTTTAGGGGTGTTTTTTGAGGTGAGAAGGATTGGGCATGAGTTTTGGGTTACGAAGTTGCAAACTTCGCAGAGAGGTAGGTTTGAGTTACGAACTTGCAAACTTTGCAGAACAAGTACAAATGTCAGTTCGAGTGTTTGATTTTTGGATGGCAGATCCAAAGATCAAATGTATCGAGAACTTTTTAGCAGAAAGAGGCTTTTTATAAGGACTCCTCGATAGTTTTATAGAGAAATAAGGAATTTATGATGCGAAGTTGAGCGAGGCCTGGGTTCTCGATACAATTTCTTTTTCTCTTTTAGAAAAAGAAATCACTCGAACTGACTATGACTTTCGTTTTAAGGTATTGTCCCCTTGAGGGGACTTTAGGGGTGTTTTTTGAGGTATGAGGGATTGGGTACGAGGTTTATGTTGCAAACTTCCTAGTACCAGTGTACCTTTACTCAAAAAACAACAGCAATGGATTTACAGGGTAAAGTAGCCTATATTACAGGCGGATCAAAGGGTATTGGATATGGCGTGGCCAAAAGCTTATTGGCTAAAGGCATGAAAGTAGCCATCAGTGGACGAAATACGACTAGCGTAGCCGAAGCAGCGGCAAAGTTGGGAGGAGATGATCGTGTATTGGCCATTGCGTCGGATGTATCCCAATTGGAGGATGAACGGAAGGCAATAGCCGCAATTTTGGAGCAATGGGGACAGTTGGACCTGGTGCTGGCCAATGCCGGTGTGGGACACTTTGCACCGGTGGACACCCTTTCGGAAGCCGACTGGCATCAGATGGTGAATACCAATTTAACAGGGGCGTTCTTTAGCCTAAAAGCCTCGGTGGAGGCCTTAAAAATTTCTAAAGGATATTATATTACCTTGGCCAGTTTGGCGGGAACCAATTTCTTTGCCTCGGGTTCAGGTTATAATGCCACAAAGTTTGGTGTGGTCGGGTTTACCCAAGCGGCGATGTTGGATTTACGAAAATACGATATCAAAGTATCTACGATTATGCCAGGATCGGTATCCAGTCATTTTAATGCGCATACTCCTTCTGAGGCCGATGCTTGGAAGATACAGCCAGAAGATATTGGGAAATTGGTAGTGGATCTTTTGCAAATGCATCCAAGGACCTTACCCAGTAAAATTGAAGTGCGCCCTACACGACCGGATAAAAAGTAGACTGCAAACTTCGTAGAGCTACAGATGTCAGTTCGAGTGTTTGATTTTTGGATGGC
Source organism: Spongiimicrobium salis (assembly GCF_043678055.1). Taxonomy (NCBI): domain Bacteria; kingdom Pseudomonadati; phylum Bacteroidota; class Flavobacteriia; order Flavobacteriales; family Flavobacteriaceae; genus Spongiimicrobium; species Spongiimicrobium salis. The sequence goes on from NZ_JBHEQA010000001.1 coordinate 1,863,993, forward strand.
AGATCCAAAGATCAAATGTATCGAGAACTTTTTATACGATGGCATATCTGAATAGGTCTCGACCCTGTCTGCCGACAGGCAGGTGCGCTCGACCTGACAGCTATTTAATTGCAGCGGCTTCTCGATACATTTTTGGCTTCACTGTGTTCCTCTAAGAAACCCTCGAAGTGACATAAGATATTGTATAAAAGGTATTGTCCCCTTGAGGGGACTTTAGGGGTGTTTTTTGAGGTGTGAGGGATTGGGTGTGAGGTATGATGTTGTCGCTGTGAACTTGCAAACTTCGTAGAGCGCTCTCGACCCTGTCTGCCGACAGGCAGGTGCGCTCGACCTGACAGCTATTTAATTGCAGCGGCTTCTCGATACATTTTT
>NZ_JBHEQA010000001.1:1864463-1874544 GCF_043678055.1 Spongiimicrobium salis
TAGCTTCACTGCGTTCATCCAAAAACACTCGAAGTGACCGGCAAGTATATTTAGAGATAGTGTCCCCTTGAGGGGACTTTAGGGGTATTTTTTGAGGTATGGGATATCGGGTGAGAGGTATGAGGTTTGTGCTGCGAACTTGCAAACTTCGCAGAGCGAATTCTCGATACAATTTGTTTTTCCTTTTAGAAAAACAAATCACTCGAACTGACCCATTACACCTCTTTTTCTATAAAAGGTGTTGTTGCCGTGCAGATTTCTACAATGAGCCTTTGCAACTGTTCCATAAAGTCCTGAAGTAGCTGTTGATCAATTTGCGTATGCTTTACCCGACTTCCCTTTTTTTCTTTGGTAGCGAACTGGAGAAGACCGGCCTGTAGATTTTTAAAGGAAATGATGCCGGCACTGATAGTATGTATAGGAGTGCGCCTATCATATAATACCGCATAGCATAACAATTGAAAAGCTTTGCTATAGGTATAATCACTGATAATGTCTTCCCACTGCACAATTTCAACAGCGGTGCTCTGTACTTTTCCCGTTTTGTAATCAATAATACGCAATTGCCCGTCTTTGCGATCAATACGATCAAGAGTGCCCTTAAGGCGCACTGGAAACGGGAGCTCCGGAAAGTGCAGCTGGGTTTCCATCCGCTGCTCCAATGCTACAATTTCGATTTCATGGGAGGCTACGGTTGCCATTTCCATAGCAATAAAGTTCTCTACATAACGCACCACTACATGATAGGCAATAAGGTTTTTGCCCCTACTGATATCCCCTTCCATATAGCTTTGGCCAAAGTGTTTCCGAACGGTAGTTTGTATCTTCCCTTTCATTTCGCTTAAATGCACTTTGGTCAGTATCTTGCCCACAAAAGGCAGGTACAGCTCCTCCAGAGTGTTGTGGACTACTGTTCCAAAAGTATTGGCGGCAATGGTTTCTTCCACTTCAGTTCGACTATCGATATTGAGGATATGTTGGGTATAGAAACCCATAGGATTACGGATGTAATTGCTCAATGAAGTGGGTGAGAATCCCTTTTTTGCAAACGCTTCAATGCGTTGCATCAAATGCTGATCTTTAGGAATGAGACCCGTTTTTTTTGGAAGTACCTCTATGGCCGGTGTTGCAATGGTTTCGGTGATATGTGGGAGGATATTTTCATCGGTGAGCATTTGGGTGATCAGACGACTCTTTTCACCTCCCTCCAATACATCGGGTTCGGTGTTGTATAGAAGGTATACCTTTTTGGCACGTTGTAGCAAGCGATAGAAATGATAGGTGTACACGGCATCTTTTTCCTTATAGGTAGGAAGTCCAAAGGCTTTTTTGATGTCGAAGGGAATAAAGGAGTTGTTGGATTTTCCGGAAGGGAGAATGCCTTCATTCACCCCACTGATGATAACGGTTTCAAAATCTAGATTTCTACTCTCCAACATTCCCATGATCTGTAAGCCCCTAAGCGGCTCTCCTTGAAAATCTAAAGTTTCCGAAGAAAGAATTTCACGGTATAGGCCCTGGAGGGACTTAAGGTCGTTCACAAATGGGTGTTGTTCTATCCATTCCCTTAATTGATTGAAAAGGGTATGAAAGCGATAAAGATATTCCATATCCAAGGCACTATCCTTGGTTTCCGGGCTGTTTTTTAAGTGAAGGATAATGGTCTGACAGCGATCAATAAAGTCCAAAGGGGCGCTATTCTTATCAAAAAACAACAACTTAAAGTGCGTGTTAGCTGCGGCGAAAGTTGCTATTTTGTCTAAGGAAATATAAGCCCAGTTTTGTGTCTTTATGGTTTCGGCCAGTTCGCTGGCCCAGTTTCTTTCGTCCTGGAACAGAAAACGTTGTATATAAGGTTGTGCTAAAAAATCCAGGGTATGCCTATAAAACCAACCTTGTTCATCAATTTGAATGTAGAGTTCAAAGAATTGCAGAAAGACACTGGCCAATGGCGTTTTATGAAGGGGATATCCCATGGTAATATTGATTCCCTCAATGGCCTTGGGCAAGGCATTGATTACGGGGTTCAACAAGGTTTCATCGCCAAGAACTATGGCGGTATCCCGTACTCCTTTTTTTTCTTGTTGATGTAGTTTTTGAATCAAAGTACCAATGTACTTTGCCTGGGCTATATTTTTTGGGAGCCCGATACATTCAATATGTTTGGATTTTAAATAATGCTCCTGAATTCCTTTGAGCGGATGCGTTTTAAGGTAATCCCATTGCCGTTGGTGCTGACGAATAAATAAGCCTGCATCGTGTATGGGGTCCTGTAAAAAATAAGCATCAAGATCCCAATAGATTTCGGCTTGGGAATGGGTTAGAATGTATTGAATGATTTGTGATTCTGCTGTATTCAAGGCATTAAAGCCAACGAAAATATGCTTTTTTGTATTTCCCTTTAGGTATGTGGTAATCTGTTCAGCGGCAGTTCTATAAACCAATCCTTGATGGCCAATGCCGCGTTGCCTTAGATTTTGGTTGAAGCCGGTATAAAGAGTTTCCAAATTGTTCCAAAAACTGATGTAGTCTTCCATCATTTTGGTTTTCTCCTTTTGAACGTACCAATGGTTGATTTCTTGAATATCGGCCAAATACGAAAAAAGTTTGGAGGTGTCTACCAGATAACGATCAACCTCATTGAAATCCTGGAGCAGCGTTTGTCCCCATTTGGAGAAACTGTAAAAACTATCGACTTCTGCTTTTGTGGTATTCTTATAGGTAGTATAGAGCGTAAAAAGTTGTTCGGTGTTGGACGCATAGGACAAACCGGAAATCTGTTCTATAAAGCTTTCAATGCTATAAATCTCTGGCGAAAAGAAAGTTTTCGTACTGCGAGCGGCTATTCGGTTGCGTAAAAAAGTACCTGCCCTTTTACTGGGAAGTATAAATACGGTTCCTTCCAGGGCATCATCACCATTCCATACTTCCTGGATAACATCTTCTAGAAAACTTTGCATTTTTAAAAATAAAAAAAGCTCCGCAATTGCGGAGCTTTTTCCTATAATTTAAATCGGTACTTGCTTATTTCATCAAGTTGATTTCTACTCTTCTGTTTTGTTTTCTACCCGTTCTTGTTTTGTTGGTAGCGATAGGCTTGTCTTCACCGTATCCGATAGCAGATAATCTATCTGCAGCAATTCCTTTTTCAATCAAGAAATCACGTACAGAGTTAGCTCTTTCATCAGATAATCTTTGGTTCGTTTTAGCACTACCTACACTATCTGTGTGACCTTCAACTGTAAATTTAGCGGTTGGGTACTCGGCCAAGATTTGGATGATATCTACCATTACTGAAGTAGACTCTGCTTTGATAGAAGATTTACCAGTGTCAAATAAGATGGTTTTGGCATAATCGTTCAATTGCTTCTGAACTTCTTCAGTTACTTCAGGACAACCATTGTTTGCTACAGTACCTGCAACATCTGGACATTGATCATCTTTATCTAAAACGCTATCACCATCTTTATCTGGCCATGGGCATCCTTTGTTAGCAGAAGGACCTGCTTCACTTGGACAAGCATCATCTTTATCAGCAATTCCATCACCGTCAGCATCTGGACAACCGTTAAGGGCAGCTAGACCAGCTTCGTTAGGACAAGAATCATCTTTATCGGCAATACCATCACCATCAGTATCAGGACATCCGTTCAATTCTTTGGAACCTGGAGCGTTAGGACAGCTGTCTTTGCTATCTTCTATACCGTCACCATCAGCATCTGGACAACCGTTGAATGCTTCAAGACCAGCAACTTCTGGACAAGCATCGTCTTTGTCATAAATGCCGTCCCCATCAGTATCTACACCACCAAATTTGAAGGTAAGACCAGCAGCATGCTGGAAGTGAGGAGCACTGGAATCTTCGAAACCGTGCTTATATGTTGACTGAACGAAAACACCAACGTTTTCGCTGAACCAGTAGCTAAGTCCAAGACCTGCATTTGCATTTCCAGAACCTATGTCGTCGATCCAAGTATAACCACCACCGATAGTAGCATATGGTCTAAGCTGAGTATTTCTTAGAATGTTGTACTTGATCACACCATCAACTCCGTAGTGCGTAAGGTCATCTACTCGTGTATCTCCCAAATTTTCAATTCTGTTCAAAGAACCAGTAACACCAACAGAAAAACCATCTCCTATATATCTGGATACGGAAACGTAAGATACTGAAGGCAAAATGTTCCAGTGATCGTTAGCATTGAAAAATTCGCTGAAAATAGAACCTGTCTGATAGGCTGGTAAAACATCCGAGGGATCTGCATTGGTAGGAAAGAAATCAAGTGCATTTATACCAACACCAATAGACCAAGGATTATTTTGATCCTGAGCTTGAATGTTGTTAACGCCAATGATAAGTAGGGCAACAACCAATAATTTGCTAAGTTGTTTCATGTTCTAATTTTTAAGTTTAAGTGTTAATTAGCTACAAATGTAAGTTGTTAAGACTTATTAACAAAATCAATTTTATCTTTTTTTTAACGTTGTTTGCCGACGAAAAGTTACTTTTAAATAATATTCAGTTGCTTTCCAACCGCGGTAAACGCAGAAATGGCACGATCAAGATGCTCCATTTCATGAGCCGCGGAAAGTTGTACCCGGATACGAGCTTTTCCTTTAGGTACTACCGGAAAGAAGAACCCAATGACATAGATTCCTTGCGCTAAGAGCATATCGGCCATTTGTTGGGAGAGCTTGGCATCATAGAGCATTACGGGGACAATAGCCGAATCACCATCGATAATGTCAAAACCCGCGGCTTTCATCCCATTTTTAAAGTAAGCGGTGTTCTTTTCCAATGTATCGCGTAACGAAGTATCGTTTTCCAACATATCGAATACCTTAATGGAGGCGCCCACAATGGCAGGAGCCAGCGAATTGGAAAACAAATAGGGCCTGGAGCGTTGGCGTAAAAGTTCAATGATCTCTTTTTTTCCGGTGGTATAGCCACCCATAGCACCACCAAGGGCTTTTCCAAGGGTGCCGGTGATGATATCGATCCGATCTAAAACCCCTTTCTCTTCCAAGGTGCCTCTTCCGGTCTCCCCAATAAAACCTGCAGCATGGCACTCATCGATCATGACCAAGGCATCGTACTGATCGGCCAGATCACAGATTTGATCCAAAGGAGCTACCAAACCATCCATAGAGAAAACCCCGTCTGTTACAATAATCTTAAAGCGGGCATTGTCTGCACTGGCTTGTTTCAATTGTTGTTCCAGATCGGCCATATCATTATTGGCATAACGATAACGCTTGGCCTTGCACAAACGCACCCCATCTATAATGGAGGCATGGTTCAAAGAATCCGAAATAATGGCATCTTCTGCGGTTAGCAAGGGTTCAAAGACACCTCCATTGGCATCGAAGGCGGCGGCATATAATATGGTGTCTTCGGTATGATAGAAATCGGCAATTTTTTGTTCCAGTTCTTTATGGATATCTTGTGTCCCGCAGATAAAGCGTACGGAAGACATGCCAAAACCATGGGTGTCCATCGCATCTTTGGCTGCCTGTATTACCTCGGGGTGCGAAGAAAGGCCCAAATAGTTGTTGGCACAGAAATTAATGACTTCTTGCCCTGTGGAAATTTTGATGACAGCACCTTGGGGGGAGGTAATGATGCGTTCTTTCTTATAGAGCCCAGCTTCTTTGATGGCCTCTAATTCCTCCTGTAATTGTTCTTTGATTTTTCCGTACATAATACTGTTTCCTCTTGTTATATAAATTCTGTTGTAATCGTATCATTAATATATATAAGGATACGATTGGCGATCTGAAATCCCATTTTTTCAACAGCATCGGCATATGTGGCCAGTTGCTGATGATAGCGTGGGTCTTTTTTTCCTGTTTTATAATCCATGATAGTGGCCTCCTTATCTTGAAGGACTACTCTATCCGGGCGCAAAATTAATCCATTTTCGGTAATTATATCTCTTTCATTATACACGATATTTCCTTCTTTATAATAGGGTGCCAATTTGGGATGACGTATGATCTGATGGATAATTTGTTCCAAGGATGCAATGTCTTTGGCGCTACTATCCCCATTCCTTTGCAATAGATCCAATGCTTTGGGAATGTCTTTTTCTGTGGTTATATGCCCCATGGCAGTATGTACCAAATTTCCTTTGGTGATGGCACTTTCGCGTTCTGTATCCCAAAGACTGCCAGACTTGGTCAGGATGGTGAAAGAAGGCCTATCCTTATAAGTATAGGCATAAGGCACTATTTCTTGGGTTTCGGTCTTGCTTTTGGACGTATCATTGAATGGCGGAAGCGTGCCAAAAGTATAATGGTTCTGTTGAGAATCCCACTGGTGTATTTCCTGAAGATAGTATATAAAGAGACCGGAATATCGATCCGTTTTCACCGTGCCGTTACTTTTTATTGCTTTTTCTGTAATGATGTACAATCCTTTTACTGCACGGGTCAAGGCCACATATAGGATATTAAAGGCGTCTAATTCCAGCTTATGTTGTTCCTCCTGATACAAGATCTCTGCCATCTCGCTATACGCTTCTACCTCCTTTTTTTTGCTTATTAAAAGCGATTCGAAACCCTGAAAGGCAGTTGGATCTACAGGAAGCCATAGTTTGGGGTCAATTTCCTCATAGATATAGGTATTGGCAAAAGGGAATAGAACAAAGGGAAACTCCAAACCTTTGGCCTTGTGTACCGTCATGAGTTGTACCGCATCCATATTTTCGGGAACAGCAATACTTAAGCTGTCTTTTTTCTTCTCCCAATAGTGCAAAAATACCTGGGCGTTACTTCCTTCTTTGAGCTCGACCTCTAGGATGACATCCATAAAAAAGGTGAGGTAAGCATTGGAGTTGGGCGCTAGATCAAATTGTCTTATGGCGCGCTCCAGGCCATCGAAAACCGAATATTTTTTTAGCCATTCCAAATCAAACCCGTAGTTGTCCCATAATAGCATTGGAATCTGATCTAAGTGCTGCGCAATAAAGAAATGTATATTTTCCTGGCCTTGCCCCAAGAAATAAAGGATTTCATAGGCAACCTCCAAATTTTTGGGATCTGTACTGTATTTTAATAAACACACCAGAAACTGTACTTGTGGACTACTGTTCAACAAAAGGGTCTCGGACGAAATAATGGGGATTCCCTGGCGCATTAGAAAATCGGCCAATACAATACCGTGTTTCCGTTTTCGGGTAAGGATACAAATATCATTTAATGGGTGTCCCTGAGACCTGATTTCTTTGACTGTGGACAATACCTGTTCTTGATACTGCACATCCGTATCATTTCCTTCTTCAAGAAATGTCAATTGAACAATTCCCCCTGCCTTGTCCGTGCTTTGTTGTTGGTTCCCTTCGATAAACAAATCCTTGTAGTGCTCGCTGTTCAAGAAGGGACTAGTGGTGGTAAAAAAACGATTGTTGAAATTAATAATCTCGGTATGGCTCCTATAATTTGTAGGAAGGCTTTCTATTTGTGGAGGAATTACAAAAGGATTCGTAGATTGACCAATAAGGTGCAAAAATTGTTCGGCCTTGCCCCCTCTCCAACGATAAATGGCTTGTTTGGCATCCCCAACAACTAATAAAGAGCCTTTTTTTCCTTGTTCGTCCTCTCCTTCCAGGGCATTTCCGATCAAGGGAATTAGATTTTGCCATTGCATCTCCGAAGTATCCTGAAATTCATCGATGAAATAATGGTGGTATTTTTCTCCCAGACGTTCATAAATAAAGGGAGCGGGCTGGTCTTTTATCTCGTTGGAAATGATGGTGTTGAAAGAGGAGATCGGTAATTGATCTCGTTCCACTTCCAAAATCTTCAATTCTTTTTGTATCGCATTTAAGACCGTAAAAGGCACACTGTTTTTGTAACAATTGTCTAGAAAAAATATATGATGAAGTACTTGTTTAAGCTCTAGATAGGTGCTGAGGATCTGCGGCTGTAGTTGGCTTATGGTCGCTGCTTTATGGGGATCCAAACTTTTGTTGTGCAGTTTTCCTTCCCGAATGTTTTCCTCTAATTTATTATCGTATAGGCGGGTGTACTCTTTAGCAATGATCTTTTTAAAGTGATTGGGTAGTGTTTGGCGCGTAAAATCCGTGGTTTCCAAACCGTGATCCGTAAGTGTTTGTAGTATTGCTTGAGCAGCCTCTATGGTTTTGACCCTTAAAGCATTGCTTCTTGAACGCAGTTGTTTTTTTAAGGCGATAAAATCATCGATCGATTTATGTTGAAGTTTTTTAAGATGTATGGCGTGATTTTCATTAAACAGAAGACGTCCAATTTTTTGAAGATCAATACTAAGGTCCCAACTTTTATCCTCATCTATTTTTTCCAATGCAAAATCAATCAGCACCTGGGTGAGTTTAGGGTCGGTCCCGGCATTATCAATGAGTTTGCTAACGGCCTCATCGAGCAGCAATTCGGTATCCAGGACAACTTCAAAATTTTGAGGCAGTTTTAAATCTTTGGCAAAGGTGCGAATAAGCCGATGTGTAAATTTATCTATGGTAGAGATATCAAAAAAGGCATAATTATGAAGAATCTCTTTTAAGATCACGCTTGATTTTTCCTGTAATTTTTGAGGCGGAAGCCCTAAGGTTTCGGAAAGCTGGGCAAACATGGGAGAAGGACTTTTTGAAGGGACTATTTGGCTAAACTCAAACAAAGTCTCTAAAATCCGTTGTTTCATTTCATTTACTGCTTTATTGGTAAATGTAATGGCGAGGATATGTCGATAATTTTTTCGGGAATTGGAAGCTAATAGAATCTTAAGGTACGCAGCAACAAGGGTATAGGTCTTTCCAGAACCTGCAGAAGCATTGAATATTTTGTATGGGGCCTGCTGCACCTATTTTATTTGCAAATTACGGAATATTGCACAGTTCTTCATAAATATATAGTGGAATTTATACTGTAATGCCTTAAATTTGAGGAAGCATATTAATTCACTTAAAAACACAATGATTATGGCTTTTGAATTACCAAAATTACCCTATGCATACGATGCATTGGAACCACATATTGATGCTAGAACGATGGAGATACATCATACCAAACATCACAACGGATATACTTCCAAATTAAATGCGGCTATTGAAGGAACCGATTTAGAAGGCAAGTCCATTGAAGATATTTTGCAGAATTTGGATATGTCCAATGGTGCTGTTCGTAACAATGGAGGCGGATTTTTTAATCATGCTTTGTTCTGGGAGATCATGTCGCCCAATGGTGGAGGAGCCCCTTCGGGTGAGCTTGCAGCGGCGATTGATGCTGCCTATGGGTCTTTTGATGGCTTTAAAGATGCCTTTTCCAAAGCTGCGGCGACAAGATTTGGATCGGGGTGGGCATGGCTTTGCGTACACCCAGGAGGAAAAGTTGAAGTATGCTCTACACCAAACCAGGATAACACACTAATGCCGAACACAGGTTGTGGGGGAACACCAATTTTAGGCTTGGATGTATGGGAACATGCATACTATTTGAATTATCAGAATAGAAGACCCGATTACATTGGGGCATTTTTCAATGTAGTAAATTGGGATAAAGTATCAGAATTATACGCACTGAACAAGTAAGAAATTTACTTCTTAAATAAAAAAACCACCTTCTTCAAGGTGGTTTTTTTATAGGTATCATAGAAAAGGGTGGAGAAGTCTCCACCCTTTTCGTCCCAAATCTTACCATAAACTTAACCTACTTATGCTATGGCGATACTAAATTACTGGTATTGTGATAAATAACAAAAAAAAAAAGAATATTTTTTACAATAAGTACTTTGTGTCTTTTGTTTTTTAGCGTAAAAAGAGTGAAAATTACGCTTAATTAACTGATTATCAGAAATAAAATTTAGTGGGTTTAAATCTCCCTTTTTCTAAAAACTTGAACAAAATAGAGGGGGTTGACCTTGAAATTTTCTAAAAATAGAGCATATAATCCGCGAAAAATAACCTTAGAAGATCAAATTATATACCTTAAAGTATCTGTGAATGGAGAGAAATCTTTGTGGATGGAAGTTTTTTGCAATAAAAAAGGCGGACTGAACGTCCACCTTTTTTCCCCAAATCTTACCATGAACTTAACCTACTTATGCTAT
>NZ_JBHEQA010000001.1:1874638-2119562 GCF_043678055.1 Spongiimicrobium salis
ATGCTATGGTCCTCCAAAGATATGCGGTATTTATCGGGCGTTAAAAAGAATTGGACGAAAGGTCGTTTAAAAGGGTTGAATACTATCTGGGGGTATTTCTTGGGAGGGACTACTATATCTCGGGAATTTTTTGCAATAAAAAAGGCGGACTGAACGTCCACCTTTTTTCCCCAAATCTTACCATGAACTTAACCTACTTATGCTATGGTCCTCCAAAGATATGCGGTATTTATCGGGCGTTAAAAAGAATTGGACGAAAGGTCGTTTAAAAGGGTTGAACTCTATCTCGGGGGTATTTCTTCGTTGGGACTACTATATCTCGGGAATTTTTTGCAATAAAAAAGGCGGACTGAACGTCCACCTTTTTTCCCCAAATCTTACCATGAACTTAACCTACTTATGCTATGGTCCTCCAAAGATATGCGGTATTTATCGGGCGTTAAAAAGAATTGGACGAAAGGTCGTTTAAAAGGGTTGAACGCTATCTGGGGGGTATTTCTTCGTTGGGACTGCAGTATATCTGGATTTTTTGCAATAAAAAAGGCGGACTGAACGTCCACCTTTTTCCCCAAATCTTACCATGAACTTAACCTACTTATGCTATGGTTCTCCAAATATAGAGGGGAAGGAGTGGATACTAAAAAGTTTTAGATGAATACCCTTGTATTGGGTTGAAATGCGCAAAAAAGGTAAAAGAAGGAGAAAAAATTGATGGGAATAAAATAAAAAAGGCGGACTGACGTCCACCTTTTTTGCCCCAAATCTTACCATGAACTTAACCTACTTATGCTATGGCAAGTTTAAAAGTACTCTTGCTACGATCCATTTGGCTAAAAAGCCGATGAAAAACCTAAATTATCGATGAAATGCATAAATATGTGCGTTTCATCGATAATAATGTTAATACGCTCTTTCGTTTTTCCCTTCGTAAAAGTTGATGAAGGCTTTATTTACGACCTTATTTCCTCCAGATGTGGGATAATCTCCTGTGAAATACCAATCCCCTAAATTTTTAGGGCAGGCTTGGTGCAGGTTTTCAATGGTCTGATAAATGATCTCTACTTCGGCATTAATTTCTTGTGAGCTTAACAATTCCCCTATTTTTGTTGAAATTTCTTCTACGGTAAAGGGGGCGTAAAAATCTTTGACGTGATTTTTAATGTCTGCTTCAATGGCATTGACCTGCTTTACACATTTGGCGTAGATTTCTTCAACCAATTGCATGCTCCCTCTTTCTTTATGCAATTCCAGAGCAGCCCTAAAGGCGATGAAATCCTCTAATTTGGCCATATCTATCCCATAACAATCCGGATAGCGGATCTGAGGTGCCGAGGAAACTACGATGATTTTTTTTGGAGATAAGCGATCAAGGATACGTATAATACTCTTTTTAAGTGTGGTTCCGCGAACAATACTATCGTCAATGATGACCAAATTGTCTCCCTTTTTTACAGAGCCGTATGAAATGTCATATACATGGGCCACAAGATCATCTCTACTACTGTCTTGGGTAATAAAGGTTCTGAGCTTGGCGTCTTTTATGGCAACCTTCTCTATTCTTGGCCGTACATCCAAAATTTTATGAAGTTCCTCTTTGGTGATTTTCTCCCCAATGGATAAAATTTGTTCTTCCTTCTTTTTGTTAAGATAGTTCTGAGCTTCCTTGACCATTCCAAAAAAGGAAGTTTCTGCCGTATTTGGAATATAGGAGAATACCGTATTTTTTAGGTCACTGTTTATTGATTTAAGAATTTGGGGAAAGATAAGTTTGCCCAATTCTTTTCGCTCTTGATATATTTCCTTATCACTACCGCGGGAAAAATAAATGCGTTCAAAAGAACAGGCTTTGCGTTCTCTTGGTTCCAATATTTTTTTAATGGAAACAGTACCCCCTTTCTTGATAATGATGGCATGCCCAGGGTCTAATTCCTCAATATCGTCATAGGCAACGTTAAAGACGGTCTGAATGGCAGGTCTTTCCGAAGCCACCACGACTACTTCATCGTCCTGATAGTGATACGTAGGTCTAATACCGGAAGGATCTCGTAAAACAAAAGCATCTCCATGTCCTAAAAGTCCGGTCATGGCATAACCCCCATCCCAATTTTTTGCAGCGCGTTTTAAGATTTTGCCCACATTTAAACGATCGGCGATCAAGGGGGAGGCTTCCTGTTTGTTATAGCCTTCTTTTTTTATCTGCTTATAGAGTTTGGCCACTGCATCATCTAGGAAATGTCCTATTTTTTCCATGACTGTCACGGTATCTGCCATTTCTTTTGGATGCTGCCCTAATTGTACCAAATTGTTGAAGAGTTCATCAACATTGGTCATGTTAAAATTCCCGGCCATAATAAGGTTACGGTGCATCCAGTTGTTTTGCCTCAAGAAAGGATGTACACTTTCGATCCCGTTTTTCCCAAAAGTTCCGTAGCGCACATGACCAAGCAGTACTTCCCCTATATAAGGAATGTTCTTTTTTTGTAGTGCTACACTGTCTCCATATTCTGGATGTTCTTCAAGGGCCGTATTGATCCGATCATTGATTTGGGCGAAAATATCCTGGATGGGTTGGGATTGTGCAGATCTCACCCTGCTCATATAGCGCTCCCCAGGCGTCATATCTAATTTGATACTGGCAAAGCCTGCTCCGTCCTGCCCACGGTTGTGCTGCTTCTCCATCATAAGATACATTTTATTTACCCCATAAAAGGCAGAACCGTATTTTTCCTTGTAATACTCTAAAGGTTTTAACAGGCGGATCAAAGAAATTCCACATTCGTGTTTAATGGCGTCACTCATTCTTTTGTAGATTAAAAAAGCCCCAAAAATTGGGGCGAATATTTATTGTAATTCTATGTCAAACTGGGTCAATTTCCTAAATTGATGCAATCTATTGTTTACTTCGGTCTTATCTAGATTTTTCATGCGTTCCGTTCCAAAGCGTTCTACACTAAAGGAAGCTAAATTGGATCCATGGATCACAGCATTTTTCATATTGGAAAAGGAAATATTTTCTGATGCCGCCAAATATCCGGAAAAACCGCCTGCAAAAGTATCTCCCGCGCCAGTGGGATCAAAGACTTCTTCCAAAGGAAGGGCCGGAGCAAAAAAGATATTCTCTTTATGAAAGAGCAAAGCACCGTGCTCTCCTTTTTTGATCACCACATATTTTGGTCCCATTTCCTGAATTTTTTCTGCTGCCCTTACCAAAGAATACTCATGGGTCAATTGTCTGGCCTCTTCATCATTAATGGTAATGACATCGATATGTTTAATGACATTCAACAGCTCATCCAAGGTATTGTCCATCCAGAAATTCATGGTGTCCAATACTACCAACTTTGGTCGTTTTGCCATCTGATCAATTACACTCATTTGTGTATTGGGATGTAAATTCCCCAACATGACCACATCGGCATCTTTGAAATTTTCGGGAACAACAGGGGTAAAATCGCCAAGGACATTCAACTCTGTAACCAAGGTATCCCTAGTGTTCATATCGTTGTGATATTTTCCACTCCAGAAAAAAGTTTTTCCTCCTTTTACAATTTCTATGGCCGAAACATCTATGCCCTTATCGGAGAGCAGGTCCAGGTATTCTTGAGGGAAATCTTCTCCCACAACAGATACTATGGCACTTTTAGTATTAAACTGTGAGGCCGCCAAGGCAATAAAGGGTGCCGCTCCACCTAAAATTTTATCCGTTTTGCCAAAAGGGGTCTCGATCGCATCGAAAGCAACGGAGCCCACAATTAAAAGTTTACCCATGTAATTTTTTAAAAATTCGATGCAAATATACAGCTTTGAAGAGCCAATAGCGATAGCCTAGACGGCAAATTTTAAAATTGACAGAAGTTCCTGAATTTTAAGGGAGAATTTTACTTTCTTCCAAAATCGGCAGGAATTTCTCCCCAGGCTTTGGTTTCCCATTTCACAACAACGGTTTGATACGAATTTGTGTTCAGCCACGCTATGGCGCGACGCACCATATCGAAAAGGGGTTTGTTCTTGGCGTTCTCCTTTAATTGGGTATTGCAACGTTTTTTTCGAACCCAACTCATGGCAGTTCGGGAATCGGTATACAGGATGCGATCGCTCTGCTGCTGTTTCAAGTAAGCCAAGCCATGAACAATGGCCAAAAACTCCCCAATATTATTAGTACCCTCCTGAAAGGGCCCTTGCAGGAATAATTTTTTTCCGCTTTTTGTATCTACGCCCTGATATTCCATAACACCAGGATTGCCACTGGAAGCTGCATCCACGGCAATGGAATGATAATTTGGATTTCCAATCCGCTGCAATTCGGCCGTGCTCAAACTTGTTTTGGTTTTTTTTCCTTTATAATCGTCATAGGAACCATTATAGGCTTTCTTTGCTTCACTAAAGCTGGCGAAAGATTTATACTGCGCGCCCTTATATTTGGCAATGGCCGCTTTACAGGCATTCCAAGAATCGTAAATACCAGGCTTATGGCCTTTCCAAACCGTATAAAATTTATCTTTTTTAGCCATTATTGTTCCGCTAAGAGTTGGGCGATTATTTGGGGAAAGTGCTCATATTCCAACGCATGTACTTTTTGGGCGATATCCTCTGCAGAATCTTGAGGTAGAATCTCCGTGCGCGCTTGATGAATAATAGCGCCTTCATCATAATTTTCGTTGACATAGTGTATGGTAATACCGCTTTCTGCTTCCCCATTCTCCTTAACCGCCTTATGCACCTGATCACCATACATTCCTTTTCCGCCGTATTTGGGTAAAAGTGCAGGGTGAATATTAATGATTTTGTCGGGAAAATGGGCGATAAGATGGGGAGGAATTTTCCATAAAAAACCGGCAAGAACAATTAAATCCGGAGCCATACCCTTAAGAATGTTCAACACACAATCGGTATCTTTAAAAGCCGTCTTGTTAAAAAATAGGGCATTGATTTTTAATCGATTGCACCTTTCGATCACTTTGGCATCTTTCTTATTGGTAAGCACACAACTGATCTCCACATTAAGGTCTTGTTGAAAGTAATGCGCAATATTCTCAACATTGGAGCCCGAGCCGGAAGCAAAGAGGACAATACGTTTCATGGATTCCATTTTTATGGCTCAAATGTAAACTAGAATCCGAAATTAGAATCGAAAAAATGAATATTTATCCACTTTTAAACCAATGATGCCCTAAAAGGGGGCCAAAATCTGATCTGAAAAGCGCTGCTATCCCTTTAAATTTATTAAATTACCATACATTTTATCGTCAAAACGTGTAATTAAACCAAAGTTTTTTATTTTTGCCAACAATTAAATTTTTAAAACTAATATAATTATGTCAGACATTGCATCAAGAGTAAAAGCCATTATCGTTGATAAACTGGGGGTTGATGAGAACGAAGTTGTATCTGAAGCAAGCTTTACCAACGATTTAGGAGCAGATTCATTGGATACAGTAGAGTTGATTATGGAATTCGAAAAGGAATTTGATATTCAAATTCCAGACGATCAAGCTGAAAATATCGCCACGGTTGGCCAAGCTATAAGTTATATAGAAGAAGCTAAGTAATCTTATGCTATCTTGGACAAGATTTAAAATTATCCATGCGGTAATCGTTCCGCATGGATAATTTTTTTTAATTTACACATGGCTTAGAAATTAAATCTAAAATTTAGTTCAATGCAATTAAAGCGAGTTGTGGTTACAGGTTTGGGTGCACTTACACCCATTGGTAACAATATTGAAGCGTATTGGGATGGTTTAGTAAACGGCAAGAGTGGTTGCGCCCCCATTACGTATTATGATACAGAAAAATTCAAAACTAAGTTTGCCTGCGAATTAAAGGATTATGATCCTGGTGATTATTTTAATCGAAAGGAAGCACGTAAGCTGGATAGATTTGCACAATATGCCCTGATTTCTTCCGATGAAGCGATCGAGGATTCGGGAATGGATTTGGATGCTATCGATAAATTTCGGGTAGGGGTTATCTGGGGTGCCGGTATCGGAGGCCTGGAAACCTTCCAGAACGAAGTTTTGAATTTTGCGGCAGGGGATGGAACACCGCGTTTTAACCCGTTCTTTATTCCTAAAATGATTGCAGATATCGCTCCCGGAAATATTTCCATTAAGCACGGATTTATGGGACCTAACTATACCACGGTATCTGCCTGTGCCTCTTCGGCCAATGCCATGATCGATGCTTTAAATTATATTCGTTTGGGACATTGCGATGTTATTGTTACCGGAGGAAGTGAAGCCGCCGTAACCATTGCGGGAATGGGTGGTTTTAATGCGATGCATGCCCTCTCTACAAGAAATGAAAGCCCGGAAACAGCGTCTAGACCTTTTGACGCAACAAGAGATGGTTTTGTACTTGGGGAAGGCGCTGGTGCATTGATACTTGAAGAATATGAGCACGCAAAGGCAAGAGGGGCTAAGATATATGCAGAAGTTGTTGGTGGAGGGATGTCTAGCGATGCCCACCATATGACCGCACCACATCCAGATGGTATTGGAGTAGTACGTGTAATGCAAAACTGCTTGGAAAATGCAGGCCTACAGCCGGAAGATGTCGATGCCATCAATACACATGGAACATCAACACCTTTGGGAGATGTTGCTGAATTGAAAGCAATCACTCAAGTTTTTGGGGAACATGCTAAGAATATCAATATCAATTCAACAAAATCCATGACCGGACATTTGTTGGGTGCTGCAGGTGCCATTGAGGCTATAGCCTCTATTTTAGCCATGGAAAATGGCGTTGTGCCCCCAACAATCAATCATACTACAGTAGATGAAAATATAGACCCTAGTTTGAACCTCACCTTAAACAAGGCGCAAAAAAGGGATGTTAAGGTTGCCATGAGCAACACCTTCGGTTTCGGGGGACATAATGCTTGCGTAATCTTTAAGAAAATCAGTTAATACTAGATGGCATTCCTATCAAATATCTTTAATTCCCATCCGAAAGAGGATGGGGATTTTTTTTTGGGAATGACCCGGATTTTAGGATTTAAACCTAAAAATATTGACATTTATAGAAAGGCCTTTCTGCACCGTTCGGTAAATAAGAAGGATAGCGATGGCGTGCCCATGAACTACGAACGTTTAGAGTTTCTTGGAGACTCTATGCTGGGAACCATTATCTCCATGCACCTGTACAATAAAGTCCCTGCCGGAGATGAGGGTTACCTCACAAAAATGCGCTCTAAAATTGTGAGTAGGGAGCACTTAAACGAGTTGGGGAAAGATTTGGATCTTATTGATTTTGTAGAGAGTAGAATCCCAAAATCGCACTTCGGAAATAATATTCACGGGAATGTTTTTGAAGCGTTGGTGGGCGCTATTTATTTGGACCGTGGATATGATTACTGCGAGAAATTCATTAAAAGTAGGGTCATAGATCCCTATGTTGATATTGAACAGTTAGAAGGAAAAGTCATTAGTTACAAAAGCTTAATGATCGAATGGTGTCAAAAACAAAAAAAGACCTTCCACTACGATGTCTATGAAGATACTGGAAATGATTCCCTAAAGCACTTTGCAGTAAAACTTTCCATTGATAAAAGAATTATGGCCAAAGCTCGGGCCACTTCCAAGAAAAAAGCGGAAGAAAAAGCTTCAAAAAGGGCGTATTTTGCATTGCAGGACAAAATAGGCGATTCTTAAAACACAAATAACGCTACGATAACGTTTGCGTAAGCCTATAAAGGCCTAAACCCCTGTATAGACTAGGCTAATTTGGTTATTAATTATATATTTACGGCTTACGAATAAATTAATGACAGCAATACATAGAATCTCTGATGATTTTTATGAAGATTCGTTTGCCCTTATTGCAATACACAGCAGTTTGGAAGATTATGCTATTGCCTATGCATTAAATGAACGTTTAAAATCAAAATTGCGTCGATCTAGGAATGATCTGGATATTTCGGAAAACCGATCCTTCCCCATTTTTGAATGGAAAGATGTTGTCAACGATGCGTATTGGACTTTGATTATCAACAACAGCATAAAGAAAGCCCATACCGATGAAGTCAGCCTCTTTAAAGAAGAGCTATCCTACACAAGACACCATTTAGTGCCAGAATACAAAGAGGTGGATTATTTTTTAAAGATTGAACGGGATGAGTTGGATTTTGGACAGGATATCGTAAAGTTGATCTTAACCATTCCGCAGGTAATCACGGCTTATATGGTAGAGAGCAATAAACTTAAATCGAAGAACAATTTAATTTTTTAGAGAATGCCAAGCAAGAAAAAGACAAAGATAGTTGCAACGCTAGGACCTGCGACCAGTAAGAAAGATGTGCTCAGAGAAATGATCGAAGCAGGAGTGGATGTCTTTAGAATTAATTTTTCACATGCCGATTATGAAGATGTAAAACAACGGATCAACATCATTCGGGAGCTCAATGATGAGCTGGGAGCCAACACCTCTATTTTAGCCGATTTGCAAGGACCGAAGCTAAGAGTTGGTGTCATGGCGGGGGAAGTCGTAGTGCTCCCTGGAGATGAGATTACTTTTGTAACCGGAAAACCCTTTGAGGGAAATGCGGAAAAGGTATATATGAACTATACCAATTTCCCCAAGGATGTGAAGACAGGGGAACGTATTTTATTGGATGACGGAAAATTAATGTTTGAAGTACTGTCTACCAATGGAAAAGATGAAGTAAAGGCAAAGGTGATTCAGGGAGGTCCCTTGAAATCCAAAAAAGGAGTAAACTTGCCCAATACCAATATTTCCTTACCGGCTTTAACAGAGAAAGATGTAAAAGACGCGATTTTTGCGATTTCCTTGAATGTAGATTGGATTGCCTTATCCTTTGTGCGTTTCAGTCAGGATTTGGTGGATCTTCAAAAAATTATCAACGAACATTCCGAGCATAAAATTCCAATCATAGCCAAAATAGAAAAGCCGGAGGCTGTAGAAAATATTGATAAGATTGTAGCCTATTGCGATGGCTTAATGGTAGCTAGAGGGGATTTGGGAGTTGAGGTTCCCGCCCAAGAAGTTCCTTTGATTCAAAAGCAATTGGTACTTCGGGCAAAAAAGGCCAGGATTCCTGTAATTATTGCCACGCAGATGATGGAGACCATGATCACCAGCTTAACCCCAACACGAGCTGAGGTGAATGATGTGGCCAATTCTGTTATGGATGGGGCCGATGCTGTTATGTTGTCCGGTGAAACCTCTGTGGGGAATTATCCCGTTCAGGTCATCGAGAAAATGACAAGTATTCTAAAGAGTGTTGAAGGATCCAACCTTATCAGTGTTCCGCATGATCCTCCACATATTCGTACTAAAAGATACATTACCAAATCGGTCTGTTATCATGCCGCCATTATGGCCAATGAGATCAAGGCCAAGGCAATTTCTACCTTGACCAATAGTGGGTATACCGCCTTTCAAATATCTGCATGGAGACCTAGCGCCCATATTCTGGTCTTTACTTCCAATAAAAGAATATTGACCCAGCTTAATTTATTATGGGGAGTAAAGGCATTTTACTATGACAAATTTGTATCTACCGATGAAACTATAGAAGATGTCAATAAAATTGCTTGTCAAAAAGGCTTTTTAGATGTAGGGGATATGTTAATAAGCCTTGCGGCAATGCCTATCAAGGAAAAGGGAATGGTAAATACTTTGCGGGTTACGGAAATAGAAACATGTAATTTTTAAGGCTCAACTTTTTTGAAGAATATAAAAAAACCCTGGGTGCATCATCCAGGGTTTTTTATGAAAACAATATATAATACTAAGCAACTTCGCGCTCAAAAGCGATAAAATTTACCACTTTTCCATGGTCATTGAACAAAGGTTGCCCTTTGATCCAGCAATTATAGGTACTCCCATCTTTGCGGTAGTTAAGTACAACGGTTTCAAAAGATTCTTCGTTCTTAATGGCCTTGGCAATCTTTTGGGTAGTTTCTTTAGACGTTAATGCTCCTTGAAACATTTTTGGTTTTTGTCCTTTGGTTTCTTTGAGCGTATACCCGTTCATGGCAATCATATTGTGCGTGGCATGAACAATATTTAAAGCGGCATCGGTAACCACAATAACTTCTTTACGGTCAATAAGGGCTTCCTCAAACGCAACGGGTGCACTCCACGAATTTGCTTTTGCTAAGTCTTTTAGGATGTGAAGATCTTTGGCTTCTGCACATAGGGCGTCAAAATGTGTACTGTAGAGATCCCAGGAATTCAAGGGAAGATTCTTTAGGTTTTGCCTACTGTAAAACTGATGGGCTGCTGTTTCGTAATTTTTCATAAGATATGAATTAAGAGCTATAATCACAGAGAATCTATACCTTGTTATCGCTATAGACGTATTGCGTATCCGCAATATGGGATTCCTAATTTTAACACAATACTACTAAAAGATACCTTAGGGATGCAAATTTAAATGTATGATTAACAGTTTTGTTTAATAAGAAGTCAAAGAGCGGTGTATTTTGGGCCGATAGCATAAACAAAAAATAACATGAATAGTGGTTTTTTAACTGCTAAAAAGGAATAAAAGTGACTTTCTTGTAACTTTTTTAAGATGGGTTACACCTATAAATTGTACTAAAGAAAATACCATTGATATGAAAAAGGTAACTCCCTATAATACCCTTCAGGAAGCAAGAACGGCATTGGATAACGGAGGACGATTTTATCATCTGATGACAAAATCCGATGATGGCATTATAGCAAAGACCGAATTGAAAAAGGTGGCTGGTCGTTACAGCAGTAAGCAAAAAATGATACTATTCTTGGAGCTTGCGATTTCTGATTTGGATGAGAATGGACAAATGCGCATCATAGAGGCATTGGACGAAGATTTAAAAATGGCATATCAAAAATATCGCCCAGAAGTTGTTGTTCCTTCACAATTACAATCGGAGCGTCTTTTGGGAAAGAGCGTAGTCGTAACAGGTGTTCCTAAACGTGTAGAACGTAAAACAGCGTTTAAGGGGTTCGTTATGATTCCTATTATGGTCAATAATGTCACTACCTTTTCCATGGTTCCCATTATTGAAGCCTACGATGTCTATGAAATCAAAGAAATGGGAAGCAATGCTTTTGCCTATATAGCCCATGCAAAAAGTACGGTTAGGTTGGAAGAAAAACCGATGAAAATAGGAGGAGTAGTAAAAGAATTGAAATCTGAGGGAAGTGAAAAAAACACTGAAAACACCTTTTTGGAAGTGCTATACTATCAGGAATAAAGCGACAGTGAAAAGGCCATTGGAAAACAGATTCCGATGGCCTTTTTTATATAGTGTTTGTTGTGGATTCTAAGAAAGTACTTCAAAAACAATAAATTGGTTTAGTTGTGCTCCAAAGGCACTGAAGTTATTATCTGCAACAACGACCAAAGATCGGTTTCCATTGGCCAGCTGGGGACCAAAAGTAATCCCTTCAATATTGTCAACGATGGAAGCACTACTTCCAGGAACGGTAGATAATTGTGAGCGAATGCTTTCAAAATCAAATAAAAGGGTCTTGGTCGCCGGAGTAAAATCAACATTTTCCAGACTTAATAGGGAAGAAACATCCGTAGCATTGGAGGCATCAACACTATAGATGCGTACATTGTTCCCACCATCGTCAAAACCTGAGGCGAAGGAACGCTCCAGAACCAAGAATTTATTTTTCTCATATTCCAATAACTCTACAAGACCATTTACCGTAAATCCGCCATCGCGGACCACGGGATCCAATTCATAAGCAAATTGTTTTCTAAAATTCCCGCTTTCACGATCGATGAAAGCAATGCGTACCGGGGAATCTGTTTCAGTTTCAAAAACAGGAGCAGGGCCATCCTGTATCAAAGGCAATTCCATACCCACCCAGAATCCGCTTCCATCATGACTTAAAGAGAGGCCTTCAAAAGTACCATTGTTTCGTGGGCCTGCATTAGCATCTGGATTCGCTTGAAAGAGTGCTGGCACATTAAAATTCCTAAGATGCGCTCCGGAAAGAGAAGCTTCGCGAATAAAGGGGTTAACGTTTCTGTCATCCACATAACCTTCGCTGGCCCAAAGAATATTTCCGGTCTTTGGATCAAATCGAATGGCCTCCGGATCTGCTTCGTTTTCACCGAAAGGATCATTTTGAGGAGTAAGAAGTTCCACTTCGTTAAAAACAGTGACCCCTGTAAAAGCATTAGCGTCAAAATCCAATGTGGCCCTGTAGAAACGAATGGGCGCAGTAGGGGCATCACTGATCAAATAATAGTTTCCATTGGCGTAATCTATGCCGGAAAGACCACCGATGACATGGCCATTGAAAAGTGTATTGTCCGGGATGATCTGTTCTCCTATGAAGCGTAGGGAACCGATGGTATTTGTATCCCCGTCATCGCCATTTCCTCCACCTCCGATAAAATCGTCTAGACGATCACAAGAACATAAACACCCTAAGAGCATTGCGTAAAAAAAGAATTGATTTTTCATGATTGTAATTTTTCCCGAAATAATAGGTTGAAGATTACTTAGGGATGAGGATAGTGTTAAGTTATTTTAACGCCAAAGCCCAATGTGTTAAGAATAAGAGATCAAAACTCAAATTTTAACTGTACCGTGATGGTTTTTTCCTCTTCTTCAGCTGTTTTCTCTTTTTTATCGGTGTTGAGGTTGGCCAGGGAAATACCCAGAAGACGCACGGAATTTTCTAATTTTTCCTGGTATAAGAGCTCCTTGGCGGTTTCTAAAATAAGATTCTTGTCCGCAATATAGTAGGGAAGTGTCTTGCTGCGCGTTTGCAGGGTGAAGTCGCTATATTTTATTTTTAAGGTGATGGTCTTTCCGGCCAGTTTGGATTTTTGTAGGCGTTTTTCTAGTTCCGTTGCAATATTATCCAAACGTTCCATCATAAAGATTTCACTGCTTAGATTTTCCCGAAAAGTGCGTTCCGCTCCTACAGATTTTGGAGTGCGATGAGGTTTCACCGGACTGTTATGAATACCGCGGACTACTTGATAATAGTGTTTCCCACTTTTGCCAAACTGGTTTTCTAGAAAGTCCAGAGATTTTTCTTTGAGGTCTTTCCCCGTAAAAATACCGAGTTGATACATTTTCTCTGCAGTGACTTTGCCCACCCCGTAGAACTTACGGATTTCCAGTTCTTCCAAAAAGGCAAGGACTTCTTCGGGATTAACGGTTTTTTGGCCGTTGGGTTTATTGATGTCGCTGGCTACTTTTGCGATAAATTTATTGATGGAAATCCCAGCTGACGCGCGCAGATTGAGCTCTGTATAGATGCGTTCACGAATTTCCTTGGCAATCAAGGTAGCGGATGGGTTTCCTTTTTTGTTTACGGTAACATCCAGATATGCCTCATCTAAAGAAAGGGGTTCTACAAGATCGGTATATTCATAAAATATGGCTCTGATTTTCTGGGAAATTTCCTTGTATCGGGCAAACCGCGGCCGCACAAAAATAAGATGTGGGCAGTTTTTTTTGGCAATATAACTGCTCATGGCGCTCCGAACACCAAATTTTCGGGCTTCATAACTAGCCGCGGAGACTACTCCTCTTTTTTCACTTCCCCCAACGGCAATGGCCTTCCCAATGAGCTCTGGATTGTCCAATTGCTCCACGGAAGCATAAAATGCATCCATGTCCACGTGAATAATTTTTCGCAAGGGAATATCCATACTACAAATTTAAGCGATATCTTAGTTCTAGGATGATGTATTAAGGATAGAAGAAAAAAATGTCCCTCCAAAAGAGAATTGGAACAGCTTACTACATACAATGATTGAAATAGAACGCAAATTTTTGGTAAATTCCGATGCCTATAAGCAACAAGCTTTTCGCAAAGAACGCATTGTTCAAGGGTTTCTAAATACGGCCCCGGAGCGGACCGTTAGAATACGAATACAGGGAGAAAAAGCGTATCTTACCATCAAAGGAAAGTCCAACAAACAAGGGACCTCACGTTTTGAATGGGAGAAGGTCATTCCAAAAACGGATGCAGAAGCCTTATTGCCCTTGTGCGAGAAAGGTGTGATTGAGAAAGTGCGTTATCACGTGTCGTGTGAAGATCATGTCTATGAAGTGGATGAGTTTTTTGGAGACAATGCGGGACTTGTTATTGCAGAAATAGAATTAAGACATGAAGATGAGGCCTTTACCCGACTGGATTGGTTGGGGAGAGAGGTTACTGGAGACACCAGATATTATAATTCACAATTGAGCAAACAACCCTATAACACTTGGAACAAATGAAATATCTTTATGTAGTTATTCTTGCCATGGTATTCTTTTCCTGTAAGCAAGAACAAGGAAAGGTAGAAAAGCTTATGGAAGAACAGACGGAAGCCTCTAAAAAATCCATGGCCGAGGTGAAGGAGGAATTAAGCAGGAAAGGATTTCAGATTTTTGATTATGTAGATGAGGAAACCAAAGATACGGTGATTATGCAACAGTATTTTATTGCTTTTCTAAAGCGTGGTCCTAATCGGAGTCAACCCAAAGCTGAGGCAGATAGTCTACAGAAATTGCATCTGGCCCATTTAGGAAAGATGTACAAAGAAGGTTATGCGGATATTTCCGGACCATTTGGGGATGATGGGGAAATTCGTGGAATTACCATATACAATACACCCACCCAAAACATGGCAGACAGCCTTGCTAATGCCGATCCTATGGTAAAAGCAGGGAGACTGGTCATTGAAATGCATCCATGGTGGGCGGCAAAGGGCTTTCCTTTGCGTTAACCATAGCTATTCCACTACAATACGTATCCTAAAATCAATAGTGTCTTCAACAATGGTGATATCAGTACCATTATAGGTGCCACTGATAGGGATAAAATAAGAGAGGCCGCAGGGTAGGTTCTGGCGTTGGGCCGTAAACTGCAACTCGTCGGTAACCATGTCTGTCAATTGTATGCGATAGGTTTCTGTTTCAGAACGTGGGAGAGCTATCCACAAGGTATAATTAAAGGGGTTGTTTTCGGGCATTTCTTCATCCATTCTCGGTAAAATAACCCCACCACCAACGCTGCCATCGGCACGTAAGATCTCAATATCATCGGCATTGAAGGTTTCGTTTCTAATCAGGTTATTACCATCGGCATCTACATAGGTTATGGTAATGATAGGAATGGCAGGATCAAATAGTGCGCAATCTACAATCTCATCATCAACATTTCTTAAACAGGATGACATTATAAGCAAGAGCACTGGGAGCAATAGCTTCTTTGGCATATCTTTTATTAGAAGATGCACGTGCCAAGAAAAGGTTGCTTCTATTTAAAATGTGAAATTTATTGGCCGTAGATACCTTCTTTATTGATTACGGGAAGAGTAGTCAAAGCAGCTGCATTCACTGTATTTTTAGAAAAGTGATATTTGCGTTCGTACATTTTATTGTCCGCAAAAAAAGTGACATAAAACTCATTGTTAAGCCCAAGAACTTCTTCTTGGACGTTCTCTATTTTTTCGAAAGATTTAGCCCCTACAACCTCAATAGCATGACGCATGGTAGATGTTTTACGATCAGCATCATGCCCTTTAGACATCACCAATACCATTTCAATGGGGTCATTTCTGTGATTGATGATATAGGCATTCCATTCCTTATCCAGAAATTCTTCGTTCCATTCATGGACAAGGGCAACAGATACCTCTTTTGCAATAGGAATTTCAATATCTTTTTTCACGGATGATAGCTATTTATTCTCGGAATTTTTTACAGCGCGCTTTTGAACTGTTCTAAAAAGCGCACATCATTTTCGCTCAATAACCTGATATCTGAAATTTGGTGGAGCAGTAATGCAATTCTATCGATGCCCATTCCGAACGCAAATCCGGAATATTCTTCGGCATCAATACCGCAATTGGTCAACACATTTGGGTCTACCATACCGCATCCCATGATTTCCAGCCACCCGGTTCCCTTGGTCATTTTATAATCGGTCTCCGTCTCCAATCCCCAGTATACATCTACTTCTGCACTAGGTTCCGTAAATGGGAAATAGGAAGGGCGTAGTCGGATTTTTGACTTTCCGAAAAGCTCGGTGGTGAAAAATTGAAGGGTTTGTTTTAAATCGGCAAAAGAAACTCCCTTATCAATATAGAGACCCTCCACTTGATGGAAAAAACAATGGGAACGTGCAGATATCGCTTCATTGCGATAGACCCGCCCCGGAGAAATGGTTCTAATGGGAGGTTGATTGTTCTCCATATAGCGTACTTGTACTGATGAAGTATGCGTACGTAGGAGGATATCCGGATCAGTTTGAATAAAAAAAGTATCCTGCATATCTCTTGCAGGGTGATATTCGGGAAGGTTCAGTGCTGTAAAATTGTGCCAATCGTCTTCTATTTCAGGACCTTCGGATACATTGAACCCAATTCTGGAGAAGATATCAATGATTTGATTCTTTACGATAGATATAGGATGCCTTGCCCCAAGCGTAATGGGCTCTCCAGGACGCGTAAGATCTCCATAAGCAGAAACGCTTTCTGTGTTATTCTCCAAAGCCTCCTTTAAAGAATTTACCTTGGCCGTAGCTTTTTGCTTCAAGGTATTGATGGTCTGCCCAAATTCCTTTTTTTGGTCGTTGGGTACATTTTTAAACTCGGCAAAGAAATCATTCATCAATCCCTTTTTTCCTAAATACTTCACGCGGAAAGCCTCAATAGCTTCCTTTTGGGTACTGGAAAATTCTTCTACGGCCGCAATATGTTCCTTTATCTTATCAATCATTCTTGAAAAACTATGAACCGCAAATTTAAAAACTTTTGAGCAGCTATAGGTAGATTATTTATCAAATAGTAATGCAAATGCATGCGGAAGGGCCAATTAAGCGGAAGCGGTATCCGAAACATGGGACTTGATCCAATCCAAACAAGGGTCAAAAGTCTTGAATATACGTTCTTCAGGAATAAGATCAGGAACAATATCAATGCGTTTCAATAAGTACAACGGCTGTTTTTGAACGCCTACAATACTTGTCTTAACACCTTTCTGTTGCAAGTTTAAGATAATATCTTCCAGGGTATAGAGTCCCGATTGATCAATATAAGGAACATGATCCATACGTAATATCACCAATTTTGCCGTTTCGGGAATTTGCTTGGACAGTTGTTGGATGTCATTGGTTGCCCCAAAAAATAAGGGGCCGGAAAGATGTTTGATAAAAACTTCTTCTTTTAAATTGTCCGGGAAGGCGCTTTCGTCATCCCATAGACCATCATCTGCTTCTTCTATGCTTTTTATCTTGGATTTATCCGCGGTAACGTCCCCCATTTTTTTCATAAAAATTAGGGAGGCCAAAACCAAACCGATACCAACGGCACTGACCAAATCCCAAAAAACCGAGAGTACCAACACCAAAAGCATGACTACAATTTCACTTTTTGGTAAATTGGGAATGGCTTTAAGCCCTTTATAGTCCATTACCCCAATACCTACCGTAATCAAAATCCCAGCAAGGACGGCTGCTGGAATTTGCGAAGCTACAGGTCCTAAGGCCAGAAGAATAATCAGTAATAGCAGTGCTGCAGTAATTCCGGAAAGACGTCCTTTACCTCCGGCATTGATATTGACCACTGTACGTATTGTTGCTCCGGCTCCAGGAATCCCCCCAAAGATAGACGCAATACTGTTTCCTATACCTTGACCTACCAATTCCTTATTGGGATTATGATTGGTTTTGGTCATGTTGTCTGCAACTATGGAGGTCAATAAAGAATCAATGGCACCTAAAAATGCCAAGGAGAGTGCCGTAAAGAAATAGGGAGATACTTGCCCCAAACTAAAATTGGTAAACATTTCCAAATGTGGAAGGGGAAAACCAGAAGGGATCTCTTCAATAGATCGATAGTCCAGGCCTAAAAAATAAGCAGCCCCAGAGACGGTAAGAAGGGCTATTAAAGTGCTTGGAATGGCTTTTGTGATTCGTTTAAACCCGAATATGATGATAATAGTGACCAAAGCCAGGGCAAATTCCATCCAATCAATATTTTTAAGCGCCCGTGGAAGAACCTTTATGGTGCCGAATACAGATTTAGCGCTATTTTTGGCAATGGTTCTGGATTTATCTACAATTGCTGCGTCCGTAATCTCGCTTCCGCGTTTTTCCGTTTCTGAAAAATCTTCCAAAACAAGATAGTCTTTTCCAACCTCTTCCTTTAAGATTTTTTGCAGGATTGCTTCCTTGGCCTGAGGTTGAAATTTGTTGACATAATCTGTGTCTTCTTTAGGATAGTAACCAAGTGCGGGCAACAATTGGGTAATGAGGATAATAACCCCAATAGCGGTCATAAAACCAGAGACTATGGGATATGGGATGTATTTGATGTATTTTCCTATTTTGGCAAAACCCAATGCGATCTGTATGAGTCCGGCTAACAAAAAGACCAATAAAATGGAGGGCAGTGCTTTTTCGACATCGCCATCATTTGAAGCAATAATACCAGAGATGATCAATACACTTACAGCGGTCATTGGTGCTGTTGGGCCACTGATCTGTGTTGGCGTACCTCCAAAGAGTGCTGCAAAAAAGCCAATAAAAATGGCGCCGTACAGTCCGGCATCTGGGCCTAGACCCGAAGAAACCCCAAAAGCCAATGCCAAGGGCAGTGCTACAATTCCTGAAGTAATCCCCCCAAATAAATCTCCTCTAAAATTGGAAAAAAAGTTTTTCATAGAAATAAGAAGCTAAAATTGTGGGTAAGATATCATTTTTTAGAAGAAAAGCCCAATCTCGTAAGGAGATTGGGCTTTTTATCTGTGGAAAGCAAAAACGCTTTAAAATAGGAATGCTATTCGTAAAAGGTAACGCTGCCGTCATTGATGTCATACATGGCACCAACAATCTTGATTTCACCAGCATCTTCCATTTCGGCCAGTATAGGGCTTTCCTTTCTGATATTGTCCATGGTCATCCGAACATTTTTTGCGGATACATTATTCACAAATTCTATGTTCGAAGAATTTCTGAGGCTTTCATCCGTAGGTTCTACAACTGCGGCCACGGCAGGTTCTATTTTATTGATAAGGGCCGTTAAATTCCCCATTCTGGCGTGATCACAAGCTCCTTTTACGGCACCGCAGCTGGTATGTCCCAGAACGACAACAAGGGAGGTTCCCGCAAGTTTGCAGGCAAACTCCATACTTCCAAGGATATCTTCGTTAATGAAGTTTCCCGCAATGCGAATACTGAAAATATCGCCAACTCCTTGGTCAAAAACCAATTCCGAGGAAACCCGGGAGTCAATACAACTTAGGACAGTGGCAAAAGGAAATTGCCCTGTACTAGTGTCATTTACCTGATCGAGAAGGTCGCGGTCTGCTTTTTGACGATTTAGAAACCGTTTGTTCCCTTCTTTTAAGGCCTCCAAAGACTTTTGTGGGGTCATGGTGGCCTGTGTTTCTTTAGTATGTGCTTTTATCATCTATAGATTTTTTATGTTCGTATTCTAAGCTGTCTTAGGTCTTAGTCTAAAAAATTCGATATAACTGGGTGGGTTTTCAATTTCTCCACGCTCAGAAATAAGTTTAATATTAATATTTCTATTTTTGGCCTTTTCCGCAAAATCTTCTAAAATTTCTATAATATCGGCATCTAAATATCGTGTTTTCCTAACATCTAACTCTAAATAGGAGTCTTGGGGAAGTCTGTCCAATTCTTTAAGGATAGCTCCTTTATTAAAAAAGGTGACTTCTTCCGCCAATGTCATTTTTAGTCTTTGTTCCCCGTTGCTCTTATCTATGATATGTAAGAAATGCGAATTCTGATAGCTTTTGTATAGGACGACCACAATCCCTACAGCAAGTCCAAGAGCAATCCCTATTAATAAGTCTGTAAACACGATTCCGACAACAGTTACGATAAAAGGAACGAATTGTTTCCAACCTGCTTTCCACATGGCCTTAAAAGTGGCAGGTTTGGCCAGTTTATAACCAACGATAAAGAGTATGGCTGCCAACACGGACAACGGAATGTAATTGAGAATTTTTGGTATGGTTACCACAGAAATGAGAAGGAAAAAACCATGTATTATGGCACTTGCCTTTGTGCGACCACCAGATTGTATGTTAGCAGAACTTCTAACGATTACTTGGGTTATGGGCAATCCTCCGATAAAACCGGAAATCATATTCCCAGTACCTTGAGCCAATAATTCCTTATTGGTTGGAGTAACCCGCTTTTGAGGATCAAGTTTATCCGTAGCTTCCACACAAAGCAAGGTCTCTAAGCTTGCTACCAAAGCAATGGTAAATGCGGTTACCCATATCTGTGGATTGGTGATCGCGCCAAAATTCGGAAAACTGAACTGCTTAAAAAAGCTGTCCAAATTATCTGGTACAGGAACAGAAACAAGATGTTCTTTGGCCAGTTCAAGATCCGTTCCTTGGGTGAAAAAGAAATAAACGATCCCAATGACTACGGCAACCAATGGTCCCTGTACAAGTTGGAAAAATTTCCCCATCTTACTAAATACATTACTCCACAACAACAAGATGGCAATAGCTACCAGAGCTATAATCGTTGCTCCAGAATTAAAATTACCACTTAGCAGTGCATTTAAGGCCTTGAGTAATTCTGTTAAGGTATTTTCTCCGTCTACCTGTAAAAAGGCAAAGTCACCTTCTGGGTTTTTATCCAAACCAAAAAAATACGGAATCTGCTTTAAAATAATAATAAGCCCTATTCCTGTAAGCATACCTTTAATTACCGAAGAGGGAAAGTAATACCCAATGATTCCGGCTTTTAATACGCCAAACAATAATTGAATAGCTCCGCCCAATACCACAGCGACCAGAAAATTTTCATATCCGCCCAATGCGCCTATCGCGGTTAAAACAATTGCCGCTAGACCTGCTGCCGGTCCACTGACCCCGATTTGAGATCCACTCAACGCTCCGACAACAATTCCTCCAACAATTCCAGCAATTAATCCGGAGAATAATGGGGCACCACTAGCCAAAGCAATACCCAAACAGAGGGGCAGTGCTACAAAAAATACGACGACACTTGCTGGTAAATCGTCTTTTATAGATTTAAACATACCTAAAATATTATAAAATCCTCTAGGTGTAACTAGAAGACGGTTTTATTGAATTACTACTAAAATACTTAGAATTAAGCGTATTTGGGAGGGGGGAGAAAAATATCCCGTACATGGGAATATCCTTTTTCAATATAAAAGGGATTCGATGAAGTTTTTAAGGGTGGGAAAGCAGAAATGCCACTTTCCAAAATGTAAAAGAAAACGTCTTTTTCATTCAATTCCTTTTTATTCTCTTGTTTATTTTCATCGTCATTTAAATCAATGACACTCCATGATTTACAGTCAAGATCTAAAATCGTAACTACTGAAGGTGCCATTATGGCCGTAATCAATAGCGTAGATAGAAAGACATTGATAATGAATTTAATCATGTATAAAAATAATTTATAACAAATATAAATGTATTGAACGTATACTTTGTTAAATATAGTCTAAAAATCCCTCAACAATTTTATACTTTCTTTGGTAATCCATCCCGTTTTACCGTCGGTCAATCGTATTTCATTCCAATCGTTTAGCTCTTCCAATACATACACTTTGGCCCCTTCATGTAATTTAAAGATTTCAGCATTGCGATTGTTGGGTTCCGATCGTACGGAGACTTCTTCTGCAAATACAATGGCAGGTTGATCCGCTTTGAAATCACGATATTGCAAATAGGCAAAGGTAATGGTGAGGGCAACCACGCCTAATGAAGCAATACTTGTGATAAAGGCAATACGCTTTTGTGTGGCGTATTTGAGGTAATAGAATGCAATATAGGCAAGAACGAACAACACCATAAAGGCAACTGCCGCATAGGCCCATTGGTCAAAGGATAAAAAAGTAGTGACCTGTCTGTAGATTTTGGAAATTCCTGTTTCGGGCAATTCTTCAATAGCGTCCAGGGCCATATTTTGGGAATAGGCCAGATTATTCTTTATCTGGGGGTCATTGGGTTTTAACAGTAGGGCTTTTTCATAATAATAAATGCTTGGGGCAACCTTGTTCAATTTATAGTATGCATTTCCTAGATTATAATATAGCGATACGGAATGCTTTCCGTTTTTTTGAATTTGTAAATAGTTTTCTATCGCTTTTTCATAATCCCCTTTATTATAGGCTTCGGTGGCTTCATTAAAAAGCGCATTGTTTTGGGCGGTTCCCCAAAAACTTATACAAAGCATAAAGAAATATAGTAACTTTTTCATTTGCTATAATTGTTTGTCCAAATAGGAAATGACTTCACTTGCTTTATTGTAATCCTGTTGCATTTGTACATCGGAAAAAGGACTGTATCTTGCCATTTCACAGTTTTTGAGCAAACCGATAAATCCATCTTTTGTGGTTTCGTCAATTTGTTTTTCTACCAGTAAGGCCGCAATTTTATCCTTACTGAACTCCGAGGTCTCTATCTTAAGCTTCGCCTTTAAGTAATTGTGTAAGGCTTTCTCCAAGGCCACATAGAATGCTGTTTTGTCTCCCAAAGTCTTCTTGGCAGCAGAAAGATACTTCCGTGCCAGCTTATTGGCTTTTTTGATTTTGTTACCCGCAACATCGCTCGCAATAGCTTCCCGTTTTTTTCCTATTAAAATGGTAATGGGAATCAATAGTAGGGGTAACAATAACCAAAGATAGAAAGGAGTGGATCCAAAGAAGTAATCACTTCCAATAGCGGTGAGACCCGGTCGAATATCAATAAAATTAAATTGTTGATCAGCGGCAATCACCGTTTGTTTATTGGTAGTACTTGGCCCTGTAGTAGGAGAGGTTCCTGCATTTGGGCCTTCTACGACATTGATTATGATTTCGTCAGAACTTAAGGTGACGTATTTTTCGGTTTTGGGATTAAAATAACTAAAATCGATACTCGGAACAGGATATTTTCCTCTAAAGGAAGGTACAATGGTATAATTGTTACTGATTTTACCTTGGGTTCCAGAAAGATTGGTTCTCACGCTTTCATCGAATTCCGGCTCGTAGACTTCCAATGAACTAGGGAGACTGGGCTCTGGTAACTGGAATAATTTTAGGTTTCCTTTTCCGGATACTTCTACCTTAGCTTGCAAGGATTCTGCAGCATTTAAACTGGTCTTGCTCGTCGTTACCACAAAGTCAAAGCTACCAACAGCGCCACTGAAATTTTCGGGCTGCCCATCTGTGGGTAAGGCCTTTACATTAATAGTTCTCTTTCCGGCGGATACCGTTTTATTGGTTTGGGTGTAGATGCGCCCTCCGAAAAAATCGCGTCTTTGTGTAGGAACATCCAAGGAAATGTCCAGGACCAAGGGTTCAATATCCAATTTACCCGATTTTTGGGGATACAGCACCACTCTTTTTAGAACAACGGAACGATACGGCTGTCCCCGATAAGAACTGTTCTTGACATTAAATTTGGTTACGGGAATATCCTGACTCCAAAAATTGTTGTATTTGGGGTTGTCCAAAGGCCTAAAATTGGTAAGCCGTATAGATGGTGCTATGTATAATTTATAGATTACAGTGACCGCCTCATTTAAATAAGGTCTTCCCTTAGATACTTCTGCCACCAGATGGAGCCCTTGATCGGCAACATTGTCTACATTATTTTGATTATTGGGTTTGTCCACTGCAGCCGTGACCTGCACAGTTTCTTGAAGAGATTTATAGGTTTTGCCACCTATAACAATGGAAGCTTGTTTTATAGTGAACCTTCCTTGTGCGGTAGGAACAAGAATGTAACTGTAGGTTTTAGAATAACTGCGAATCCCATTGATCCATGAAGACTTAATGGATTGCGAAGGCCCCATGACTATTCTAAAGCCATCAAAAGTAGGAGGACTAAAGTCATCTCCATCTTTATTCATGGTAAAATCTACCCGTAAACGCTCATTAATTCCTAATTTATTTTTACTGAGCTTTACTTGAAAAGAGATTTCATCCTGTTCCTGTGCCTTTGCAAAAAAGGCCAATAACAGAAAAGGTAGAATACTCAAATACTGTTTAAAGGTCACTTGCATTACCAATCTTTTTCATTTTTCACTTTAACACCTTTTACCTTTTTGGCATCTATTTTCTTCTGTACTTTTTTCTCTTCGTTCTGCATTGCCTCTAACAAATTCTGTACTTGTTGTGGGGACAACTGATTTGGACGAGGTTGTTGTTGCTGTTTTTGATCTTTGGGCTTATCTTTTTCTCCAGGCTTTTTTTGATTGCCCTGATCTTTTTTATCATCTTCTTTTTTGTCGCCCTTATCTCCTTTGTCTCCTTCTTCGTCACCTTCATCCTTTTTGTCTTCTTCTTTCTGATCTCCTTCTTTATTCTCGTCGTTCTCGCCTTCTTTTTTATCCTTGTTTTCGTCTTT
This sequence comes from Spongiimicrobium salis, assembly GCF_043678055.1. Taxonomy (NCBI): domain Bacteria; kingdom Pseudomonadati; phylum Bacteroidota; class Flavobacteriia; order Flavobacteriales; family Flavobacteriaceae; genus Spongiimicrobium; species Spongiimicrobium salis. The sequence continues at coordinate 1,898,977 of NZ_JBHEQA010000001.1, forward strand.
TTTATCTTTGTCGTCCTTGTTCTTATCGTCGTTTTTGTTTTCGTCCTGTTGTTTTTTCAACAGTTCTTTTGCCAGTGCTAGATTGTAACGGGTTTCTTCGTCTTTGGGATTGTTTCGAAGGGCTTGCTTATAGGCTTCTACAGCTTTCTCATAGGTTTTGTTTTTCATATGGATATTCCCAATATTGTGGAAAGCTTTATGCTTATCCTCCTTGGAAGAGGCTAGTTCTCCTGCCTGTTTAAAACGCGAAAAAGCTTCGCTATAAGTTTCTTTATTATAATATGCATTGCCCAGATTGTAGGGGGCGGCTATATTATCATTGCTTTTGGAAATGGCTTTTCTATAATTGGCCTCTGCATTGATAAAGTCATTATCTGCAATTTCCTGATTGGCTTCCCAGGTAATGTTTTTGGAAGCCTTTAACGCCTTGGTCTTGGCCTTTTCATTATCCTTGTCTTGGGCAAAGCTTGCAAGACTGATCAAAAGAAATAATACGCTAAATTTTATATTCATAATCGATGTGTTTTTTAAGAAGATCACATAAAGGATGTTCTTGTATTGCATTGTGATTATTGTACTGTTTTTTCTTTGAATAGGTTTAATTGCTTAAGCCATTTGGTCTTTCGGTCCAATAGGAAAATATCCAGAAATAGAAAAAATAAGCCTATTCCCAGAAACCATTGGAATTGGTCTTTAAATTCTGCAAATTGTTTTGCTTCAAATTCAGTCTTGTCCATCTGGTTTAATTGTTCTTTAATGGCTTCTACAGCAGCTTCGGTAATTGCGCCATTGATATAGACGCCATTTCCTTCGTCTGCAATGTCTATTAAAACTTTTTCATTCAGTTTGGTAATGACCACTTCTCCCTCGGCATCCTTTTTTAGACTTTCCACAACTCCATTTTTCTTGAGGGGTATGGGAGCTCCCTTTTCTTTGCCCACCCCAATAGTGAAGACGCGTATGCCTTCGTCCACTGCTTTTTCAACAGCATTGATGGTAGAGTTTTCGGAATGGTCTTCCCCGTCCGAAATAATGAACAAAACTCTATTGGTTTGTTCTTCATCATCGTAATAGGTAGTTGCCAGTTCAATAGCCTCATTAATGGCCGTGCCTTGGGAAGATAACATATTTGTATTCATTCCCTGTAAAAACATCTTTGCCGCACCGTAATCGGTAGTAATGGGCAATTGAGGAAAGGCCTGTCCGGCATACGCTATGATGCCGATGCGATCACTTGCCAATTGATTGATGATTTCGGAAACCAAGCGTTTGGATTTTTCCATACGATTGGGCGCAATATCTTCTGCCAACATACTTTTGGAAACGTCTACGGCAAAAACAATATCGACTCCTTCGCGTTTCACGGTTTCCAGCTTCGTCCCTATTTTAGGATTCACCAACCCCAGAATTAAGAAGCTTATCCCAAGAAGCATAAAAATAAGTTTTAAGCTCGACTTAAAATTGGAGCGATCTGGGGTTAATCGTTTTAAAAGGACATGATCGGCAAATTTTTTCTGTGTTCGTTTCTTCCATATATGAAGTATGACGAACATGACAATCATTATTGGAATAATGACCAATAAATAAAAATATGTTTTTTCGTCTAATTGAACCATTTTCTCTTTTTGTACTTAAGTTTCTCTTTGAAGCAATACTATATAAAACTTCGAAAGAAGGTATTTCTCAAAAACCACTCCAACAATAGGAGTATCCCGGCCAAGAATACCCAAAAACGAAACTTTTCTTCGTATTTATAATATTTAAATTCTTCGATTTCAGTCTTCTCCAATTTGTTGATTTCGTCGTAAATCTCTTCCAATTTTTCGTTATCGGTGGCCCTAAAATATTGCCCTCCGGTAGCGGAGGCAATTTCTTCCAATAATTTCTCATCTATTTCTACCTCGCGCATGCCATACCTAAAAGAACCATCTGCATTATACGATATTGGAGATAATGCATTTCCATTGGTTCCTATACCAATGGTATAGGTTTTAATGCCGTATTCCAAGGCCAGTTCCGCAGCCGTCTGGGGTTCTATAAAGCCCGCATTGTTTACACCGTCCGTAAGCAGGATGATTATTTTACTTATGGCCTTACTTTCTTTTAAACGATTTACAGAAGTGGCCAATCCCATTCCAATAGCCGTCCCATCATTCAATTGCCCATAGGTAATTTCCTTAAGGGAACGTAAAACAATGTTCTTATCACTGGTAATAGGCGTTTTGGTGTAACTTTCCCCTGCATAGGCAACCAATCCTATTCTGTCGTTGGGGCGCTGTCGGATAAAATCCCCGGCAACATCTTTCAGTGCCAACAACCGATTTGGTTTTAAATCTTTGGCAAGCATACTCGAAGAAACATCAATGGCCATTACAATATCAATTCCTTTGGTCGTCTTGGTTCTTGTAGAGATGTTTTCGGTTTGAGGCCTGGCCAAAGCGGTAATGATCGCAGCTAAGGCCAATAAGCGGAATACAAACAACAACGGCTTTAGCTTGGGTAGGATACTTCCTTTGGAAAACCCCTGAATATTGGAAATGGTCAAAGAGGCCGTTTCCTGCTTGCGCATAAAGAAATACCATAGCAAAGCCACTGGTAGTAGTAGTAACAACCAGAAGAAATGTGGATTGGCAAATTCAACTCCTTCTAACATCTATAATTCTGTTTTTACGTCTACCGAATCTAAGATTCGATCTATAATTTCCTCTGCATAACTATCATCGTCCAACCAGGTTAATATGACCTGTTGTTGAAAGCCCTTTCCTCCAAAAATGAGGATAGCATATTCGCCATTGACCAATTCCTTGGATTCTGCTACGGCAAATTTTCCCGTACCAAACATCTTTATACCTACAACACCACTGAGTGTTGTGAATTCTTCTTGTTTGGTGATGATATTTTTGGCCCCTTGTTGTTCAAAGCTTTTCAACCATTGGTCAACTGCTTGTTCGTAATCTGGCTCTTCCTGGTTTTTCAAAGTAATGGAAGAGGTGCCAACGGTAAAAAGTCCAATGGCACTTCGATACATGAACAATTGCATTTCGTCAATAATTTCTGAGGCCTCCGGAGGAAGCTCTACTTCTTGGCGCAACAATACTTTTGGGGTTTCAATGCTTATGGGAGGAGCTCCATAGGTGCTGGCTACCCATTCTCCTTCCAATAATTCTTTAGTAGGGTGTCCAATAATCGTATCTTTTACATAGGCGAAACCGTAATAGGCCGTGGCAGAAACTCCGGAAGCAACAAGGACAAATGCCGCCACAATAGCGGTAATCCATATTTTTTTGCGCTTCTTTTTTTGCGCCAATTCTTCAAGATAGGCTTCTGTTTTTAGTAAATCTTCCAAAGTGGGCTCCGGTAAGGCTTCCTTGGTTTCCGTAACGATTTGTTCTATGGTTTTTCGATCGTGTTCAGCGACTGAAGTTTGCGGTTTTGATTTTGCAAATTTCACCAAATCCGCGGTTTGCAAAATACGCTTAAATTGATTTATGGTATCGCTGTTCAGATCCAGTTCTCCCGCATCTTTAAGCACTTCCAATTTTTCGATCAATTGATCTGTGGTACTTTCCAATGCAGATACTTTAGCGTCTTCTTCTAGATATGATCGAACGATCGTTGTTAACTCTGAATAGTATTCCTTGTATTCGTCTTGGATAAGATATTTGGAGTTTTCTAAATTCTTCAACTCCAGCATAGCCCGATCATATGGAGGTAGAAGGGCTACTTTTTCCTCTTCGGTCAGCGGTTTTTTACGCCAAACGAACCAATACAGAAGGCCTGCAACAAGGGCAAGCGTCAAAAATATCCAGAGAAAAATCATCCATAGATCGTTGCTGCTTTTTTCAACATTGATCAAAGGCTTGATGTCATAAAACTCTTTGCTTACGGTATCTACGGCAATAGTACTTACAGCAACGCGAATGGAATCCGTAAAATAGGTCTTATCATCAATGGTAATTTTTTGTTGGGGAAGGGTATAGGCTCCGGAATCAAATTGGGTTAGGGCGTATATACGTTCCAAGGTAATACGATCTTGGTTTTTAATAGTGTCTCCCAGAATGGCCTCTACCATTTCCAAAGGTAAAAAAGTCTGTCCCTCTGGAAAGACCACTTGGGCAGTGGAATCTACTTCCACGGTCACTTTAAAATTGATCTGCTCCCCAATTTTTATGCTTGTGGTGTCGATTTTCGAAGTTACTTTTGGCGTGCTTGTTTGTGCTGTTGCCTGAACACTGAAGCCCAAAATGAAACACAACAGAAGTCCCCATAACTTTGATGAGATATCATGCCCTATATTCAATATACTATGCTTCATTTTGTGTTACCCTCTGCGTTTAAAATAGCCTAACAATTTTTTCACATAACTTTCATCTACTCTGCAACTCAAGACGCCACAGCCAGATTTTGTAAAAGTATCCTGGAAATAAGCGACTTTTTCCAGATGATGTTTTTCGTAGGCTGTCCTTACTTTTTTAGATTGAGTATTCACTAATTGTACGGCTCCCGTCTCGGCATCTTGCATTTGCACCATGCCTAAATTGGGAATGCTCTCCTCTCTAGGGTCATAAATACGGATACCGGTTACGTCGTGTTTATTTCCTATGATTTTAAGCGTACGTTCATAGTCATCAGCAATAAAATCCGAAAGCACAAAGACAATGGCTTTCTTTTTCATCACATTGGTCAAATATTTCAGGGCTTTGGAAATATCGGTTCTGTTGCTTTGAGGCTTAAACTCCAGTAATTCCCGAATGATACGCAAAACATGCGTTTTTCCCTTCTTGGGCGGAATAAAAAGTTCAATCTCGTCGGAGAACAGAATCAGGCCGGCCTTATCATTGTTCTGCAAAGCCGAAAAGGCCAAGGTAGCCGATATCTCTGTAATGATTTCCTTCTTAAATTGGTTGGTGGTACCAAAAAGTTCAGAGCCACTAATATCAACCATGAGCATCATGGTCAACTCCCGTTCTTCCTCAAAAACTTTGATGAAAGGTTCGTTATAGCGTGCAGTAACGTTCCAATCTATGGACCGAACATCATCGCCGAACTGATATTGGCGTACTTCACTAAAGGTCATCCCTCTTCCTTTAAAGGTAGAGTGGTATTCCCCTCCAAAAATATGGTTGGAAAGACGCCTGGTCTTTATTTCAATTTTACGAACTTTTTTAAGTAATTCTTTAGTATCCATTGCCCATTAGGGGTTTTGTCCATAACTCTGGACGTTTCAAGTTTGTGTTTAAAAACTTAAAACAAGGCACTAAGGCACTTCAATTTCGTTTACAATCTTGTTGATAATCTCTTCGGATGTAATATTTTCCGCTTCGGCTTCATAGGTGATACCTATTCTGTGCCTTAGAATATCGTGAACCACAGCCCTAACGTCTTCTGGAACTACATAGCCCCTTCTTTTTATAAAGGCATAACATTTGGCCGCATTTCCTAGATTGATACTACCACGTGGAGAGGCGCCAAAACTGATCAATGGTTTTAAATCCGGAAGATTGTATTTTTCAGGATAGCGCGTGGCAAAAATAAGATCTAGAATATATTTTTCTATTTTTTCATCCATGTACACTTCTTTGACCGCTTTTTGGGCACTCAAAATCTGATCAACGCTTACTACCGGTTTTACTTCGTCATAGGCTCCCAAGAGATTTTGACGCATAATAAGTTGTTCTTCGTTGATTTTAGGATAGTCAATAACCGTTTTTAGCATGAAACGATCCACCTGAGCCTCAGGAAGTGGATATGTTCCTTCTTGTTCCACAGGGTTTTGTGTGGCCATTACCAGAAAAGGTTTATCCAGCACAAAGGTTTCTTCGCCAATGGTCACTTGTTTTTCCTGCATGGCCTCGAGCAATGCCGATTGTACTTTGGCCGGTGCACGGTTAATCTCATCCGCCAATACAAAGTTGGCAAAAATAGGTCCCTTTTTTATGGAAAAATCATTCTCTTTCATATTGTAGATCATCGTACCTACAACATCTGCTGGTAAAAGGTCGGGAGTGAACTGAATTCTACTAAAGCTCCCTTTTACAGCCTTGGCAAGGGTGTTTATCGCTAAAGTCTTGGCCAAACCAGGAACTCCTTCCAATAATATATGGCCTTGTCCCAAAAGGCCGATGAGCAATCGCTCCACCATATGTTTTTGGCCAACGATCACTTTATTCATTTCAAATACAAGCAAATCTATAAAAGCGCTTTCCTTCGCAATTTTCTCATTCACAGCACTGATATCAATAGTAGTATTTTCTTCCATAGAACAATATTAAAATTTCACGCAATTTAATTAAGCATTTAATAAAATGCAAAATGAAAATTTATTTGCTCATCCGCTGTTAATTATTGGTTAAATTAAAAGTAAAGGGATAAGTTTTATGAAGGATTTAAGGGATTTATTTTTTAATTTCACCGACTATGAAAAATAAGACCACCTATTCTAGAATTATAGCAGGAACCATGACTTGGGGAAGCTGGGGAAAACAACTTCCAAAAAAAGAGATGATCGGGTTAATGAACCACTGTTTAGATCTGGATATCAGTACCTTTGATCATGCAGATATTTATGGAGGATATACTACAGAAGCTGATTTTGGAGCAGCCTTTGCTGATAGTGGTATTGCCAGGGAAAATGTACAACTGATCAGTAAATGTGGGATTCAGTTTGTATGTGAGAATAGGCCCAAAAAACTGCAGCATTATCAATATGATAAAAAGTACATTATTGCGTCTGTAGAGCAATCTTTGAAGAATTTACATACGGATTATTTGGACTTTTTACTTTTACATCGTCCTAGCCCATTATTGGATCCACAAGAGGTGGTCGAGGCAATTGCCCAATTACGGGAACAAGGAAAAATTGTAGATTTTGGGGTGTCCAATTTTACCCCATCCCAGATTGCCGTCTTGGAAACAGCGATACCAGTTCAAGGAAATCAGGTGGAGTTTTCCTTACCGGTCCATGGCGCAATGAACGATGGATCTTTGGAAGATTGTATGGTTCATGAGCGGTTGGCCATGGCGTGGAGCCCTTTGGGCGGATTTTTTAAGGCAGAAGGGGAACAAGCAGAGAAGATACGAAAAGTAATTGCTCCAATGACCGAAAAATATAATGCTTCCATTGATCAGTTATTATTGACTTGGTTATTGCGACATCCTGCAAAAATACATCCTGTGGTAGGCACTGCAACACCGGAGCGTTTGGCCGATTCGATCAAAGCCCTGGATATTCAGATGGAATTGGAAGATTGGTTCGAACTTTTAGTAGCAAGTCAAGGACATCCCATGGCCTAAGAAAAGAAATAAAAAGAAGATGGATAATAGAAAGGTAGCATTTATCACAGGGGCCACCAGTGGAATTGGTAGGGCCACGGCTGAACTATTTGCCAAAAATAATATCGCCTTAGTACTTTGTGGAAGACGACAAGGAGAACTGCAAAAACTCCAAATAGCATTGGGGAAACAAGTGCCGGTGCATACGTTAAGTTTTGATGTTAGGGAGAAGGAAACCGTTCAAAACGCCATTGCTTCCTTGCCCCAGGATTTTGCCCAAATAGATTATCTGATCAACAATGCAGGAAACGCCCATGGCCTGGAACCGGTACATGAGGGAAATCCAGAAGATTGGGACGCCATGTTGGATATTAATGTCAAAGGTTTGTTATACGTGTCCAAAGCAATTATTCCCCAAATGGTGAAACGTGAGGCGGGCCATATTATCAATATTGGTTCCACTGCAGGGAAAGAAGTGTATCCCAATGGTAATGTATATTGCGCAAGCAAGCATGCCGTGGATGCGATCAATCAAGGGATGCGTATGGATCTTAATCCCTATGGCATTCGTGTGGGCGCTATCAATCCAGGTTTGGTAGAAACCAATTTTAGTGAAGTCCGTTTTAAAGGAGATAGCGAGAAAGCATCTACCGTATATAAAGGGTATAAAGCATTACAGGCAGAGGATATTGCAGATATTATTCATTTTGTGGTTACACGCCCGTATCATGTTAATATTGCCGATCTGATTGTAATGCCTACTGCGCAGGCAAGCAGTACTATGGTGAAGAAATCACTTTAAAAATGCCATCTGAATAGAGAAAAAGACAAAGAAAAAGGGAACTCTCCTTGGTTTTTTTAGTGTGACACGAATTTTTATAGCTGCTGATTGTTCTTATTCTACCACTAATTTCTTTGTGGAAATTCCTTTAATCGATTGTATTTGAATAAGGTAAATTCCCTTTTTTAAATGGGATACATCCATATCTATATTTTCTGAAGCTTTGAAGGAATATTGTTGTACTACTCTTCCTGTCATATCCAAGATAGTGGTGTTGTAGGTAAACAGAGTTTTCTTGTTAACAGAGATATTTTCAGAAAGAACCATATGCACCATATCAGTAGTTGGATTAGGGTGCATTGAGAATTGTACGACCGCATTGGCGCTTGTGGTTGGCGTACCCGTGAAACAATCAAGGCTATAGGCTTCGGGGTTTTCTACACGCCAATCTGGATTGTTAATGGCAAAATCTATATTATCTACTTGTATACAACTTAAATTTGAACTTCTAAAGGCGTCAACTTCCGTTAAACTTAGGTTATTTCCATTCGCTAGGTTTAGTTGTGTAAGCGTTTCCATACGGCTTATATCTACAAGTGTTACATTGGGGTTGAGAGAAAGATCTAGAGATATGATCGAATTGCGGGAAAGGTATACTGCTGTAAGTGCCCTGTTTTGAGATAGGTCAATAGCCGTAAGTTGTTCATTTCTGCCACAATCGAGAATAGTTAATGCCGTATTCGATGAAAGGTTTAATTCTGAAAGTCTATTTGCAGTCATATTGAGTTCTTCCAATTTAGTATTTGCCTGAAGATTTATTGCTGTAATGGGGTTACCGCCAAGGTCTAATATTTTTAGTTCGGTATTTTGACTTAAATCTAATGTTGTTAATTGCGTAATATTCGATAGTAGGGTGGTCAATTTTGTATTTTGGGTAACGTCCAAATCATGTAATCCACCACCATCATTCTGTGCGGAGCAGTTTAAACTCACAAGATGAACATTGCTACTTAAACTTAAGGAGTCAATAAAATTATTAGAACAATCCAGTGTTTTCAAAAGTAGGAAGTCTTCAATTCCAGTAAGATTCTGTATGTTTCTGGAGGATATATTCAAGCTAGTTATTGTAGATATCGTATTGGTCAATACATAGTCATCCAAAACATCATCCAATCCAAAATCTATAAGGGCCTGCTCAAAATTGTCATCGGGAATGAAGGTCCTAGCCTCCGAAACGCCTTCCTGAAGTTCAAAACGTATTGTTCTGGTATCCCCAGAAATTCCTTCAGCATCCTTTCCGGAATAGGGGATAACTTTAATGGTATATTCACCTGGAGGCATGGTCTGACTTTGGAATATCTCTTCAAAATCCCCGAAAAGTGTGTAAGGCCTTACGTTTTCCACTTGAAGATGATTAATTGGCCCCTCTAATTCCAATCGTACACTTCCGGTATTGGCATTGGCTTCGGCAATAATTGTATTTTCTCCATTGACAAAAGGAGCAGCAAAACTCGCTCCAAATTCCAATTCAGATTTATTTTCCAAAGCTCCTTCATCATTTACACGCTGGATAAATAAATTGGTAATTCTAGGGTCGTCGGTACGAATTGAGAATTCCAATGTAAATGAGGTTCCCGAATCTCCGTGTGCGTCTGGAGCTGTAAAGGGTGTTGCGGTAATAGAATACTGCCCAGGAGGAAGCTCTTTACCAAAAAAATCTCCTTCAAAATCCCCAAACTGTGTATAGGGGAATACGTTTTCTACCCGACTCAGGTTTATATCGGGGCCTTGAATATGCATTTGAACACTACCTCCATCAAAGACTGCAGTCCTTGCTTCAAAACTCAGAAAAGGATTGTTTTCAGATACTCCTAAAATAACAGTGCCTTGGGCTATATTGCCCGTAGTGCTGAGTCTGTTATTTATAGGGTCTACCTGTGCAATTCCTAAAACGGTATTTGAGGCTTCACCCACGCTAAAATGTATTGAAACACGATCACTAGAAGCTGAAGTATTTGGAGAAGTACGTAATCTCGCAGAAAAACAATAGGCTCCTTCCGGAAAAGATGCTCCAAAATAGTTGTTCCCATCATTCCCAAACAATGAAAAAGGAAATGTTCTTTCACTTTGTTTATGCCTCAGAGGGCCATCGAGCTCCATTTCGACAATACCAGAATTCATATCCCCTATAGGTATAGGAGTTGTGGGTTCAATGCGAATACCAAGTTTTCGATTGCCAATAAAAGTTTTGCTTATTACGAGGTCATTCGTTAAGTGTACAAGGTCTTCGTTAGTTTCGGCATCAACTAAAATCGCATTCAGAAATAAACCGTCATATGCCGTTTCACTGCTTTTTAGTTTATCATTTTCCAAGGGTCTCGAAATAGAGTCTTTTGCGGATAATAAGCTTAAAAAAAACAGGAAAGAGAAACAGAGGGTACATACTTTTGTCTTTGTTTTCATGGTATTTTAGTTTAGTTTGGTACTCTAGAAGAAGTGAAAAGAAAATTATAGTAAGCTTGGGTGGCGAAATTATTCTCAAAGCTACCTTATTTCTTTTTGTTTAGGTTGACCTAAACTCCAAAATCGATAAAAGCACTTTTTTTCTCGTTTAACGAATATAATTTTTCTGTATCGATGATCAACAAACGGCTCTTAGTAAAAAACTTGCTCGCCCATAATGATGAAAATAGTTTTTATGATAAAAAACGTTTTATTGAAATTGGTCAAAAAGAAGGCAAAGCCAAATTTTTAAAACACGTTTGCGCTTTGGGGAACAGCAATCCCAAAAACAATTCCTTTATTGTAGTAGGGGTCGAAGATGAGGATAATAGCATTGTTGGCGTTGATTTTTTTGATGATAGTAAGATTCAGAATTTGGTGAATGCGTATCTGCAAAACCCACCTTTGATTTCGTATGAGAACATTCCGTTTCCCCATTTGCCGGAAGGTAAAGTAGTGGGATTGGTCACCATCCGATCTAATGGAAAAGTATGTTCCTTACGGAAGAATATCTGGAAATATTATGGAGGTTCGGTGTTCTTTAGGGAAGGGAGCATTAGTTTGCCCAAAGCCTATGATATTGAACTGAAGGATATCAATTCCAAAGCCGTTGCAACCATTGAGCAGCATGCAAGAAATAATATTGAACTGACCTTGGATGGTGTCATTGACTTTATCAATAACCGGCATAAAGACCTTAAGAGCAACTATAAAGTTTTTAAAGAACAATTTGTGGTGTGCTGGGCGGGAAACCAGAAAAGAGTAAAGCAAGAGACCTATTTTTCGCGGGTGGATATTGAGTTGATCAACGAACAAGTGAAACTCTTTTACTCAGCACTGGACGAGGTCACCATTGCATTTGATAAGGACTCTTTTTCCATTATAGAATATGTACAACTGGGATTGGGCAGGCAACAAAAGTACTATCCCTTGGAAAAAGTAATCATTACTTTTGAAGAAAATGGCACCTATCAAATTCAAAGTGAACTGATTTTTGAACCTCCTCAATACGATCGGAAAACCTTGTATCATATTTTTAATAGCAATAATACCTTACTTCAGAAATTGGAAAAAAAAATAGCGTTGAGCCCGCAAGAAATGAGGGATATAAGGCATTTGCCTGCCAAGTATCTCATTTGTTTTTTGAATGGCTTTGAAGAGGCCAAAGATTATATGGATAAGGCGAGACCGCTCTTAAAAAGCTATGATCGGGACATTTACCAGTCTTTGAAGGAGTCCATACGGATTCTACGAAAGGTAAAATATAACTAAATGCTTTGCAATTGCTCTGGAGTGGGTAGCGCTGGGATGGCTCCATAATCCGTGGTGGTAATTGCTCCGGCTTTATTGGCTTGGTGTACCATATGGTGTAGGGCTTTAGGATCTTCCAACAATTCCAACGGATCATCTATAAGGGCAAGCTGTTGCAAAAGGCAACCAATGAATGCGTCTCCGGCGCCTGTAGTATCTATAGGGTTGACCTTAATACTGTGAATGCATTTTTTGGAATCGGGCGTACTTACAAAAGTGCCGTCCGCACCCAAGGTAATGGCAATGATCTGTGTGCCTACTTCATGAAAAAAATCACAAGCTTTGTGCAAGGTCTTTTCTCCGGATAACAATTGGGCTTCTTCCAAGCTAAATTTACAGAGATGGGATTTCTCAATATAAGGCATGCATTTTTTGATGAAGGTCGCTTCGTCATCACGCCAGAGGTCTCCTCTATAATTAGGGTCAAAACTAATAAAGGCATTCTGGGTGAGGGCGTCAAAAAGATATCGGCCGTACGCTTTTTCCAAATTCCCTCCAAGCAGTGCAGTGGCGGCTCCAAAATGTACAATATTTCCTTTGAAGTTATTCTTCAATGAAGAATTGTATTCCAATTCCCGGTCCGCGCCTCTACTAAACACAAAATCCCGTTCCCCGCCCTTGGTCAATGAGACAAAGGCCAAAGTGGTGAAGGTGCGACAGCGCTGTGCCAGGGAAATGTCTACATTATTCGCTTTGAGAGTATTCAGCAAAAAAGACCCAAAAGGATCTTCGCCTACCGATCCCACGAAAGCACTATTTCCATCCAGCTTGGCAATGGCACAGGCCACATTGGCGGGAGCACCTCCAGGTTTTTTGGTGAATTCATTGGCCTTGGAAAGCTTACTGCCCTGTTTCTCTGCAACAAAATCAATAAGCAATTCTCCAATACAAAATACTTTTTTCATGATGGTTTGGCGTACTACGGTATATCAAAGTAATTGGAAATAGCTCGCTATTCCAAAATTTTCAGTGTTTTTTATTGGCTATATCGTTGTTGTACTACTATTGTAGCGCTGTACTTATTCGATCGATATAGAAATAAATAAGATTCCGTATTTGCAGCATTTTCAGGAAACCCTTATCTTTTTAAAAAATTACAAAACACAAACACCATGGGCTTATTTGACGAAATAAAAAAGAAACTCAGTCACGAATTTATTGATATTATTGAATGGTTGGACAATACCAATGATACTATTGTTCACCGTTTTGAGCGCTATCAAAATGAAATTAAAAACGGGGCTAAATTAATTGTCCGGGAAGGACAGACCGCCGTTTTTATCAATGAAGGGCAGTTGGCCGATGTATTCAAACCGGGCACCTATACCTTAAGTACACAAAACTTACCCATCCTTGCTACCCTTAAAGGGTGGAAGTATGGCTTTGACAGTCCGTTTAAGGCCGAAGTTTATTTTGTGAACACACGTTTGTTCACCGATGAAAAATGGGGAACCAAAAATGCCGTGATTTTAAACGATGAGCGATTTGGACTAACAGAAATCAGGGCTTTTGGCACCTATAGTTTTAAAATTCAGGATCCAGGAAAGTTTATTGTAGACGTGGTGGGAACCGACGGGAATTTTACAAATTATGAAATTAACGAGCACCTAAAAAGTTTGATCGTTACCCAATTTACCGATACCGTGGGAGAGGCCAATCTTCCTATTGAATTGTATGCAAAGAATGCCATTGAACTATCGGAAACTTGTCAGGAAGTCATGCAACCAGAGTTTGGGCGCGTCGGAATATTTTTGGAAAAATTCTACATTGAAAATGTTTCCATGCCCGAAGAACTTAAAAAGGAAATTTTTGAGTACAGTAGATTGGATAAATTGGATATGACCAAATTGTCTCAGTTTAAAGCGGCCAAAGCTATGGAGGCCGCGGCCAAAAATGAAGGTGGAACTGCCGGTGCCGGAATGGGAATGGGAATGGGCTTTGTCCTGGCCCAACAAATGGGAGGTATGCTCAATCCTCAGATGGGACAACAAGCCCCAACAAATCCTCAGAGTGCGGTGCCCCCTCCTATGCCTCAACAAATCATGTATCACTATGCCGTAAATGGACAACAAGCAGGTCCTGTTCCTTTTGAAAAATTGAAAGAGCTTTTCGCCAATAGGACGATTAATAAAGATTCTTTAGTGTGGAAACAAGGAATGTCCAATTGGATGGCGTTGAAAGATGTAGAGGAACTAAAAGCATTCCTAGGCGGGAATACCCCACCACCATTGCCTACAGCATAATGGAAGAAACACTCAAATCCGAACAAAAAAAGGCCTGTGCCAATTGTGGTGCCGAGTTAAAATTCAAACCAGGTTCGCATCAATTAAAGTGTGAGTATTGTGGCCATGAGGAATTCATAGAACAGGCCAAAAGTAGTTTCGAAGAATTAGAATTAGAACACTATCTAAAGGCGGTAGGCGACAATGCCTATACGGAGACCATCGATCTTTTGCATTGTAAAAATTGTGGGGCCAACCAACATGTAGAGGAAAACTATAAGTCTTTGGGCTGCGTCTATTGTGGGGAGCCTCTGATAAAAGAAGACAGTGAGAAGGAAGGATGGATTTTGCCTGGAGCCTTGGTGCCTTTTCAAATGGACAAAAGAAAGGCAAGAGGTATTTTTAAAACCTGGGTCAATGGGGTATGGTTTGCGCCCAATAAGCTTAAAAGGGCGGCACTGGATCCTGAGGCAATTCATGGGCTATATATCCCCTATTGGACTTTTGATGCCAATTTATATGCTGCGTACCAGGGGCAACGCGGGGATTATTACTATGAAACCCAACGCTATAAAACAAAGAATGGTGTACAGACCCGTCAGGTGAGAAAGACCAGATGGTCCTATGCTTCGGGAAATGTGAATGGCTTTGTCGATGATATTTTAATCAATGCATCGGAGAAAAAAAGACGGGATATCCCATCCAAAATAGCGCATTGGAACTTAAAGGAGCTGGCGGTTTTCAATTCCAAATATTTGTCGGGTTTTGTTACCGAAAAATATACCATTTCTCTAAAAGAAGGACATTACCAATCTTTTCAAAAGGCAAAGCAGATTGCCCATAATTGGATCAGAAGAGATATCGGGGGAGATACGCAACGCATTGATCAGGCAGATATAAAATTAACGGACGAAACCTTCAAACATATCCTTTTGCCGGTATACATTAGTTCCTACCGTTATAATGGAAAAGAATACCAATTCTATATCAATGGGCAAACGGGCAATATTAGCGGCACACATCCCTATTCTTTTTGGAAAATTTTCTTTTTGGTGTTTTTTATTGTGCTGGTCATTGTCTTAATCGTGATTTTTTCAGAATGAGGACATTAGTGATCGGAGATATCCATTCCGGACTTAAAGCGCTTTATCAGTTATTGGAGAAAGCCAAGGTTAGCAGTGCGGATCATCTCATTTTTTTAGGAGATTATATAGATGGGTGGAGTGAAGCCGTGGAAACCATAGATTTTTTGATTGCGCTAAAAAAAACACATCAATGTACCTTTATCAGGGGGAATCATGATGAACTTTGTTACGAATGGTTAGGAAAGGGAAAAGACAATCCGTTGTGGTTTCAGCACGGCGGCAAGGCCACTTTCAATTCATATAGTACAGCAAGTGAAACCGTAAAGCAGAATCATATTGCTTTTTTTGAAGCCTTGGAAAACTATTATTTGGATTCGGAAAACCGCCTTTTTTTACATGCTGGCTTTAGTAATCTGAAAGGTGTGGACCATGAATATTTTGAAGCTACCTATTATTGGGACAGAACACTTTGGGAGTTGGCATTGGCACTAAATCCGAATTTAAGGGATACCGATATACAGTACCCCAAAAGACTATTGCATTACAAAGAGATTTATATTGGACATACCCCGGTGACCAAAATTGGCCGCACTTGGCCACATAATGCAGCCAATGTCTGGAATATAGATACCGGGGCTGCGTTTAGAGGACCTTTATCCATGATCGATGTGGAGAATAAGCAAATTTGGCAAAGCGATCCGGTACATACATTTTACCCTTCGGAAAAAGGAAGGAATTAAAATTTCGAGCAGCTAAAAAGTACTTCCCAACTTTATTAGGGATATATTTGTAAAAAATATAAGATGTCCGATAAGAATATAAGAATTGAGGTAATGAGAGCGATTGAGGATAGGGTCGAAGGCTATATGGATGCTTACCTTATTCCCATAGAAGATATTTGGCAACCCACCGATTTTCTTCCGGATTCCCAGCAAGATGGTTTTTTGGATGCGGTGCATCAAATCCGTGAAGAAGCTAAGGAATTGGGATACGATTTTTGGGTGACTCTAGTAGGGGATACCATTACGGAAGAAGCCTTGCCCACCTATGAGTCCTGGCTTATGGATGTGGAAGGAATTGATCAACATGGGGAAAACAGAAAAACAGGTTGGGCCAAATGGGTACGTAACTGGACGGCAGAAGAGAACCGGCATGGCGATGTTCTCAACAAATACCTTTATCTCTCCGGAAGGGTAAATATGAAAGAAATTGAGAAAACTACCCAATACCTAATATCTGATGGTTTTGATATCGGAACAGATAGAGACCCCTATAAAAATTTTGTCTACACCTCTTTTCAAGAATTGGCCACCAATATTTCACATAAAAGAGTAGGGCTAATGGCCAAGAAAAAGGGGAATGCACTTTTAGCAAAGATGTGCAATATCATAGCAGGGGACGAGATGCGCCATCATCTTGCCTATAGGGAATTTGTCAAGACTATTTTTGATCATGACCCCAGCCAGATGATGCTGGCCTTTGCCGACATGATGAAAAAGAAAATTGTAATGCCCGCCCATTTTC
The DNA here is from genome assembly GCF_043678055.1 of Spongiimicrobium salis. NCBI lineage: Bacteria > Pseudomonadati > Bacteroidota > Flavobacteriia > Flavobacteriales > Flavobacteriaceae > Spongiimicrobium > Spongiimicrobium salis. The sequence goes on from NZ_JBHEQA010000001.1 coordinate 1,915,674, forward strand.
TTCGAGAATCAGGAGGAACTATTGGTTCTGCTTTTGAAAACTTCTCCAATTGTGCCCAACGTTTAGGGGTATATACCGCTGATGATTATATTGAAATACTAAAAAAACTTAATGCCTATTGGGAGATAGGGAGTTTGCGAAGTTTATCCGATGAAGCCGAAAGAGCTAGGGATTACTTGATGAAATTACCTGCACGTTTGACCCGAATTTCCGAACGTATGAGACCTCCGGTGGATCCATACCATTTTAAATGGGTGGAAGTAAACGGGATGTTATAAAAAAGGCCCTCCAGACCATGTCTGGAGGGCCTTTTTTTTTAAAATTTTCCAGAATTGTGCTTGTCCTGCCATTTTACCAAATCCTTCCATTTTCCTTGATAACACATTTTGGCCTGCATAGGCCAGGAAGAAGGGTCATGTATTCTGTAGCGAGATCCTCCAGAGTCTAATACTTCCTGACATTTGGCAACAGATACCTCAGATAAATCCTTCCAAGTCTTGATATCGAAATTGTAGAACAGACTTTCAATTTTAGGACCGATTCCCTCAACGATTTTCAAATCATTTTCTTTGATTGTTTTTCCGAAGGCGGCCTTGGCTGCCCCTGCATTAAATGTGGGTAAATTATCCGTATCGTCTAAAGAGGATAATATAGTTTCTGGAGTTTCCGTAGCGGTGTTTAATTTTTGGGTACAGGCCTCTAAATCGGCAAGCAGTTTTGAATTTTTATTTTTTAAAGAAGTCAGTTCTTCGGAATGATCAATAGTCGTGCTTTTACCTTTTCCCCATAAGTATCCTAGGATACCACAAAGAATACCCACAACGGCCAGAATGATCCAGTATCCTATATTTAGGTTTTCGAAATCCATAATGATGATGTTTTAATAGTTGTTAGTGTTTCTCCTACAATGTATTAAAAAATCGAAAAATAAAGAAGGATATTTAGTATTAAATATTGTGAATCAAGTACTTATGATATTTTTTAAAGAATATTACGGAAAATAAAGACGGACATGATATACGGTGGAAATAACCATTTACACATTTTTTTTAACCAACTGTATAGTATTGTATAAATTATACGACTATAATACTGAATTTAGCAAAAGATATAGAAAGCCCTATTTCTCCCGACAAGGTTCCGGCATTGAGATAGGGTCTTTACTTTCAGTAGTTCAAATATTTTGTTTTAGTTAATTTAACCCGCTCACGCTTCACCCGACCTGAAGATATGCGGGTTCTTTGAACAAGGTCAAAAGAACACTTTTCCTGTACTGAAAGCCTTTTGGATAATCGCTATAAGAAAATGAAAAAACATATTATAAATGCTTTAAAGTTTTGCTGTATGGTACTTATTTTAGGGACCCAAACACTACTTCATGGAAGTTGGTCGGCAAATACTGATAAATCGCCCAAGACAAGCGAAAATAGATAAGATGAAGAAAATCGTTATAAAAAAATAGGCGTTGCCATTGTAGCAACGCCTATTTTTTTAGCTTTTGATTTTTGTTACAAATCAAATTTAATACCCTGCGCCAATGGCAATTCCGTGGTGTAATTAATGGTATTGGTTTGTCTTCTCATATATACTTTCCAAGCATCAGATCCAGATTCCCGGCCGCCACCGGTCTCTTTTTCGCCCCCGAAAGCCCCACCAATTTCAGCACCTGAGGTTCCAATATTTACATTGGCAATACCACAATCGCTACCCATGGCCGATAGAAAACGCTCGGACTCCCGAAGGTTATTGGTCATTATAGCAGAAGAGAGTCCCTGAACTACGCCATTTTGCAGTGCAATGGCATTTTCTACACCCCCGGTATATTTTAATAGATAAAGTACGGGGGCAAAAGTTTCGTGCTGAACAATTTGAAAAGCGTTCTGTGCCTCGGCAATGGCAGGCTGTACGTAACATCCGCTTTCATAGCCATCCCCTTCAAGAACGCCACCTTCCACAATGAGCTGTCCTCCTTGTTCCACAACCTCTTGTAATGCTTTTTTATAAGAGGCTACTGCATCGGTATCGATCAGAGGGCCTACATGATTGTTTTCATCTAAGGGGTTTCCAATGCGCAATTGACCATAGGCATCCACTAAAGCGGTTTTTACCGTATCATAGATGTTTTCGTGGATAATTAGACGTCGCGTTGAGGTACAACGCTGCCCGGCAGTTCCAACAGCGCCGAAAACTGCACCAATAACCGTCATTTTGATATCTGCATCCGGAGTTACAATAATGGCATTATTTCCGCCCAGTTCCAACAAGGATTTTCCCAATCTGGCAGCAACGGCCTGAGCTACGATTTTTCCCATTCTGATAGAACCTGTTGCAGAGATCAAGGGAATTCTATTGTCCTTTGTCATGAATTCTCCTACGCGATAATCCCCATTGATCAAACAGGATATTCCTTCTGGAAGATTGTTTGCCTTAAATACTTCGGCAGCGATTTTTTGACAGGCGATGCCACACAAAGGTGTTTTTTCGGAAGGTTTCCAAACGCATACATCACCGCAGATCCATGCAAGGGCAGTGTTCCACGCCCATACGGCTACAGGGAAATTAAAGGCCGATATAATACCTACAACGCCTAAGGGGTGATATTGCTCGTACATACGATGTCCGGGACGTTCAGAATGCATGGTTAATCCGTGGAGCTGTCTGGAAAGACCTACTGCAAAGTCACAGATATCTATCATTTCTTGTACTTCCCCAAGCCCTTCCTGGTACGATTTTCCCATTTCATAGGAAACCAATTTGCCCAAAGGAGCTTTCAATTCCCGTAATTTTTCTCCGAATTGGCGAACAACTTCCCCTCGAACGGGAGCGGGTTTGCTTCTCCAATCCATAAAGGCGCTCTGGGCAGTTTTTAAAGTTCTTTCGTAATCTGCTTCGGAAGTACTTGTTACCTTGGCTATGAGTTGCCCATCTACAGGAGAGTAAGATGCGATGACATCTCCTGAAGCAAAACTTTCCATTCCTGTTGAGGTTCCTGGATTTAAGGCTTCTATGCCCAATTGTTCTAGGGCTTTATGTATTCCAAATGAAGTGGCAATCTGTGACATTTTATAACTTTTAGTATGTGAATTGTTATATTTATGACAAAACTACAATTATTATTAAAATCATGCGGTCTAAGTCATTAATATGTTAGCGAATTAAAATTAAGAAGTGCAATAAAACGAGTTCAGTAACGGGAATCCCTATTCTTCCTCTGCTACAAAACGTTTATCTACAGGCATAATGGTACCGCAATTGTTACAGGTTCTGTGCGCTTCAGAACCATAAAATTCTTTAAAATGACCTAAAAAGTCTTTTTCAATATCATTTAAAGTGAAATAGGCTTCGTATAGTTTTGTATTGCAATTGTCGCAAAACCACAACAAGCCATCGTCAACGCCCATATTGGCACGTTTGCGTTCTATAACAAGCCCAATAGACCCTGCATGTCTTACCGGTGAATGAGGAACTTTGGCCGGATGAAGATACATATCTCCAGGACCTAGTTTCATGGTTTTTTTTTGTCCATCCTCTTGGATGTGAACTTCAATATTCCCCTCCAATTGATAAAACAATTCCTCAGTTTCATTGTAGTGGTAATCCTTTCTGGCATTAGGACCTGCCACGATCATAACAATATAATCTCCAGCATCTTTGTATAAGTTCTTATTGCCTACCGGAGGTTTTAGGGAATCTCTGTTTTCTTTGATCCAAGTATTGAGGTTAAAAGGAGATTTGATACTCATAGCGTCTAATTTTACCGTTACACATTTGCCCAATGACCACGAATGGGCATTGGGCAAATGAAGGACAAAATTGATGTTTTGTCTGTATCAAAATTAAGAAAAGAAAATATCTTTTTTAAGTTTATCTATAGAACAATTGTGTAAAGTAAAAGTCGCCGTTTTGATCTTCTTTTACACTAACTGCCGTATGGGTGTAATTTCCTTCAATAGCATCTCTATGCTCGCTACTGGCCAACCAGTTTTCAACAGCTTCCGAAGCAGTATCATATCTGCTGGCAACATTCTCCGCAACAGCTGAGGCGTTTACTTTTTGAGACATGGAAGAAGCTCTTTTTTGGAAATTATCATGACTGGTTTCCCCTTGGGAAATCATATAATCCGTATGTGCTGTAGCAAAATTGTAGGCAACCGTATCAAAAGATAAGGTATTCATACCTAGAGATGTTCTATGTTCGTTGATCAGATTCATAATCTGTGTCTCCACGGAAACGGCATTGGCCGAGGTGTCAATAGTATCTATATCATCTGTCCCCGTAGTTACGACAACACTATCTTCTGCATCTACAGCTTCTGTGCTACAAGAACTAATTAGGCAAACAAATGTCACTGCTACGATATAATGTAACTTCTTCATAATAATAAATTATTAGTAAGTAGGGTGCTAAGAATTGGGGGATTCTTTTGCTTTATAGCATGTAGGTCGAAGGAAAATTTGGGGTTTTCACATTCGTTATATGACGTTTAAATCACTGAGACAAAATTAGAGGATATCTAAGCATCAAAGGGCTAAAAAGCGCTTTTTTCGATAAAGTAACAGCTATCCAAGATAAGTTAAGGGAAGAATGGCCTATATGGGCAGATGGTCTGTAAAATGTTGAAGATGAGCGATGCACTTCACGGGATCGAATTGTAGATGGATTGCAAAAAAATCCGATATCTGTATTTTTCACGGAATATGGGGGCGGTTCGTGTACGGAAAGCGAGTATCTTTATCCTATAAAAAACCAAACTATGCAGATTAAATCTCTCCTCTCTTTATGTATAGCAATCGTATTCGTTCTCAGTTGTTCTGAAAAGAAGGACAACAAGGAAAGTGATTTTGATAATCCGGAAAACTACCAGGAGTATGTTAGTGAATTGTCCCATGGTATTATCTCCACCAAAAGTAAAGTAAGGGTGGTATTGGTCACTCCAATAGATTCTTGGAAAGCCGGAGACGAATTATCAAAAGACCTACTGACAGTATCTCCCAAAGTAGATGGAAAAGTGGTGGCATTAGATACACGAACCATTGCCTTTGTTCCCAATGGAGGTTTTGATCAGCATACGGCATATACCTTTAATTTGGCTTTGGGAAAAATTCTTCCTGATCTGCCCAAGGAACTCCGTTCCCTTTCCTTTGGCGTAAAAACCCTGGAACAGCAGTTCAATGTATACACCAATGCCATACAGTCCTACTCTAGGGAATTACAGTATATAGAGGGCCAATTGCGAAGTGCGGATGAATTGTCCTTGTCTACGGTTAAAAAACTGATTCAGGTGAAGCAAAAAGGAAAATCCGTAGCCCTTCGTTTTGATGAAGCCCAAAAAAAAGGAACGCAATTTCAATTTAAAATAGATAGTATTCAACGGTTTGAAGATGATGTAGCGCTCGAGATTTCTTGGGATGGTACTCCCTTTGCTATTAAAAGCAAGGGAAAAAATGTAATCAATATTCCCGGGAAGAACAATTTCACGGTGTTGGAAGCTTTGGTCCAGACGGGTACGGACCAACAATTGTCCATTAATTTTTCGGATCCTTTAAAAAAAGGACAAAACTTAAAAGGCCTGGTGGTTTTGGAAGGAGATAATAATGTAAAGTTTACTGTGGCCGGAAATACCCTAAAAGTATATCCTTCGAAAACCATTAAAGGCTTGGTCAATCTTGAAATTTTTGAGGGAATAGAAAGTGTGGAAGGATACAAACTGAAGACAAAGTTTGTAGAGCGCATTGCCTTTGAACAATTGAAACCACAGGCACGTATGCTTACCAATGGAAGCATACTCCCGTCTTCCAGTAACCTGAAGATTAACTTTGAAGCAGTGAATCTAAAGGCTATTGATGTTACGGTCCTTCGGATTTATGAAAATAATGTACTGCAGTTTTTACAAGGAAATAATCTTGATGGGAATTATAACTTAAAAACGGTCGCCAGACCAATTGCAAAACAAAAACTAGTATTGGAAAACAAAATTTCCTCCAATACGGGGAAATGGACGGCCCATGCCGTTGACCTTCGAAATTTGATCAGCCCGGAAGCAGGGGCAGTGTATAGAGTAGAGCTGAACTATAAACCGCAATATAGTTTGTACCAATGTAGCAATACCAATTTTGATACCAATGAAACTACAGAGAACTATGATACCGAATCCGAATCCAGTTTTTGGGACGGGAGCGAAAACTATTATAATGATTACTATAACGGCTATGATTGGAACGAGCGGGAGAACCCTTGTCATACGTCCTATTATGTAAACAAAAAAATAGGGGTAAATGTCTTGGCTTCGGATATTGGGATAAGTGTAAAAAAAGGAGTCAATAATAGCTATTTTGTCGCTGTTACGGATATCATCAACACCAAACCTATTCCCAATGCTAAGGTAACTTTCTACAACTTTCAGCAACAAATATTAGGCGATATTGTAACCGATGCCGAAGGTACTTCCATTTATGATGCCGATCATATAGCTTATTTTGCAGTGGCCGAATACAATGGCCAAAAAACCTATGTAAAACTGAATGATGGGAATGCGCTTTCTGTGAGTAAGTTTAATGTTTCAGGAACCAAGCTCAAGAAAGGTTTAAAAGGATTCATTTATGGCGAACGGGGCGTATGGAGACCAGGAGATCAGTTGTTTCTCTCTTTTATGTTAAACGATAATGCCAATTCCCTACCGCCTAATCATCCCGTAAAATTAGAATTGTTAGATCCGTATAACAAAGTGGTTTACCGCAAAGTGAAGACTAAAGGTTTGCACAATGTCTATGATTTTAAGGTAAAGACAGATGAAAATGCCCCTACAGGAAATTGGTTGGCCAAAGTTTCAGTAGGAGGGGCTTCTTTTACAAAAAGCATAAAGATCGAAACGATAAAACCCAATCGTTTAAAAATAAAAACCAATTTTTCTGATGAGCTTCTATCTCCTTCAAAACCTATAACGGGCACATTGGAGGTAAAATGGCTACATGGGGCCATTGCCAAAAACTTAAAAGGCGATATTACCGCTAAATTCAATCCGCAATCCACCAGCTTCAAGGCATTTCCTGCTTATGTTTTTGATGACCCCAGCAGGAGTTTTTCAGGAGAAGATCAAGTAGTATTTGAGGGTGTGGTCAACGAGGAGGGAAAGGCCAATTTCACGATTTCCCCAAATTTGAACGGTGTGGCCCCAGGAATGTTAAAAGCAGCCTTTATTACTAAAATATATGAAAATGGAGGGGATTTTAGCACGGATGTGTTTACCAAGACCTACTCTCCCTACCCTACCTATGTTGGACTCAATGTACCCAAAGGAGATAAGGCACGAGGAATGCTTCTTACAGATACTCTGCACAATTTTGAAGTAGTCACCGTTGATGATAAAGGAAAACCAAAGGCTAGCTCTAATTTAAAAATCACTATCCATAAAGTGAATTGGAGATGGTGGTGGGATACTTCTGCAGACAATCTTTCTTCCTACAATAGTGGGCAGTATAGGGAAAAGGTTTTTGAGAAAACCCTTAGTACCAATGCCCAAGGAAAAGCAAGTTTCAATTTTGAATTGAAGTACCCTAATTGGGGAAGGTATTTGGTACGGGTCCAAGATACCAAGGGAGGGCATGCCACGGGAAAGGCCATCTATATCGATTGGCCGGGCTGGGCTGGAAAGTCCAGAAAAACAGACCCCTCGGCGGCAACCATGTTGGTGTTCTCTACAGATAAGGAAACCTATGCAGTTGGAGAAACTGCAACGGTCACTTTCCCGAGTTCAGAAGGGGGAAGGGCTTTGGTCACCATAGAGAACGGCAGTGAAGTAGTACAGTCATTATGGGTAGAAACAACCAAAGGAGAAACTAAATTTCAATTGCCTATAACGGAACTCTATACACCAAATGTATATATTAATATAAGTCTTTTACAACCTCATGCATCTACTGCAAATGATGCCCCCATTCGCCTTTATGGTGTAGTGCCGATTGCCGTGGAAAATCCGGAAACAAAATTACAACCGGAAATTCTTATGTCAGAAGTATTGCGACCCGAGGAAATGGTTACGCTTAAGGTGAAGGAAAAAGAGGGGAAACCAATGACGTATACCATTGCTATAGTAGATGAGGGCCTATTAGATCTCACCCGATTCAAAACCCCCAACCCTTGGACCACATTTTATGCAAGGGAAGCCCTTGGGGTGAAAACTTGGGATGTCTATGACGATGTTATCGGAGCATTTGGAGGACGGATCGATCAAGTATTTGCTATTGGTGGAGATGGGGAAATTGCAGGAGCAAAAAACAAAAAAGCAAATAGGTTTGAACCTATGGTGGTACATCTGGGTCCCTTTCACTTGCAAAGCGGGAGTACGGGAACGCATCAAGTAAAAATCCCTAAATATGTAGGATCTGTGCGCACCATGGTCGTTGCGGCAAATGCAGAAAAAGAAGCGTATGGGAGCGTAGAAAAGACCACACCGGTGCGCAAGCCCTTAATGGTATTGGCGTCCTTGCCAAGGAAAATTACTCCCGGAGAAAAAGTGACCTTGCCCGTCACGGTTTTTGCCATGGAAAAAAAGGTGAAAAACGTAAGACTTAGATTAAAAAAAGATGCCTCCTTTACCATAGAGGGTAGTGATACTCAGCAGTTACCCTTTAGCCAACCTGATGAAAAAATGGCGTATTTTCAATTGCGTATTGCCGATTTTAAAGGAATTGGGAAAATAGTGGTAGAGGCCAGTGGCAATGGGGAGAACGCCTCCTTTGAGATTCCTATTGATGTGGTAAACCCAAATCCTATAAGCAGTACGGTACAGGATATTATTTTGGATGGAAAAGCAAATCAAACCATCACATTGGAAACCTTTGGTACGCTAGGGAGTAATGTCGCGCAAATAGAATTGTCCACACTTCCTCCTATGAATTTTAGTGGAAGAATGAAATACCTTATCCGGTACCCTCATGGCTGTGTAGAACAAACAACTTCGGCCGCATTCCCTCAATTATTTTTAACCAGCATTTTTGATATCGACGGAACTAAAAAAAGAAAGATTCAGGATCATATAAGCAATGCCATTACGCGTTTGGGGAATTACCAATTGCCCAATGGCGGGTTCTCCTATTGGCCCGGGCAAAATGCGGCCAACGATTGGGGAACAACCTATGCAGGGCACTTTCTGCTGGAAGCGGAAAAGAAAGGCTATGTATTGCCTATTGGTTTTAAATCTGCTTGGGTGCGATATCAGCGGCAATTGGCCAAACAATGGAGAATTTCGGGCAATAATTCCGATTTGGCCCAGGCCTATCGCTTATATACTTTGGCGCTGTCCGGGAATGCGGAAATTGCCTCCATGAATCGCTTGCGCGAAACACCTAGTTTGTCCAATGAAGCTAAGTTTCGTTTGGCTGCAGCCTATAGCAGTATAGGTCAGGCAGATGTAGCTCGGCAATTGCTTAGAAATGCCAGCTTGAATTTTGATTCCAATAGACATCAATATGCTACCTACGGATCTGCAGATAGAAATAGGGCAATGGCCTTGGAAACCTACGTGTTGCTTGGAGATAAGGCAAAATCACAACAAATGGCCAAAGTGATTGCCCAACGATTAAATGAAAAAAATTGGATGAGCACACAAAGTACGTCGTATTGCCTGTTGGCCATGGCTAAATTTGCGGAGCTTGTAGGAGGCAAAGGAATACAGGCATCAATAGGGTTGGATGGAAAAAAACAACCGATAAAAACAGCGAGAACGCTAGCAGAAAGAGAATTGGAAATCAAGAAAGGAACAAATAACCTTAGTATTTCCAACGAAGGGGATCATACCCTTTATGTACGAATTATCAATTCGGGGATATTGCCTGTAGGAGAGGAAAAAGAAGTGCGTCGTAATCTCAGTATTAGTAGAAGTTTCAAGGGAAGAAACGGAAAGATTTTTGCTATTACGGAACTCTCCCAAGGAACCGATTTTATAGCTGAGGTTACTATTAAAAACACTACTGGAAATACAATTAAGGACGTGGCTTTGACCGAAATTTTTCCTAGTGGATGGGAGATAGTGAATACACGTTTTACAGATTTTGGAAGTTTTGCCCAAAATGATGCTTCATACACGGATGTGCGGGATGACCGAGCCAGTTTTTATTTCGATTTGAAACAAGGGGAATCCAAAACCTTCCGAATTTTGTTGAATGCCTCTTATTTAGGAACGTATTATTTGCCAGGAGTACAAGGGGAAGCCATGTATGACAATGACTACTTTGTCCGGACCAAAGGCAGTTGGATATCAGTAGTACAATAATCATCATACTATAAAAAATAGCCCTATGAAAATCATAGGGCTGTTGTGTTTAGGATAGCTATTATTTTATACTAACCAAAGAAGAGACAGGTTCCTCCGGCACAAATGGCCTGGGAAAACGAGCAATCAGGATTGCTCAGACAATCGTCCGCAGTTTGGCAGAAATTTGGGCAATCTCCGAAGAATAAGCCGCCTTTAATAGTTTTTTGTGCTTTTTTTTGGAGTTGGGAAACTCCTTTTAATTGTAAAATGTCTTTTAACATAGTGTTGATTTTTTTAATTAATAAAACCCAATCTTTCTATAGGCCCTTGAGTATTTGCCTTCCTATTGCAAAACCAATAGGTTGTTTTGAAAAACTAATTTATGTAAATTCCTACAAATATTTTTGTTAAATATTACTATTTAGCAATTTTAACAGGGAGAGCGACAGCCTGCTTGAGCAGAAATCAAAAGATAAATTGGAAAAATAAAACTCCCATATGACAACATACGGGAGTTTTTTGCCCTAATAAAATGGTAGGGTCTTTATTCTAGGTGTGGAAAATCAAAGTTAGCTGGCCAAAGACCGGGTAATGGCAAGTGTTTTTGCCCATTCAATGGCTCTTTCCAAAGATCCATATCTATTGAAATCAGTTTTGACAAAAAGCTTTTCCAATAAGGCATTTAAGAAACCGGTATCGTCATAACTCACAATGCCGTACGCCTTCATACTGTGATTGTTTTTGTAAAATTTTAACCAATCTGTAGGCTTTACAGAGTAACTATTCACGCGATTGCTGATATATACGATATTCTGCGGATTATCATTACGATTCTCATAAAATTGGGAGATGTCATCCACAATACGTTTGCCGTGTTGTTCCCAATTTACGATAACGCCCTCGTGCATTTCGGCGATTACAAAGTCATTAAATAGGTAGTAATTTCCAAAGGAATAATTTATCTCGTGGAGCACATCCTCATAGAAGATGGTATTTTTTAAGTATGTCAATTGTTCAATTATTTGGGGGTTACCGACAAAATAACAACGAGATTATTGCTTTTAGTTTTTTAAATCGGTGAAAAGCCATAAAAAAACTACTAATTGCACAAAAGATAATCTTTTAAGTGTAAAAAGTACATATCCCAATCTCTAGCGTTTCTATGAAATGTGCATTTCTACCGATGACAAGTTTCGTGCCCATTGAATGGCTTTTTCCAAGGAAGAAAAGCGCTGTACTTTGGAAGGTATAAATAATTTTTCCAACAAGCCGTTGGGATACCCTTTGCGATTATAATTAATGATACCGTATCCTTTTATTTGGTACCCAAAGCGAAAGAATTTGATCCAGTCTGCAGGCTTTACCGAATACGCATGTACCCTATTGGAGATATAAATAAGATTCGCACCGTTATGATCGTAGAGATGGGAAAGTTCTTCAGCAACTAGTTTCCCATGATCATCCCAATTCATTAATATGCCCTCATTGATTTCGGAAATTACAAAAGTGTCAAATAGATAGAATTTTCCGAATGGGAAAGTCAATTCATTAAAAGCTTCCTTATAGAAAGGAGTGTTCTCTAAAAGTGTCAAATTAAAATCTGTATAATGTTCTATTGTTGAAAATAAAGAATAGGAATAGTTCTGGATGTAATAATCGATGAATTGCATCAAAAATCTGCATATTGCCCATTTTTAAAACAATATTAAATTGGGGGGCTCGTTCTAGATATCCCAAATCGAACCAAATGAAAAAAATACCTGTATTCTTGGCTTTTTGCCTTCTTATCATTTTGCAATCCTGTAGTGTGGATGATCGGCGTAGCCCTGACGAAAATGAAAACAATTTCAATGGTGTTGAACTCTTGGGAACATGGCAATTGCAACAGTATTTTGAAGGAGGACGGCAAATAGCAATGAACAGTTGTGAAACCAATGAAACCATTTCATTTCATAAAGACAAGACCTTTGATTATGTGTATTATGGCGATGCGCAATCCGGAGCACCATGTACCATAAGTGTTGCAGGTAAAGGAACTTGGCAGTATACTGCAGAAAGGAAAGTACTGCTGGATTACAGCATTAATGAACATGAGGATATTGTCCCCATCTACTTTAAAATTTCTGGAAATACCTTATTGATGACCACGGACGAAGCTGAAAATTCCTATACGGAAAGCTATACAAGATTGCACTAGAAAAATATTAGTCCGTTATTTCTCCATCGGAAGTCTCCTTTTTTAATACCAAACTAAATACAAAAGCCCCCAATTCTTTTACAGGGGCATATAAGATGGAATCCTCCAAAGTTTCTTCTTTTACTATTTTTAACGAGGTATTGGCCTGATGGAAAAAGGCAAGGAGCGCACTTAGAATGACGGCGTGTTTTAGAACACCAAAAGCTCCTCCCGCAATTTTATTGATGAGCCCTAGCATGGCAAAATCGGCAATCTTGGTTAAAAATTTCCCGGCCAGATGAACCACGAGAACAATGAGAATAAAAGTAATAATGAAGGCAGAAAGATTAATATAACGCGCATTCCATTCCATATGATCGGAAAGATAATCCCCTACGATATATGAAAAATGAATGGCACCATATAAACCTGCAACCAGGGCGATCAATGAAGCGACTTCTACAAAAAGACCATTTTTAACCCCTTTATAGAGCCCGTATACCAATACGGCACCAATAATAATATCTAAAACTCCCATATAAAGATATTTACACAAATATAAGGCTTTGATTTGTACCTTTGAACTTCAAAAGGATTGAAGAAATACAAAATGTCAAGAGATCATATTTTAAAGGAACGTTGGGAAGTTTTGGTCACTAAGCTGTCCAATCAATTTGCAGATGGGGATACGCTGGAATTGGATGCCATTATCTATCTGGTTGGAGTGCAGGAATTGGGCAAACCCCATCAGAAATTTAAGAAAGATGAGAAGATCAATCTCATGCATATTGCAATATGTCGTCTATTGGAACCCTATGGATATTATGAGTTTGATTTTTTTGATGAAGAAGGATGGCCGCATTATCAGATTAAGGAGGAGCTTCCTTCCTTGAAATCGGGAGAACAGACGGTCTTGATGAAAGAAGCCTTAGTGAGTTATTTTGTAGAGAAAACCTATATTGACTAAATAGATTGCCAATGACCAAACCCTATTATGCCGTAATATTCTCTTCTACCCGAACCGACTTTGATGACGGTTATCTGGAAATGGCGGAGCAAATGGAAAATCTGGCCAAAGAACAAGCTGGGTTTTTGGGTATAGAAAGTGCCAGGGAGGCAATTGGGATTACCGTAAGCTATTGGGAAAGTCTAGAGGCAATTTCCAATTGGAAAGCAAATGCCGATCATATTTTTGCCCAACAAAAAGGAAGAACAGCGTGGTACAGTTGGTACAAAACCAGGATTTGCCTAGTGGAACGGGAATATGAATTTACAAAATGAATTAGGCCGCCCCGGAAATCTGGGAGGTAGTAAACCGCAGTATTTTGAAGAAGGGGAATTTTAAAAAAGTATCTGGCCTTGAGAGCTTTTTTTCAAAAGAAAGGGGGGCTACTTTTTTTAAAAGACATCCTAAAAAAATAATAAGCCTTTTTGTCCTGGGGGTTGTCTATTATTTCTGTCTTCCCAAACAATTATTTGATACCCCAACAGCTACTGTGATAGAGAGTAAAACGGGGCAGCTCTTAGGAGCTAGGATAGCCACGGATGGGCAATGGAGATTTCCCGTAGTAGATAGTGTTCCCAAGAAGTTTGAAACATGCATCTTGCACTTTGAAGATGCCTTTTTTTATGAACACCCTGGCTTCAATCCAGTTTCGATGATTAAGGCATTAGGAGAAAATATTTCTGCCGGAAAAATAGTAAGGGGAGGAAGCACCATAACACAACAAGTCATTCGCTTATCCCGACAGGATAAAAAACGTTCCTATGTAGAAAAAATCATTGAACTTGTTCTGGCAACCCGTTTAGAACTTCGTCATACGAAGAAAGATATCCTAAAACTTTATGCGAGTCATGCTCCTTTTGGAGGAAATGTGGTAGGGCTGGAAGTGGCGTCATGGCGTTATTTTGGCTTACAACCACATCAATTGTCATGGGCAGAAACGGCAACCTTGGCCGTTTTGCCCAATGCCCCAAGTTTAATTTATCCAGGAAAAAATCAAGAGCGTTTAAAAGAGAAAAGAAATCGATTGCTTCGAAAATTACGCGACGAAAAAGTTATCGATGCTACGACTTATCGTCTGGCAATTTTGGAAGAACTGCCCCAAAAACCATATCCTTTACCTAAAATTGCGCCCCATCTGGTAACAAACATCAGCCAAAGAAAAGAAGGACAACGCATACGTACCAGCATAGATATGGCATTACAACGAAATGTCAATGCCATAACGGATAAGCATCATCAACGGCTGCGCCAGAACCAAGTGCATAACGCAGCAGTGCTGGTGCTCGATGTTGCGACACGCAAAATACGCGCCTATGTAGGAAATACACCAACCTCCAAAACACATCAAAAAGACGTAGATATGATACGGGCCAATAGGAGTACCGGCAGTGTTATAAAACCGTTTTTGTATGCCGCGATGTTGGATGAAGGAGAATTGCTCCCAAATATGCTGGTGGCAGATATCCCTACACAAATTGCTGGGTATAGCCCGGAAAATTTTAATGAGGATTATAGTGGTGCGGTCACGGCAAAGCAAGCTTTAGCGCGCTCTTTAAATATTCCGGCAGTCCGTTTATTGCAATCCTATGGCTTGGAAAAATTTAGAGATCAGCTAGAGGTAATGAAGTTGGGGGGTATTGATAAAACGGCAGACCATTATGGGCTGACCCTTATTCTTGGAGGAGCAGAAAGCAACCTTTGGGATATCTGTAAGAATTATGCAGCAATGGCTTCTACAGTAAACCACTTTAACCAAACTTCCAGCGAATATTACACCGAAGAATTGCAGGAGTTGATTCTAGAGGAGAAGGAAAGCCCCTATTTTGGGAAAAAAACAGGAGAGAAAGTATTGTTCGACGCTGCAAGCAACTATCTTACCCTGGAAGCCATGAAGGAAGTAAATAGACCAGAAGAAAATGAATCTTGGGCCTTCTATGACTCGGCAGAAGAGATTGCTTGGAAAACAGGGACAAGTTTTGGGAATAAAGATGCCTGGGCCATTGGAATCACCAAAAAACATGTGGTAGGTGTATGGGTGGGGAACGCTGATGGAGAAGGAAGACCAGATGTTACCGGAGTAGTAAGTGCGGCACCCTTGCTTTTTGATGTATTTGATATTCTGCCTAAATCCGATTGGTTTTCCAAGCCGTTGGATGAATTTAATGAAGTGGTGGTTTGCGCCAATAGTGGTTATCTGGCGACAGCCATATGCCCCAAAAAAACTATTGCCGTTCCGCATAAGGAAAACGCAGTGGCCGCCTGTTCGTACCATAAAAATATCTACTTGGACCGGCAGAAACAGTTTAGGGTCAATGCCTCTTGTACGGAGATATCCACTGCCAAACTAAACTCGTGGTTCGTATTGCCTCCGCTTATGGAGTTTTACTATAAAAAGAGCCATCCTAAATATAGGCCACTGCCCCCTTTTCGCGAGGACTGTATTGAACGTACACTACCTCCTATGGCCTTTATCTATCCCAAAGATGGAAGTCGTATTACATTGACGAAGAATTTTGCAGGAGAGCTGAATGAAATTATTGTCAAAGTGGCCCATGCCACACCAGAAACACCCTTGTTCTGGTATCTGGATGATCTTTTTCTGCAAAAGACGACCCACTTTCATGAAATTGGAATTCTGCCCCCCAAGGGAAAGCATAAAATTACGGTTGTGGATGCTCTTGGAAAAGAAATTAGTCTTACGATAACGATAGCGTAAGATAACGGCTTTGAAAGCAGAATTACTTCCCTTATCTTTAATGACTTATCCCAGTTGGTGTCCAAAAAAAGAGACTTATTTACGGGAGTGGACTTGAAATAGAAATAATAAACGTTATATTTACACTTATTAAATAATTGGCCATGCAAAAGCAATACATCATTGCCTTGGATCAGGGTACTACCAGTTCTAGGGCACTACTTATTGATAAGGAGGGAAAAATTGTAGGAATGGAACAAGAAGAGTTTCAACAAATTTTCCCGCACCCAGGTTGGGTAGAACATGATCCCAAGGAAATTCTAAGTTCCCAAATGGCCGTATTGAACCGATTGCTAAAAAAACAAAAGCTAAGCCCTTCCGACATCAAAGGAATAGGAATTACCAATCAACGCGAAACTACAATTGTCTGGGACAAGACCACAGGAGAACCTGTATACAATGCCATTGTATGGCAGGATAAGCGAACCGCCGATATTTGTGAGCAATTAAAAAGTAAGGGGATTACTGAATATGTTAAAAAAACAACAGGCTTGGTCATGGACTCTTATTTTTCTGCCACCAAAGTAAAATGGATTTTAAACCATGTTCCAGAAGCGAAAGAGAAAGCAGAAAAAGGAGCATTGCTCATGGGAACGGTAGATAGCTGGCTGGTCTGGAATATGACCAAAGGTGCAGCTCATGTTACGGATTATACGAACGCCTCCAGAACCATGGTTTTTGATATTTCCAAATTGAAATGGGATACCGTTTTGCTCAATGAAATGGATATTCCGGCGAGCATGTTGCCCGAGGTGAAACCTTCTGCCTACCATTTTGGGGATTATGAATTGGACGGTGTTAAAATTCCTATTGCTGGAATCGCGGGGGATCAACAGGCGGCCTTGTTTGGGCAAGCCTGCTTTAAGAAAGGAACAGCTAAGAATACCTATGGAACAGGTTGTTTTATGCTCATGAATACTGGGAAGAAACCGCAATTTTCCGAAAATGGTCTTTTGACCACTATAGCTTATGGTTTGGATGGAAAGGTCAATTATGCCTTGGAAGGAAGTATTTTTATTGCGGGAGCTGCCATACAATGGTTGCGTGATGGTCTGGAATTGATTGCGGATGCAAAGGAAACCGAAGCTCTGGCCAATTCTGTGCAGGGCGAAAGCTCCGTAGTTATGGTACCTGCTTTTGCCGGTTTGGGCGCACCTTATTGGGATATGTATGCCAGAGGGGCCATATTTGGCCTTACGCGAGATACGGGAAAGGCGCATTTGGCGAAAGCAACTTTAGAGTCTTTGGCGTTTCAGACCAAAGATATTCTCAAAGCTATGGAACAAGATTCAGGCATAAGACTAAAAAACTTAAAAGTAGATGGAGGAGCCTGTGCCAACAATTTCTTGATGCAATTTCAGGCCGATATTTTAAATACGGAAGTACATCGACCTCAAGTGATAGAATCTACCGCTATGGGTGCTGCTTTCTTAGCAGGAATTACCGTTGGGCTATGGTCGCAAGATGATATTGGTCAGAACAGACCTATTGATCGAATCTTCCAGCCCACTTTTGAAAAAACAAAACGAAAACGATTGTACCGAACATGGAAAAAAGCAATAAAACGCACCATGGAATGGGAAAAAAATAAGAAAGAATAAATGAATACTATTGTACGATTTTCAAACGTTGATAGGGCCGAGACTATTAAACGAATGACCAGTGAAACCTTTGACCTTGTTGTAATCGGGGGTGGAATCACCGGAGGGGGAATAGCGCTGGATGCAGCATCCAGAGGAATGAAAGTGGCTCTATTGGAAAAGAACGATTTTGCTTCCGGTACCAGCAGTAAATCTACAAAACTGATCCATGGAGGATTGCGTTACCTAAAGCAGTTCGATTTTTGGTTGGTGAAGGAAGTGGGATCGGAACGTGCCATTGTCCATAAGTTGGCACCGCATTTGGTACTTCCCGAAAAGATGTTATTGCCTTTAATAGAAAATGGATCCTATGGGAAATGGTTAACTTCCATTGGTCTAAAAGTATATGATATTTTAGCGCAGGTTACTGGTGATGATAAACGGAAAATGTTGGAAAAGAAAGAGGCCATGGCCCTGGAACCCTTATTGCCAAAAAAAATACTGAAGGGTGCAGGATACTATGCAGAGTATCGCACGGATGATGCCCGATTGACCATTGAAAATATTAAGACCAGCCTACAGCATGGCACACAAGCTCTGAATTATGCCGAAGTAAAGGACTTTATTTATACGGATAATAAAATTTCAGGACTAGAGGTGAAGGATGTCATTTCGGAAGAAGCATTTAAGATAAACACCAAGTATGTGATTAGTGCTGCAGGGCCCTGGGTAGATGAACTGCGAAGTAGGAACAATTCCAAAAAAGGAAAAAGACTGCATCTTACCAAAGGGGTACACCTGGTTTTTCCCCATGAAAAATTACCGGTGAAACAATCGGTGTATTTCGATATTCCCGATGGACGTATGATGTTTGCCATACCTAGGGGAAAGGTTACTTATGTAGGAACTACAGATACCAATTATAACGACGATAAAGACAGGGTACGCGTGGGCTTGGCAGATGCCATGTATTTGCTTTCTGCCGTAAATAATATGTTTCCTAAAATAAATTTGGAGATGGAAGATATTATTTCCTCATGGGCAGGATTGCGCCCGCTCATTCATGAAGAAGGAAAATCAGCTTCTGAGTTATCCCGTAAAGATGAGATTTTTACCTCAGAAACAGGATTGATCAGTATTGCAGGAGGAAAATTAACCGGTTATCGTAAAATGGCAGAACGCGTCGTGGATCGCATCGCCAAAAAAATGGAAGAGGAATATGATACTACGGTAGCCCCATGTACCACGGACAGCATTCCTCTTTGCGGGAATGACTTTAAGAAATTCAAACATGTAAAGAAGTATATCGCAGCAGTCCATGAACGAATCAAAGCAGATGGTTTTACGGAATATGATGCTTGGTTTTTAGTTACTAACTATGGCAAACAAACCGAAATTATCTTGGAAAAATATGAAGTCATGGAAGGAGATCATGTCTCAAGAATGGCCAAAGCGGAACTTCACTTTGGAATTGCCTATGAAATGGTGCAAAACCCCATGGATTTCTTTATCCGGAGAACAGGGCGTCTGTATTTTAATATCGAGAGTATTTCACAATTAATGGATGTTGTTTTTGAGGAATTGCAGGCTGTTTTTGCCTACGATCAGGCTACCTTATTATCGTATAAGCAGGATTTAAAGGCTGCGATAAAAGACCATTCCGATTTTTCTTTGGATCGAGAACGGGTATGATGGAACAACCCCCTTAATACCAGGATAAGGGATGCTCTTTTTGGGCGCAAGACATATCTGGAGCGGTTTCGGGCGCATCTAAAAATTCCTGACAAATTTCAAAAAAACAGGAGTTAAATACGGAGTGTCCTTCTCTTTGGAATTCCATAACATAGGAGTTTTGAAGACTTTTTGAAGCCTGCCTTGCATTGCTGGTTGGAGTAATGGGATCCAATCGTCCATTCACCACTAAGGTGGGAATCGCGGAAACTACGGGATCATTCTCCAAGGTTTCTGAACGATGTGAATGCCAATTTTCAAGGATTTTTGCATCGGAATGAAAAAAAGCGGGTCCGGTGCTAAATTCAGGATTGCTTTTAAGGTCTGCCATGAATGCCGCAGTTCCGTTAAATGGAAGTTCCTCATAGGCCATTACCGACATATACATGGCAAAATTAATTACCCTTGTAGTGATTGAAGTAGGGCGCAGGGCCCGCCGAATCACGGGTTCATTTTGCGTATGCAGCGCCTGGATAAAGGAAGGAATAATTCCTACGGTGGATCTGGAATATAGTAATTGATGTGTAATCAATAATACATCTTGCACATTGAGATAAAATGGTTTTCCGTCGTAGGTAAATACCATAGGTTTTTGTTCTATTTTATGGAGTGCAGAAAAGAATGCTTCTTTTAAATCCGGGTAACGCGTATTGCAATCAGAATCATTTTCACATTCTTCGAAAGCAGAGAACAAGGCAGATTTAAAATTGCTCATAAAATGTGCATAAATAGCAGATTCTGGCGCAAAGACTCCAAAGATAATAGCGGAACGCACACTAGAGGGGAAATCCCGCATAATGGTCATCCCTAGCCTTGAGCCGTAAGATCCGCCCAGAATATTCCATCGCTCATAACCCAGCTTTTTTCGTAAACTTTCAAAATCGGCAGCATTTTCACGACTATTATAAGCAGAAAGGTCTGTTTTGTTTTTTTGGGCTTCCTTTTTGCATTTGGTCATGATTTCCTGCATTTTGGAATATTCTTCCTCTGGCAAAAGATCTTGCGCTAGGATATCGATCATGGCTTCCCCAAAATCGGTACAAATGGCATTACTGCTTCCCGTACCCCTTTGATCCATAAGCACAATATCCCTATCGGAACGCAATGTATGGTTTTGCCAAAAACTCTCCATGAGCAATGTGGCCCCTCCAGGTCCTCCTTGCAGATATAAGATGGGCTCTTTTTTAGTGTTTTTATTTCTGGCTTTTAAGACACGGTACGCCAGTTGTATTTTTTTGCCGTTGGGCTGATTTCTATTTTCTGGGACCACTAGGTATCCAGAGATTTCATCTTCTCCATCTTTGTTTTGCGCAAAACTAACTTGGGCACTCTTTGGCGAAGAAGTTTCTTTACAGGAAAAAAATGCAAGTACGCAAAGTGCTATGAGGAGGTTTTTCATGATTTTTAATTTGATTGATGCTACTTAAAAATAAGAAAATTATTCCAAAACGTTATGAAGTAGGTTTCCAGTCACTTCACAAAAAAACTATAGGGGTCGGCTTTCCCTCCTCCTATATCAAGTGACATTGCATTAATCCAAACGCTCCGTCAAAGCTTTAAACGTACGCTTGGCCTCTTTTTCTTTATAGAGAATGTCATAAACCGCATTGATGATCGGGGTTCTTGATTTCTTTTTGTGCTTTATGTTCAGCAAATGGGCACTCTTGGTGGCATAATACCCTTCTGCCACCATATTCATTTCCATCATGGCACTTTTCACGGTATACCCTTTACCAATCATATTTCCGAACATTCGGTTTCGGCTAAAAGTGGAATAGCCCGTGACCAATAGATCCCCCAAATAGGCCGAATTATTGATGTTGCGTTTCATTTTATGGACGCGCTTTATAAAGCGTTTCATTTCCCGAATGGCATTGCTCATCAATACACTTTGAAAATTATCACCATATCCAAGACCATGGGCAATACCTGCTGCAATGGCGTAAATATTTTTGAGCATTGCGGCGTATTCCGTTCCAATGATATCATCAGAAATTTTCGTTTTTATATAATGACTTCGAAGTTTAGCGGCAAGCAGTTCTGCTTTTGAGGTATCGTTGCAGGCAATAGTTAAATACGACAAACGTTCCAGGGCTACTTCTTCCGCATGACAAGGACCCGTAATTACTCCTATATTTTTAAAAGGAACGTCATAGGTTTCATGGAAGTGCTCCCCAACAATGAGACCCGTTTCCGGAACGATCCCCTTAATGGCAGAAAAAACGATTTTTTTAGACAAGGATCGTGTCAATTTTTTAAGTTCCGTTTCCAAAAATGCTGAAGGAATTGCAAAAATTAAGACATCTGCATTGGCAACTGCTTCATTGATATCATCAGTAAGTGTCAATTGTTCTGTGTGAAACTCCACGGCACTCAGATAATTGGGATTGTGTTTTTGAGTTTTTATATGATTCAAAGCATCGGTATTTCGCATATACCATCCGATGTTGTCTAAGTTTTCGGTCAACATTTTGACAATGGCCGTTGCCCAACTTCCACCGCCTAAAACTGCAAAACGCATTTTTTCTTTCATGGGGATAAATTAAAGGCATCAAAAGTAATTAAAAAATAATTAGATGTTAAATGTTGATTATCAACACTTTAAAAATATTGGCACGAGAATTGTTTGGGAGTAGATAGAACCATAAAACAGAATATTATGAGAGCAAAACTACTTTTAGGATTATTAGTGATCGGTACTTTGGTAACCTCTTGCTATACCGAAGTGATCATAGAGGACGATATTGTAGATGCTCCAATCTTTAATGTTGGGCAGGCATTACAATCTCATGACCTCTGGTATGTTGATATTAATGAGACCCGTGGCAATGGTGAAATTCCCTTTTTGCAACGTGCGTTTACCATTTCTTTTCAAAATGGACGCCTGTATGCCAATAACAATATTGTAGGTATTGGAAAAACGGGAAATGGTTTTGGAATTACAGTGGGATACTACGATGCTTTGAGAGGTGCAGTGGAAATAGATCATGATGTTGATGGAACTTGGCTTATGGAAGTATACGATCGGGGAAACAACACTTTGGAATTGTACTACCCCACATTGAACACCTCCTATTTTTTAAATGGATATCAGATTAACAATTTTGATTATGATCGTGTTTTCTATGAAAATCTGGAATATTTTTTACAAGAGTATGAAGCATGGGAAAAAACGTATACGAGCCAGGAAGGTGCAATTACCGAGTTTGATGATGAGAACTATTTACAGTTTTTATCCCTTGATGGAAACCGCAGTTTTAGATCATCGGTAGATGCAAATGGAACCGCACTGGGAGACCTCATTTGGGATTATGAAGGGAATTACTCGGTGTATGACACAGAAACCGATGAAATGCTTAAAACTTTAACATTGGACTACAGTTTTTTGGACAATGATTACTTTGAACTCTACGTTATTAATGACAGTACGATCGAGTTGTATCATCCAGATAGTGAAACCATCTATGAATTTAAAGGAAGAAGGTTTATACAACAGTTGAAATCTGGAAAAGCAACCATCGGAAAGAAACGAAAGAAGACAAAAAATCCGATTATGAACGTAAAACGTTTGCGAAAATAATAGGAATAGGAATAACTTTTGTTTTGCAGGGATATGTGCGGATTGCACATGCCATACTGAGCAAGGCTGAAGTAAAGATTTTGGTTGGTTATTTAGTTAGAGATCGCTCTGAGCACCTATGGTGTTCGGGGCGATTGTTTTTTAATCCATATAGGCTTTAAAATAATAGGGCCTTCTTTTTTGGAATGTTGGAAAAGCATGTCAAAAAAATCAGAATCCATTAATTTTTACGGCATTATAGCTTGTTTCCCCAATTAGTACTAATTTTGCCCCCTTAAATCCTTAAGGTGTGAAGAAGTATCTAAACTTATTCGATTTTTCCCAAAAAGTAAATTATAAAACGGAGATTTTATCGGGGCTTACTGTAGCTTTGGCCTTGGTGCCAGAAGCTATTGCATTTGCCCTTATCCCTGGTTTCTCTCCTTTAACAGGACTGTATGCTGCCTTTATTCTGGCATTGGTCACTGCTATTTTGGGAGGTAGACCTGGTATGATCTCGGGAGCTACAGGTGCCGTAGCAGTAGTTTTTATTGGATTGATTCTGGAATTGAAACGAAATTTTCCAGGAATAGAACCGGAAACTATTTTAAATTATGTTTTTGCTACAGTGATTCTAGCGGGACTTTTTCAGATTGCCGCTGGCTTTTTGCGCTTGGGAAAATTTATACGTCTTGTGCCACACCCGGTAATGTTTGGTTTTGTGAACGGTTTGGCCATAATCATTTTTATGGCGCAATTCCCTAATTTTTATGTAAAGGGAACTACGGATTTGCTTTCTGGAACGGCCTTATATACGATGTTGGGATTAACTTTACTGACTATGGGAATCATCTGGGGTTTACCAAAGTTGACCAAAGCAATTCCCTCTTCTCTTGTAGCTATTATTGTAATCTCGGCCATTGTGATAGGGTTTGGTATTGACACGCTTACCGTTGCGGATACCATGAATGCAGGTGAATCGATCAAGGGAGGTTTTCCGCCATTGTCCATTCCCCAAATCCCAATGACCTTGGATACCCTAAAGATCATTCTTCCTTATGCTGGAATTGTAGCAGGAGTGGGACTTATTGAAAGTTTACTTACCCTAAATATTATTGATGAAATTACCGAGACACGTGGAAGCGGAAATCGGGAATGTATTGCTCAAGGGACTGCCAATATCCTTTCGGGATTTCTTTCTGGGATGGGAGGTTGCGCCATGATTGGACAAAGTCTCATCAATACTTCGGCCGGAGCTCGTGCCAGACTTTCCGGAATTACGGCGGCAGTAATGCTATTGGTTTTTATTATGTTTGGATCCAATCTTATAGAACAGTTGCCCATGGCAGCTTTGGTTGGATTAATGTTTATGGTAGCCATTGGAACCTTTGAATGGGCCAGTTTTAAAACCTTCCGAAAGATGCCCAATTCAGATGTGGTTGTAATGGTATTGGTTACTTTGATCACCGCCATTACCCATAATTTAGCAGTGGCTGTATTATTGGGAGTAATTATTTCCGCGCTTGCCTACTCCTGGGAAAATGCCAAGCGGATACGGGCCAGAAAATACGTTGACGATAATGGGGTGAAACACTATGAGATATATGGGCCTTTATTTTTTGGTTCCACAACACTTTTTGCTGAAAAATTTGATGTGCAGAACGATCCAGAAGAGGTAATTATCGATTTTCAGGAAAGCCGTGTAGCGGACATGTCTGGAATAGAGGCGTTGAACAAGATTACGGAACGCTATCAAAAAGTGGGAAAGAAAGTCCACTTGCGACATTTAAGTAGGGACTGTAAACGTCTTTTGGAAAATGCGGATGAGATTATTGAAGTAAATGTATTGGAAGATCCTACCTATAAAGTGGTCGTGGATAAGGCAAAAACGTCGGAAGAACGCAAGGAATGGTATAACCTTTGGGGCCTTTAAAAATTAAAAGCAGTTACAAACTACATATTGAGCACTAAAAAAGGCCTGACCATATATATTATGATCAGGCCTTTTCTAAATTCTGGTGCTACTATAGCGTACGCAGATATTCTGCCAAGCTCCGTGCTTCATCTTCTGTAAGATTGGAGTTGGTCATGATAGCATTGTTATATTCTTTTAATAAGGCTTTTGCTATAGGATCGCTTTTTACCATTTCTGTAGGATTCAGCATCATATTCATCACCCATTCAGGGCTTCTACGTTCGTATACCCCCTTCATTGCCGGACCTATGCCACGCTGTTCTGCCATATGACAGGCCGTACATTTTGTAGCAAAAAGAATTTCTCCTGCTGCTGCCATTTCAGTATTAACCTCTGCATCAAAACTAAGGGATTTAATAGGCCCTATACCTTTGTTGCTCATGTCTACGGGAACGCCTTCTTGAACGGTTTCTGCCTTACTTTCGGTTTTCGTACGGCTCATTTCAAAACCGTCTTTCTTTTCTTCTTTTTTTCCACCGCAACTCATCAGCAATGCGCTTAGAGCCAGGGCGCTCAATATATTCTTCATCTGTAAAAAGGTTAAGAAACAAATATAAGAAATAGCATAGTTTAAAGGTAGTCTTCAAAGAAATTTATTGCTCTTTTTTCCGTATAGGAAGCGTTATTCTTAACATGAAATCCAACATGGCCACCATACAAGGGGATTTCCAAGTGTAAATTTGGGTTTTTTTCCGCTTTTTCAATAGGATAACAGCTGGGCCCCAAAAAAGAATCGTTTTTTGCATTCAAGATCAGTGTGGGCACGGTAATATGTTCGAGAAACTGTAGGGAACTACATTGGGTATAGTAATCCAACCCGTCTTTAAAACCATGGGCCTTGCTGGTATAAATATCGTCAAAATCCTTTAGCGTCTTGACCTTTAAAATATCCTTATCGCTAATCTGATCAGGGAAAAGTATTTGCTTGGCCCGCAATTTTTGGAGCAGGTGTTTTTTAAATCGCCTCGCATAGATTAGGTTTTTAGGCATAAGCAATTGGATCAAGGAACTGTGAAGGTCACAAGGTACCGAAACGGCTACGGCCCCTTTGATCATTGCAGGTACTGCATTTCCTTCGCCAAGGTACTTTAGAACCAAGTTTCCCCCTAAGCTAAAACCTTTTAAATAAAGGGAGGTATAGGCGTATTTTTCCAAGATATGATGTAATACGGCAATAAGATCTTCGGTTGCGCCCGAATGATAGGAGCGAAACAAAAGATTGGTGCTGCCACTGCAACTCCTGAGGTTAATAGCGCATACATCATACCCATTTAAATTGAACGCCTTAGCACTTCCTGTAATATAGGGGCGTTGGGCATTGCCTTCCAATCCGTGGATTAAGAGGACAACTTTATCGGTTTTGGTTTGGGCATAACTCCAATCCAGATCCAAAAAATCCCCATCGGGAAGGTCAATACGTTCCCGTTGCTGATCAATACCTTCAACCTTCCGAAAAACTCCTGCATAAATGGTGGAAAAATGTCCATTTTTAAATAGAAATGGAGGGTTGTAGGGAGAGGGTATTAAGGGCATTAATAGAGGATGTTGTCTTTAGCCTGTATTTTTTCAGGAAGGTTTTTTTCATTAAGCATATCCCTAAGGTCAATTTCAATGGTACGACACAAGGCAGTCATGGGAACATCATTGATCCTACCTTCAAAAGGATCCTCACTATTGCTTCCTACCTTTTCCATCGTAATAAAAATCCAGGACAATAAAACGGAAAAAGGAATCATAAGTCCTAAAAATAATTGCTGCTGGGAAACGGTGAGCAACTCAGAAATCTCTTCTTCAAAAATAGAGAGAAGCCCAAAAGGCAGCAATAGTACAAATATCCATGTAAATACGGTACTGAAATAGGCATATTGTCGCGGAAAGGGCGTGTTTTTTATCCGTTCACATTTCCCTTGGAGATTATACATTTCTTCCAGATTATTATGGAATATTTGTTTGTCAAACTCTGTGATCTTCCCTTCTTTCAGTAATTCTTTGAGATGTAACCCTTGATTCTTGATAAGATGTGTGGCCACGTTTTTTCTGTTTTCCAAATCGGCATCTTCTTCGGGAGATAGGAAACTATCCAAGCCAGCGCAAACAGGATTTCGTTCTCCGTGCCGATCAAACATTTTTTCAACCGCCTTATTTTCTTTAATGGAAAAGCTAGAAGGTTGGCGCAATTGAATCCTTAAGGCATTGATCCAAGCCAAATGTCGGTAAATAAGAATACGTTGCGCTTCGGGGTCATCCATAACAAAACCCAAGACATTATTGGCCCATGTGCGGGAATAGTTTACAATACCACCCCATATTTTTCGACCTTCCCAAAAACGATCATAGCTTTGACTATTTTTAAATCCAATATAGAATGCCACCGCAATACCGATAACACTAATGGGTTGAAAGGGAATATCGATAAAGGTCCAGTCCAAAAAATAGTAGACAGAAAAAATAAGCCCTGCCCAAAGGGTAAAAAAGAGAATATTGCGCCATGCAAATCGGACAATGATTCCCCAACTAATGTTACGTTTTACATACATAGCTACTAAAAACTAGGATTTTGGATAGATTTCCAGCAATCGTGCTTGTTCAGAGATGGCTGTTTTGAATTCTGTTTTAAGATCATCTACCAGTTCTGCCACCGAGCATACATTGTCAATAAGAGCTACACCCTGACCTGCAGACCAAATGGTTTTCCAGGCCTTAGCTTCCGTATCGAGCTCTTTTCCAAAATCAATTTTTACATCTTTCTTTAAATCTTCTTCCGTAATTCCCGCTGCTTGTAAGCTGGCGGCCAAAAAATTGGCATGTACTCCAGAAATAGCTGCAGTGTATACCACATCGCTAGCACCTGCCTTTACAATCATTTCCCTATAGGCTTCCGGAGCTTTACTTTCCGTAGTATTGATAAAACGTGTGCCCATATAGGCTAGATCGGCGCCCATTTGCATGGCAGAAGCAATATCTCTTCCGGTACTGATACAACCCGAAAGTATAATGGTTTTATCAAAGAAGCTTTTGACTTCTGAAACCAAGGTCATGGGATTAATGGTTCCTGCATGTCCCCCGGCCCCGGCGGCCACGAGAATAAGGCCATCGACTCCGGCTCCTGCTGCTTTTTGCGCATGTCTCTTTTTGATGACATCGTGAAAGACCAGACCACCATAACTATGAATGGCATCGACTACTTGGGATACCGCACCTAAAGAGGTAATGATCAAGGGGACCTGATGCTTGACGCAAAGTTTAAGATCGGCCTCCAAACGGGGGTTGGTGGGATGAACAATAAGGTTTACGCCAAAAGGAGCAGCTTTCTTTCCTGTTTCTTCTTCGAATTTTTTAAGTTCTGATTTTATTTCGATCAACCATTCCTCAAAACCTTCACTACTGCGTTGATTTAGGGCAGGAAAGGTTCCAACAATACCATTTTTACAACATTCAATAACGAGTTTTGGTCCCGAAATAAGGAACATTGGTGCGGCTATGGCCGGTAAGGAAAGGTCTTTGGTAAAAGCTGCTTTGGACATATATTCTTGTTTTGTGCGAGCTTTAAAGATATTAAAACTAAATGTATTCCAAATAAAAATATACACACGGTAAAGGGAAGAAGCCATTTACCAAAGTAAAGCGCCCTTAGAGATAACGCTTCCGAAAATCCCTGGGGTTTTCCGAGGTCACCTTTTTAAATACTCTATTATAGTAAGAAAGGCTATCAAAACCACAGCGATAGCAGGCTTCGCTGACACTTTTTCCAGACATTAAATGGCGTTTGGATTGACTGATCCTATAGCGATTTAAAAACGCAACGAAAGTGTAACGGGTAGTCTGTTTGAAATAACGACAAAAAGCTTCTTTGGTCATATTGCTTATGGCGGCAACTTCGCTCAAATCTATTTTTCTGTCATAATTATTATCTACAAAAGCATAAATGCGCTGCAAGCGTTCCTGAGCCTTATCATTATGACTAATGGTATACGGTTGATCATGCAATAGCACGGTTTCCGAAGAGGCTGAAAGTAGTCGGAACAATTCCAGGAGTTGCAGGTATTGCTGAAATGGTGGCTCTTGTTCCAGGTGAAACAGTGCATTTCCTATTTGTTCTTTGATGGGGCCTTTAAATGCAATTCCATGAGCAGATTTCTTAAACAATTGTGCCACTTTGTCAAATTCGGGGATTCCCTGAATATGCCCTTCCACAAAGTCTTTTTTTATATGGACCACCACTTTACGATAACTGCCTTTTATCCCATAATCAAAATTCAAGTGCGGAATATTGGAACCGATCAAGACCAAATCATTGCCTTCATAATTGGAAATATGATCTCCAACATGACGTGTGCCATTGGCTCCGTCAATATAAACCAATTCATATTCGGGGTGGAAGTGCCAAAAGAACAGATCGCTCATCCTGGGATTGAACATCATCCCAAAAGATTTATTGTCGTTGGCGCCTATGGTTTCTAATTGAATTTTCATATTATTTCACTAAATTAAGATATTAAAAGGAATTAATCTTTAATTAAATCAATATTGTACAAGTATTGGTTAAGTTTCGTAAAAGCACGTGATTTGAAATACCAGAACTTTGACCCATTGTAAAACGTTAAATTCAAAGAAGATGAGCAATTCAAATAAAATGATGGGTTCAAAAGTAGTCTTGGAGAATCAACATACCGATATTCCAGGAAACCCTTCAACGGCGAAAAGTAGTGCGGTACAGCTTCGACAAGAAGCGAATGAAGCGAGTTTAAGAGTACTTACACTGGAACAATGGAAATCATGGAAGCACAATGGTTATGTTGTAATTAAAGAGGCTGTTCCAAGGAAACAGGCACAACAAACCGCCGATTTCCTATGGGAGTTTGAAGAAAAAGATCCCCAGGACAAGGAGAGCTGGTATACTGATCCACGTGCAGAGATTCAAATGAAAGAATTGGCCGGAACGGGTATGGTAGAAGTGTATAATCACCAGTTGTTATGGAACAATCGCCAAATGGAAAAAGTATATGATGCCTTTGTTGATGTATGGGGTACCGAAAAACTTTGGGTAACCATTGATCGGGCAAATTTGAACTTCCCCATACGTCCGGGACATGAGTATAAAGGATTTATTCATTGGGATTACGACCCGGAAACAAAACCGCAAAATGTTCAAGGAGTATTGGCACTGGCCGATCAGACCGATGAAAATATGGGAGGATTTCAATGTATTCCGTGGTTGTACCGCAATTATGATCGTTGGAAGTTGACACAACCTGAAGATCGAGATCACTTTAAACCAGATGTTTCCGATTTGGGCGATAAGTTGGTGAAAGTACCTATGGAAGCCGGAGATCTTCTTATTTTTAATAGTTCTGAACCTCATGGTATCCGTCCTAATCGATCTGGCGATAAAGTGCGTATTGCCCAATACATTTCAATGATGCCGGCAGAAGAAGACAATGAAAGTTTAAAGGAATGGCGTATTAATTCCTGGAAAAACAGAATTGCACCCGAAGGTTATGCCTTTCCGGGAGATCCACGAAATTGGGAGCAAACCAAATATGAAACTGCCGTACTATCGGAGCTGGGCGAAAAATTATTGGGCTTAAAAAAATGGTAATCAAGGGTAAATGGATTTAAAACTTCAGGGAAAAACGGCCTTTATTACAGGCTCAACTTCGGGAATAGGATTCGCCACGGCAAAAGTACTGGCAGAAGAGGGAGTACATGTGATTCTTAACGGAAGAAAACGGGAGAGCCTCAATGCCGCTATCAAAAAATTAAACGCAATGGTTCCCGAGAGCAAAGTGTCCGGAATTGCTATGGATTTTGCAAAAAGTAATGCAATGGACGACCTCATAAAGGCGATACCAAAAATTGATATTTTGATCAATAATGTTGGGATGTATACCGCCCAATCCTTCTTTGATACTACAGATAAAGATTGGCAGCAACAATTGGAAGTGAATATGATGAGCGGGGTGCGTTTATCCCGGTATTTTTTGCCAAAAATGCAGGAAGCCAATTGGGGACGGATTTTGTTTGTTTCCAGTGAATGTGCGGTTTTGGTGCCCGAAGATTTAATTGCCTATAGCGTTACGAAAGCTGCTCTTCTAGCCTTGTCCAGGGGATTGGCACAATTAACGAAAGGAACGGGGGTTACGGTAAATACGATTGTGCCCGGCTCTACCTTGACCGAAGGTGCGGCCACTTTTT
Source organism: Spongiimicrobium salis (assembly GCF_043678055.1). Taxonomy (NCBI): domain Bacteria; kingdom Pseudomonadati; phylum Bacteroidota; class Flavobacteriia; order Flavobacteriales; family Flavobacteriaceae; genus Spongiimicrobium; species Spongiimicrobium salis. Next base: position 1,946,904 of record NZ_JBHEQA010000001.1, read on the forward strand.
TGGAAGAAAAAGCCATTGCCGAAAATAAGACAGCAAAAGCTGTGGAAGAAGATTTTTTCAAGGAGGTGCGGACTTCTTCTCTTTTACAACGTTTTGCCACACCGGAGGAAGTGGCCCATACCCTTGCATATTATGCCAGCCCTCTTGCTGCCGCGATCAATGGAGCGGCCATTAAAGTAGATGGAGGAAGCATTGGGGGAATTCTATGATTCCCACCTTATGAATAAAAACAATGACTATGAGTTTTTTTGATATTGCTATTATTGCCCTTTACTTTGGAATTATTTTGTGGATCGCCAAATGGGCCGCAAAAGGAAAGAAAAATGCCGCCTTTTCTGCGGTGGACTATTTTTTGGCTGGAAAAAATCAAGGCTGGCTGGTGATAGGGGCTTCTTTGTTTGCGTCCAATATTGGTTCTGAGATTATCTTGGGAGTATCCGGAGCGGGGGCAAGGGCCGATATGCCTATGGCCAATTTTGAAATACTGGCTTCCTTAGTGCTAATTTTGTTTGGATGGATATTTGTTCCATTTTACCTGAGAACCAGTGTGTATACCATGCCCGAGTTTTTGGAGAAACGCTATTCCAGGGCTTGTCGAAATTACCTTTCCGTAGTTTCCATTTTAGCATACATCATTACGAAAATATCCTTGATCATATTTGCGGGAGCCTTGGTTTTTGAGGTCTTGGGAATACCCTTTTGGACAGGAGCCATTATCACTGTAGTGGCCACAGGATTCTACACGATTCTTGGAGGACTGAAAGCGGTAATCTATACCGATATGGTCCAAGCCTTCATTTTGCTCTTGGGGACTGCAGCCATAACAATTTTTGGACTGTATCAAATCGGAGGATGGGAAGAAATGATCAACACTATAGCCCTAGCATCAGAGACAGAAGGAAATCCTGAAGTGGGGCAGTTTTTTAATTTATGGAGATCCATGGACGATACGGAGTACCCTTGGACAGGAATGCTTTTTGGAGCGCCAATTTTAGGGGTATGGTATTGGTGTACCGATCAATATATTGTGCAACGGGCGCTATCCGCGAAAGATGTGGGCAATGCCAGAAAAGGGGCTTTGTTTGCAGGCTATCTAAAATTATTACCCGTTTTTGTTTTTTTTCTGCCGGGTGTAATCGCTTACGCCTTGATGCAAAAAGGAATGATCGATTTTTCGATGGGGAATGCGGATCAGGCATTACCTACTTTGATTACCGAATTTCTTCCCAGTGGCCTAAAAGGATTGGCCATTGCAGGTTTATTGGCGGCTTTGATGAGTTCGTTGTCTTCAGCATTCAATTCCAGTTCTACCCTATTGACCATTGATTTCTATCAGAAACTTAAACCGAAAGCCTCGCAAAAGGATTTGGTACGTTTCGGACGAATTGCCACCGTAGTACTGGTGATATTGAGTTTAGGATGGATTCCTTTTATGAATGCGCTTATGGGAGGAGGTATTTTCCATTATCTACAGAGTGTTCAAGCCTATATTTCGCCACCTATAGCCGCAGTATTTTTACTAGGCCTCTTTTTTCCCTGGATCAATGCCCGAGCGGCTATTGTTACCCTATGGACAGGGTTTTCCATTGGCGTTTTTAGATTGATTGTAGAATTTATGGGGAATGAAGGTAGCCTAACGATTGCCGAAGGGAGTGCACTGGAGTATTTTTTAGGAATTAATTTTTTACACTTTGCACTGTTCCTTTTTCTTTTCTGTGCCGGAATTCTAATGCTGATCAGTAAATTAGGACAACCACAGCCACCGGAGTCCTTGGTGTTGGTGACCTTTCAAAGGCAGCGAACCGCAGCATTTACATGGAACAGGGATACATGGCTTACTGTTATACTCATTACCGCAGTCCTCTTGCTTTGGTGGCTTTTCAGCCCTTGGGGTGTAGGAGGATAGCAACTAAGAAGTATTAAAATATGGAGGAAGCTGTTTTCGTGGTAAAATGCTCCAAAAACTTCATGCCCCGATGGGAGTTGCCTTTTTCATTCAATTTGGGACTCCAGACGGCAATGCAATAGTTATCTGGGTGGAGGGCCAGAATGCCACCCCCCACGCCACTTTTTCCAGGAAGACCTACTTTAAACGAAAATTCCCCGGATTCATCATAAAATCCGCAAGTTTGCATAATGGCATTTACCCTCTTGGCTTGCCCGATTTCCAAGACTTTTTCGTTTTTTGAACTTACAAAATCGTCTTTGGCCAAAAACATAAAGGTCTTGGTCAATTCTTGGCAATTCATTTCCAAAGAACACATATGGAAGTAAAAATCCAAGACCTCTTCCGGCCTGTTTTTTATATTCCCAAAAGACTTCATGAAATTGCACAGCGCAATATTGCGATACCCTACAGACTTTTCGGATGCAGCAACGGCTTCGGAATAGTGGATGTCAACACTGGAACAGATGTCCCTAACGAACTGTAAAAAATCGGGTATTGGGTCTTTCAAATGACTCACCAACATATCACAGATCACCATGGCTCCTCCATTGATTAATGGGTTTCTAGGGATTCCATGGTCCGTTTCCAATTGTATCAAGGAATTGAATGGATTGCCGGAAGGTTCTACTCCCACTCTTTTCCATATTTGGTCTCCCAGCATTTTATAGGCCAGGCTTAGGGAAAGAACTTTAGCGATACTTTGAATAGAAAACTTGGTCTTCCAATCCCCTATGCCAAAGGTATCGTTTGTAGTAGTGCTTAAGTACACCCCAAATTGATCGGGATTTACTTTGGCCAACTCTGGAATATAGGAGGCCACTTGTCCTGTATTTTTTTCAGCACAAATAATGGCATAAATTTCCGATAGAATTTCTGAATATCTCATAACATTTTCCATAAGGGTAGGTCTTGATCCACTAACATTTTCTTGTGCTTTGGGCACCTTAAAAAGAAGACCTTTTTTCGCTGTCCTAAAACTAAATAATAATTAGGGATATGGTCCGGGAAAGTCGTTTATTTTTGATTTTTTTCCTGCTCACCCATATATCGATGTAGCATTTTTTAACCGAAATAATCTCCTCTTTAAATAAAATGCCAATAGTTCTAGCTGTTCATTGGGGAAGCCTTGGGTTTCCTACTCGCCAAGTACACCCCTAATAAAACAAAGCAAACGGCAATAACTTTAATGCTCGTCAATTGATCCTGACCTGCAAGTATGGCAAATAAGATACCCAAAACGGGTTGTAGATAGGTGAATGCACTTACAGTAGAAGCTTTTAGTTCTCGCAAGGCAAAAATATTGAAGAGGTAGGTGCAAAAGGTAGTGCCCAAAACCACAAAGGCTATTTTCCATATCGCATCAAAGGGAAGGTTTCCCCAATCAACAGCCATGAATTCTTGATACCCTATGGGAAGATTAAAGGGTATAGCAATGAGAAACAACCATTTCATTAAAGTAAAGGGATGGTATTTTGTGGTGAGTTTTTTTATCGTGATCAAGTAAAGCCCAAAGAAAGTGGCATTTAATAGAAAAAGGGTATTTCCCAAAGGAATATTTGGAGCATCTTGCCTGATTTCGTTCCCATATAAAATCAAGAAAACAGCTCCAATAAGACCAATAACTATACCCGAGCCTCTACGCCAATAGATTTTTTCTTTGATGAGCAAGGCAGAAAGCACAACAACAATAATGGGAGTCATCGTCACCAATACCGAGCTGTTTATTGGCGTAGATAACTCTAGCCCTTTAAAAAAGGCAAGCATATTAATGACCATCCCAAATAAGGTGGCCAAGACCATCCTGCCCCAATCTTTCCGCTCTATTTTTTCTTTGGGTACAAATAATGAAGCCAGCCAAAAGAGTATGCTTGCACCCACTACCCGCACCAAAATGAAACCAAAAGGACGAATGTGCGTAGGCATTACCCCTTTGGCAATAGAATGGTTCAACCCATAAATTGTGGTGGCGCCCAGGGCCGCAAGAAGGGCAAGGTTTCGTCTGCTCACCCTTGTATATGTGCCTTGGCAGCTGCAACTTCCTTTTTGCTATTGCCAATAAAAATGGTATCGTCTACAAGAATCACAGGCCGCTTTAAAAAAGTATAATGCTCCAAAATTAATCCCTTAAAGTCTTCTTCCTGAAGCTGCTGTTCTTTTAAGTTGCGTTCCTTATACATTCTTGCACGTTTGCTGAACAAAGCTTCATAGCTTCCGGACAATCCATGCATTACTTCTAGTTGTGCTTCCGTTATGGCATTGGTCTTGATATCCTGTAATTCAAAGCCATCCAGTGGTTGTAATTCATTGATAATGCGTTTACACGTATCACAAGTACTAAGGTGATATATTTTTTTCATGGAATCATTTTCTTTTTAGATTGCAAAGGAACCTATTTCTTCTAAAAGTACGGTCATGTAAAATTCATTTTTTAACTAAAAATTTCTTTTTGTTCCAATGCAAAATCTACCGCTTTTTGTGCATGGATCAATGTGGTATTAAAAGAGGGGATATCCAATTCACTTTCAGAAATTAATAGAGGTAATTCTGTACAACCTAAAATCACTCCATCAATAGCTTCACTTTTAAGTTTATGGATAATTTCAAGAATATAAGCTTTGGATTTTTCCGTAAATTTCCCTTGAATCAATTCATGATAAATAATGTTGTGAATTTGTTGTCTTTCCGTAGCTTCAGGAACAATCACTTCCAAACCATAACGTTCCTCTAAAGTTTTGGTATAAAAATCTTTTTCCATGGTAAACCGAGTTCCCAATAAAGCTATTTTTTTTAAGGATTGTTCCTGAATGGCTGCTCCTGTAGCCTCTGCAATATGTAAAAAAGGAATGTTTACGGATGCAATAATGGCTTTACTGACCATATGGATGGTATTCGTGCAGAGAAGGATAACATCTGCACCTGCTTTTTCAAGTGTAATTGCGGCATCGGCCATTATAGTGCCAACAGCATTCCAATCATTGGCATGTGAAAGACGTTCTATTTCAGAAAATTCAACAGAAACCATGATGATTTTTGCAGAGTGGGATCCTCCCAATGCACGGTTTGTAAGTTGATTGATATACTCATAATATACTTTGGTGGATTCCCAACCCATTCCGCCGATAAGTCCAATAGTTTTCATAGTATAGTTGTTTTACAAGAGTTAATTTTTCTTAAAAGGATGCCTTTATTTCATCTTAGACATCTCCGCTGCCCCTCTAATGATGATAAGAGAGAGCCATAAGGTTATTTTTTGAATAAAGTAGGATCGTTTTGATGGAGTGTACTGTAATTCTGGGCATTCCAATTTAGATTCCATAGGTTTTTGTTTTTATACATATTTACATTTCGCTAAATATCGATTTGTTTATATTAAAAAAAATTATAAATCTTTACGTAAAGTTTCAATGTACTGGGTAATCACAGCTTCATTTCTCCTGTAATACGTCCATTTTCCATGGCGTGTAGGGATAATGAGTTTGGCCTTTTGCATAGCACTGAGGTAGGTAGATATGGTGGATTGTGACAATCCTGCCTTATCTTGGATATAACCTACGCAGACACCATCGTCAAAATGATCAATATCTTGATGTGGCGGGAAATGCGATTCGGGTGTTTTTAACCATTTCAGAATATTGACCCGAGTAACATTGGACAGCACTTTGCTTATTTCGCTAATATCCATAGTGCAAATATAAACATATTAATATATCTAGAAAAATAGATATGTTAATTTTTTGAATGAACTATACTTTAAAAAAAGACCTATTTTGGAAAAACTATTCGACATTAGCCTAAAAAACCGGAAAATCCTGTATAAATTTTTAACGGAAACCCCAAGAGAGGTCTTGCTGAAAATTCCAGACGGCTATCGGAATAATATTTGGTGGAACATTGCTCATGTTGTAGTGACCCAACAGTTGCTGGTATACCAAAAGAGTAATCTTCCTATGCGTGTGGAATCGGAACTGGTGGATAAATTTAAAAAAGGAAGTATTCCGGACGGTACGGCTACCGAGGAGGAAATCGATAAAATAAAAGGCTATCTTTTTGCTACGGCAGAATGGATTCAGGAAGATTATGAAAAAGGAATCTTTAAAGAATTTGAAGCCTATACGACAACCCCTAAGGTAGTCTTAAACAGCGCCGAAGATGCCATTGCCTTTAATGTTTTTCATGAAGGCATCCATTTGGGAGTCATCCTTTCTTTAATGAAAGTACTGACCTTCAAATAGGAAAGGACATTGCATAGCCTCAGGATTTAATTCTTCTCGCCAGATAATTTTTAATCTCATCATACGGGAGCTTTACAACAATGGGCCCATCGGCATAAGAGGCAACGTCATATTGATTATAATGTAGCAATAAACCGTCATCTGTAAAGCCAATATTTTCGGGAAGATAAAATTCTTCGTTCTCGAACATATACCCAGTGCTATTGATATTGTCATCCTGGGGAATGTTCTCCTGTATGCGGAATTTGAGTTCCGCAAAACGTTTAAAATCCTCGGCATCGGCGAAGAGTTCCCAATTTTCCAGCTCCAATCCTTTTTTCTTATCAAAATTTAAATAACGGATACTGCCATAACCATGGGCCCCACCCGTAAAAATATAAGAGTCGCAGGCAATGGTCACTACATGGGTATCCTCATAGATAATTTCCCCTTTAATGGTGGCTTCCCATTTTACGGTTTCATCGGGAAACTTGGCCTTTAATTGTTCGTATCCATTACTAAAGGATTGCATAGCGCCTTCTATTGTATCAAAAGATTGACCGTTGTCATCGAAGGTCAGTTGCGCAATGATTTCTTCTTTTAAGGCATTATTGATGGTATTGGCGATAGTCGATGTTTCCAGCATATTTGGAATTGCAATAGAAATTGTAGGACAATCACTACATTTGTCATTCTGATAGGTCTTAGGCTCAAATGCAAGTTTGTCGGCGTTTGTGCAACTAAGAAATAGTAGGCTAAAAAAAAGAAGATATAAAGGGGCTCGCATAAGAGTTCATTTAAGTTAATGGTACAAAGGTACACATGCATTGGATTCTCCAAAAGATAACGATACATTTGTGTACATAAATTTATGATTTGGCAGATAAAGACTTAAAATTTAATAGTAAGGTCATTCATGGAGGGCAACAACCAGATAAGGCATATGGGGCAGTAATGCCACCCATTTATCAAACCTCGACGTATGCACAATCTACTCCGGGAGGACATCAGGGTTTTGAGTATTCGCGCAGTGCCAATCCTACAAGAACCGCTTTGGAGAATGCTTTGGCCAGTATTGAAAATGGGAATTACGGTTTGGCATTTGCAAGTGGTTTGGCGGCTATGGATGCGGTGATAAAACTATTGCATCCTGGAGATGAGGTAATATCTACAAATGATCTCTACGGAGGAAGTTATCGGATATTTAAAAAAATCTTTGAAAAATATGGCATTCGATTCCATTTCGTAGGAATGCAGAATGTTGCCGACATAGCCGAGAAGATAACGGCAAAGACCAAATTGATTTGGGTAGAGACGCCCACAAATCCTATGATGAACATCATAGATATCGCAGCGGTTGCTACCTTGGCGAAACAACATCATATTATTCTGGCGGTAGACAATACCTTCGCCACTCCCTATTTACAGCAACCTTTGGACTTAGGGGCTGATATTGTGATGCACTCGGCAACAAAATACCTGGGGGGACATAGTGATGTTGTTGCAGGAGCCCTCATCGTAAAGGATAAAGAATTGGCCGACCAACTTTATTTTATACAAAATGCCAGTGGAGCCATTTGCGGCCCTATGGATAGTTTTTTGGTGATTAGAGGAATAAAAACACTACATGTTAGGATGCAGCGCCATTGCGAAAACGGTAAGGCCATCGCTACATATTTGCGGGCACATCCTAAGGTTGAAAACGTATATTGGCCTGGTTTTGAAGATCATCCTGAACATCATGTGGCTGCAAAACAAATGAAGGATTTTGGAGGTATGATTTCTTTTGTGCCCAAAGGAAGCAATTATAAGAATGCCATAGCCATTGTAGAGAAATTAAAGGTTTTTACCTTGGCAGAATCCTTGGGAGGTGTAGAAAGTTTAGCAGGACACCCGGCAAGTATGACTCATGCCAGTATTCCTAAAGAAGAGCGGGAGAAAAGTGGTGTAGTAGATGCGCTGATCCGTTTAAGTGTCGGAATTGAAGATGCAGAAGACCTTATTTCTGATTTGGAACAGGCCATCAGATAATTTTTTGCCAAATTTTTAAAAAAACAACGTCTAAATTATTAGAATACCATAATTTTGCGCCTGTATTTTTAATTCAATAAAAAACAACTAATCAAGTATATATGGAAGCAAAGATAAAAGCATTCATGGATGAGGTGGCGACCCGCAATGGTCATGAACCCGAATTTATACAAGCGGTACAGGAAGTTGCTGAAACTGTGATTCCCTACATTGCTAAAAATGAGATTTATAACGGAAAAAATATCTTGCTTCGAATGGTGGAGCCCGAGCGTTTGATCTCTTTCAGAGTGGCATGGGTAGATGATAAAGGTGAGATTCATGTAAATAGAGGATACCGAATCCAGATGAACTCTGCCATTGGTCCTTATAAAGGTGGTTTGCGCTTTCATCCTTCAGTGAATGCGAGCATCCTTAAATTTCTTGCCTTTGAACAGGTATTTAAAAATAGTTTAACCACCTTGCCTATGGGAGGTGGTAAAGGAGGTTCTGATTTTGATCCCAAAGGAAAATCTGATGATGAGGTAATGCGTTTTTGCCACGCCTTTATGTTGGAGTTGAACAGACATATAGGACCAAATACGGATGTTCCTGCCGGAGATATTGGTGTGGGTGCCCGCGAAATTGGTTTCTTGTTCGGAATGTATAAGAAGATTCGGAATGAGTTTACCGGAGTACTTACAGGAAAAGGACGTTCTTGGGGAGGTTCCTTGATACGACCAGAGGCTACAGGTTACGGTACCGTATATTTTGCACAAAGTATGTTGCAAACAAAAGGGCAAAGCTTTGATGGCAAGGATGTCGTGATCTCTGGTTCCGGGAATGTGGCGCAGTATGCTGCAGAGAAGGCATTGCAATTGGGAGCAAAAGTACTTACGCTATCAGATTCCAAAGGCTACATTTATGATAAAGATGGTATTGATGAGGAGAAGTTGGCCTATGTGATGGATTTAAAAAATAATAAGAGAGGTAGAATTTCGGAATATGCGGATAAATATCCTTCAGCAGAATTCTTTGCAGGAGAAACGCCTTGGGGAGTTAAATGTGATATTGCCTTGCCTTGTGCTACGCAAAATGAACTGAATGGAGAAGATGCAAAAACTTTGACCACCAATGGATGTATCTGTGTTGCTGAGGGTGCAAATATGCCGTCTACTCCAGAAGCCATCCATGAATTCCACGAAGCAAAAATTCTTTTTGCGCCTGGAAAAGCTTCCAATGCTGGTGGTGTTGCGACCTCCGGTTTGGAAATGTCACAGAATTCATTGCGAATTAGTTGGACTAGGGAAGAAGTGGATGAGCGTTTAAAAGGAATCATGTCCGACATTCATGACTCTTGTATTGAGTATGGAAAAGACGACGAGGGTTATTGCAACTATGTAAAAGGAGCAAATATCGCTGGATTTGTTAAGGTTGCCGATGCTATGTTGGCACAAGGAGTAATCTAAGTAAGATACTCTTATCAATATATAAATAGGGCCTGTTTGGTTTTCAGAACCAGACAGGCCTCTTATATTTGTACTATTCCAAAACACCGTGCATGCAGGTACACACCAAAGCCATTGTTTTATCTGCCCTAAAATATGGGGATACTAGCTTGATCGTAAAACTCTTTACGGTTTCGGATGGATTAAAATCATATTTGCTACGTGGCGTTTTGGCCTCGAAAAAAGGGAAGTTAAAAACAGCGTATTTTCAACCCCTGACACAATTGGAAATTACCGCCAATCATAAAAATAAAGGAACCTTGGAACGAATAGGCGAGGTAAAAATTGGGTATCAGTATCAAAGTTTGCATACCGTGATCCCCAAAAATGCCATAGCCCTGTTCTTAGCGGAAATGCTGGGAAATAGTATTTTCGAGGAAGAGGCCAATGGGGGACTATTTTACTTTTTGGAAGCTGGACTTCAATGGCTTGATACTCATGATGATGTGGCAAACTTCCATTTGTTTTTTTTATTGGAACTCACCAAATATTTGGGGTTTTATCCCGATAATACCATTGCCCATTTACCCTACTTTGATCTGCAAGAAGGATGTTTTACGGAGGTGTTGACCACGAACCCCATGATTGTAGGTCAAAATTTATCTTACTTCAAAATGTTTTTGGGCACAAATTTTGATGCAATGCATAGCATAAGAATGCGGAAAAAAGATCGCCAAGAGCTATTAAATTCGATTGTTCTTTATTTTGAATTACATTTGCAAGGATTTAGAAAACCCAAATCACTTGCTATTTTGAACGAAGTTTTTAGCTGATTATGCGGAAGTTAGTTTTTGTTATTTTTTTGCTTGTATTTCAAGGGATATTGGCCCAAGAAATTACCATTTTGGATAGTGAGACCAATGAGCCCGTTCCCAATGTGCTGGTGGCCAATCTGGATCGTTCAAAAACAGTAGTATCTGATTTTTTTGGAAAGTGCGACCTCAATATCTTTTCCATGGACGAACGTATTACTTTTGAATTGAGTAGCTATGAGTTAAGACGAAGTACCAAGGCCGCTATACTTAAGCGTAACGGAAGGTTTTATTTGACCATAAAGACCGAGCAGTTGGACGAAGTGGTGATGTCCATTTCCAAATGGGAACAACAGAAAAAAGATATTCCCCAAAAGATAGCAACCATAGATGCCAGAGCCATTGCGTTCTCAACGCCCCAAACGGCTGCAGATCTTCTGCAGAATAGCGGAAAAGTTTTTGTGCAAAAGAGTCAGTTGGGGGGAGGGAGTCCTTCAATACGAGGATTTGCCACGAATCGTTTATTGCTATCTGTGGATGGTGTTCGGATGAACAATGCCATTTTCAGGGGAGGAAATTTGCAGAACGTCATTTCCATAGATCCTTTTACAGTTAAAAATACGGAGGTCATTTTTGGGCCGGGATCCGTTATATATGGAAGTGATGCCATTGGAGGAGTAATGAATTTCTTCACAAAGATGCCGGAATTCTCAGAAACGGATAGTCTGCAAATTTCAGGAAATGTGGATTATAGATATGCCTCTGCAAATAATGAGAATACGATTCATGCCGATGTTAATTTTGGCAAGAAAAGATGGGGTTTTCTGACGAGCGTAACCTATAGCGATTTTGGGGATTTAAGGATAGGAAAGCACGGCCCGGATGAATATTTAAGAAATACTTTGGTGGTTCGTAGAAATGGGGAAGATGTCCTTGTAAATAATGAGGATCCCAGAACACAGGCGCCAACGGGCTACGACCAAATTAACTTACTGCAAAAAGTAACTTTTAAACCCAATAATATTTGGGATTTTAATCTTGGTGCCATCTATTCGGAAACCTCGGACTATGCGCGCTACGATCGTTTGATCAGACCGGGAAGGGATGGAACCGGATTGCGATCTGCTGAATGGTTTTACGGCCCGCAAAAATGGTTTTTGGGGAATCTTCAAATCAACAAAAAAGGAAAGGGGAAGTTTTACGATGGCTTCAAAATAACAACAGCCTATCAGCATTTTGAGGAAAGTAGAAATGATCGGGACTTTCAAGACCCGACGCTTTTTTCCACAAAGGAAAAGGTAGATGCCCTTTCCACAAGCATTGATTTCGAAAACAAAAAAATTGGCGACCTTAGATTGTATTATGGTGCTGAATATATTTTTAATAAAGTGAACTCGGATGGAAGTCAACGAAATATTGAGACCAATGTAGTTTCTGATGCTGCTTCCCGTTATCCCGATGGCTCTACTTGGCAAACTGCTGCGGGTTATATTAGTGCGGAATATAAAGTAAAGCCAAATGTTACCCTGCTTTCTGGATTGCGATATAGCCATGTGTGGGTAGACGCTGAATTTGAGTCCACTTTTTTTGACTTCCCTTTTGATAGGGCAGATTTAAGCACAGGAGCTTTAACCGGAAGTATAGGCGTGAGCTGGTTCCCTAAGACGGATTTGCAATTTACCCTGAATGGATCTACCGGTTTTAGAGCGCCCAATATTGATGATATTGGCAAAGTGTTTGATTCAGAACCCGGTTCGGTAGTGGTCCCCAACCCTGATTTGGAGCCGGAATATGCCTATAATATTGAATTTGGTTTGCAAAAAAACTTTAAGGACAAAGTAGTGTTTAATGGTGCAGCATACTATACTTATTTGGTCGACGCATTGGTCCGAAGGGATTTTGAATTCAATGGAGTAACCGAAATTGAGTTCAATGGGGAATTAAGTAATGTACAGGCCATACAGAATGCGGCCAAGGCCTTTGTCTATGGCTTTGAATTTGGTGTTGAAGCCTTTCTGACCGATAATTTATCCCTTTCGTCCAACCTTACGATAACGGAAGGTATAGAGGAAGAAGAAGATGGTACCGACTCTCCCGGACGCCATGTGCCACCCACTTTTGGAGATTTTCACGTTGTTTGGAAAAACCAAAGATTAAAAGCAGATGTATTCTTAAACTATAATGGGGAAATTCCTTTTGAAGATTTGGCACCTTCAGAACGAAATAAACCTTTTTTGTATGCCACAGATGCTAATGGCAATCCCTTTGCGCCTTCCTGGTATACCTTAAACCTTAGGTCACAGTATCAATTTTCAAGAACCATTAAAGGAATTCTTTCTGTAGAGAATATTACCAACCAGCGGTATCGCACCTATTCTTCGGGAATTTCTGCTGCAGGAACAAACTTGATCCTAGGGATTCATTTTAATTTTTAGCAAAAAAATATCCTTGGCGTTTTACCAAGGATACTTTTGTTTTTGAAATTTTCTGAGGAAAATCTAATTTTTTATGGCCTCTTCGGTCTTTTTCATGGCTTCTTTACCACTTTCTTCCGCTTTTTTCATAGCATCCTCTCCAGCTTTTTTGGCCTTATCCATGGCTTCTTTTCCCATTTCCTTGCCTTTTTCTAAAGCTTCTTCACCAGTTTCTTTGGCTTTATCCATGGCATCTTTCCCCATTTCTTTAGCCTTTTCCATAGCTTCTTCCCCAGCTTCACCTGCTTTCTCTATAGCTTCTTGGCCAGCCTCTTTGGCCTTGTCCATAGCTTCTTTCCCTATTTCTTCGGCTTTTTCCATGGCTTCTTCTCCAACGGCTGCGGCTTCTTCGGATGCTGCTTTGGCTTTGTCAGCGGTTTCCCTACAGGATACTAAAGCAAGACACATGGTCAATGCAAGGGCTGAACGTAAAATAATTTTCTTCATAATTAATACTAGTTAAGTGTTTATTGTTACCAAATATACGGATACAAATAGAAAACGGACTTTTTAAGGATATAAGGCAAATTATTTTGAAGTATTGAAATGCGTATTTCCTTCGTATGGAACTGCCTTAAATTCAATCAAAATTCATAATTTTGCAGCCTTAATTTGTGGCATTTGAAGTAGTTATTATGAAATTTTCAGAATATAAGGGTTTAGATTTACCAAAAGTTGCACAAGACTTGCAGGAATACTGGAAGCAGCATCAAATTTTTGAAAAAAGTGTCACCAATAGGGAAGGCAAAGAGAGTTTTGTCTTTTTTGAAGGCCCTCCTTCGGCAAATGGAATGCCTGGAATACATCATGTCATGGCAAGGACCATTAAGGATATCTTTCCGCGATATAAGACCATGAAGGGCTTTCAGGTGAAACGAAAAGCAGGTTGGGATACCCATGGATTGCCTATTGAGCTTGGAGTAGAAAAGGAATTGGGAATCACCAAAGATGATATTGGAACAAAGATATCGGTAGAGGAGTATAATGCAGCTTGTAAAAAAGCAGTGATGCGCTATACGGATGTATGGAATGAAATGACCGAAAAAACGGGCTATTGGGTAGATATGGAAGATCCCTATATTACCTATAAACCCAAATATATGGAATCTGTCTGGTGGTTGCTAAAACAGATTTACGATAAAGGACTTATCTATAAAGGATATACCATTCAGCCCTATTCCCCAAAAGCAGGAACGGGATTGAGTTCGCACGAATTAAATCAACCTGGAACATATCAAGATGTTACCGATACAACCGTGACCGCCCAATTTAAGGCGATAAAAGAGACGCTTCCGGCAGTCTTTGATCAAATTTCCGAAGAAGTATATTTTTTGGCATGGACCACTACACCTTGGACATTGCCCAGTAATACGGCACTGACCGTAGGTCCCAATATTGATTATGTATTGGTGAGGACCTTTAATCAATATACTTTTGAGCCTACTTGTGTGGTATTGGCGAAAAACCTGGTAGGAAAACAATTTGGAGGTAAATTTATAGCTGCTGAAACCCCAGAGGATATAGCCTCCTATACTTCAGATCAGAAAAAGATACCGTATTTGATCGTCGGAGAAATCAAAGGAAACGAATTGTTGGAGGCGAGATATGAACAGCTGATCGACTATGTATTGCCGTATCAGCATTCTGAGCACGCTTTCCGAGTGATCGTAGGGGATTTTGTGACTACAGAAGATGGTACCGGAATTGTACATACCGCGCCTACGTTTGGGGCAGATGATGCCTTTGTGGCCAAACAGGCAAAACCCGAGGTGCCACCCTTACTGGTGTTGGATGAAAATGGCAACCCCGTTCCTCTTGTAGATCTTCAGGGTAAATTTAGACCCGAGCTTAAGGAATTTGGAGGGAAGTATGTAAAGAACGCCTATTATGCCGATGGGGAAGCGCCCGAACGCTCTATAGATGTGGAAATTGCCATTAAACTCAAAGAAGAGAACAAAGCTTTTAAGGTGGAAAAATATGTACACAGTTATCCCAATTGCTGGCGTACGGACAAACCTATTTTATACTATCCTTTGGATTCTTGGTTCATTAAGGTGACCAATGTAAAAGATAGAATGTTTGCTTTGAACCAGACCATTAACTGGAAGCCTAAGGCTACTGGAGAAGGCCGTTTTGGCAACTGGTTGGCCAATGCCAATGATTGGAATCTGTCCCGATCTCGATATTGGGGAGTGCCTTTGCCCATTTGGAGAACTGAAGATGGTAAGGAAGAACTTATGATAGGTTCTGTAGCAGAACTGAAGGAGCAAATGGCCAAGGCAGTGGAAGCGGGTGTGCTAAAACAAGATATTTTTGCAGATTTTGTGGTAGGCGATATGAGTGAATCCAACTATGATAAAATTGATTTGCATAAGAATATTGTAGATCAGATTACCTTGGTTTCTCCTTCCGGTAAGCCTATGAAAAGGGAAAGCGATCTTATTGATGTCTGGTTTGATAGTGGTTCCATGCCCTATGCACAATGGCATTACCCTTTTGAAAATAAAGCACTGATCGATGAAGGTGCTTCCTTTCCTGCCGATTTTATTGCAGAGGGTGTAGACCAGACCAGAGGATGGTTCTATACCTTACATGCAATTGCAACCATGGTGTTTGATACAGTATCGTACAAAAATGTGGTTTCAAATGGTCTTGTCTTGGACAAAGAAGGCAAAAAGATGTCCAAACGTTTGGGGAATGGAGTAGATCCTTTTGAAACTATGGACACCCATGGGGCAGATGCAACGCGCTGGTATATGATTTCCAATGCAAATCCTTGGGATAACCTTAAGTTTGATGTCGATGGGATTGTTGAGGTGAAACGCAAGTTTTTTGGAACCTTGTACAATACCTATTCTTTCTTTGCCCTATATGCCAATATTGACGGATTTCAATATAAGGAAGCGGATATTCCAATGGAGCAACGTCCGGAAATAGATCAGTGGATCTTATCCGAACTACATAGTTTGATTAAAAAAGTAGATGAGGCCTATGCCGATTATGAGCCTACACGGGCCACCAGGTTTATCTCCGATTATGTACAGGAAAATCTAAGTAATTGGTATGTGCGCTTGTGTAGAAGACGTTTTTGGAAAGGAGATTATGAACAGGACAAGATATCGGCATATCAAACGTTATATACTTGTTTACTGACCGTAGCAAAACTATCCGCTCCAGTAGCACCTTTTTTTATGGATCGCCTATATAGGGATTTGATAGCAGCTACGGAAACGGAAAGTTTTGAAAGTGTTCATTTGGCCAACTTTCCGGAATATAAGGAAGCATTGGTCAATAAGGAATTGGAGAGCAAGATGGAAAAAGCGCAGACCATTTCTTCTTTAGTATTATCCATACGACAGAAAGAAAAGATAAAAGTGCGCCAACCCCTTCAAAAAATAATGATCCCTGTTATGGATGCGAAGCAGGAAGCAGAAATCATGGCTGTGGCAGATTTGATCAAGTCGGAGGTCAATGTCAAAGAGATCCAATTGCTAGGCGATGCCTCAGGAATTTTGGTGAAGCAGATCAAACCAAATTTTAAGGTTTTGGGACCAAAATTTGGAAGAGATATGAAGTTGATTGCCGCTGCTATTGGTAAATTGGAACAGGATGATATCCAAAAAATAGAGCAATTGGGCGAATTAACCCTTGAAATAGAAAATAAAAATATTATTTTACAGCTACAAGATGTGGAGATTTCTTCACAAGATATCGAAGGCTGGTTGGTGGCTAGTGCAGGACCTTTAACGGTAGCTTTGGATGTAACGATCAATGAGGCGCTCAGAAAAGAGGGCGTGGCAAGGGAATTGATCAATAGAATTCAAAATATTCGTAAAGAATCTGGTTTTGAGGTGACTGATAAAATAGATATCACAATTTTAAAAGATGGTTTTGTAGAAAAGGCTGTGGAAACCAATATGGATTATATTAAGACGGAGACCTTGACCTCAGAACTAAGTTTTGAAGAACATATGGATAAAGGCACCGAAATTGCCTTTGATGAAATAAAAACGAAATTGTTTATACAAAAACACTAAAAGAATGGCACAAGATTTAAAAGTACGTTACTCTGACAAGGATTTGGAAGAATTCAGAGTTTTGATCGAAGAAAAAATTGAAAAAGCAAAAAGTCACTTAGAATTGCTTAAGAGTTCTTATATGAACGACGGTAATAATGGTACGGATGATACTTCCCCAACCTTTAAGGCCTTTGAGGAAGGGTCGGAAACCATGAGCAAGGAAGCAAATACCCAGTTGGCCATACGCCAGGAAAAATTTATTCGGGATTTGAAGAATGCCGTACTTCGTATTGAAAATAAGACCTATGGCATTTGTAGGGTAACAGGCAAGCTGATCAATAAAGAGCGACTAAAATTGGTTCCCCATGCTACCTTAAGTATTGAGGCTAAGAACATGCAGAAGTAAAGAACTTACTGTTAAAAATTCCCATTCTAGTTTTGTTCGGACCTATATGGGTCTGTAAACAACTGATATATTGATCTATGGATAGTTTCCAATGAAGATGGCCATATATATGTTGGTGCTCCTATCCAGCCATTTTTTGTGTGCCCAAAAAATAGTAAAAAAGTCAGTTGTAAATACCACCATTACTTCCATACAAATAGACGCCAACAATTGCTTTGAGGTTGTTATGACAACTTCCGGGAATGATGAACTCATTGCAGAGGCAGTTATCGATGGGGAATATCAAAAAGACTTGGAGCTTAATGTAAAGCAAGAAGGAAGCACCATGATCGTTAGTGCTGGTTTCCGTCCCAATTTCATAAATCCGAATGATAAATTGAGTGCCCACAAGGTGATATCCATTGCGCTAAAGTTGACTATTCCGGAATTTAGTCGTGTTCATCTTTTTGGGACGAGTAGTAATGTAGATGTGCAGGGATGGTATGAAAATTTGGAGATTGCGCTAAATGATGGAAAATGTGTATTGAACAAGGTAAAGGAAAATGTAAAGATAACGACCCAAAGTGGTGCTATTATCGTACGGAGTCCTGCCGCTAAAATCAATGCCGTTTCCAAGTATGGCAATGTGCTAAAGGAAAACATTCCAGAGAATGATCATCATTTCTTGCTCCGATCGACAACGGGGGATATCACGGTAAAAAAAACGGAATAATATGGCTATTTTTGTGAAATCTATATCCTAAAGAATGAACTTAAGAAAGTCATTGCTCATTGTGGCAATCGTATTGGTTATTGACCAACTTAGTAAAATCTATATAAAGACCCATTTTGAGTATAGGGAACAAATAGAGGTCTTCAGTTGGTTTAAAATTCTTTTTATTGAAAATTCCGGAGCGGCTTGGGGTACAAAATTAAGTGACTTTTTACCCATTTCTGAAAATACCGGGAAACTGATTCTTACCGTATTTCGGCTTTTTGCCATTGTGGGAATCGGATATTGGCTATATGATACCATACGCAAACATTCTTCTAAAATATTGATTTTATCCGTGTCTTTGATTTTTGCAGGTGCTCTGGGAAATATTATTGATTCTGTATTTTATGGGGTAATTTTTGATCATAGCAATGGCCAGGTAGCTACTTTGTTCTCTGATGAACCCTATGGAGGCTTGTTTTATGGAAAAGTAGTGGATATGTTGCATTTTCCAATGATAGATACCATTTGGCCAGATTGGGTGCCGTATTTTGGCGGGAGGCAATTTAGTTTTTTTGATCCTGTATTTAATATTGCCGATATGGCGATAAGTACTGGGGTAGGAATCCTACTGGTGTTCAATAAAAAAGCGTTTGGAAAAACGGTCAAGACGAAAGAAACTCAGGAAAATTTATAGATCTTAGTAGGAGTCACACAATAATCCATGGGAATATCTGTGGGAAGCACATCGGCAATCTGCGACTCTGCTTCAAAAAAGGAAAGACCTACCTTAAGTACTTGGGGCTTGCAACTTTTTAGAAAGGTGTCGTAGAACCCTTTTCCATAACCTACGCGGTTCCCCTGCTCGTCAAAAGCCAAGAGCGGCATAAAAACAAGATCAATTGTCGTTGAAGGAACTTGCAATCCGTTTTGAGGTTCGGGAACATTCCAGGAATTCTTTTTAAGTATGGTGTTATCGGTCAATAAATAATTGGTAAGACTCCTGTTTTGTTCCATTTTGGGAAGAACGATATTTTTATCTTTCCCTTGTAAAATAGACAAAAGATACGAGGTGTCAACTTCAGTTTTTTCTTCAATCGGAAGGTAAATATGATAGTATTCATAGGTCCAGATAGGACACTTCAAAGCCCTATTGGCAATGGCAATACTATGTGAGGATATTTGTTCTGGAGGTATATTCTTACGAAGCGCACTATACTTTTTCCGAAGTTCTTTTTTCAACATAAGCGTTGACAGAATGAGGGGGAAATCAATCTGAAGAGGATAAAATTATTCCTTTGAGACTGCAGAAAAATAGATTTTGAAAAAAAGCATTAGTACCAAGTAGGTTCCGAGAGTTATGAGGTAGCCGTCCATGTAATCACAAATTTTGATGGTTAAATTTAAATAAAAAAATCGTTAAAACCTATAAAATGCACAGAATCATCGGTGAAATGCACAAATTTAACACAGATTGCGATAAAATATGTAAGCATTTACGTATGACGGCCCGTATAAATTACAGATATATTCACATAGGAATACTAATGCGAATAACGTTGCTTTTTGTGTAGGATTCAGCAAACCGGCCACAATTATACTTAAAATATTGCAGGTTACACAAAAATACGTCTATTTTTTTAAAAAAAATGCTAAGAATTATATAAATACTTGAGATAAATAGAAAATACTCCATGTTCGTTAACAATTTGAAGTAGTAGGTACTTCCAAATGGGGAAACAAAAGCCTTTTTTAGCGGAGTAAAGAATGTAAAGGATAAATGCCGTTAAAAAGGAAAGAACATTGTGTACTTTCAGAAAAAGGCATTAATTTAACTTTGTAGAGAAAGAATTTAGATCAGCCTTAAAAAATACATGTCAGCACTACCGATAGAAGTACAACTAAGTACCTTGCCGAATAGCCCCGGCGTATATCAATTTTATGATGCGGAGGATAAGATCCTGTATGTCGGTAAGGCAAAGAATCTTAAGAAAAGAGTTTCTTCCTATTTCACCAAGAAGCACGAGTATGGCAAGACCCGTGTGATGGTAAAAAAGATTCTAAATATAAAACACATTGTGGTGCCCACCGAATCGGATGCACTCTTATTGGAAAACAACCTGATCAAAAAATACCAACCTCGCTACAATGTATTGCTTAAGGATGATAAGTCCTATCCTTGGATATGTATCAAAAAAGAACGTTTCCCCAGAATTTTCCCTACCAGAAGGATCATAAAAGATGGATCTGAATATTATGGCCCTTATACCAGTATGAAGACGGTCCGTATTTTACTAGACCTTATTAAAAGTGTGTACCCCTTACGAACTTGTAATTACGATCTTTCCCATGAAAAAATTAATGCCGGGAAATATAAGGTCTGTCTAGAATATCATTTAGGCAATTGCAAAGGGCCTTGCGAGAACTTACAGACCGAAGAGGAATATCACAGGCAAATTGACGATATCCGGCAAATTGTCAAAGGGAATTTTAAATCCTCTATTCATTATTTCAAAAAGGAAATGAAGTCCCTTGCGCAGGAAATGCGTTTTGAAGAAGCACAACGGGTGAAGGATAAAATAGAAGTGTTGGAGAATTATCAGGTGAAATCCACTATCGTTAATCCTAAAATTAGCAATGTAGATGTTTTTTCCATTATTTCGGATGATAGTTATGCCTATGTGAATTTTTTACAGCTGTCCCACGGATCAATCGTACGATCCCATACCATGGAGATCAAGAAGAAATTAGATGAGACCGATAAGGAGTTGCTGCAATTGGCGATCATTGAAATTAGACAACGTTTCCTATCCCTATCCAAGGAAATCTTTGTGCCCTTTGAGGTTACAGTAGCACCACATTTAAAGGTGACCACCCCTAAATTGGGCGATAAGAAAAAGATATTGGAACTGTCCGAACGCAATGCGAAATTTTTTAGACAGGAACGTTTTAAGCAAGTAAAGATCACGGACCCCGATAGACATACCAATAGAATTATGGCACAAATGAAATTGGATATCCGACTCTCAGAGGAGCCAAGACATATTGAGTGTTTTGATAATTCCAATATTCAGGGAAGTAACCCTGTGGCCGCTTGTGTTGTTTTTAAGAACGGAAAACCTTCCAAAAAAGACTACCGCCATTTTAATATTAAAACAGTTGAAGGTCCGGATGATTTTGCTTCTATGGAAGAAGTGGTCTATAGGCGTTATAAACGATTGCAGGAAGAAGGAGAGTCGCTGCCCCAGCTCATTGTCATCGATGGAGGTAAAGGACAATTGTCTTCAGCACTTAAAAGTCTGGACCAGCTGAATCTAAGAGGAAAAATAGCCATTATAGGCATTGCCAAGCGTTTGGAAGAAATTTACTTCCCCGATGACCCCATACCCTTATATTTGGATAAGAAATCCGAGAGTTTAAAGATCATCCAGCAACTGCGCAATGAGGCGCACCGGTTTGGAATCACCTTTCACCGAAATAAGCGCAGCAAAGCGGCAATCAACTCGGAATTGGAAAATATTAATGGGGTTGGAGAAAAAACCGCCCAAGATCTTTTGAAAAGTTTTAAATCTGTGAAGCGTATCAAAGAAGCGTCTATAGAGAGTTTGGCAAAGGCCGTAGGAATGTCAAAGGCAAAGAAAATCTATGAAACCTTCCATTAAAATAGACTATGGATTATAGAAAACAACTCGTATTTGTGGTGCTACTTTACTTTGGAGTAGCCATAGCCTTTGCCCAAGAAGAGGCTAAAGTAGGGTTGGTTTTAAGTGGAGGAGGTGCTAAAGGACTTGCCCATATTGGTGCCATTAAAGTACTGGAAGAGGCAGGAGTGCAGATCGATTATGTGGGAGGGACTAGTATGGGAGCAATCGTGGGGGCATTATATGCTTCGGGCTATTCGGGTCAAGAGCTGGATTCTATTTTTAGAAATACGGATTTTACGACCTTGATCCGTGATAATTTCCCAAGGGATGCCAAAACCTTTTATGAAAAGGATGATTCGGAACGCTATGCCCTTGCCCTACCCTTCAATAATTTCAAAATATCCTTTCCCTCGGCAATTTCAAGTGGACAAAATATCTATAATGAATTGGTGCGCTTGCTCTTCCATGTGAAGGATGTAGAGGATTTTAGCCAATTGCCCATTCCATTTTTTTGTATTGCCACCAATGTGGAAACTGGGGACGAAGTGCTATTGGATCGGGGCTATCTCCCCGAAGCAATTATGGCAAGTGGTACCTTACCTACTTTATTTGAACCATCCGAACTCAATGGCGCTATTTTGATCGATGGCGGAGTAGTCAATAACTATCCCATACAAGAGGTGCGAAAAATGGGGGCCGATATTATCATCGGGGTCGATGTACAGCATGGTCTTTCAAGGCGTGAAGCCTTACAATCGGCTACGGAAATCTTGTTGCAGATCAATAATTATAGGACTGTGGAAGACATGAAGGAGAAATCCAAACAGACCGACATTTACATAAGACCCGATATCGAAGATTTTTCGGTGATAGATTTTGATAAAAAAAGCGCCATTATTGAAAGCGGTGAGCTCGCTGCACAGGAGGTTTCAGAATCTCTGAAGGCCATTGCACAACAACAGAAAAGGGAAAAGATAAAAGTAAACCCAATAATGCCCAAAGATTCCATCACCATAGGCCGATTGATTTTGAAGGGGAATGATAATTATACCCGGGGATACGTAAAAGGAAAACTGAGGTTTGCCCTGAATGAAAGAACCACCTTCGACAAAATACAGAAAGGAATAGGGAACTTGTCGGCCACAGGAAATTTTAAGACCATACGCTATAAATTGGCGGCTAATGGGGATAGTGTGGATCTTATCTTGAAACTGAAGGAAAAACCAAATAAAACCTTTATTCGGATGGGCGCGCATTACGATGATCTGTATAAGAGTGCTGCATTGATCAACCTGACCAAAAAGAATTTTTTAATGAATGATGATGTTGCTTCCTTTGATTTTATTTTGGGGGACAATGTACGATACAACTTGGAGTATTATGTGGATAAAGGATCGTATTGGAGTTTTGGGTTTAATTCCAAGTTTGATGAATTTGAGGAGGAAGTGGATCTAAACGTTATTCGATCTAACTTTCCGGTATCCGATGATATTACAGTAAACGCAATTAATCTGGATGTCACCGAACTAACCAATCAATTCTATATCCAGAGCGTATGGCAAGAGGAATTTGCCCTTACACTTGGAGTGGAGCATAGATTTGTAAAATACAGCACTAGAACTTTTGGGAACCTTCCCAATAATCAAGCGGCACCTGGTTTCCTTCGTGAAAATGGAAGAACCTTTTTTGATAGAAGTGCCTATTACAGTGCTTATGGGCAGCTAAAGCTAGATACCTATGACGATAAATATTTCCCTACCAAGGGCCTTTACTTTGATGGGGATTTTCATTTTTTCATACTCTCATCGGATTTTAGGGAGAATTTTAAGGAGTTCTCCGTAAGTAAAGCGCGTTTGGGCGCTGCTTTTCCCTTGTTCAGGAACCTTTCCTTAAACCTGGAAACCGAAGGAGGCTTTAAGCTGGGAACATCCGGGGTAACTTCTTTTGATTTTATTCTAGGAGGATACGGCGGAAACTTGGCCAATAATTTCACCCCTTTTTTAGGATATGATTTTCTGAGCCTGCCCGGAAATAGTTTTGTAAAAGGTTATGCGCGTTTGGACTATGAGTTTCTTCCTAAAAATCATTTGCTTTTTGCAGCCAATTTCGCCAATGTGGCCGATGATATATTTAGGACGGGTGAATGGTTTGATGCTCCCGACTTTTCGGGTTTTGGAGCAGGTTATGGCTGGGAATCCTTTATAGGTCCCATGCAAGTCATCTATTCCTGGTCTCCCGAGCTAAGCAATGGTCGTTTGTTTTTTAGCATAGGATATTGGTTTTAATCGATTTAAAAGAATTTGATATATTTTTTTTCCGATATTTGTAGTATACAAAGAAAGATGTTGTCCTATAGAATCGATATAACGCCCCACCTAAGGGCAATGTGGTAAACACCTTCCCACCCACTTCAGGGGAACGGAACCATTTTACCTATTGATTCATTAAAAAAATAACATCATGTCATTACTAGATAATACGTCATTACAATTACCTAAAGAAAATATAGAAGCTGAGGACTTTTTACCTTTATTGGGCACGGATTACATAGAATTATATGTGGGAAATGCCAAGCAAGCGGCACATTATTATATGTCCGCTTGGGGATTTCAACCATTGGCCTATGCGGGCTTGGAGACAGGACAAAAAGACAAAGTGTCTTATGTATTGAAACAAGATAAAATACGCTTAATGCTGACATCCCCCTTGACAGAAGGAGGAGAGATCAACAAGCACATTGAAATGCATGGCGACGGAGTTAAAGTAATTGCCCTTTGGGTAGACGATGCCACAAAGAGCTATGAAGAAACCACAAAACGAGGAGCGGAATCGTATTTTGAGCCCAAATCCATTGAAGATGAAGAAGGAGAGGTTCGCATGTCGGCCATACGCACTTACGGAGAAACCATCCATGTTTTTGTAGAGCGCAGGAAGTATCAGGGTGTTTTTATGCCCGGATTTAAAGCGTGGAACCCTTACTATAAACCAGAAAATGTAGGCCTCAAATATATTGATCACATTGTGGGGAACGTAGGCTGGAACGAAATGAACAAATGGTGTAATTTCTACGAAAAAATCATGGGCTTTGCACAGTTGGTCTCTTTTGATGATAAGGATATCTCTACGGAATATACCGCACTTATGAGTAAGGTAATGAGCAATGGGAATGGGCGTATAAAATTCCCGATCAATGAACCCGCAGATGGGAGGAAAAAATCACAAATTGAGGAGTATATCGATTTCTATAATGGGGCCGGAGTACAGCATATGGCCCTAGCCACAGATAATATTATTGATACGGTTACGGCACTAAGGAATCGAGGAGTGGAATTTCTGACAGTACCCTCCTCCTACTATGAAGATGTGCTGGACAGGGTTGGGGAAATCGATGAAGACCTAGAGCCACTAAGGGAATTGGGAATTTTAATTGACCGTGATGAGGAAGGGTATTTATTGCAAATTTTCACGAAACCCGTTTTGGATAGGCCTACCATGTTCTTTGAAATTATCCAGAGAAAAGGTGCAAAGTCCTTTGGCAAGGGAAATTTCAAAGCACTCTTTGAAGCTATTGAAAGAGAACAGGAATCCCGTGGAACCTTATAGATATTCCCTATGCCTTATCAAATTAAACTATAGATATTAATTTTTGAACTTCATCTTTACTATAGATTTTATCTATTTTTCTTAAGGATTTACTAAATTGATCCTTAGAAGCATAAAATACTGTTAAGACTTTAGTAAAAGAACGTTAAACCCGTAAATAGTACCAAAGGGATGCCTTAAATTTGTCTCCATAAGGGGTGGTTCCCTTATGACTTTAAGTATTGGTTTTTCATAATTTAAAGTTTGGTTGGTTATTTAGGAAAGCCCAGTGTCTAACTGGGCTTTTTTTATACAATACTTTGGAATAAATTTTGTTTATGATATTGTAAGCTTCTAAAACCTTTGAGACTCTTTTAGTACATTTATCTTAAAAGCATAACTATGAAAAAACTTTACACCCTTCTTTTACTTATAGTTGCCTTTAATTTGAGCGCCCAGAAACCCAAGTCTGCTTTTAAGGCTGGGGAGTGGTTAAAATTCCGAATCCATTACGGGTGGATAAATGCCAGTTATGCTACACTTCAAGTAACATCGGACAATATTAATGGCATGCCAGTGTACCATGTGGTTGGAAAAGGAAAAACAACGGGATTGGCCAAAGTTTTTTTTAAAGTAGATGATACTTATGAGAGTTACTTTGGAAAGAAAGATGGAAGGCCCTATAAATTTATTCGAAAATTAAATGAAGGAGGATATACCAAAGATGTAGAGATAAATTTTGATTATAGTAAGGATGAAGCCATATTAAATGATAAAAAAAACAAGAAAAAGTTTAATTTTGCGATTCAGGACGATATCCAGGATTTAATTTCTGCCTTTTATCATTTGAGGAATAATTTCAAAAGTGAAGACCTGGTTGAAGGAGAATCTATTGAACTGAACATGTTATATGATGACGATGGTATTTTTAAGTTTAAATTGAAATACTTGGGAAAACAGACTTTGAGAACCAAATTTGGAAAAGTGGAGTGCTTAAAATTTAGGCCTTACGTGCAGTCCGGAAGAGTATTCAAAGAAAAGGAAAGTTTATCCTTATGGGTTTCCAATGACGAAAATAAAATTCCCATCCGTATTAAGGCAGATTTAGCCGTTGGTTCCATTAAAGCAGATTTACACGCATATAACGCATTAAATAACCAATTTAAAATTGTAGTGAAGTAAAGGCATCGAATGGATAAAAAAGAGCATCTAGCATCCCAAATTTCCAAGCTTGAGGAAAAATACAAAAACTCAGGTCAAGATTTAAGCTCTTATTTAGATGGCCTTCTCTATCAGCGTTACCTTACCTATTGGGATTATATTCATTTGGATACGCTGCTCAGTATTCAGGTTCCCAAAACCCATTTTCCGGATGAAGAGATTTTCATCATGTATCATCAGATTACGGAGCTGTACTTTAAACTGATCCTCCATGAACAAAAACAATTGGTGGATGACCGTTCGGAAGATATAGATTTCTTTATCGAAAAAATAAAGCGGATCAATAGCTACTACACCGTCTTGATTTCATCCTTTAGTGTAATGATCAATGGCATGGAACGGGAGCAATTTTTACAGTATCGAATGGCGCTTTTGCCCGCCAGCGGGTTTCAGTCGGCCCAATACCGAATGATCGAGATTTATGCCACACCGCTAGAGCACTTGGTGCATCATTCCGAAAGGAATCAATTTGATGCTTCCCATAGTATTGAAGTGCTCTATGAGAAGATTTATTGGAAGAAAGGAGCTACAGACCTTAAAACTGGGGAAAAGACGCTGACATTGAAGCAATTTGAATATCGGTATACCCCCAGATTGATTCGAATCGCCAAGCAAGTCAAAGGAAATACGATTTATCATAAATGCCAACGACAACTTAAGAAAAATGGAGGTAATAAATCGCTTGTTGAAGCGTTAAAGACCTTAGATATAAATGCAAATGTAAATTGGCCATTGATGCATATGGGCTCAGCTTACAGATATTTGCGGAAGGAAAAAGCACCGATAGATGCAACTGGAGGAACAAATTGGAAAGAATTTCTTCCACCAAGTTTTCAAAAAGTCATATTTTTTCCAGAGCTATATTCAAATGAAGAGTTAAATAATTGGGGAAAGCAGTGGGTAGACCATATCTTTAATCCTGAAAAAAAGTAATACGTTAGCATGCATAGGTACTGGGGCGCAATAGTAATTCTAATGATTTTGGTTTCATGCAAGGGAGAAAAACCTGCGAATACAGAAGTAGTAAAAGAAGAGGCCATTATAGAAAAACCCATTGAAGTAAAGGAATTTGGTTTTAATCTCAATGATTTTACGGTAGTACGGGACACCGTCCGAAAAGGGGATAGTTTTGGGGTATTAATGACAGAAAACAAAGTAGACTACCCTAAAATATTGACCATTTCCGAAAAATATAGAGACACCTTTGATGTGCGTAAAATTAATGTTGGGAAGCCTTATCTCATTTTAAAGTCTAAGGATACCACTGCCAATGCGGAACTGTTCATCTATCAAAATGACCGCATCAATTATACGGTAATAGATTTGCGGGATTCCGTTAGGGCCTATACCGCGCGTAAGGAAGTGAAGTACAGAATTCGGGAAGCTTCTGGAGTTATTGAAAGTTCGCTATCGGAGGCTATTTTGGCACAAGGAATCGATTATGAAATCACCAATCATCTTTCGCAGATCTACGCATGGACCATTGACTTTTTTAGGCTTCAGCGCGGGGACAAATTTAAAGTGGTGTATCAGGAGAAATTTATCAATGACAGCATTTATGCGGGTGCAGGAAGAATACAATCGGCTTATTTTGAACATAACGGACGACCGGTTTATGCTTTTCCGTTTATTGCCGATTCCCTAAAGAATATTACCGATTATTATGACCATGAGGCCAACAACTTAAGAAGAACATTCCTAAGGGCTCCTGTTGAATTTAGTAGAGTGTCTTCCCGTTATAATCTAAAGCGAAGAATTGCCTATTACGGTTATAAGGTGAGACCGCATAAGGGAACAGACTATGCAGCCCGAATAGGCACCCCGATCTTGGCTACGGCCGACGGTACGGTAACCGAATCCACGCGCAGGGGAGGTAATGGAAAATATGTGAAGATCAGACATAATGCCACCTACAGCACGCAGTACCTTCATATGAAAGCGCAAAATGTGAAAAAAGGCGATTTTGTACGGCAAGGCGATGTAATCGGTTGGATCGGGATGACGGGAAATACTGGAGGCCCCCATGTATGCTACCGTTTTTGGAAAAATGGAAGACAAGTAGATCCGCTGCGTGAGAAATTGCCGGCGGCAGAACCTATGGCCGATTCCTTAAAGGTGAAGTACTTTGAACATATTGCACCCATGAAAGCCGTATTGGACCAAATAGAATTCCAAGAATTACCACAAAAAGAATTACTAACCATCAACCCATAAAATGTCATTAGAGAACACTGACCCAACCACTACTACCGCTTGGAAAAAATTAGAACAACACTATAACGAAACCAAAAATACCCACTTAAAAACCCTTTTTGCTTCTGATTCGCAGAGAGCAGAAAAGTTTTCTATAAAATGGCAGGACTTTCTGGTAGACTATTCCAAGAATAAAATTACGGATGAGACCCTGACACTTCTATTGGAATTGGCCGAAGAGATGAAGCTGGGAAAGGCTATTGAATCCTACTTTCGTGGAGATACCATCAATCAGACCGAAGGGAGAGCGGTGTTACATACTGCCCTTCGCGCAAAAAAAACAGATGAGGTCCATGTTGACGGAAAGAATATTGTTCCAGAAGTATACCGGGTAAAGGAGCAAATAAAAACCTTTTCGGATGCTATAATTTCCGGTGCACATAAAGGGTATACGGGAAAAAGAATTACAGATGTCGTCAATATTGGCATCGGGGGCTCGGACCTGGGGCCAGCAATGGTAACGGAGGCCTTACGATTTTATAAAAACCATCTCAAAACCCATTTTGTAAGCAATGTAGATGGAGATCATGTCTATGAGATTTTAAAGGAGCTGAATCCGGAAACAACTCTTTTTGTAGTAGTTTCCAAGACCTTTACTACTCAGGAAACCTTAAGCAATGCCACCACGATAAAGAAATGGTTTTTGTCCGAGGAGTTCAATACCTCCCAAGAGGACATTGCTAAACATTTTGCAGCAGTATCTACGAATACCCAAAAGATAAGCGAGTTTGGCATTGCCCCTGAAAATGTATTTCCCATGTGGAATTGGGTCGGAGGAAGATTTTCCTTGTGGAGTGCTGTAGGCTTGTCTATTGCCCTAGCGGTTGGATATGCGCATTTCGATGCACTTTTAGAAGGTGCCAATGACATGGACGAACATTTTAAATCTGCAGATTTTAAGGAGAATATCCCCGTAGTTCTTGCACTGATAAGTATTTGGTACAATAATTTTTATGGAGCAGAAACAGAAGCCATTATTCCGTATACCCAGTACCTCAGTAGGTTTTCTGCCTATCTGCAGCAGGGTATTATGGAAAGTAATGGGAAGAGTGTAGCCCGTAATGGAAAACGTGTAGGATACCAAACAGGAACCATTATTTGGGGAGAACCGGGAACCAATTCCCAACATGCCTTTTTTCAACTGATCCATCAAGGCACAAAACGTATTCCGGCAGATTTTATAGGATATCGATCTTCATTGCACGGGGATCAAGATCACCATCATAAATTAATGGCCAATTTCTTTGCGCAGACAGAAGCCTTGTTAAATGGAAAAACTGCAGAAGAGGTACAAGAAGAATTGGAGGGGAAAAAACTGTCAGATACGGAGATAAAAGAATTACTTCCTTTTAAAATATTCGAGGGCGATAAACCTACGAATACCCTTTTAATTGATCAACTTACCCCTAAAAGTTTAGGAGCGTTGATTGCCTTGTACGAGCATAAAATTTTTGTTCAAGGGGTGCTTTGGAACATTTTTAGTTTTGATCAATGGGGTGTAGAACTCGGGAAGCAGTTGGCTACGAAAATTTTGAATGATATCAAGGGTAGCGCTATTGCCGATCATGATTCCTCAACATTGCAACTTTTGCAATCTTTTAAGAAATAATTTGAATTTTTGTCTATAGAATTAACATTCTGTTTTTCAATATTTTTTGTGTTTTTTATATGCTAAAATTACGTTAATTTTGTTCCAGCTAATTTAACGTTCTCTTAACGTACAGGTATTAGAAATAAATCACTTTTGCAGCGAGAAACGAAACTAAATAACACAAACTGAAATGAAAAAAATGTATTTCGTGATTGCAGCGCTATTGTTTTCTGCAATTACTTTCGGACAAGGGGTTACTACATCATCCATGGGTGGTAAGGTAACCGACAGTGCAGGGGAGCCATTACCAGGAGCAAGTATTGTTGCCGTGCACACACCATCAGGAACCAAGTATGGTGCAGCAACAGATTTTGACGGATTTTATAGAATTTCCGGTATGCGTACAGGAGGTCCTTATACGGTAACCATATCCTATGTAGGATTTCAAGATTTTGTACAAGAGAATGTAATGCTTCAATTAGGGCAAACAAAACGTATAAGTACGGTCTTGGTAGAATCGGCTACGGAATTGGAAGGCGTTGTATTGACTGGCGATGCTACCGGTACATTTAGTTCCAATAAGACAGGTGCAGAAACCAATGTATCCCAACGTGATATTCAGACCATTCCTTCAGCTTCCAGATCGGTAGCGGATTTTGTGCGTTTAACACCACAGGCACAGATTACCGAAGGAAATGACGGTTTCTCTATTTCTTTAGGAGGACAGAATAACCGTTTTAATGCAGTATATATTGATGGTGCGGTAAACAATGATGTATTTGGTTTGGCAGGTTCTGGAACCAACGGAGGTCAGACTGGTGTGAATCCTTTCTCTGTGGATGCCATTGAATCATTTCAAGTACAGATAGCACCTTTTGATGTTCGTATCTCTGGATTCTCCGGGGGGGCCATTAGTGCAACCACACGTTCTGGAACAAATAATTGGGAAGGTTCTGTTTATGGATTCTTAAGAAATGAATCTTTAGCAGGGAAAACACCAACCGATTTGGTCGGAGATGGTGATGAGAGAGAAAAATTAGACGAGTTTACAGCAGCAACTTACGGGTTTAGAGTAGGAGGACCTATTATAAAAGATAAGCTGTTCTTCTTCTTGAACTATGAAAGACAAGATGACGAAACGCCACAGCCATTCAATGTTTCGCAATATACTGGAGATTCTTCTCCTGCTGATATTCAGCGATTAAGGGATGGATTGATCAGCCAGTACGGCTATGACCCAGGCGTATTTGATCAGAATACCGCTACCTTGGAAAGTAATAAAATTACGGCCAAGCTGGATTGGAACATTAATGACAACAACAATCTGTCTTTCCGTTATGGATTGGTGGATGGAGAAAACTTGGAAGCTAGAAATTCCAATACCAGAAGAATTGCATTCTTAAACGGATCAGAATTCTTTAAGACAGTTACCAATTCCTTTGCCTTGGAATTGAACTCTAGAATAGGAAATAAATTTTCGAACAACTTATTGGTAGGATATACCAGAGTTCGTGATGATAGAGATCCTTTTGGAAATCCATTCCCTAGTGTGGTTATCTCTGATGGTTTGAACCGTTTCTCTGGACAGGGAATCCAATTTGGAGCAGAGCAGTTTTCAACAGCGAACTTGTTAGATCAAGATGTATTTACCATTACAGATAACTTTGAGATTTATAGTGGGGCACATACCATTACTATTGGTACCCATAACGAATTTACCAGTGTAAAGAACTTGTTCTTTGCCAGTAACTTTGGTTTCTACGCTTATGGATCTGTAGACGATTTCTTGGCAAATCAGAATTTGCAAGACTATGAAACAGGATACTCTTTGTTGGGAGATGGAACTGTTGGGGATGAGTCTGCCGGTGCTGCCGAATTTGATTTAAAGCAGTATGGATTCTATATTCAGGATGAATTTCAGGTCACAGATGACTTTAAGCTTTCTATGGGGCTTCGTTTTGATATCCCAACCTTTGAGGATGGTATCGCAAATGATGATTTCAACAATAGAACTGTTGGTTTATTGGAAGCGGCTGGAAAAGATTTACAAGGCGCCAGAGTCGGTAGAAAAATTGAAACTACAGTAAATTTCTCCCCTCGATTTGGTTTCAACTGGGATGTAAATGGAAAAAACACGACACAAATCCGTGGGGGTCTTGGGATATTTACTTCTAGAATCCCATTAGTATGGCCTGGAGGGACATACAATAACAATGGTGTAACTGGTGGTTTTAGCGACGAGGGAGATTTTGCAGATGAATTAACATTCAACCCGGATGTAAATGACCAACCTGTAAGTGTTGCTCCAGGATCTGGAGGTGTTGGAGGTAATATCGATCTTTTTGCACCAGATTTCAAATTACCGCAGGTATTCAAGTTTAATGTTGCTGTGGATCAGAAATTACCTATCTGGGGCTTGGTTGCTTCTGCAGACTTTGTTTGGAACGACAATATTAACGCTATCTACTACGAAAACTTGAACATAAGAGGCCCAGAAGGTTTCTTGAGTGGTAGGGATAACAGACCATTCTATGACAGAAGAAATACCATAGATGATACCTACAATAGAATTATCTTGGCTTCTAATACACAGGAAGGAAATTCTTGGAATACTTCTTTGACCATTCGTAAGCCATTTACCAATGGGTTCCAAGGACAGGCCTCTTGGTCTTATGGAGATGCTAACGCTATTTTTGACGGCACCTCTTCACAGAACAGTTCTCAGTGGAGAAACATACAGACGGTAAATGGTAAAAACTCCAATATCCCGGTAAGTCGTTCCGATTTCTCTCAAGGACATCGTGTGAACTCTTTTATGTCTTACGAATTTAGATGGAATGAAAATGTGAAGAGTACGGTTGGTTTCTATTATGAAGGAGCACAAGGAAATCCATTCTCTTATATCTATGCTGAAGGAGGAAGGTTTAGCTCTACAGATTTATTGAACGATGATTCTAGAGATAATGCCTTGATTTTTATCCCTGCCGGACCGGATGACATTAATTTGATAGATATTGTTGATGGAGATGGAGCTGTAGTACGTACGGCTGCACAACAGTGGGAAGACTTGAACAGTTTTATTGAGAGCAATGATTACTTAAGAGAACGTAGAGGTCAGCATGCAGAACGTAATGGCGATAGAGCTTCTTGGAGCCATGTCGTAGATTTCAAGTTCTTACAGGATTTCTCTATCAATTGGAAAGGAAAGAAACATACTTTACAAGCTTCTATTGATATTTTCAACTTCACCAATTTATTGAATAAAGATTGGGGGGTTAGAAACTTCGTAAGTGGAGGAGAAGTTGCTTTGATTCGTACCGAAAGAGGAGGACCAGATCCAGAGTTCCAATTCGATGCTTCTAGATTCGAAAATGGAATCGAGGATATCGATGATCGAGGAATTCAATCTTCAAGATGGCAAGCACAAGTAGGATTGCGTTACATCTTTAAATAATTACGAAATAACATTTTTAAAACCCTGCTGATCGGCAGGGTTTTTTTATGGCTAAAAATCACTATTTTTAGCTATAAAATTTATAGACATGTACGAAACGATACTCAACTTACATTCTTATTTGGCTTATGTGGTGTTAGCGGTGCTTTTTCTCGCCGTTGCCAATGCTATTCTGGGATTGGCCCAAAACAAAATGTTTACCTTGGGTAAAGATTTACGCCTAAGCCTCTTTGCATTAATTCTTTCCCATATTCAATTAGTGATCGGATTAGTACTCTATTTTGTTTCTCCCCGAGGTTTTGGGAACGTGAAGGATAGTATGGGGGATTCTTTGGCAAGATTGGTGGCCGTGGAGCATCCTTTGATCAATATTATTGCCATTGTTTTGATTACCATTGGATGGTCCAAACACAAGAAAGTGATGGAAGGGAATAAGAAATTTAAACTGATCGCTATTTTTTATGGGCTTGGATTGGTATTGTTCCTAAGTCGTGTGCCTTGGAATCAGTGGTTTTAATTAGCACGCTTTATAAGATGGATGTATACGGGAAAATGATCGCTGTATCCTGCGGTATAGTTTATCCCGGAAAAGCTACGTAAAGGATAGCCTTTGTACTTACCATAGGGGGTACGTATAAAGTTGGGCCTGTATATTCCTGCTTTCCAAAAGTGATGTTCGGTTTCCGGAGCATGAAGAAGGGTAGCGCTAAAGAAAATCTGGTCAAAAAGATTCCATCGATCCCTATAGGCGAGGGAACCTTCCCCCTTTTTATAGAGGGCTTCCATTGGATTGTACAGCCTAAAGGGAGCTAGCGAATCGTTTCGGATTCCTATTTGTAGTACTTTCTTCATACTATCGTCAATAGGGTCATCATTGAAATCTCCCATACTCAGGATTTTAGCTTTGGGATGTCCTTTTGTGAGTGAATCCAGTATCCTGTAATTCAGGCGGGCCGCTGCAATACGATAGGGTCGGCTACGCCGTTCCCCACCGCTTCTGGAAGGCCAATGGTTTACGATAAAGTGGAATGTTTCGGAATCCATAGTGCCACTAACCACCAATTGGTCTCTTGTATAATCGCGTTTTCCTTCAATATCAAACAGTAAAAGACGATGACTTTTAAAAGACCGGGGAACAAAAACCCCTTTTTTATATAAAAGGGCGACATCAATACCGCGTTCATCGGGCGACTCATAATGAATAATGCCATAATTTTTTTCCTTCAAATACGAATGGGAGATAAGATCATGGAGCACGGCTTTATTCTCTACTTCACATAGCCCTATAATATCCGGACTTTCTTTGCTGATTTCTGAACCTATACCGGCGATTACTTTTGCCAAATTGCCAATTTTGTGTTGGTACCGATCAACACTCCAGCGATATCTTCCTTCCGGGGTTCTACTATCATCAAAAGTCAAAGAATCATCTACTACATCAAATAAATTTTCAACATTATAAAAGGCTACTGTTCTAAGGGTATAGTTGGCTTTCTGTTGCCCTGAAACATTTGTCATAAAGTAAGCCCAAAAGAATAGGGGAAGGAATATTCTCATCATTATTTAGATTATATACATCAAAAATAAACTAAAATAATCATATAATATAGATATTATTCTATATATTTGAATCCAACAACACGAACAAAGCATACTATTATGAATTGGAAATCAGCCTCCCTTGTTTTCATATTGACCATTCAATGTTTCAATGCTTTCGGTCAAAATCAATATAAAATTCACGGAAAAATAGTTGATGAGTTAAGCAAACAACCGCTTTATTCATGCTTAGTGCAACTTGAAGGTACTACAATTCAAGGAACTTCGGACGATAAGGGAAACTTTGGCATTCCTGTAGTAGAGGAAGGAAGTTATGTACTTATGATATCAAAACCTGGCTATATCACTATAAGGCTGCCTGTTTTATATTCTGGCGAAACCCTACATCTAGGAACATTGGTTTTGGAACAACAAGCTGTTCTTGAAAAGGCCAATACCATTATTCAAATCTCTGAGGATGTATTGTTAAGTGGTGAGCGCAGGGATGCTCCCTCTGTTTTTTTACAGGCATCGAGAGATATCTTTTTGAGTAGGGCGGCTTTTGATTTTGGACAAGTATTTTTTCGGCCTAGAGGGTTGGACGCTAGAAATACCCAAGTAATGATCAACGGAATCCCTATGAATGGATTAGTACAGGGCAGTGCCGTATGGAACCAATGGGGAGGCCTAAATGATGTCACCCGAAATCAGGAAATTACCTATGGCTTACACCCTTCTGACTATGGTTTTGGAGGTGTTTTGGGGGCAACGCATATTGATATGCGACCTTCCGGATTCAGGCCTGGAATTCGTTTGTCCTCTTCTCAATCCAATCGTAGTTATGCAGGCCGTTTTATGGCAACTTATACGAATAAGATGGAGGATAAAGGCTTGTTTTACAGTGTATCCTCTTCCAGAAGATGGGGGGCAGAAGGCATTGTTGACGGAACTTTATATGATGCCTATGCTGTTTTTGGAGCGCTGGAATATCGGTTTCACCCTAAGAATAGTCTGGGAATCACTGCAATTTTCTCCCCAAATAGAAGAGGGCGTTCGGCACCGATTACAGCAGAAGTTTTTGAACTTGTGGGACGAAATTATAATCCCTATTGGGGTGAGCAAGATGGGGTTGTTCGGAATTCAAGGGAACGAAGAACAAAGGTTCCTATCCTATTGTTCAATCATTATTACACCTCCAATACCCTTCGTTTGAATACGGGAATAGCGTATAGATCTGGTGTTACGGAGAACAGCAGACTCGGATATTATAACGCCCCTAATCCGGATCCTACCTATTATCGTTATTTACCAAGCTTTTACTTGAACAGTGCTATTGGAGCCAATTTTATAGCGGCAAATCAAGCAGAAGAAGGCTTTCAGCAAAATGCGCAATTGCGATGGACAGATTTTTATACGGCAAATGAAGTCAACGGGAAAGCAGCTTATCTATTGTATGATGATGTGGTCGATGAAACCCAATTCAGTATCAATACCGTAGCAAATATTAGATTGGGGAAACTACTAAAAATCGATTTTGGAGGAAGCTACCAAAATTTTAAAGCGGATAATTTTGCACGAATACGGGATTTATTGGGCGCGGATTTCCATGAAGATATCGACGTGTTCTCAGATACTAGAAATGCAATAAATCAGGAAGTGGAGCGACGGAATGGCGATATCTTCAACTATCACTATCGCATGTTTGTTTCCACATCCAGAGCTTTTGTACAATCCCAAATCAACAGGGGAAAATGGAATGCTTTCGCAGCAGTCCAGTATTCAAATACCTCCTATAAAAGAGAAGGCCTGTTTCAAAATGAACGCTTTTTCAACACTTCCCTCGGAGAAAGTGAAGTTGCCCAATTTTCAAATTATCGTCTAAAAGGTGGGATTTCCTATGCCTTCAGTGGACGACATCAATTACAATGGAATGGTATTTACGGGAACCGTGCCCCTTTGATACAGCAAACATTTATAAACCCGAGAGAGAACAATGAAATGGTTCCCAATCTAAAAAATGAACGTATTGTGGGCACTAACTTGGACTATCATATGCGATTGCCTAAATGGACAGGCAGGTTGAGCGGCTTTTATAATCGTTTTCAGGACCTCACCGACATCAACTTCTTTTTTGTGGAATCTGGAGTGGGATCAGACTTTGTGCAGGAAGTAATTACAGATTTGGATGAGCTGTACATAGGAGGGGAACTGGGGCTGGAATATGAAGTATCCCCGGAGGTCAAATTTACTGTTGCCGCCGCAGTGGGAAAGTATGTATATGCAAGTAATCCAAAGCTGACCATTAATTTTGATACTGCTGGCAGCGAGGAAGACTTTATAAATCCAGAAGGCAATGTAGATCTTGGTTTTGCTAGGCTAAAAGACTATAAATTAGCTCGGGGACCACAGAAAGCCATGGCATTTGGAATAGAATACCGAAATCCCAAGTATTGGTGGTTGGGCGCTTCAGCGAATTACCTCACCAATAATTACGCTAGTATTTCTGCCATAACGCGTACTCCTAGTTTTATCTTGGATCCAGAAACAGGCCTTCCCTTTCCCGGGGCAACCCCTGAGAATGTCAATGCCTTATTACAACAAGGACCTTTGGACGATGTGTATTTGTTGAATCTGGTAGGTGGAAAATCATGGTTGATTCGGGATACCTATATCAGTCTTTTTGCTAGTGTGAACAACCTTTTTGATGCAGTGTTTCGTACTGGTGGATTTGAACAAAGCAGAAATGGAAACTTTGGACAGTTGTCTCAGGATAACCTAAGCGGAACCCCTTCATTTGCTCCAAAATATTGGTACGGAAGAGGGCGTACATATTTCATTAATCTAGCCATCAGTTTTTAAAGTCAACCTTAAAAATAATCATGGTTTGCACCCTGTACATAAAAATTGAAATTCATGAAAATAAGATCATTTCTATATGCTCGAAAATTAGGCCTTGTGCCCCTCCTGCTCCTTTGTTTGTGTTGTGTGGAGGATGTCAACTTTGACCCTTTGTCCATGGAATGCCAGAATAGCTTGGAACCCACAATTACGCTTTCGGCACTTAAAGCCTTATATCAGGGAGAAATTCTACAAATCCAAGAAGATTTGGTGTTAAGGGCTTACGTAATATCTTCTGATGAGGCGGGAAATTTTTTTGGTAGCCTGCACCTTCAGGATCATCCCGAAGCACCTGGAGAAGGAATTCAATTGGAAATGGACTTTCGGGATTCACATCTTTTTTACCCTCCTGGGAGTACCGTTCTTATTCAATTAAAAGGACTTTATCTAGGAAAACGGAGAGGGCTCTTAACCTTGGGAGGTGTATTATCCATATTTGGCAATTTATCTATAGGGAGGCTTCCACGAGCTTTGGTACAGGAACACCTTACCCTTGCCTGTAATGGCGATAATGGAATAACACCTCAGGTGACCACCCTGGCCTCTTTGAACGATACGATGATCAATACCTTGGTACGCTTGGAAGGAATGGAATTCAAGGAGGAAGAAATCGATTTCCCTTTTGCATTGCCAAGAGAAAATACGATTCGCACTTTAAGAGACTGTACAGAAGCCGAAATCAAACTGTTGAATAGCGGGTTCTCAGACTTTCAAGAAACACCATTGCCAAGAGGAAATGGCAGTATTACGGGAATTTTGGTAAAAGATAGGGATGATTTTCAACTTAGAATACGCGATCGATCAGATATTCAATTTAACGAAGAAAGGTGCCCGCCACTTATCGATGAATTCAGTTCGGAATTTGTTTTTATTTCAGAACTTGCCGATCCGAATAATAATACGGGAGCTCGATTTGTAGAACTGTACAATGCGGAGAAAAATACCCTTAGTTTAAAAGGGTGGACATTGCAACGCTATACGAATGCAAATACAGAAGTGAGTGCCGTAATTGACCTGTCCAATATGCATATAGGAGGAGAAAATACCTTGGTCATTTCTCCCAATGCCCAGGAATTTGAACAGGTCTATGGCTTTGCTCCAGATATGGAAGCACCGGGGAACAGTCCGGCAAATTCCAATGGTGACGATACTATTGTTTTAGTAGACCCTTTCGGGACAACCATCGATATATTTGGTGTAATCGGAGTTGATGGATCAGGGACTGCGCATGAATTTGAAGATGGTCGGGCATTGCGAAAAGCGGACATTGTAAAAGCAAATCCGATCTATAATGCTAACGAATGGAGCGTCTATAATGATTCTGGGGGCGCAGCAACCATGAATCAAATCCAAAATGCTCCAGAGGATTTCGGGCCAGGGCAGAGAGAATAACCTTCTTGAATGAAGAGGTATGAAAGATGGTCACAACTTGTATAGAAGACGAAGTTGGATGTTGGGACGGAATAAAATAGTTGTAGAAAAGAAAGGCTTGTAAATACTACTTTTATAAATAAAAATTATAGTTTTATTGTTTTTAAATATATAATTCTTATAGTTTGAAACAGCTGTTTTTGTAGTTTTGATGTGATTTTTAAGGAGGTTTTTAAAGCTTTCTTAAAGCAATTGCTATGAAAAAGATAAGAGCTATAGGGCCACTATGGCTCTTTTTTTTAACTTTATTGGTGATATGGACAAAGAACAATTTTTTAATGAAATACGCCTTGGAAACAGTGAAGCTGTGACCAAGATGATTGCCGCACAACCGCAATGGGTAAATGAGTTAGATCAAAGAGGCTCTACACCTCTGATTTTGGCCACATATTATGATCAAAGCGATATTGTTTCATTACTTCTGGACAAAGGTGCGGAAATTGACGGGAAAGATGCCTCTGGAAATACCGCACTTATGGGTGTTTGCTTCAAAGGATTTACCGCCTTGGCGGAGAAGTTAATTGCAAAGGGTGCCGATGTCAATGCCAGGAATGCCATGGGAGGTACTAGTTTAATTTATGCGGCTACCTTTAATCGGTTGGATATCGCAAAATTGCTTTTGGCAGAAGGGGCAGATGCCAGTATAAAGGATGGACGCGGAAATACGGCCCTAGATCATGCAAAAATGCAAGAAGCACCAGAGTTACAGGAACTATTGGAGGGATAGTAGCACGGAGGTAGGTCTTAAAGGGATATAGTTGTATTTTTGGATAAGAAAAAAATAGCTTATCCATGGGGGTGAAAAGAAATATTGCCATAGCGGGAAAACATCGCAGGAAAATTGTGTTGGACATGCATTGGAATGATGTCCTTAATGACCAACCTATTGTTGTTTTTTGTCACGGCTACAAAGGTTTCAAGGATTGGGGGTGTTGGGATTTGGTAGCTCAAAGTTTTGCAAAAGCAGGATTTTGCTTTGTGAAATTTAATTTTTCTTATAACGGAGGTACTGTAGAGGAGCCTATAGATTTTCCAGATTTGGAAGCCTTTGGACAAAACAATTTCAGCAAAGAACTTGATGATTTGGAAGTGGTGATCGATTGGCTGATGACTGCTACGTTCCCTGCAGAGATACCCCTCAATACGTCCAAAATAATATTGATTGGTCACTCCAGAGGAGGTATTGTTACAATTAAGGCCGCCGAAGACAAACGCATTGCAAAAGTGCTTTCTTGGGCCGGAGTAAGTGATTTTAGGCGCATGCTAAAAAGCGGGGAAGCATTGGAACAATGGCGTAAGGATGGTGTAATGTATGTAGTGAATGGACGAACCAAGCAAAAAATGCCGCATTATTATCAATTTTACGAAGATTTTGAGGCTAACGAAACACGGTTGACCATAAAAAATGCAGTTGACCAATTACACATTCCACATTGTATTATTCATGGTAATGCCGATGAAAGTGTGCCTCTCAGTGAAGGGGAGCGTTTGCATGCCTGGAACAGCAAAAGCAAATTTGAAATCATCAATGGTGCCAATCATGTATTTGGAGGAAAGCACCCTTGGAACGAAGAAAGCTTGCCACTCGCATTGACCGAAGTGGTACAAAAAAGCATTTCATTTATACAAGAAGTTTAAAAAAGAATAAGATGAGTAAAGAACTAAGGGTGGCCCTGATACAAGCACCGCTGATTTGGGAAAACCCGGATGCGAACCTTTCGTATTTTTCTGAAAAGATAGAAGCACTTAGAGCGGAAGTAGATTTGGTAGTCCTTCCAGAAATGTTTACTACGGGCTTTACCATGACCCCCCATCACTTAAATGAAAATGAGGGCTCCAAGGGATTGAAATGGATGTTGTCCATGGCAAAACAAAAAGAAATAGCTTTAGTCGGAAGCATTGCTTTTTTTGAAAAAGGGACCTATGCGAATCGATTGTTTTTTGTACTTCCCAATGGAGATTATTCCTATTACGATAAGAGACATACGTTTACCTTGGCAGGGGAAGATAAAGTATATATGGCTGGGAGAAAGAAATTGATCGTTGACTATAAAGGATTCAAAATCTGCCCTTTAATTTGTTAT
Organism: Spongiimicrobium salis; assembly: GCF_043678055.1. Taxonomy (NCBI): domain Bacteria; kingdom Pseudomonadati; phylum Bacteroidota; class Flavobacteriia; order Flavobacteriales; family Flavobacteriaceae; genus Spongiimicrobium; species Spongiimicrobium salis. Next base: position 1,988,620 of record NZ_JBHEQA010000001.1, read on the forward strand.
GATCTGCGTTTCCCGGTATGGGCCCGTAATGTGGAAGATTACGATCTAGTATTGTATGTGGCCAATTGGCCAGAGCCAAGAGTAGCCGCTTGGGATACACTTCTTAAGGCGAGAGCTATTGAAAATATGGCTTATTGCATTGGGGTGAATAGAGTGGGAATAGACGAAAGTGGACATGCCTATGTGGGGCATTCCGCAGTATACGACCCTCTAGGGGAGCAATTGGTTTTCTCGGAGAAAGAAACAGTATTGTATGCCACCTTATCCATAGAGCGCATTGCACAAACTAGGGAAAAGTTAAAGTTTTTGAACGATAGGGATAGTTTTACTGTTCAGGAATAATGAAATTTTCAATTTGATCCCAGTTGGCTCTTACTTCCAAGGTCTTAGGGTAATGACTGACGCGTTCGGGTTGTCGTTTTTCTAAAAAGTTTCCGGTATCCCATTTTCCATTGCCATTTGTATCAAAGATGACCTTAATGGTATAGGTGCCCAAATCAAGATTTTTAAACTCAAAACCTTGGGTTTCCGTGGCATAAATTTCCCGTTCTATTTCTTCCGATGAGTTGAGGAGATGAATGATCAAGGGGTATTCTGCACCGGTAATGGTAAGGCGAACATTGCCATAATCGGTATAGTTTCTTGTAGAAAGGCGATATTCCAGCGTGTCATTCTGTTCTCCATAAAAATCCGTAATGGCACCTGGCAAAAGCGAGAGATTATACCGTTGTTCTGGTTGATGTTCAAAATCAAAATCCACTTTATTTTTAATACGATCTAGTTTCGTCGTAAATGCAACCGCTATGGAGTCTTTGTCCATCATACTGATCTTAGTGGTGTCTACAGCCGTAATAGGTGTAGTTGCACTGATATTAAAAGCTTTTTCAAAACTTAGGGTGCTGCGTTGATTTGGAGTCAGGACAAGAGAGTCTGCCGCAATTTTTCGGGACTTTACGCTAAAGGTATCCATTACCTGAAGTTGCTCATTCGTTACTTTAAAGACAATGGAATCCAGATTAAATGGACTGATCCAATAATTAAGGCTATCTTTTTCTGGTTCTTTGGTGATCAATGTTCTTAGACTGTCCGGTAATTCAGTTAGGGTTTCTATAATTGGCGGTGTTTCTTCCGCTCCCAGATACCCAAAGATAATTTTGTAACGCGATTCAAAACTAGGCACACTCGCACTATAATTGGGAATCTCCTTAAAAAGATTAAGGAGATAGATAGAGTCTGAAGGCACGGTAATAGTATCTGCCAAAAAACCAATCTTATCTGCGTTTTGATCAAAAAGATTGTTGTTGGAAATATCTTGTAAAGCCATTAAAAAATACTTTCCTGCCTTTAAGTTTTTCAATTCAAAAATATTGGTGCTATCCTGCGTATTGGTGATGTAGTTGGGAGGTCTTTTAAAGATAGTGGAATCGGTATACATACTATCTATTTCATAGAGCATCACACTAATGGCAGGATCAACTTCTTTATCATAGGCATCTTTGACCACGCCCAAAATGCTTAATGAGTCAATATAGGTGCCGGTAGAAAAGATATAACTCAGGAAACTATTAGCATTGCCTTCATTGTTATCTTCTACGCTCTGACCAAAGTTAAAGGTGTATGTGGTATTCTCCCGCAGGGTATCCTTTATCTTGATTTCAATAAATTTTCTTGGAGATCCCTGCGGTGTTATTTCAAGAGGATATTTTAGGGGAGGGGAAACAATAAGTTGATTCTGCACATCTTTTAATTTGATGAACTCATCAAAATAGAGTCGTATTTTCTTTGAACTAAAATTAACGGACATATTCTCGGGAACTGCCCTTACCAATACTGGAGGTGTTTCATCTTTCTCCCCACCTGAAGGTGTTCCTCTACGTGCACATTGTACAATGGAAAAAAGGATTACTACTATAAAAAGACAGCCTAAAATACGTTGCACCATAAAATCACAATAATCTGAGGAACAAAGAAACAACTTATTTCATAAAATTTTATTTCCAAAATGGTAAAAGCGTTAGGGTTTTGCTGTTAATCCGTTGTTAAATTAAGGGACAACCGCCATAGTAATGATATAAATAGAAACACCTTCAACTTGTTTTAAGGGCGTTGCACAGGCCTCCAAAGTAGCTCCCGTAGTAAGGACGTCGTCTACCAATAAAACATTTTTATAGCGCAATTGCTCTGGTTGGGGTAGCATGTATAATGCGTTATCGGCATGCGATCGAAATCCCCTATTTTTTTTGGTCTGTGTCTTTGTGTTGGCCGTTTTGATCAGAACGTCTTCTCTGAATGTAGCACCTAGATGATGGGCAATACGTTTTCCAAATGCCGAAACCTGATTGTAACCCCGTTTTCTTTGCTTCCTTTTATGTAAAGGAACAGGAAATACCAGATCAATAGCACTGTAGTCCTCATTTTTGGCCAATATGCTGCCATACCAATCGCCTAAAAAGGTGCCTATTTGCTCTTGATTTTTATATTTTAAATGATGAATTAGGTTTTTTACGATGCCATTTTCATGGAAAAAAAGAAAAGAATTTGCCTTTTTTATGGCAATCCTACCATAAAAAATACGATCAATTGGGCATTCATCGATCAAATTGTACTCGGTAAGTGGTAAGCTATTTCGACAAACGGTACACAATAATCGTTCACCTTTACGCAAATGTGTATTACATCCAAAACAGGCCCTGGGGACTAGGATGGTGTTGATATCATTTAGTATATTTGACGACCAACTATTTAACAAATCTTAGACGATAACCTGCTTAATTTTACCCACTTACTTAAATGGAAGTTCAAGATACTAAATTAAATTACAAAATAATTTTTGCAGCTCTTATTGCTGTAATTATTGGTATCCTAATTGCCTTCTATTATAGTTATGCGCAATCAAAAGCCGACATCAATTTCCTAGAAAGTGAAAAAGAACTTTTGGTAAAAAACCTGACCTTGATGAAGGCCGATGTGGACCGTCTGTCTGCCTTAAATGAGGTAAACGAAATAGAATTACAAGCCTCCAAATATAGAGTCCAACAACTACTGGATTCCGTTGGGCAACTCAACTTTAATATTGAAAAATTAAGAGCATATCAAAAAGAACTCCGCATATTGGAAGCCAAACATGATAGTCTTAAGTCAAGAAATAGCCGCCTAAGGCAGAACAATGCCCTGTTGGCGGAAAAGTTTGAAAAAACCTCTAACCTCCTAGAAGAATTGAGAGGGACGAGCACCACGCTTGCCGAGCAAGAAGCTTTATTGCGCCAAAGCAATAAAGCATTGCGGGAAGAATTGAAAACCAAAAACTATTTAAAGCTGAGGAATGCCCAAGGGAGCGGTTTCCGTTTAAGGGGAACAAGACCGATCAGAACCAATAAAGCTTCTACAATTGAAAAGCTCAGGGGTATTGCAACGGTGGTAGGCAATCCAAATACGGAAAAAGATGTTAGAGTACTGTATTTTCAATTTTTGGGCCCCAATAAAGAGATTATTGAAAACAACGCGAATACCGTATCTGTAAATGGAAATACCTATAGCAAACGTGTAGAAATCATTTTTGAAGGAGAAGAGATAGAAATACGTGATGTCATTACGGTTCCTGAAGGATCCTTGGCACCGGGAATCTATACGTTCAATATTTTTGAGGACGAAAGGTTGCTGGTAACCTCTGAATTTGAATTAAAATAATCATATTCATGTAGGGTAAACCATCTTGCGAGGCAATTTTGGTTTCCGGCTGGGGATACACTCCCGAAGATTTTACAGTTTTAAGTAGTCCCGTTTCCAAAAAGTTTATTTTTTGCAAAGCGAACTCCCAGTAAAATGGGAGAATGTTCTATTTTTGCCAAATGGCAAAACAAGAAGATACGTTTAAGAAGGTGATATCCCATGCAAAGGAGTATGGGTATGTCTTTCAGTCTAGCGAAATTTATGACGGATTAAGTGCTGTTTATGATTATGCGCAGAACGGGGCAGAGTTAAAAAAGAATATCAAAGAATATTGGTGGAAGGCCATGGTTCAAATGAACGGGAACATTGTGGGATTGGATTCTGCAATTTTTATGCACCCTACCATTTGGAAGGCTTCCGGGCATGTAGATGCATTTAATGACCCCCTGATCGATAATAAAGATTCAAAGAAACGATATCGTGCAGACGTTTTGATCGAAGATCATGTAGAGAAAATCAAAACTAAAATCACCAAGGAAGTAAAAAAGGCGGCAAAACGTTTTGGTGATGCCTTTGATGAGGGACAATTTTTGGAAACCAATCCAAGAGTAGTGGGATATCAAGAAAAAATTTCGACTATCATGGGAAGAATGGCCCGTTCCTTGGAAAAAGAGGATTTGGCCGATGTAAAATTACTGATTGAAGAATTAGAGATTGTCTGCCCCGTATCCGGATCTAAGAATTGGACAGATGTAAAGCAGTTCAACCTGATGTTTGGCACCAAATTGGGAGCTTCTGCAGATAGTGCCATGGATTTATATTTAAGGCCAGAAACCGCCCAAGGTATTTTTGTGAATTTCTTGAACGTACAAAAGACGGGAAGAATGAAAATTCCTTTTGGAATTGCCCAAATAGGAAAAGCCTTCCGGAATGAAATCGTTGCCCGTCAATTTATCTTCCGTCAGCGAGAGTTTGAACAAATGGAACTACAATTCTTTGTGCGTCCCGGGACACAAAAGGAATGGTATGAAAAATGGAAGGAAACCCGTATGAAATGGCATTTGTCCTTAGGAATGGACCAAGAGAATTATCGTTTTCACGATCATGAGAAGTTGGCACATTATGCCGATGCTGCTGCGGATATTGAATTTAAGTTCCCTTTCGGATTTAAAGAATTGGAAGGAATTCATTCGCGAACCGATTTTGATTTAAGTAGCCATGAAGAACATTCCGGGAAAAAACTACAGTATTTTGATCATGAGTTAAATGAGAGTTATGTGCCTTATGTGGTAGAAACTTCCATAGGGGTGGATCGTATGTTCTTGGCTGTGTTTTCCAATGCTTTACAAGAAGAAGAACTTGAAAATGGTACAACGCGTACCGTATTAAAACTTCCTGCGGTATTGGCTCCTACAAAGGCGGCTGTTCTTCCTTTGGTAAAGAAAGATGGTTTGCCGGAATTGGCCGAAGATATTTTGAACGATTTGAAGTGGGACTTTAATGTCATTTATGACGAAAAAGATGCCGTAGGACGACGCTATAGAAGGCAAGATGCCAATGGTACACCTTTTTGTATTACCGTGGACCACCAAAGTCTGGAAGATAAGACCGTGACCATAAGACATCGCGATAGTATGGAACAACAGCGTGTTGCCATAGCCGATGTTAAGGATATCATTGCAAAAGAAGTGGATATGAAACATTGGTTAAAACGGGTAGAATAATCTTCTGATCTCAAGAAAATAAGCGCTGGGGGATAAGATGTTCTATTGCATTTTATCCCCTATATTTATGGGATAATCCCAAATCGCTTTTTCTGATTTTTATACTACTAAAAATACCAGAATAATGTATGGAGGAACAACTGCGAAATTATTTCGATCGGTATGTACAGCTTACAGATGTAGAATTTGCCTTGTTCTTTGAACACCTTTCCAAAGTCAGTTTTAAGAAAAAGGACTTTCTGCTGGAACAGGGAAAAGTATGTCAATACCGATTTTTTATTCTGGAAGGCCTTGTGCGTTATTTTCAATCGGATGCCGATGGAAAGGAACATATTGGTTTATTCGGCATAGAAAACTGGTGGGTCACCAATCTAGAGAGCTTTTCTCAGGAAACTCCATCCAGAAATGCCATCCAGGCGTTGGAAGAAACGATAGTACTGCAAATCTCAAAAAAAGACTTAGAAGCAATGTATCTTAAAATCCCCAAATTGGAACGGGTTTTTAGGATCATATCCGAAAATATGCTGGTAGCCTTGCAACGGAGGGATGAGGTGTATATGAAAAGAAGTAGCAGGGAGCGTTATTTTCATTTGGTGGATGGTATTCCAAACTTTGCCCAAAGGGTTCCTCAGTATATGATTGCTTCCTATTTAGATATAACGCCCGAGTATCTTAGTGAGTTAAGGAAAAGTCGTTCATAGCTTCCTTTTACGGTTCAATGCATTTTCTTAAGATGTCTTAAGGGAAGGAAAGAAGTAGTGGAACTATTTTTGGGGGAAATCTAAAAATCAAAGAAATGGAACGTATATCGTATCAAGACATTCCCAAAGGAATGTTTGAACAACTTCGGGAGATAGAAAATTTTATGACTCAGTCTCCACTGGATTGGCAATTGCTGGAATTGATTCGCTTGCGCGTGGCTCAAGAAAATGGATGTGCTTATTGTGTAGATATGCATCACAAAGAATTGGAACATTTGGGAGAGACATCCCTACGCTTGTCCTCACTTTGCGTATGGGAAGAAACACCGTATTTCTCCCCTAAAGAAAGAGTGGTGTTACGCTTTACAGAAGCATTGACAAAACTCCAACCTGGACCTTTGACCGATGCCGTGTATCAGCCTTTGCTTGACTTTTTTAACAAGGAGGAGGTTTGTTACCTGACCTTGGCCATTGCCCAGATCAATACCTGGACCCGACTTATGAAAACCTTTCAATTTACACCCGGGAAATATCAAGTAGCATCCTAAAAGGAAGCTCTTGCGGAATTAAAAATGAAAAAGTGCTATACCTGTCAGGGTTGCACTTTTCTATTATTTAGGTTGGGAAAGACATAAGAATGCCGCATTAGTGGCATAAGGATCTCCTTAAAGATGGTATTAGTTTTGAAGAAAATTATTCAAACCAGGGAGACCATGAAAAGAACAATTCTTATTGCACTAAGCGCAATAATCCTAACCTTGTTGACCGTATTTGTGATTATTGAAGTCCAAGCCCAAAAAGCGCAATTACGAGGCGACTTCATTGAAGAACTCCATTCCGAAATCTTGGATGAATCTAGAAAATTGCTGATTCATCTCCCTAAAGGCTATGGGCAAAATACAAACAAACGCTATCCTATTTTAGTTGCTTTGGATGGAACTTCGCACGATCACATTGTTGCAAATGCGGTACATACCCTAAACTATGCCCAAACATTGTCTGATATTATTATTGTTGGAATTCCCAATACGGACAGAAAAAGAGATTTAACTCCTGAATATATGCACAGGGACAAGGCGTCTGAAGCCATGGGGGAAGGAGATCGATTTTTGGAATTCTTAGAAAAAGAAGCAATTCCGTTTATAGAAAAAAAATATAGAGGAAATGGATACCGCATGTTATCTGGACATTCCAGAGGCGGACTTTTTACCATGTATGCCCTTATGGAGAAACCGATATTGTTTAAAGCGTATTTCTGTCATAGCCCAGCATTTTGGAGAGAGGATAATCGTATTGTAAAAAAAATGAATGATCGTTTGAAAAAAAGCAACAGCTTAAAAGGGTTTATTTATCTAAGCTTGGGAAGTCAGGAAAATGAAAAAATGAAGAAAGGGTTTAATAAAATGGTGGCGCTATTGGAAAAGAATAGACCAAAGGAACTTAAAGTGTCGTCAGAATATACAGAAGGAGGCACGCATCAAACCAATCCATATTATGCAGTTCCACATGCCTTTATGTTATGGCAAGAACAAACCAAACAAATTTTGAAGTAGAAGAACCATCGAACAAACCTATAGCGTATAGCGCAACTGTAATGAACCGTAGTAGTTCCTTCCATCACCAGGATTGAAAAAACGAGGCTGCGCCCCGCCAAAACCTCGGGCGTTGATGACTACGGATCGCGTATATCTTGTATTCCAAAGATTGTTAATGCCAAAATCTACCTGCGCCGTTATGCTTTTGAAAATCCTTTTTTTGTAACCTATTCGTGTGTTGTAGACATTGAAAGATTCACTAGATAAGGTATTGGCATCTGTTAAGGGAATAGCACCTACATACTGATGTGTCGTATTCCAATAAAAGCCGGAAGTGTGTTGAACCTGGATTCCCGAATTCACCCGATGTTTCGGTACACCGGTCAATGGATTCCCGGAAAAATCATCATCGCCATCCCTAAAATCTACAAAACTGTGATCATTAAGGGTATAGCTGATAAAGGGGGTCAATTGCAGCTGTGCGGCAATGGATATGGCATAATTGGCGTCCAATTCCAATCCCTGATGTTTGGTACTCCCGGCATTTCTGCCTATAAACTGATCTTCGGCAATGCGTTCCGCCACCAAAAGATTCTGGACATCCATGCGATACAAGGCCAAATTTAAACGGAATCTTTTACGGTCCAAGGCCAATTGCGTTCCCAATTCATAATTGGTTCCTGTCTCCTGATCTATATCTGGATTGATAGCACCATCTGGTGTCAAAGTCTCTTCAAAACCCGGATTGGAAAAACCTCGGCTGATATTCGCATAAATGGAATGATTTTCCGTGAAATCGTAGTTCAACGTCAAGCTGGGCAATAGAATGGCATCAAAACTGCGTTCCGCACTGGTATTTCCGGCTCCAGTATTGAATTGATCTCTAAAATCAAATTTGGTCTTGTTGACGCTTAAACCCAATTGGGCTTGAAAAGCAGGGGTCAAGGGCAAGGTCAATGTGCCGAAAAGATTGAGTTGTCTTCTGAATTCCTTGGTGGCCCCAATCTGATTTCCTTGTAAACTCCCATTGCCATTGTTTTCGGCAAATAAATTTTCAAAGGTACCATTGTTAAACTCATCATGGTATAATTCTGTTCCTAAACTGTAGTGGGCATCTTGCCCTAAAAAGAGAAAATCGCCCAATAAACGGCTTCGAAAGCCAAAACCATTGGTGAATTCATCGACGATATTAAAAGGGCGGGCCTCAAATTGATCGAGATAGGTATAAAATACACTGCTGATATGTTGCAATCGGGGGCTGTATCTTTGTGCATAGGAAAGTCCTATTAGCGTGTATTTATTAGCTTCAAACCCTTGGGCGGCAAGCCAGTTGGCAGCAGCCTGTCTGGGATTCTCTTCAAAGGCATCTTGACTCAGGGAACTTGGAATCTGAGCGGTATAGTCTACATAGTTCACTAAGAAAGAGAGGCTGCTATTGGTACTGATGTTATACGAGGAATGCAATAAGAGGCCATGGCGATCAAAACTGTTATTTTCCCGGAAGCCATCGGTTTCAAAATGACCATATTGCAGGCCTATAGAAAATTTTTCCTCAGCATGATTAAAACTCAGACTGTTTTTAACGAGATTAAAGGAGCCCGTTGTAAAATTGTTGGAAAAACGAGTGGCTTCTTTTACAAAGCCTTTGGTTTTCAATAAAAGAGCGCCTCCAAGATTAGTGCCATAAGCGGTTCCTTTGGGGCCTTTGATCACTTCTATTTGCCCAAGATTTTCAGGGTCATAAGTTTCCAAAGTAGAAAATCCATTACCGCTGGTTACGGGGATATCGTTGTAATATAGACGTAATTTATCCGTGCCAAAAGGAGTACGTGCCCCTATGCCACGTATAGTGGCTCTGTTAGTGTTCAATGCCCCGGATAAAATATATACTCCCGCAATTTGATTGATGGCCGAGACCGCTTCAATAGGACTATAGTTTTGAAATGTTTTGGGGCCAATGGTTGAAGATGGAGTAATGCCAATAGCACTTTTACTTCTATTGGCATCCAGGAGTATAACTTCGTCCAAGGATATTACACTATCCTTTTTCACCTCTTGACCGAGGAGCATTGTAGTCCATAAAAAGGAACATAAAAATAGAGCAGTGGTCTTCATCTATAGCATTTAAGGCGTCAAAAGTAAGTATTATAACCCGAAAAGCTATGGTCTCAAATAGATAAGGAGATGTTAATTTATCTAAAAACGATACCCTAGGGAAATACCAATACGAGGGACAATATCAGGTGAAACGCCATCCCGAAATACATTTCTACCCAATCCTAGAAAAACTTCTGTAATGAACCCCCTAGGGCTAACAAATTTTCCGCCAATAGCTATTCCTAGTGCAATATCCGTATAAGAATCCGTGTTTCTGGCGGAATTCGTACTAGGATTTGAAAAATCAAAAGTTTCAAATTGACCAGAATTGAGCATGCCAAAGCCTTCTACAAAAAAGCCTTGGGCATATTTTCCAGTGAAAAAATGTCTGTAGAAACCTGTCAGGGCAAAATCTATGGTATTCTCTACAAAATCATCGTCCCTATCCAGATGGAACAAAAAACCTCCCCCTATGGCCCCTTCCTCGTTTAAGAGATACTCGTAATCTGCAGATACGGAATAAAAAGCAAGAAGATTAAAAACATTAAGTTTAATTTCATGTTGGGGAATAGAGTCCTTATGCTGTCCAAATCCGTAAAACAAAATTGAAAACAACAGTAAAACGGTTAATCTTTTTCTCATAAAAACTGAAGTAAAGGGTATTGGATTTTGTAACAGGCTTCTTTGCTAAAAACGATATCCCAGGGAAATACCGCCCCGAGTTACGATTTCCGGAGCAAAATCAGAATCCAATAAATTACGACCAATTCCCGTATAAATCTCTGCGATAAACCCCCTTTTGGTCACAAATTTTCCACCTACGGATATCCCTAGGGCAAAATCTGTATAGGAAGTATCCTGTGGGGGATTTGCAACATCATCAAAAAAGAAGATATCAGAATCCCCGGAATTGAGCATGCCAAATCCTTCCACAAAAAAACCTTTAGCGTATTTATTGGAAAAATATTGACGGTAATAGGGCGTAAAAGAAAATTGACGGAATTCATCAAAAAAATCTTCATCCTCTCCTACATTGAACAGCACACTGATCCCAAGAGAGGCCTCTTCGTTCAAGAGGTATTCGTATTGAAGATCCAGAAAGGAAAATGCAATAAGGTTGAAGGCATTGGTTTTGATTTCGTTTCGGGCTTGAACTACGGAGGCTTGATCCTGACCCTTTGCAGTGTGTAGGAATGCGATACTTAAAATAAAGAGAAGAGATAATTTTTTCATAATAACTTTTTTTGTTTAGCGTACTATTTTTTTGAAAGGATATTCGATTGAGACATCACCTTGAATGAAAAACGTAAGAAAGGGTTCAATATGAATTCAATAGATGGGATGTTGATTTTGGGGGTGTTGTTTGGAGCGGACAAAGTTGTAATACCTAAGATAAAGGGAATACGGGGAAATAGGATGGCATACACCATCTGGAGTATTGTTTTTCTTGTAATCATAGCTTGGTTTAGTGACAAGATACAATTTTCGAAATAAGGTTGCGTATTTATTAAGACTGAATTTAAATAAGATAAGAGTAAAGATTGTTTATGTTGGGAAATAATTGGGAATTCGCCATTTTCCGATACAGGAAACATTCCCTATTTTTGGGAAAAATTTTATCAAGTGAAGATCGTATCCTATAATGTCAACGGAATTAGGGCAGCTCTGAAAAAAGGGTTTTTAGATTGGTTACAGACCGCGGATCCGGATGTAATTTGCCTTCAGGAAATAAAAGCCAATAAGGAACAATTGGAGTTGGAATTGTTTGAAGAAGCAGGATACAAATATCACTACTGGTTCAGTGCCCAGAAAAAAGGATATAGTGGGGTAGCGATACTGTGCAAGGAAGAACCTGATCATGTAGCTTATGGGACGGGAATCGACTATATGGACTTTGAAGGAAGAAATCTTAGGGTAGATTTTAATGGCGTTTCCATTATGAGTATGTACCTGCCATCGGCATCCAATATGGATCGCTTGACGTTCAAATTAAAATATATGGACGATTTACAGGACTATGTCAATGAATTAACGAAAACACATCCAAATTTGATCATCTTGGGCGATTATAATATCTGTCACCAAGCGATTGATATTCACGATCCGGTCAGAAATAAGAATGTTTCTGGCTTTTTGCCCGAAGAACGGGAATGGATCGGAAATTTTATTGAAAGTGGTTTTATCGATAGTTTTAGACATTTCAATAAAGAGCCCCATCAATACTCATGGTGGAGCTATAGGGCCAATGCCAGAGCCAATAATAAAGGTTGGCGCTTAGATTATGGGATGGTCAGTAAGCCTCTGGAAGAACGACTTAAAAGAGCAGTTATTCTTTCGGAAGCAAAGCATAGCGACCATTGCCCCATTCTTGTGGAATTGGACAAATAATCAGAAATAAAACAACGACATTATATTATCCAGATTGCCCGTCATGGGCAATCCTTAAAATTGCATCATGAAATATACCACATTGCCCCGTACTAGTATTGAAGTCAGTAAAATTTGCCTTGGAACAATGACATGGGGTCGGCAAAATACCCAAGAAGAAGGTTTTGAACAAATGGATTACGCTTTGGAACAGGGCGTTAATTTTTTTGATACTGCAGAATTGTACCCTGTCCCCGCAGGAAAAGAATATCATGCACTCACGGAACAGATCATTGGGAATTGGTTTAAAGAACGAGGGAATAGGGATAAAGTGGTATTAGCTTCCAAAATTGCCGGAAAAGCTGATTTTACAAAATATATACGAAGCACAGGCTTTAGTAAAACCTCTATTATTGAAGCGGTTGAAGGAAGTCTCCAGCGTTTACAAACAGATTATATGGATCTGTATCAATTGCATTGGCCCGAAAGAAAGACCAATTTCTTTGGTCAGCGCGACTACCATCATGATGCCAATGATGCTTGGGAAGACAATATCCAAGAAGTGTTGCATACCTTAAAAGATATGGTAAAGCAGGGTAAAATACGGGAAGTTGGACTCTCCAATGAAACGCCATGGGGGACTATGCGCTATGTAGCAGAGAGCAATAAGGATACCACGCTTCCCAAAATGATTACCATACAAAACCCCTACAGCCTATTGAATCGCACTTTTGAAATAGGAAATGCAGAAGTGGCCCATCGTGAGAACATAGGGTTGTTGCCCTATTCTCCATTAGGTTTTGGTGTGCTCAGCGGCAAGTACTTGGGAGGCAAGCAACCTGCAAATGCAAGAGTGACACTTTTTCCAAATTATAATCGATATAGTGGACAGACTGCAGTAGCCGCTACAGAAAAATATTTTGAGTTGGCCCAGGAAAACGACCTTTCCTTAGCACAAATGTCTTTGGCTTTTGTAAATACAAGACCCTTTGTGACCAGTAATATTATTGGAGCAACTTCTATGGAACAGCTAAAAGAGAATATTGGGAGCATAGATGTGGATCTTTCCGATGAGGTGATGAAAGGTATTGAAGGCATTCACAGTGCTATTCCAAATCCTGCGCCTTAGGCTAAAAAGTTTGGGCGTCTACATCCTGAATGAATTGAATGACCCCATTGAAATAGGTTTTTTGGTCATCGTATTGCGATAAGTGACTCCCGTTGGGACAAAACAGATAGCGTCCGTTTTGGACTTCCTTGGACATCCATTCCATATGCTTTGGGTCCATAGTATCGTATTTGGCTCCAATAACCAAAGTGGGGACCTTAATTTCCTTTAAACGGTCTTTGATGTCCCATTCCTTCAACGTGGCATTTCCTGTTATCCCAAATTCGCTATGCCCTTGCATATGCACATACACTTGGCTATTGACATGCTTAAACGTTCTTAGGATAGATTCTGGCCATTTTTCCGGAGCCATTCGCAGTACATGCTCCGTGTAATAATGCGCAAAGAGCAGTTCCTCATATCTGGGGTTACTAAAATCTTCCTTGGTTTCTATGGCCTGAAGTTCCTCAAGTACTTTAGGGTCTAATTGTGGGCCTAACACCTCTTTGGCATAGGCATTATACTCCGGAATACTGCTCACCATATTGGAAATGATCAATCCCTTGAGGTTTTTTTGATATTTCAAGGCGTATTCCATAGCCAAGATTCCACCCCAGGATTGTCCTAAAAGGTAAAAATTACTGTTATCCATGCCCAAAGCTTTTCTGACCTGTTCTACCTCTTCCACAAAACGCTCGGTAGTCCATAAGCTCAGATCATCGGGCTGATCACTATAATAAGACCCCAATTGATCGTAATAAATATATTCTATATCCTCTTGAGGAAAATAACCATCTGCTGCCTCATAGATTTCATGTGTCATTCCCGGTCCCCCATGTAATAATAGAACTTTCTTGGTGGGATTGTTTCCAATACGCTTGGTCCATACGTTAAAAGTGCCTTTTTCTGTAGTAATGGGGATCATTTTAATCCCACCAGTGAATTGATCATCCCTACCTTCAAAACTTAAGTAATCGGAGGTTTTGGTATTGGAGGAATCTATAGGTGATTTCTCTTGCTCTTTACAGCTGAGCAATAAAAAAAAAGAAAGAAAACTGAGAACAATGCACTTCATGACATGGAATTTTAGCTAGGAATTAAAGGTAAGGATAATTTTGGGACCCCTATCCAAAAAGAGCACTGGCAACATCTTCGATTTTAGCAACGAGATGAATATTAATTTTGGTGTCTTTTAGCGTGATTTTGTTGTTTTTGGAGACATAAATATCCGTAAAACCCAGTTTTTCGGCTTCCGAAATACGTTGATCTACCCGCTGTACAGGCCGTATTTCTCCTGCTAGGCCCACTTCTGCAGAAAAACAACTTCCTTTTTCTACCGGAATATCCTCATTGCTCGATAAAATGGCTGCAATTACAGCAAGATCTATAGCGGGATCATCTACAGAAATACCTCCGGTAATGTTTAGGAATACATCTTTGGCTCCCAATTTAAATCCCGCACGTTTCTCCAATACGGCCAAAAGCATATTGAGGCGTTTAACGTTATACCCTGTAGCCGAACGTTGAGGTGTTCCGTATACTGCAGAGCTAACCAAAGCTTGGATCTCTATCATTAAAGGCCTCATGCCTTCTACTGTAGAAGCAATAGCAGTTCCACTTAAATTTTCATTGTTTTTGGAAATTAGAATTTCAGAGGGATTGTTCACTTCCCGTAACCCATTTCCCAACATTTCATAGATGCCCAATTCAGCGGTAGATCCAAATCTGTTTTTTAAAGCCCGTAAAATACGATACACATAATTACGGTCCCCTTCAAATTGAAGCACGGTGTCTACCATATGTTCTAAGATTTTGGGCCCTGCAATAGTGCCGTCTTTGGTAATGTGACCAATAAGAATAACTGGAGTATTGGTTTCTTTGGCAAACTTTATGAGCTCCGCGGTGCACTCTCTTATTTGAGAAATACTTCCTGCGGCCGATTCAATATAATCCGAATGCAAGGTTTGTATGGAATCTATGACAACAATATCCGGCACAACACTTTCAATTTGTTGAAATATATTTTGAGTTTTGGTCTCGGTCAAGATAAAACAAGTTTCGCTATTGGGATGGATCCGATCAGCTCTCATTTTAATTTGTTTCTCGCTTTCCTCACCGGAAACATAGAGTGTTTTATAAGGGAGTTTCAATGCAATCTGAAGCAATAAGGTACTTTTGCCTATTCCGGGCTCGCCCCCCAAAAGTGTTAGGGAACCGGGAACCAAACCATTCCCTAGAACCCTGTTGAACTCTTGGTCAAAAGTGTTTAAACGAGCTTCTTTTTCCGTACTAATTTCATTGACGCGTAAGGGCTTTGCTATTTTTTTTGAAGTATTGGAGGGGCTTTGCCAAGGTGTCTTTTCTTCTTTCTGAATGACTTCCTCTACAATGGTGTTCCATTCTTTGCAGGCAGAACATTGTCCGGCCCACTTTGCATATTGGGTACCGCAATTTTGGCAAAAGAATGCAGTTTTGGTCTTGGCCATATATCTATTCCATGATTTTGGCTAAAGATATTGTGGTTCAAAGTAAAAACCAAGAGGTGGGAACCCGCAATTTAAAAAAGGAAACGTAAAAAGAGTAGCCTGGATTCAGAATAGAAGATTTCGAATAAGGGAAAACCAGGTCTTGGGAATCACAAAGCTCCCATTTCCGGTGATTTTGATTTAATATCCAAAGTCCGCTTTTAAGGCATCTATTTTTTCCAAGGCCATTTCTTTGGTCAGAAAATCAATTTCTTCCATACCAAAGGCTTTTTCAAAAGTGCGCAAGGCCTTTTTGGGCTCTCCTTTTTGTTCGTAATATTCCCCTTCAAAGAAAAAACCGAGCATCGTATCTGGAAATTCCTTTTTGCAAAGCTCCGATAGGGGTTTTAGCGACTCAAACTCTTCCTTCTTTCTGGAGGCCGCGTAAATGGCCATGATATCATTGAGTTCTACTTGTTTTTCAAAACCAAAGAGCTCGTTAATAGTGGTGTACTTATTTTTTAGATAATCGAATACCGGTTCTTTTGAAACCAATATTTTCTCCTTGTATTCTTTTGGGCTAATAGGTCTGAAAATATTGAAAATATTATCCCAAGCCTTACTAATACCGTATGTGGCAATGGTAATATCATTGGTGTCTTCATATTGATCAAAAACGTAATACAGCGATTCTTTATCAAGAGCTTTTATGGCTTTATCCAGGGCCATCATCCTTGGGGTTTCCTTATTTTTTTCGCCCTCAACAATGAGGTGGTAAAAGATTTTCTTATCCATATCGGCCAATCGCTGCGGCAGTCTACTCTCCATTTCAGGGGCCAATAAAGGAGAAATTGAAATAAAGGCATCAAAAAGCGATTGTTCTTTGAAAAGGTAAAAATTTCCAAAATTCGCCGTGATATCGTAACCTACAAACATTTTAAAAGCTGCGGTATTGTATTTGTCCTCGAGATAAGGAATGATTTCCTGTCCTATAAATTCAAAAAATTGTTTTCCTTTTTCTGTAGGGAGTCCGGTGTCCTCTTCAAATTCGCAATCATACCAGCGCAATTCATCTTCATTTTGATCGATGCCTACAATGATTGCCTGTGGCATTCCTTGAAATTCACTATAAAATTTAGCGTTGGCCACCACGTTGTCAAATAAGTATTCGGCATCGAGTACCACTACCAGGGGGTATTTTTTTTCAGGCGTATAATCCTCTGGAATATAGTATCTAACGTCTCTTTTTTCCTGTAATTTATAAGATTCAAAGATTTCTTGGGATACTTGGGCATTAATGGCGACGCCCATTAAAATTGCAACTAAGGAAATTAAAAATTTCATGACTGCTTTGTTTTGGCTGGTTTAAAGTTATCTGTTCCTTCTGTTCAATAACGGTAATAGGAGAAAAGATATTGCGCCAAAAACAACAAGCATTAAAGTTTGTGCGATCCACATGATCCAGCCATAGGCTTCCCCGCCCACTTGACTTATTCCAAACAGTACTAAAATCTTACTTACCGCCACTGGAAAAAGTCCAAGCCCTCCCGGTGTGGCCGTCATTGCAAATGCCCCTGCGATAAAGGCAACCAAAATTTGACTAAAACTCAAACCAATAGTTTCGGGCACTGTAAATTTAATGACCCAGAACATCGCAATATAGGCCGTCCAAATAAAGAGCGTATGGAAAATGAAGGCCCATTTTCGTTGCATTTTTGAAATGCTGAGCACCCCATCTAAAATACCCTTTAAAAAAGTTTTGACCTTCAAGGCAAAGGGAGCGGAAGACTTTCTGATGATCCATATAGCCAAAAAGAGACCAAGAATACCAAATAAAAGTATTCCGGCAGAACCGATCAAGCCTATTCCATTTTCATTCAATACATCAAGAATGATATTGGTTTGAAGCAGGAGGGCAATAAGAATTAAAGCAAAAAGCATGACCAAATCAATAATGCGTTCCGTTACTATGGTGCCCAAGCCTTTTTCAAAGGGAACATTTTCATAGGTGGTCAGTGCAGTAGGGCGTAACACTTCTCCGGAGCGTATAATAATGGCATTGGCAAAATAAGACATGAAAATGATGAGGACATTATTCCGTATTTTGGGATGATACCCTATAGGTTCCAATAAGTAATTCCATCGTATGGCCCTGGAAACATGGCTCAGTATTCCAATGCATATGGATAGTGCAACCCAAAAAAGATTGGCATCTTTGATCGATGTCACAATTTGATTTCGTTGTTCTGGCGTAGTCAGTGAATAGGAGTACCATACAAAGAAGAGTCCAAAACTTATGGGCAATAGTATTTTTAGGATTTTCTTAAGGGAATTCTTCAAAATCTATTGGAGCAAATTGTTTTCTTCATTGGGAAATACCAACGAAGGATTGAAGGTCTTGGCTTCTTCAAGATCCATTCTGGCGTACGTAATCAGAATAAGAATATCACCTACGGCTACCTTACGGGATGCTGCTCCATTTAGGGTAATCTCTCCACTTCCTCTTGGACCCGGAATGGCGTAAGTTTCCAAACGTTCTCCATTATCGTTGTTCACAATTTGAACTTTCTCTCCGCGTACTATGTTAGCGGCATCCATTAAATCTTCATCTATAGTAATACTCCCGATATAATGAAGGTCTGCTCCCGTTACTTTAACACGGTGTATTTTAGATTTTACTACTTCTATCTGCATGGTGCAAAGTTAATTAATTCAGCGCGATATTGTCAATAAGTCGCACGCTATCTGCATAAACGGCAATAAAGGCTCTATATTTTGTATGTTCTTTCTTTTTTTCGGCAGGTTTTAGAGTGTCAATATCCGCAATTTGAATATATTCCAAATCCAAATCAGGATGTGCGTTGAATTGGTTTTTGACCCAATCCAAAGTGTCTTGTATCGATGCCGAACTGAATTTTTCCTGCGCTACTTTTAGTGTTTTATATATAAAAGAAGCTTCTTGACGCAGTGCAGGGGAAAGACGTTCGTTTCTGCTACTCATGGCAAGACCACTCTCCTCTCTAACAATGGGGCACCCCACGATCTCTACAGGAATATGCTCTAGGCTTACCATTTTTTTAATGATCATTAATTGTTGAAAGTCCTTTTCGCCAAAATATGCTTTTCCGGGTTTTGTTATGGCAAACAACTCCTGTACAATTGTGCCTACACCATCAAAATGCCCTTCTCGGAATTCACCTTCCATAACATCCTCCAAGCCTCCAAAATCATAAGATTTTGACTGTATATTGTTCGCATAAATTTCATTCACAGAAGGAGTGAAAACAACAATACGATCAGAAATGGTGGACAAAAGGGAAAGATCTCTTTCCAAAGGCTTGGGATATTTTTTTAAATCTTCCGCATTATTGAATTGCGTAGGGTTGATGAAAATACTCACTATGGCAATATCATTTTCTGCGATTGCTTGTTTTACCAGGGATAAATGCCCCTTATGAAGCGCCCCCATTGTGGGGACCAGACCAATGTTGTTGGCACGAAAATTGTTGGAGGTAATATAGGAATTCAGTTCGTTTTTGGTCTTGAATACATGCATGATTTACAATTAAAAGCTAGCAAACTTACTATAATTAAGGCTAATCTGTATAATTTTTGTAATTTTGCACGATAAATAAAATTTGACTTTTATGAATGGCAAAAAGATATTGTTTGTATCTTCCGAATTAGTCCCTTACCTACCAGAGAATGAAGTTTCCTTAATGTCGTATGAAACACCCAAGATGGTGAATAGTAACGGAGGGCAGATTAGGATCTTTATGCCGAGGTTTGGAAATATTAATGAGCGTAGGCATCAACTTCACGAAGTGATACGTTTATCGGGAATGAATTTGGTAATTAACGATATGGATATGCCTCTTATCATTAAAGTGGCTTCTATTCCAAAAGAACGTATTCAAGTATATTTTATTGATAATGAAGAGTACTTCAAAAGAAAAGCAACTTTCTCGGATGAAGAGGGGAATCTTTTTCCTGATAATGATGAAAGAGCGATCTTTTTTGCTAAAGGGGTTGTAGAAACCGTAAAGAAACTGAATTGGTCTCCCGATATTATCCATGTTCATGGTTGGATGGCCTCTTTGTTACCCCTGTACCTGAAACAATACTATGCCGATGAACCTCTTTTTGCCGATAGCAAGATAGTAACCTCTGTTTATGGGAAAGGATTTGAAGGGAATTTGGATGAAGGCATGCAGAAGAAAATAAATTTTGATGGTGTCCAAGAAGAAAATATCCAGGCGTTGTCCACACCTAATTATAATAATTTGTTAAAGGTGGCGGTAGATTTTTCCGATGCAGTTATATTAGCTACTGAAGATCTTCCAGAAGATTTGGAAGATCATATTTCCAACTTACAAAAACCAGTACTGCCCTATGTTCCTTTACAGGAATTTGAAGAGGCATATGCTAATTTTTATACCACTGAAGTCTTAAAATAGATTGCATGAAATTTTTTAGAAAATCTACACTTCCTGCTATAGCAGTATTTTTGCTTGTTACAGCCTTTTTTTCTTGTGAAGAAGAATTGACCACCATAGGGGATGGGGTTATTGGAGAAGAACCTTTCAATACAGATAGGGAATCTTTCAATGTTTTTGCATACAATAAAAGAATCAATGCCGTTCAGACCAACAGATTGCTATTGTATCAACTAGGATTTTTTAATGACCCGGTCTACGGTAGAACGGAAGCACAGATTACATCACAATTGAGCTTGCCCGCTTCTCCCGGGAATGTGGAACCTTTTTTTGGTAATGTCACCCAGGCAACGGAAGATTCTGGAGATAATATTGAGGAAAATGAACGTGTATTGGAAGTAAACCTATACATTCCCTTCCTTACCACCAATGTGGATACCGATAGGGATATGGTAGACGATGAGTTCGATGTAGATCCTTTAGACCCCAATAGTGATAGTGATGGAGATGGTGTTACAGATGCTATCGAGGCTCAAAATGGTACAGACCCATTAAATGTAGATACTGATGGAGATGGGCTTACTGATGACGTGGATGATTTTACCTTTGGGCAACGCTTTCCACAACGTTTTGCTGTAGATAGTGTAATCGGTAATCGGGAAACGGCACGTTTTAGGGTAAATGTAGGGCGATCTACCTTCTTTTTAAGGGATTTGGATCCCAGTACTAATTTTGTTGAAAGCCAAGAGTTTTTCTCCAATCAGGAGTTTTCACCCACATTTGTTTCCCAATCCATAGTAGGGCCTTTAGACCCCGAACAAGAGGGTATTGAACAAAGAGCCACTGCATTTAGTGATCGTCAGATTCAATTTATTATAGCCGAAGATGATGAAGAAACAGAGGAAGATGAAACCGGGACTATTGCCAGAACCTTGCCTCCAGGATTACGTATTCCATTAGATCCAGCTTTCTTTCAGGAAAACCTATTGGATATGGAAGGAAGTCAGGAATTGTTGAGTCCGGCCAACTTCAATGATTTCCTGAGAGGGATTCATATTTCTATCACTCCCTTACCCGGAACCAATGGTGAGGTAGAAGATCTACTTTTCTTGGTGAATTTGGCCGAAGCCAACATAGAAGTAATCTATGATCATGATGTAGAAGATGATAATGATACCCCGGACGATGCTTCGGACGATACCATAGAGAAGATGGAGCGTATGTATACGATCAATCTAGTTACCCAAACTCCTGCTCAAACCGGGCCTATACAGGGAAATGCAGTAAATACCTTTATTAGTGAAGATTACCCAGCGGCAATTAACGATCAATTGGATTCTGGGGAAAATGCATCCAGGATCTATCTTAAAGGGGGCGCTGGGGCCTATGCGGAAATTGAACTTTTTGATGAGACCGAAGAAGGAAGAAATACGGTAATTGAACAAATACGGGCCAATAATTGGATCATCAACGAGGCAAATCTGGTATTCTATGTAGATCGAGAAGAACTGGACGCTGGTATTCTGGCAAACCCCTTGGCCAGTACCAGAGAACCTTTGCGCTTGTTCCTATTCAATGCGGAAACCAATGATGTTTTGTACAATGCCGCTATAGATCCCATAAGCACGGATAGTGGTTTGGCCAGTTTCCCTCAATATGATGGTGTTTTGGAAACCAATAGTGATGATCGGGGAATACGCTATACCATACGGATTACCAATTACCTCAATGAAATTATTCTTAGAGGTGCAGACAATGCTACCTTAGGACTTACGGTAACATCCGATATTAGAATTCCGGTAATTTCAAATGCTATGGTTTCTGATGGACAAGAAGTGACTCTTCCCACATTGGCTACAGTAAATCCCTTTGGTACAGTTCTTTTTGGAAGTAATATTCCAGAAGATGATGAAAGAAGATTAAAACTGGAGATTTTCTACACGGAAGCAAATTAAATTAGACCAATCGTACAACTTAGCGTTTATTTCTTCGTTATCATATCCATGAAGTGATACTGGTTTTAGTGCGCTTTATGTAAATTTGTTATCAGTTATAAATTGCCAATACTAAATAAAGACAATTAAATATGTGTGGAATTGTAGGATATATAGGGCATAGAGAAGCCTATCCAATAATTATAAAGGGACTACAACGCTTGGAATATAGAGGTTATGATAGTGCAGGAGTAGCCTTATTTGATGGAGAAGATATCAATCTTTCCAAAACGAAAGGAAAGGTGGAAGATTTAAAACAGAAGTCAGAATCAACGATTTCTTTAAAAGGAAACTTGGGTATTGGGCATACCAGATGGGCTACCCATGGTGTTCCCAACGATGTCAATTCCCATCCGCATTTTTCCAATTCAGGAGACTTGGTAATTATTCACAATGGTATCATTGAGAATTATGAATCCATTAAAAAGGAGTTGGTCAAACGTGGATATGTTTTTCAGTCTGAAACGGATACCGAAGTTTTGATCAACCTAATTGAGGAAGTAAAGAAGAAAGAGAATGTAAAATTAGGTAAGGCTGTACAAATAGCCCTGCAACAAGTAGTGGGAGCCTATGCCATTGCCGTTTTTGATCGACAAAAACCCGATGAGATCGTTGTGGCTAAACTGGGAAGCCCCTTGGCTATTGGAATAGGGGAAAACGAATATTTTATTGCTTCCGATGCTTCACCTTTTATTGAGTTTACCAACAATGCAGTATATCTTGAAGATGAGGAGATGGCCATTGTTCGTCTGGGTAAAGAAATCAAGCTTCGAAAAATAAAAGATGATGCTATAGCCTATCCTAATATTTTAGAATTGGAAATGAACATAGAGGCAATTGAAAAAGGAGGCTATGATCATTTTATGTTAAAGGAAATTTATGAACAGCCAAGAGCAATTTTAGATACATATCGTGGACGTTTACGACCTGATCAGGGAATCATTAAAATGGCGGGATTGGATGAGAATCTCGAAAAATTCCTGAACGCAAATAGAATTATTATCGTAGCCTGTGGTACTTCCTGGCATGCCGGATTGGTCGCAGAGTACATTTTTGAGGATTTGGCACGGATTCCTGTAGAAGTTGAATATGCTTCCGAGTTCCGCTATAGAAATCCAGTGATTACGGAAAACGATGTTTTGATCGCGATTTCCCAATCTGGGGAAACGGCAGATACCTTAGCGGCCATAAAATTGGCCAAGGAAAAAGGTGCTTTTGTGTTTGGAGTATGTAATGTAGTGGGGTCTTCCATTGCCAGAGAAACCCATGCTGGGGCATATACCCACGCTGGTCCTGAAATCGGAGTGGCTTCTACTAAAGCGTTTACTACACAAATTACCGTACTTACCCTTTTGGCCTTAAAACTGGCGAAGGAAAAAGGCGTGTTTTCGGAATCTAAATTCCATGAGTTTTTAGTGGAATTGGAAGGCATCCCCTCAAAAGTGGAAAAAACACTAGAGTCCAATGCGCTCGTAGAAATCATAGCGGATGTATATAAGGATTCTTCCAATTGCCTGTATTTGGGAAGGGGATATAATTTTCCGGTAGCTCTTGAAGGAGCTTTGAAACTAAAGGAAATCAGTTATATCCACGCAGAAGGATATCCTGCTGCAGAAATGAAGCATGGGCCTATAGCCCTTATCGATGAACAAATGCCGGTAATCGTAATTGCAACCAAGAAAGGGCATTATGAGAAGGTGGTGAGTAATATTCAAGAAATTAAATCCAGAAAAGGAAAAATCATTGCCGTGGTGACCGAAGGTGATGAAACGGTAAAAGAATTGGCCGATCATGTGGTGGAAGTGCCAGAAACTTTGGAAACCTTAACGCCTTTGTTGACCACAATACCTTTACAATTGTTGTCTTACCATATTGCGGTAATGCGCGATTGTAATGTAGATCAACCACGTAATTTGGCAAAATCAGTGACCGTGGAATAAGAATTTTGTAATGTTAATATTACATAGGCCGTGAAAAAAATCACGGCCTATTTTTTTTATGAATTGAGAATACCTTACTTTTAAGAAGGATAATTTATCATAAAAGTATTATGCATGCATAATTTTTTTCATTTTCCTATTGTTGGAATGAAAAAAACTGTATATTGCTTGTTAACTAATTTTAACATATTCAAAATATGAGAACAATACTCTTTTTCTCCTTTTTAATGCTTGGGATGGTCGGCTTTTCCCAAACCACCATAAAAGGGAAAGTGGTTGATCAAAATGACACGCCGGTAGCAGGGGCCAACATTGTAATTGTTGGAAAGTCTATTGGAACTGTAACTGATTTTGACGGCCTGTTTACTTTACAAACATCTGAAGTTCCCCCCTTTCAATTAAGGGTTAGTAATCTTGGGTACACTACCGTTACCATGGACGTAACGGAAAACAACCAAACACTTAACATTATACTTGCCGAGGCGCAAACCTTGCTGGATGAAATTGTGGTTTCTGCTTCGCGTACTCCTGAGCGTATTTTTGAATCCCCGGTTTCTGTGGAGCGCTTTGGTTTAAAGGAAATTAAAAATACATCATCAGCTTCTTTCTACAGCGGTTTGGAAAATTTGAAAGGAGTGGATATCAATACAAACAGTTTAACCTTCCAATCGATCAATACGAGAGGTTTTGCTGATTTTGCCAACACGCGTTTCCTGCAATTGATCGATGGAATGGATAATTCGGCGCCAGGACTAAATTTTGTTCTTGGTAACTTGGTCGGGGTATCCGAATTGGATGTGCAGAGTGCTGAGATCTTACCGGGAGCCTCTTCGGCCTTGTACGGGGCTGGCGCTTTTAATGGAGTATTGTTTTTAAGTACTAAAAGCCCTTTTGATTTTCAGGGAATAAGCTCTTATTTAAAGACAGGACTCACTTCTCAAGAAGCAGCAGGAGATAATAATTACTATGATGTGGGAATCCGAGCGGCCCATGCATTCAGTGACAAGTTAGCCGTCAAAGCGAATTTTTCGTATTTAAAAGGAGAAGATTGGCACGCCAATAATTTTGAGGATATCGGGAATCCTGGTGGAACCCGAACGGATCCCAATTTTGACGGCCTTAACATTTATGGAGACGAGGTATCCACTTTGTTGAATTTTGATGCTTTGGGAGGGTTGCCTTCAGGAACTGTAGGTTCTGCCGAAGTATCCCGAACAGGATATGCCGAGCAGGATTTAGTAAACTATGATGCGGAAAGCGTTAAATTCGATGGGTCCATCCACTATCGCCCGTTGGGAGATGATTTGGAAATTGCACTGAATTCAAGAATCGGTAGAGGAAATACCATTTACCAAGGAGCTAATAGATATTCTATTCAAGGATTTATTTTTCAACAACATAAATTAGAAGTAAAGAACAAGAATTTCTTCCTAAGAGGATATATCACTTCGGAGGGTTCTGGGAATTCATATGATACTCGTTTTACGGGAATCAATATCAATAGAGCGTGGAAATCAGATGTAGATTGGTTCGGGGATTATGCCCGTACTTTTATTGGGGCGCGTTTAGGTGTAGGCACCGGTGTGCAATTGGATGAAGCCACAGCCCATGCCCTAGCTAGACAGGCCGCAGATACCGGACGTTTTGTTCCTGGATCTTCTGAATTTCAAGCCGCCTTTGATAGAATTACGGCTGATGGGGATTTAACAACAGGTTCCCGTTTTATCGATAATACAAAACTACGTCATGTAGCAGGGAATTATAATTTTACGCATCTTACCGGTGATGTTGTAGATATTCAAGTGGGAGGTTCCTACCGTCAATATGATCTGCGTTCTGGAGGAACTATCTTTACCGATACCGACGGACCCATTAAATATGACGAAGTTGGTGCATATGTACAATTACAAAAGAAATTATTGGACGAGCGTCTAAAATTGACCGGATCGCTACGTTACGATAAGAATGAATTTTTTGATGGCTTTCTCTCCCCAAGATTATCGGCTGTTGTTACCTTAGGAGAGCGCAGAAATCACAGTATCCGGGCTTCGGTTCAGCAAGGGTTTAGAAATCCTACCACTCAGGATCTTTTTATTGGGTTAAATGTTGGAAATGCCATATTGGTGGGATCTGCCCCAACAAATTTAGATCGCTATTCCCAAGATTTTGATATTAGCGCTCCAGGTCAAGCCGCTACAGGTCAGAGTGTGGCAACATTAACGGGAAGAGATGCCTATGAAAATGCATTTTCGTTGAGTTCGGTACAAGCGGGTGCCCCTACAACGGTGAATACTGATTTGGTACAACCAGAAGAAGTAACTGCATACGAGGCAGGATATCGTGCACAACTAGGTAAGGTTTCCATAGATGTTAGCGGTTATTATAACCGATATAAAAACTTTATTTCCAACACTCGTGTGATTTCTCCTTTATATGGGGAAGCAGGAGATAATGGACTTTCTTTACTGGCTTTGCAAAATGGTGATTTTACAGTTTTTCAGACCTATACCAATTCTTTGGCAGATATTGAATCTTATGGTGTGACCTTGGGAGTAGATACCAAGGTTTTTGGAAATTTTGATTTAGGTGTAAACTATACTTTCACTGATCTTGAATTTGATCAAGCAAGTTTCCCTGATTTTAGAACACAATTTAATACACCTAACCATAAGGTAAAAGCTTCTTTTGGGAACACAGCGCTCTTCGAGAATTTTGGTTTTAATATCAATTACCGTTGGAGCGACTCTTATTTCTGGCAAGCTACTTTTGCGGATGGCAACGTACCATCATTTACGGTATTGGACGCTCAAATGAATTATGCCGTGCCCAGTATCAAATCCGTTTTTAAAGTTGGAGCTTCCAACTTGTTGAACGAGGAATATTTTACAGCGGTCGGAACAGGAAATGTTGGAGCCATCTACTACGTTTCTTGGACGATAAACCAGTAAAAAACATAGAAATTAAAATATAAAAGGCGCTGTTTATCCAGCGCCTTTTTTCATTGCTAAAAAAAGCGGTAAAACCATTTCTATTTAAAAGGGAATACCATATCTTTGCAGCCTGAAAAACAAACGGGTAAAGAAATGAGCCCAATGGTTTTAAAAGCAATAATTCTAAATTATAAATTCGCAAGTAATGTCTAAAGTTACAGGTAAAGTTTCTCAAATTATCGGCCCGGTAGTTGATGTGGAATTCCAATCAGGAACAGATCTTCCAAAAATTTACGATTCGTTAGAAGTAGTTCGAAAAGATGGATCTAAATTAATCTTGGAAGTACAGTCCCATATAGGTGAAAACACCCTTAGGACGATTTCTATGGATTCTACGGATGGTTTAAGTAGAGGTACGGAAGTAAATGCCACTGGTAGTGCTATTCAAATGCCTATTGGTGATGATGTTTATGGACGTTTGTTCAATGTGATCGGAGATGCTATCGATGGCCTTGGAGATTTGCCAAAAGCGGGTAAAGATGGACTTCCTATCCACAGAGAAGCGCCAAAATTTGAAGAGCTTTCTACATCAACAGAAGTATTGTTCACCGGAATTAAGGTAATCGATTTGATAGAGCCTTATGCAAAAGGAGGAAAAATCGGATTGTTCGGTGGAGCTGGTGTAGGTAAGACCGTATTGATCCAGGAATTGATCAACAACATTGCAAAAGGACACGGGGGTCTTTCCGTATTTGCCGGAGTGGGTGAGCGTACACGTGAAGGAAACGATTTGCTTCGTGAAATGTTGGAATCTGGAATTATTAAATATGGAGACGATTTCTTGCATTCCATGGAAGAAGGCGGATGGGATCTTTCCAAAGTGGATAAGGCTGCAATGAAAGAATCCAAAGCAACTTTTGTTTTTGGACAGATGAACGAACCTCCTGGAGCACGTGCTCGTGTGGCACTTTCTGGATTGACCATTGCTGAGTATTTCCGTGATGGAGCCGGAGATGGACAAGGAAAAGATGTATTGTTCTTCGTAGATAATATCTTCCGTTTTACACAAGCCGGTTCTGAAGTATCTGCCCTTCTTGGTCGTATGCCTTCAGCGGTAGGATACCAGCCTACATTGGCTACAGAGATGGGAGCGATGCAAGAGCGTATTACTTCTACCAAAAGAGGGTCTATTACTTCTGTACAGGCCGTATATGTTCCCGCGGATGATTTAACGGATCCAGCGCCAGCAACAACATTTGCCCACTTGGATGCAACAACCGTACTTTCCCGTAAAATTGCAGAGTTGGGAATCTATCCTGCGGTAGATCCTTTGGATTCTACATCAAGGATTTTAACGGCTGAAATATTAGGTAACGATCATTACGACTGTGCACAGCGTGTGAAAGAGTTATTGCAGCGTTATAAAGAGTTACAGGATATCATCGCCATCTTGGGGATGGAAGAATTATCCGAAGAAGATAAGTTGGCTGTAGGTAGAGCGAGACGTGTACAACGTTTCCTATCACAACCTTTCCATGTTGCAGAGCAGTTTACTGGATTGAAAGGAGTATTGGTTGATATAAAAGATACCATTAAAGGATTTAATATGATTATGGATGGAGAATTAGATCACCTTCCTGAATCTGCCTTTAACCTTAAAGGAACTATTGAAGAAGCTATTGAAGCTGGAGAGAAAATGCTGGCTGAGGCATAAGTAGAATAACGTATACAATACTAAAAAAATGTATTTAGAAATCGTATCACCAGAAGCTACATTATTTGCAGGAGAAGTTACCTCAGTAACGGTACCTGGAGTTAATGGAGAATTTCAAATGCTGACCAACCACGCTCCTATCGTTTCATTGCTTCAAGAAGGCACTGTTAAGATTCAAGGAGATATCACTATCGATGAGGCATATCAAGATAAATTTTCCAGTATGGACGGGAAAACTATTTTGCCTATCAATAGTGGAACCATAGAGATGAAAGACAATAAAGTGATTGTCTTGGCAGATTAATACTTTTTTTTTAAAATATAGAGAAAGCCTTGGTATATATGCCAAGGCTTTTTTGTTTCCCAATATGGGATAACTTTCCTTTCCACTCCTTTTAATTCTCCCATGCTATGGGGAATAAAAGACCATCTAAACTACTCGACTTTATCTTGTTTGACGAAAATAAGAGCTGAAGGCACGATTTTTGATGAATACTTTCTACCTCCAAATACTACTACTTTTCATGGCGATCAAGTTGAATAGGATGTCAATTAAATACAACCAGATATGAAAGTACAAATTTGCCTGATGATGGGCTTCCTCTGCAGTCTATGGAGCAACGCACAAGAACTTGAATGTAAAGAAAATCTCTCTATTTATGACGGTTATGTAAAAACCAAAAGATATGGGGAAGCTTATGAACCTTGGAAAAAAGTGTATGATAGCTGCCCTGATATACATTGGGCCAATTTTTCCTATGGAGAGCGAATTTTGGAATACAAAATAGAAGAGGCCAATACTGAAGCGAAAAGTAGGTACATCAATGATTTAATTGAGCTGTACAACAATAGCATAAATTATTTTCCCGAAAAAAAATCGCAAACGGAAGTGATGGTTGATATTGTGCTCTTGAAATACAAACATAAATTGATTATCACTAAGGAAATTTATGCACAATTAGATCAGGCATTTAAGAAAGGGGCAAAGCATTTCAAAGACCCTAAAGCGCTTTTCCTTTATTTTTCCAGTGCTGTGGATCTATATGAAGCCAAGCATACGAGAATTGAGGTGGTGTTCGAAGTCTACGATAAGGTTACTGAGAGAATCACTGAAGAGAACACTACATTGACAGCGGCCATCGGGAAGTTGTTGATGAAAGAAGAGCAAGGGAATTTGAATACAAAAGAATCAAGAAAACTGAAATCCTATACCAGTTATTCCAGTTATTATGGAAAGATTTTAAATAGCATTGAAGTAAAGTTGGGAAATTTGGCAGCTTGTGAGAACCTTATTCCTTTCTACGAAAATAGATTCGAAGAACGAAAAGAAGATATCGTATGGATTAAAAAAGCGGTGGGGAGATTGTTTGCCAAAGATTGCCTGGAAGCACCCATATTCCAAAAGTTGTTTGATGCGCAATTACAATTAGATCCTTCTGCGGATGCTTTTCTGTATAGCGGTATTTTAAAGCAGCGAAAAGGAGATGACCCTGGCGCCATTGCGGATTTCAATAAGGCAATGGAGTTGGAAACCAATGCCTTGAAAAAATCCAATATTGCCTATAAAATTGCAAGTGCCTACGAAAAAAAGAACAAACCCAAAGCAAGGAATTTTGCGCAAAAGGCCATCGAAGCAAACCCAGCACATGGTAACGCTTTTTTGCTGATTGCCAGGTTGTATGCCAATAGTGCCAATATTTGCGGGGACAATGCTTTTGATAAAAGAGCTTTGTATTGGAAAGCGGCAGATTTGGCACGTAGAGCAGCTAAAGTAGACCCTTCATTAAGTATAAGGGCTAGTAAGGCAATAGAAAGTTATGAAGGAAGAGCTCCAACCAAGGAGATGATTTTTACACGGAATATGGCAGGTAAAACCGTCTACTTTAAATGTTGGGTGGGGGGTAGTATTGTAGTGCCAAAACTTGAATGACCTTTGAACATACATGGTTTACCAATCCCAGTTCACCAATTCCCAGGAAGTTCCATCGGTTATTTGGGTATCCAGAACTTTAAATCCGACACTCTGATGTGCTCCTAAGGACCGCTTGTTTGCAGTGGCCACTTCGGTAAATAGGCAATCGTATATGCTACTCAATTGATCTTTATAGTAAGCATACATGCTTTTAAAAATACCCATTTTGCGATAGGGTTTATCAATACAAACCTGCCCCATGACCACATAGTTTTTTCCTTTTAACAATTTGTCCGCAGTCTCGAACATAGGTGCTAAAACGGGCATTTCATTGCGGAAAGATTGTAGCATGACCAGGGCATACCCTGCAACCGTATCTCCATCCTTGGCAAGGATGTGGGGACAGGCATCATTCATTTTTTTAAGAATTTCAAAATCATGACCCACGGTAATAAATCCTTCAATTTTATCTTCCCCCTCCTGCAAATGGGCTTTGATATTGCGTTTTTGAATGGCTAGGATCTGAGTTAGCTCTTCATCCGACGAAGCTCTGGTGTACTGAATGGAAGTAGACATAACAACCTTATTTTGGGGCTAACCATGCTTTCCTTTTCCTTAAGGCGGCTTCAGATGGCTTTTCAACGAAACCAATTCGATACCTTGGATCTTTGGAAAGTGTCACTATAGTACTTTTTTGATTGCCAAAGCGATTAAAAGTCACTTTGATCTGATCTCCAGGCGCATAATTTTCCAATAAGGATGAAAAGGAGGTCTTTTGATCCACGGCTTTATTATCTACGAACACAATATGATCGCCCTTATCCATTCCGGCAAGATAGGCTGGACTACCAATACTAGGATTATTTTGGATAGTTCCTGCATCATTTACACGGGCACCAAAAGCAACTTTGTCATCATTTCTTTGCAACGAAACCCCCACCTGGTCGAATAAGGAAGCGTAGTTGGGCATGTTGCTATTATAGATATACTGATCAAAGAAACGATCTCCAAAAGACTTGCCGGCATATTTGTTCAGCGCTTCGTGCAAATTAGAAATGGTATAGGGTATTTCTGTTTTTCCATAGGTATTCCATATCAATTTCATATAATCGTCCAAGTTCAGATTTTGTTCCCGTAATGAAAGATCTAAAGCCAGGCCAAGAACGCTGCCATAGGAATAATAGGAAATAAAGGTATTCTCCCGATTCACTGGGTCTACGGAAGTAGCGGCATCTACAAAGGGAGCCTGATAACTCATCTCTATGGGATTGAAAAATTGCCGAGCGGGTGAATTCCAAACATAGTTAAAAGTCCCTGTCAGTCCTTCTACGTATTCTTTGGGCGTCCTAATATTGGCTCTACATAGGATTAAACCTGTATAATAACTTGTAAAACCTTCCGCAAACCATAGTTCTCCACTCATATTGGCTGCTTCATAATCAAAAGGCTCTAAAGATTTAGGGCGAATGCGTTCAACGTTCCAAGCATGAAAAAACTCATGGGACACGGTTCCAATATTACTGCGCATTCCACCATTGGCTAAACTTCGGGTACTCGTAAGGATGGTAGAGTTTCGGTGTTCCATGCCATCACCGGAAGCGTTGGGCATATAACATGCCAGAAAGGTGTACTCGCCATAATCAAAATCGGGCAATTCCCCGTATACTGCTTTTTCCTGTTTTACAATAGCTTTTACCTGCTCAAAATAATCATCCAATTCAGCCTCTGTTCCTTCATGAAGGAGTACAAATCGTATGTTATATGACTTTCCATTGGATGTTTCCTGAAATTCCCGGATACTGAAATTGCTTATTTCCGTAGGGCTATCCATAAAATAATCCAGATTGGGAGCCGTATAGGTGTTGTTTTGAAGGGGTTTTAATTGTGTTGCTATTTTCCAACCCAAATCTTCCCTAGTCTTAAAAGTTACTTGAATTGGGTTGTTTTTTAGGGCCGGGGCAAACATAAAAGTCGCTGGAATATTCAGATGAGCGTGCGTCTCATCGATTTGTGCGTAGGTTCCTCCTCCGCGATTGGCAAATAAGGTATACTTCATATGAACGGTGCCATCATGCCCTTTTACATCCCATTGGTAGGGATTAGGCCGGGTTATTTTCAGTTCATTCCCTTTGCCGTCTGTAGCTTTTACTCCATAAACGTTTTTGGCAAATTCATGCAATGCATAGCGCCCAGGCGACGTTCTGCTCATTCGAAAGGAAGCTGTTTTTCTTTTGGAAAGCCCATGGAATGACGCTTTTACTTCGGCCTCATGGTGTACCGCATTATCAAAGGAAATTTCATAAGAAGTTGATTGGCTATGAAGGAATACGGTTCCTGCCAATACAAAACATAAAGAAATCAAAGTTCGCATGATATAGAGTCTTTTTCTAAAGCGAATATAATTTAAAAATGTATACGGTTTTAGGGCTGCTTGTAATCAATGATGGAATATGGAAACTTTAAGAAAAAGAAAAGGATTCTTGTCTGTAAAGAATCCTTTTACCTGCTATGGGCTTTATTTTCTAGTAAAAAATACAACCGCCATTGGAAGTGCACCTTCCAGGCTCACAAAAACTCCCTCCTGGGAAGTTTACCCTACATTTATTTGGGCCGCAACAATTGAAAGAACTTCCGTAACCTCCCATAATTTTAATTTGTTCTTTTTTGCCCAATACTTTGGCACCATCAATCTTTAAGATTTTTTTCATGATATAAAGGATTTTTTGTTTGTATTTCCTACAATGTAATTCAAAAACGAAGTGTTTTCTAAAGCGAGTACCCTAAATAAATGAAAATAAGGTCTTGTTTTTGATGATTTGGGGTGCGTGATTTCACTGTTGTGATCATATTATTTAATGCTAATTAGAGCCTTAAAAGAAGGAGGTTTTACTTTTTATGATGGGATGCCTTATCTTTAGCCCATGGTAAATTTTCCGAAAAAATTGAAAGAAAAAATGAAAAAGCGCGAAGCAGTAAATGCAGTTCGTACCCTTTCAGTTTGTCAGAATACGGTAGATTTTACCTCCAATGATTATCTCGGGTTTGCCAAAAATACGAGCATTTTTGAAGCCACAACAGAGATATTACGTGAAAAAAATGCGATGAGGAACGGTGCAACGGGATCTCGTCTGATTTCCGGGAATCATGCCTTTTGTCAGGAAGTGGAACGTCATTTGGCCAAATGGCACAGGGCAGAAACAGCATTGGTGTTTAATTCAGGTTACGATGCCAATATCGGTTTTTTTTCCGCAGTGCCACAACGAGGGGATTTTGTTTTTTATGATGAGTTTGTTCATGCCAGTATTCGAGACGGAATACTAATGGGAAATGCCAAAAGTTATAAGTTTAAGCATAACGACCTGGAGGATCTCAAGAAGAAAATAGGAACATTGCTTACCAGAGAGCGTACCGATGAGGCTACTGAAATATATATAGTTACCGAAGCCATTTTTTCTATGGATGGAGATATGCCCAATATGATGGCTTTTGGACATTTTTGTAAAGAAAATCACTATCATTTAATTATTGATGAAGCCCATGCTATAGGTGTTTTCGGCACCCATGGGGAAGGATTGGTACAAAAATTGGGAATTGCCGATAAAGTGTTTGCGCGCATTATCACTTTCGGAAAAGCCATGGGATGTCATGGAGCAGCAATCCTAGGATGTGGTGAACTCAGGGATTATCTCATAAATTTTGCACGTAGTTTTATCTATACTACGGCTTTGCCACCGCACGCCCTGGCCAGTATTTTGGCGGCCTATAATTTTATGGAGAGTTCAGAAGGGGAACAATCCAGAAAGTTACTGCTACAAAACATAGCGTCTTTTAAGGAAGAATTGAAGGAAGTGGGACTTCGAAAAAACTTTATTCCCAGTGATTCCGCCATTCATAGCTATATAATCCCGGGAAATGATCAAGTGAAGGCTGTGGCCAAGAAATTACAGGAAAAAGGTTTTGAGGTAAAGCCGATACTTTCGCCCACGGTACCGGAAGGAGAGGAACGTTTGCGCTTCTGTATCCATAGTTATACTAAAAAAGAAGAAATAAAAGTAGTATTACAAGAATTGTCAAATCAGTTGAAAGAATAATGGAGCAAGAATTTTATACGTTGGGAGCTTTTGAATTCGTGGCCGATGTTCAAATTATTAAAGGGAAATTGGAATCGGAAGGTATTCCCGTCTTTTTACGCGATGAAAATACCTTGAATTCCGATCCTTTGATCAGTAGTGCCATTGGAGGGGTAAAACTCCAGGTGTACACCTTGGATAAGGACAGAGCACTGGAAATATATAATGAGATAAGAAATTATGCCATTGATGATCATGGCAAACCTATTGTTTGCCCAAATTGTGGCGCTCAAAAATCGGAAACCTACTATGAACGGAAGAGCATATTCCATAAACTGTTTCCTTTTTTTGAAAAGCGAAAATACAAATGTCTAAACTGTAATATGATCACTAAACCTTAGTCCAAATGAAACAATTTTTTGTCACGGGAATATCCACGGAGGTAGGAAAGACCATCGCGTCGGCCATTATTACAGAGGCCTTGGAGGCAGATTACTGGAAGCCTATTCAGGCAGGGGATTTAGCACATTCGGATAGTCATAAGATTGCTGATCTCATCTCTAATTCCAAAACTAAAATACACCCCAATAGCTATGCTTTGAATACACCTATGAGCCCACACGCTGCAGCGGCAATAGATGGGGTTCATATTGATTTGAGGAAAATTGTAGCTCCAAGTACTACAAATACCCTTGTCATTGAGGGGGCAGGAGGTCTTTTGGTTCCCTTAAATGATGATGATACCATCTTAGATATTATTAAACCCAATTATAAGGTCATCGTGGTCTCACGCCATTATTTAGGAAGTATCAATCATTCCCTTTTAACTATTGGATGGTTGCAACAAAGAGGCTACAAAGTAGCATTGCTTTTCAGTGGAGATCCGCATCCGACTACAGAAGACATTATTGTAAAGAAAACCGGAGTCCCCGTTATTGGACGAATTTCAGAAGAACCGTCTTTCAATGCTGCGGTGATTAAAAAGTATGCGGCAGCTTTAAGGGGCAACTTAGAATTGCTCTAACCGTTGATAAATTTCTGCCTTGCCCAACGTCTTGATGCTTTTATAGTGTTTTAGTAAATAAGCATCGATAAAGGTATTGGCTTCTACGGCTTTTTTATCAAAAACCAATCTATTCTTCCGCGTTACAATCGTTTTGGGTTGAATATCTTCAAGGATAAACCGCAATTCTTCCATGGTGGTTTTTCTGGGATTGTCATAAAAAGGAAAGATTTCTTCCCTGCAAATATTGCTGGGATGTGTGGCTGCCTTGGTTAAAGGTTTGGTTCCTAAAACCCAATACCCAATATGATATTCTGTAAATAGGACATTGCTTGTGTCCATTGCATTGTCCATGAGGTATTGCGGTACATCTATTCCTTCCCCATTATAGAAACGGCCTTTGTTGATCTTATTCTTTACAATGGCAGTGTACTCTAGGTAGGCTTCCATTGGGAGTAGGAGTACCAAAAAAAATACGAAAGGACGATAGTCAAATTTTTTAAAGACAGAAATTTTGCTGACTACAATTCCAACCAAGACAATAATTATGGGATGCAATTGAATGAGGTAGTGCCCGTTAATTCTTCCCCCCTGAATAAAGGAGAGCAATACCCCAAGAATGGAAATGGAAAGTACTTGGATTTCCATAGACTTCTTATCCAAAAGCTTTTTCCTAAAGGCTAAGAACAAAAACATAGCTACGACAAGAATCATAGGAGCCAGCTTAAAAATGGAATATCGTTTTGAACTTGAATATTCCAAAGGAGCGAGGATGACAGATTTCCACCAGATTTCTGGATGGCCTTCCAAGTAATAAGGAAAAATAGTTCCGAGGATGACCAAAACAATGGCGATACCGAAAGCCAATGCATTGGAGACACCCAGCTTAAATTGTTTTTTTCGAAAACGGGCAAAAAGAAAATAGAGTCCCACAAAAAGAATGGGATAGGCCATATTTAATTTAATCATTACAGAACACCCCATAAGAATCCCGGACAGGGCAGACAGGTACCATTTGGGTCGTTGAAGGAGCAAATAGAGTGCGGGCATAAAGAAGGCAATGCACAAATGTTCTGACATCACCCCCTGTAAGCTGCCAAACATACTTTGCAAGGCAATACAAACAACGGCGGTCCAGAAAGCAGTTTTTTTGGAGCTTGTCAGTTGTTCACTGATTTTATAGGAGAAGAAGGCCGTGGAGGCCACCATCAGGGCACCGACAAGTCGAATGGCAAAAAAACTTTTTCCAAATACAGCGATAATGCCTGCAAAAAACAAATACACCAAAGGAGGTTTTAAGTCCCAAAGTTCCGTATAGGGCAGATTTCCTTCCACCCAAGATTGTCCCAAAAGAATAAAGGTGCTCTCGTCCCTATCTATATAATCGCGAAAGAAAAAAGGAAAGCGTACAAAGAGAGCAATACCACTTAAAAGTAGAAGTACTGTTCTATGGGTCAATTTTTGGTAAGCAGGTGTAAAAAAATGAATTGCTTTTTTAAGCATGGTCGGTTAACATTTTATTTGGGCTGAATTTCCCATATTTGCAAGATAAATAAAGCCAACATATAAAATTCTATGGGCAGCAAAAATCTTTCGGAACGGGATAAAAAACACTTATGGCATCCTTTGACCCAACATAAATTACATCCAAGGATGCTGGGAATTGTAAAAGCAGAAGAGTCACTGCTATACGATGAGAATGATCGAACCTATATCGATGGCATTGCTTCCTGGTACACTTGTATGTACGGTCACTGCAATCCGTATATCTTAGATCGGGTTTATGCTCAAATGCAACAATTAGATCAGGTGGTTTTTAGTGGTTTTACCCATGAGCCAGCGGTACGACTTTCGGAGGAGCTTATCAAGATTTTACCTGAAAATCAGGAAAAACTCTTTTTCTCGGATAATGGTTCAACAGCCACTGAAATCGGAATTAAAATGGCCTTGCAGTATCATTTTAATCAAGGGGAAAGACGAAATGTACTCCTTGCTTTTGAAGAAGGCTTCCATGGAGATACTTTTGGTGCAATGTCCGTATCTGGTCTGTCGGTCTACAATGGCCCTTTTGAAGATTTCTTTATTGCGGTAAAACGGATTCCCGTACCCAGCAAGGAAAATATCCAGACGATTTTGGATCTATTAAAAGAGTATCTGGCAGAAGAAAAAGTTGCAGGAATTATTTATGAACCCTTGGTGCAAGGTGCTGCTGCCATGAAGATGCATGATAAGGAAGGCTTGAATACCATTTTGGAATACTTGAAAGCCCACAAGGTAATAACCATAGCAGATGAGGTCATGACCGGTTTTGGAAAAACGGGAACGTATTTTGCCTCTGATCATATGGCATCCAAGCCAGATATCATGTGTATGTCCAAAGCCTTAACGGGGGGGTTGCTTCCTATGGCGGTCACCAGTTGTTCCCAAAAAGTGTATGATGCTTTTTATAGTGATGAAATTGCCCATGGACTATTTCATGGACATACCTATACGGGCAATCCGCTGGCCTGTAGCGCTGCTTTGGCTGCAATAGAATTGCTGCAGAGTACGGAAATCCAAGAAAACATTCAGCGTATAACCGCAGCGCATCAGGAGTTCGATGCGCGGATAAAGAAACACCCTAAAGTAAGACAAACGCGGCAGTTGGGGATTATTTATGCCTTGGATTTGGAAGTGCAAATGGAGCGTTATGGAAACCTAAGGGATAAGCTCTTTGCCCACTTTATGGACAATGGGGTATTCTTACGACCTTTGGGCAATACCATTTATATCCAGGCCCCTTATGTAATCACCGATCAGCAATTGCAAAAGATATACTCCAGTATCGAGAAAGCACTGGAGCTTGTCTAGATATATATTATTCTATTTTCTGTGTTTCAAGAAGGTCAATGAGCCCATTATCGGGAATCAGAACCTCTATCCTATCATAGGTCCAAGTATCATCGATGCCCCGTGCATCAACATATAGCGTTCCCTTGCCTTTAGGACCGGCAATGGGTATGGTTAGATTTGAGGATTTACGTCCATTGTTCCAATTGACGCTTCCCTGTACCATTCCATCTTTTTCAATGGGCGAGCCCAGTAGTTCAATGATTTTTTCGTCTTGGTTGATTAATTCAAAAGCGTATTCGTAGGGTTGTGATTCCTCCATCACGGTAGTGATACCGTAAAACAATGAGCCAAGAAAAACAACAAAAAGAATGATGATGGTAAGGCAGCCACCTACGGGAACTACCCATTTCCAATTTCTTTTCCACCAACTTGGCTGCGGTACAAGTTCATTATTCATTCTTTTTTTTGATTTTAAAGTATAGTATGAAGATAAGAACTTTTATTTTTGCAGAAAAGAAAACCAGCTTGCAGCAATTGATATCCATTACCGCTATTGCTTCTATTTCTCCCTTAGGAATTTCTTTGGAAGAGATTTGGAACAATTATAAGAACCATAATCACGCTTTTACGGAAAAAAAAATTGGGGGCAGTACAAGTTGGGTGGCGTCTTTGCCAGAACATGCCTTAAAGGAGATTTCGGACTTAAAAAAAGGAGATTCAAAATATAAGAATCTCGATGCTAGCGTACTTTATGCCCTCTTTGCTGCCCGAAAAGCAATGCAAATAGCAGGATGGTCCGGAAAGGATAATTTTGGAATCAATGTTGGTTCTTCAAGAGGAGCAACTGCGCTGTTTGAGCAATACCATGAAGAATTTCTTGAAAAAGAGCGTGCTACTACCTTGGCCTCCCCTACCACTACCTTAGGGAATATTTCATCCTGGATTGCCCATGATCTACAAACAAGGGGCCCCGAGATTTCGCATTCCATAACCTGTTCTACCGCATTACATGCACTTTTAAATGGCGTAGCTTGGATCAGCAGTGGGATGGCGAATAAATTTATGGTCGGAGGGAGTGAAGCACCTCTTACGCCTTTTACTTTGGCACAAATGAAGGCCTTGAAAATTTACGCAAAGAGCACTGTGGAACATGGAAGTTTGAAAAAAGCCATTACACCCCAGGGATATCCCTGTCGAGCAATGGATTTGGATAAAAAACAGAATTCCATGATACTGGGAGAAGGGGCTGCAATGGCCTGTTTGGAAAAAGGGGGTGTTAAAAATGCGCTTGCGATAATTGCAGGGATAGGGTATGCAACGGAACCTTTGGAACACAACATATCCATTTCGACAGATGCCCAGTGTTTTCAGGATTCTATGAAGATGGCTTTAGGTAGGATGTCTCCTGAAGATGTGGATGTGATTGTCATGCATGCGCCGGGAACCATCAAAGGGGATTTATCAGAAAAAAATGCGATTGAAAAGATTTTTTGTAACAAAATGCCTTTGTTGACTACTAACAAATGGAAAGTAGGTCACACCTTCGGAGCTTCGGGAATGCTCAACATAGAATTGGCGATTTTAATGTTACTGCGCCAAGAGTTTATAGGAGTTCCGTATGTACAGGATGTTCCGGCCGAACAAAAAATCAATACCATTATTGTAAATGCCGTAGGCTTCGGCGGAAATGCCGTATCGGTACTACTTACCAAAAACGCATAGAAAATAATCAAATTATTTCTATCTTAACACTGTAAACCTAAAAACCGAAAATGTATGGAAGCATGGTTCACCGCTTTGACTTTGTTTGAAAAGATTTATTGGACTACAGCGATATTAGCCACTTTTGTAATGCTGATATTTATTCTACTCATGTTCATTGGAGGAGATGCCGATGGAATCGATGGGGATGTAGATGCCGAAATCGATGGGGATACTGGTGTGGATTTTCAATTTCTCTCTTTTAAGAACTTATCCGGTTTTTTTGCCATCTTTGGCTGGGCTGGAATTGCCAGTATGGACGCCGGATTGGGAAAAGGAATTACCATTTTAATATCGGTCATTTGTGGCTTGCTCATGATGTTGGCCATGGCCTCCCTATTTTACTATCTAGGAAAACTGCAAAGCAGTGGAACCCTCAATTTAAAAAATGCCCTTAATCTTATAGGAGAAGTGTATTTGACCATAGGGGCCGATCGCGGCAGCATGGGAAAAGTGAGTATTACAGTACAAGGGACCTTACGGGAACTCGATGCCTTGACCGATGAAGATACTGATCTTGTCTTAGGAAATGTTGTTCGCGTAAAGGAAGTGACCGATAACGGAATATTAATTGTTGAACTCTTAAATAAATAACCAACTATGTTAGCATTACCATTACAATTTGGAGAATCGGGATCCGCTACCTTGATTGCCATCGGGGTAGCAATCTTGTTTCTCTTTATCATTATTATTTCATTCATACGTCGTTATAAACGATGTCCATCCGATCGTATTCTTGTGGTGTACGGAAAAGTAGGATCCGGAAATTCCGCAAAATGTATCCACGGTGGAGCAGCCTTCATTTGGCCTGTGATCCAAGACTATGAGTTTTTGGATCTAACACCTATTTCTATTGAAGTAGATTTAACAAATGCTTTGAGTAGACAGAATATAAGGGTAAACGTACCCTCTAGGTTTACCATTGGTATTTCTACCGAACCCGGAGTAATGCAAAATGCTGCAGAACGTCTGTTGGGATTAGGAATGCAAGAAGTACAGGATTTGGCAAAAGAAATCATCTTTGGTCAGTTACGTCTGGTGGTAGCTTCCATGGATATTGAAGAGATCAACTCCGACCGGGAT
This sequence comes from Spongiimicrobium salis, assembly GCF_043678055.1. Lineage (NCBI taxonomy): Bacteria > Pseudomonadati > Bacteroidota > Flavobacteriia > Flavobacteriales > Flavobacteriaceae > Spongiimicrobium > Spongiimicrobium salis. The sequence goes on from NZ_JBHEQA010000001.1 coordinate 2,029,961, forward strand.
AAGTTCCTATCCAATATTTCCCAAAGTGTAGAATCGGAATTGAAGAAAGTAGGACTTAAATTGATCAATGTAAATATCACGGATATTGTAGACGAGTCTGGATATATTGAGGCCCTAGGAAAAGAAGCGGCCGCACATGCGATCAATGCTGCTCGTAAATCCGTAGCAGAAAAAAATAGAGATGGTTCCATTGGGGAAGCCAATGCAGTACAAGATCAACGAACTCAGGTTGCTGCGGCCAATGCCCAGGCCGTAGAAGGGGAAAATATTGCAAAAATCAATGTGGCGAATTCCGATTCTTTGCGAAGACAGCGAGAGGCGGAAGCTGAGCGTACCGCGATTGCCGCAGAAAAAGTACAATCGGCAAAGGCTTTGGAAGAATCCTATGCGGCTGAAAAAGATGCAGAAATTGCCAGGGCAGAACGGGAGCGAAGTTCGCAGATGGCCGATGTTATTGTACCTGCTGAAATTGACAAACGAAAAGCAGAGATCGATGCAGAAGCTGAAGCGGAACGTATCCGTAGAAAAGCAAAAGGGGAAGCAGACGCTATTTTGTTCAAAGCACAGGCAGAGGCCCAAGGATTGTTCGAAGTATTGACCAAACAGGCCCAAGGTTTGGATGAAATTGTGAAAGCAGCCGGTGATAACCCTAAGGATGCGGTATTATTATTAGTAGCGGACAAACTTCCGGAATTGGTCAAAACTCAGGCTGAGGCCATCAAGAATATTAAAATTGATAAAGTTACGGTCTGGGATAGTGGGAACGGAAAAGACGGTAAAAATTCTACTTCCAACTTTATTTCTGGAATGTACAAATCCGTACCTCCTTTACAGGAAATGTTCAATATGGCGGGAATGCAATTGCCTGAATACCTCAAAGGAAAAGGAGTGGACGAAGAGACGACGATCACATCTGATGCAGAGGCGGATACTTCGGATAAAGAAACGGAAGAATAGTTTTCAATCAAGCCAAACCGAGGAAAAGGCCTGTCACATAATCTTGTCGATAGGTCTTTTTTAGGTTTTGATTTTTACGTTTTCTAATTATTAAAGGCTATTTTTGATGAAAATTTCAGAAGTAGCAATAACAGATTACATATGACTACAGTTAGGCACGATTGGACTAAGGAAGAAATCATGGAAATTTACAATACCCCACTTATGGAGTTATTGTATAACGCGGCAACTATTCATAGGGAACATCATGACCCTAATACCGTTCAGGTATCTACCTTATTATCCATAAAAACAGGAGGATGTCCGGAAGATTGCGGGTATTGCCCTCAGGCTGCCCGTTACCATACCGATATCGAAGGCAATGATTTAATGACGGTTTCCCATGTCAAAGCACAGGCATTACGTGCCAAGGCCTCCGGGAGTTCAAGAGTATGTATGGGAGCGGCATGGCGAAATGTCAAGGACGGACCTGAGTTTGAACAAGTGCTGGAAATGGTGCGTACCATTAATAAATTGGATATGGAAGTCTGCTGTACCTTGGGAATGTTGACCGAAAATCAGGCGAAGCGTTTAGCAGAAGCTGGATTGTATGCGTATAATCATAATCTAGATACTTCTGAAGATTATTATAAGGATGTGATATCTACCCGTGCTTTTGAAGATCGTTTGGATACCATAGAAAACGTAAGGAAAAGTAATGTAACGGTCTGTAGTGGAGGAATTATAGGAATGGGAGAACAATTGGAAGACAGAGCGGGAATGCTTGTGGCCCTATCTTCTTTGAGCCCACAGCCGGAGTCCACACCCATCAATGCATTGGTTCCTGTAGAAGGGACGCCCATGGAAGAAATGGAACCTGTTTCCATATGGGATATGATCCGTATGGTTGCAACCACTAGAATTGTACTGCCCGAGACCCAAGTGCGACTTTCAGCAGGACGTACTCAAATGAGTAGGGAAGGTCAGGCGATGTGCTTTTTTGCAGGGGCAAATTCCATTTTTGCAGGCGATAAATTGCTGACAACACCCAACCCTGATGTCAATGAGGATATGGAAATGTTTAAATTACTGGGCTTAAATCCGCAAAAGCCTTTTACGAAGATTTCACAGCCAAAAACAGTGGAAGCTGCTGATTCCCAATATGAAGCTTTAGGGGAAAAACCAAAGTGGACGAGACCAAATCATACCATTGAACGCAATGAAAAAGCAAAGTTGGCCCAAAAACGATAGGAGAATAAGAAAATTTTAAGATTTTATTTGCCGTATTTTTTTAAATTTGATGGTTAACATCAACACGACTATCATTGAATTTAAAGGATATTCCAAGGGTAAAGACAATTACCAAAGAAGCTTTTATCGCCAATTACTTTAAGCCTCAGAAACCTGTTGTTATAGAACAGTTTGTTAAAGATTGGCCCGCCTATACCAAGTGGAACCTAGAATATATGAGGGAAATTGCCGGAGATATTACGGTACCCCTTTATGATGACCGACCTGTAGATCATGAAGACGGTTTCAATGAGCCTCATGCCAAAATGAAAATGACGGATTATATTGATCTCTTGAAAAGAGAGCCTACCAAATATCGCATTTTCCTTTGGAATATTTTAAAAGAAGTGCCGCGCTTACAGGAAGATTTTAGCTATCCGGACTTTGGATTGCGCTTGATGAAAGGATTGCCCATGTTATTTTTTGGAGGAATGGATTCCCATACCTTTATGCATTACGATATTGATTTGGCCAATATCTTCCATTTTCATTTTGAAGGAAAAAAAGAGTGTATTCTATTCTCGCAATCGCAGAACAAATTTTTGTACAAAGTTCCCCATGCCTTAATCACCCACGAAAGCATTGATTTCTCCAATCCGGATTATGAGCAATGGCCGGCCCTTAAAAATGTCACTGGGTATAAAACGCATTTGGAACATGGGGAAATCCTGTATATGCCCGAAGGATACTGGCACCATATGAAATATATTACGCCTGGGTTTTCCATGAGCCTTCGTGCCATTCCCAGAAACCCTAAAAATTTGGGCAAAGCCCTATATAATGTATTTATTATGCGGTATTATGACAATTTGATGCGCCGTGTAAAAGGACAAAAATGGATTGATTGGAAGAATGAACAGGCTATTTTAAGAACGCATAGGGCTTTGGAGGTGTAACCATTGTTTTTTTGAGAGACCTTAAAAAATACGATACCCCAGAATTAAGGAGAAGTTGGTATAGGTTGAGGATATTGTTGCAAAATTTGTAAGCAGTTGTCTGCTGGCAGTATAATTAACTTCAATACTATAGCTATCTTTAAAAGTATACCCCAATCCTAAGTTAAAGGCACTTTGGGTCTCAATTTCAAAGGCGTTGACTCTATTTTCAAAATCAATTCTGGAATTTATGGGAGCGTCAATAATAATCCCGGCATTAAAAAATAGTTTGGAACTATCTGTTAAAAAGCTATAATGTCTAATCCCTAGGGTAGTTTCAATGGATTTGTAGTCAAAATCAACTTCTTGCGACGGCATAAGATTCGTGCCATCAGTGGTATAGGATTGAAACAAGGGTTGCACAAAAAAGGACCATTTGTTTTTGTTGAACGGGAAAATAAACTCAACTTCTACTCCTATCCTAGGGGATGCCTCGTTGGGGAAATCCAAGCCAAAATCCTGAGAACTGCTCCCATTGAATGTAATGTCGGCTTGACTAAAACCTACGCCCCCTTTAATGGCGAACTTTATAGATTCTCTTGTATTTTTCTTCTTTAATGCAGTGTATTCAATGCCATTGCATAGATGGTATTTACCAAACAAAGAAATCAACTCCTTTTTTTTAAATTTAAGTCGACTAAGATCTTTCGAAGTAATATCCTGGCATTTTAATGCATCCCATAACTGTTTTTTATAGGTAGTGTTTTCTGCTATGCTATAGGTTGAAAGGAGATATTTCTTGAAGATTAATGTTGTAATAGGTTCATTATCTACACGAAATAAATAATTGATGATTCTAGACTTATTATATTCATAAAGCCTTGCCTTTCCATCTACCAGTACTTTTAGAAAACAATTTTTTTCTTCAAACAATGGCTCTTTCGTTTTGCTTAGCTCTTTTGTGGCACGTGGAGATACTTCTATTTTTACTTTGGCCCTTACGTATTTGTGAGGTGTGTTAAGAATGGCAAATTCGGTAATATTCTGCAATGATCCTTTTTGAATTGGATTATCACTGGTCAATCGATATTCAAATTCGGATGGATTTTGTCGCCAATCCACATTTTTAATCCAACAATCCGTCCGTTTACCCGCATTGTCAATAATATACCCTTTTTCGAAGGAAACCTGTGCATGTGCATTGATACAAAATAACAAGAAAAAAAATAGGAAATTGTTGGTGTTCATGATTTGGTTATTGGTGTGATTATTTTCTATTTGTCGAAAATAATAAAAATATACAAATTGTAGTGTATCGCGGGTAGTTATTTTGAAATAATTTTCGAATATGAAAACTATACCTCTAATGATTGTATTTTTTCATAAACATATTGGCTTTCCCAACCTCGGTATAACAGGTAGTTCAATAATTTCCTTTTCTTTTTTTGAAGATCGGTGTCTGTAAGACTGGCCCATTTTTTTTCGACAAGCGTGTCCAACGTCTCATGGTATTGTTCTGGATCTATTTCGGACAAGGCCGCTTTAATATTGTATCGGGAAATATTGCGTTGTTTTAACTCATTTACGATTCGATTTCTTCCCCATTTTTTAATGTTGAATTTCCCTCGGGCATAACTACGGGCAAAACGTTCCTCATTCAAATAATTATCTTGTATAAGTGCTGATACGATATTATCAATGGCTTCAGGAATCATATGCATTTCCTTTAGCTTGGTAGTAACATCTCTATGACAGCGCTCCTGGTAGGCACAATAACGTTCCAATTTTTTTTGAGCTTCAGTCAGGGTGTAGGTTTTTCGTTGCAATGGAAGGGGAACAATTAAAATTAAAACCTTTTTAATACAGCAATAATGATTGCCACAAGAATTCCTAGAATGACCATTAAAATTAGAAAAACAGGAATGAAGAGGATCAGTATCCCTACAAACTTTAACAATTTTATTACGGACTGTTTTACGGAAAATTGATACAATCTTCCATAGGCATAGGTGTAATAAAAAATAAGCAATAGGATGGTGATATAATAAAAATAGGGAGCTGTAAAAAGGCTGATCACAAAGAAAATGGAAGTTGCTAGAAAACTCAGGCCAAGGATATAGCAATTAATCACAAAATGTTCTCCATAGCTATGGGATTTTCTATATACAAGAGAACTCATAAAAGCATATAATGGCATCAAAAGTATGACAAACACATTAAAATATTTTAAATATAGTAAGGCGTATTGCTGGGATGTTGCTTCTGCATCGGCTCGCATTTGATCGGTATCTACGGCATCTCCAAACTTTTCTTTCATAAAATTGATCATGAATTCATTCGTTTGCGAACTGGATTCCGTTGTAATTGCAATGAATTGTTCCGAAAAAATGTTGAAAATAAATAAAGCGATAGTTACCCCAATTCCCAAAAAACTAAAAGGAGTCATATATTTTTTTCGGGCTCCCCCTAGATATTCCCTGAAAAGTTGCCCTGGTTGAAGAATCAACGCTTTAATGGTCTTAAAGTATTTATTATCCCATCCAATAGCATTTAAAAGATCGGCAATCAAGTTTTTTACAGTAATGCGATCCTTGATTATTTTGGCACCACAAGAAGCACAAAAATTATTTTCAGCAGATAGGGCCGCTGTACAATTTTTACAAGTCATTTTATAGTTGGTTAGGAAGTGCTTTGTAGGGCACATCGATTGCCAAGATAGCAATTTTTATTTTTTAAGATAATAGCCAATAGATTTTAACCTTGGACATCGTTGCCTTTAGGGCTCCAGAATATTTTAGGAAGGCGTAAAAAAAACATACTAATGGCGATCTCCTTTAAATGCTACGTTCAAAATAAAGGTAGTAATACACGGCAGCACCAAAATTAGTCGCATCGGTAGAAGATAATTGCCAACCATCTTTAGCATATTCATCTAAAATAGCTTGAATTTTCTTTGTGGAATCTTTTAAAATATGTTTGGAATCCAAGGATAACTTGCTATACAGAATAAACGACTCTACTTTGTATTCTTTCATATCGGGGATTAAGTTTTTTGTCAAAGTACAAAAACCAGAGTTAATTGTAAAAAAAAAGCGACACTAGTAATACTAGTATCGCCTTTAAATGTTTTAATATATGGTTTTTCCGTCGTTGTTTTTAAAACGGTATTCAAGATACGTATACGCATCTCTTGGTTGTATTTTAATCCATCTTTTATGGTCCAAAAACCATTTGAAACGCATGGACATCAACCCTTTTGTTAAGTAAGCTGCTATGAATGGATGAATGTTCAATGTAATGCCATTGCCCGCTGCAGGGCCTTTCAATAATTTTTCTAAATCGGCATTGATTTTATCGATTAAAACAATGGGAGCTTCTACTTCTTGGCCTTGGCCATTGGGATTTTCCTCACTTGTTTTTATATTCATCTCAGGTCTTACTCGTTGTCTTGTAATTTGTATAAGCCCAAATTTGCTAGGGGGTAATATTTTATGCTTGGCCCTATCATCCTTCATTTCATCTCTAAGATGATCAAAAAGCTTTCTTCGATGATCGGCTCTGGACATGTCAATAAAATCCACAACAATGATGCCTCCCATATCACGCAGTCTAAGTTGACGTGCTATTTCTGAAGCGGCCAATAAATTAACCTCCAATGCAGTGTCTTCTTGATTTTTGGCTTTATTGGAACGATTGCCACTATTCACATCAATAACGTGTAGGGCTTCGGTATGTTCTATTATGAGATAAGCTCCCTTACTCATGGAAGCAGTTCTGCCAAAAGAAGTTTTTATTTGTCGTTCTATTCCGAATTTTTCAAAAATCGGTACAGAAGAGTTATACAATTTTACAATAGATTCTTTCTGTGGTGCAATTTCCTGTACATAGTCTTTAATTTGACCGTAGAGCATTTTATCATCTACTTGGATTGCAGTAAAGGAATCGTTAAAAATATCCCTTAAGATAGATGAAGCCCTGTTCAACTCGACCAATACTTTGGACGGATGGGGTGCTTTATACAGTTTTTTGCACATGGTGGACCATTTGTCCAGCAAGTTTTCTAAATCTTTGTCTAGTTCTGCAACTTTTTTGCCTTCTGCCACAGTCCTTATGATGACACCAAACCCTTTTGGTTTGATACTTCGTACGAGTCTTTTTAAGCGATCTTTTTCCTCCTTGCTCTCTATTTTCTGGGAAACAGAAACGCGATCGGAAAAAGGAACCATAACCAAATAACGCCCAGCTAATGATAATTCTGAACTTATACGGGGTCCTTTTGTGGAAATAGGCTCTTTGACAATTTGTACTAATAAGGATTGATTGGCTTTAATGACGTCTGTGATGACCCCATTTTTGTCAATGTCTTTTTCAAATGGAAAGTCTTTTAAGGTGTAATCTTTTAAACGACCTGTACTGACTTTTTTGATGAATTTAAGCATAGAGGAGAGCTGTGGTCCCAAATCATGGTAATGTAAAAAGGCATCTTTTTCATAGCCCACGTTTACAAAAGCAGCATTTAAACCAGTAACGGGTTTTCTCACTTTGGCAATCATAATATCGCCAACAGCAAAATCGTTACTGTCCTCGTCTTTATGCAATTCAGTTAGTTTTCCATCTTTAAGTAAGGCAAAATCTACGGCATCGGAACTAGATCGTATGATCAATTCTCTATTCACCTGGAATGTATTTGTACTTACCCCTGCCACGATTATAGTATCGCGAGGGGATAAATTGATTAAACAATGATTGAAACAGATAGATACATCTGCCGAAATTCTTTTTTCAGAATTCCTATGTCAAAGAACGTGTAAAAGGAAAAAGTAGCTGCTAGAACTACTTTTTCTTGTGTCGGTTAGCTCTCCTACGTTTCTTACGTTTGTGGGTAGCTACCTTATGTCTTTTTCTTTTTTTACCACTCGGCATAAAATTCTACTTTTTGGATTAATATTTTATTTAACGTGTACGTTGCTTTTTACTCCTTCTACAAAAACCTTGGCTGGTTTAAATGCAGGAATGTTGTGCGCCGGAATTTTTATGGTAGTATTTTTTGAAATGTTTCTACCTGTTTTTTCGGCTCTAGTTTTTATGATAAAACTTCCAAACCCTCTTAAATATACGTTGTCTCCACTCTCCAAGGAAGACTTTACTTCTTCCATAAAAGATTCAACAGTTGCTTGAACGTCTCCTTTTTCAATTCCCAGTTTTTCTGAGATTTTCGTAACAATATCCGCTTTAGTCATTTTATTTTTATAATTTTCTTAGTGTAATTTTTTTGGGTTGCAAATATATAAATTAAATTCAATCTTTTATCCTAAAGAACTAATTTTAAGTCTTTAAACCATTACTTTTGGACTTTAGTATTTTTATTGATGTCCTTTTCTGAAAAAATTCTCCTTTGGTACGCCGAAAATAAGAGGTCACTTCCTTGGCGAAATAGTACCGAACCATACAAAATATGGTTGTCTGAAATCATGTTGCAACAAACACGTGTTGCACAGGGAACACCCTATTATTTGAAGTTTCTGGAACATTTTCCCACGGTGCACGATTTGGCAGAGGCCCCGGAAGAAAAGGTGCTGAAGTTATGGCAGGGACTTGGATACTACTCCAGGGCCAGAAACCTTCATGCCACGGCAAAGCTGATTTCTGAAGAATACGGGGGAAATTTTCCCAATTCGTATAAAGGACTTTTAAAATTAAAAGGAGTGGGAGATTATACGGCCAGCGCCATTGCCTCTATCTGTTTCAATGCCCCCGAACCTGTGGTGGACGGAAATGTATATCGTGTACTGGCACGATACTTTGGAATAGACACTCCTATCAATAGCACGGAAGGCATTCGTTATTTTAAAAACTTGGCAAGAGAAGTAATGGATACCTCCAATGTTAGGGATTACAATCAGGGTATCATGGAATTTGGCGCTATTCAATGCGCCCCTAAAAAACCGTATTGCCTACACTGTCCACTCAATGAAAGCTGTGTGTCCCTACAACAGAATACGGTGACAACATTGCCTGTAAAAATAAAAAAGAATAAGGTCAAGGAACGTTACTTTAATTATATCATGGCAATAGATCCCCAAGGAAGAACACTACTTCAGCAACGATTGGGAAAAGGAATTTGGCAAAACTTATTTGAATTTCCCCTTTGGGAATCTACTACGGAAATTGAGTTGTCAGAGCTAAAGGATAAACTTTTTGAAGTAGTGCCCATTAGCAAGGTAATACGGTCTTATGAGTTCAATGCCGGCAAAAAGATTGTACACAAACTGTCTCATCAACATTTGCATACGAAGTTTTGGATCGTGGAAACCGACGAGCAATTAAAAAATGGAATTGCTATAGAAAATCTGGAAGATTATGCTGTCCCCGTTTTGATTGCTGATTTTATAAATGCATTTAAAAATTCGTATTTTTGATATATGAAGCAGAAAATGCTTTCAAATTAGAAGGCTTTATCCGTATCTTATGTTATTGATGGAGTGTCATAAAAAAGAAGAAAGAATATGAGTGGTACATTAAACAAAGTGATGTTGATCGGGCATCTGGGAGATGAAGTAAAGACGCATTATTTTGAAGGAGGGAATTGTATTGCGCGTTTTCCCTTGGCTACCAATGAGACGTATACCAATAGACAAACCGGAGAGAAGGTCACTAATACAGATTGGCATAATATCGTAGTACGCAATAAAGCAGCGGAGATATGTGAAAAATACCTGAGCAAAGGCGATAAGATTTATGTGGAAGGAAGATTGAAAAATAGACAATGGCAGGGCGAAGATGGGGTTACACGATATACTACAGAGGTGCACGTGCAGGAATTTACTTTTCTCTCCACGAAAAAAGAGAGTATTTCCAATGCGCAATCCAATGCAGGAGGAACTTCGCCGCAACATCTTTCAACAAGTGCAGGGCATACCTCCAAAGAAACAAGCTCCGCAAACGAACCTGAACAAGATGATGATTTACCATTCTAAGAGAATTAAAATTAAACCGTAACTATTGGACCCTGACCCCCTGAGTTTTATATTGGATGTTGCCTTTTTTGATAGTGCAGTCGCATTAGAACTTATTGTGCTTATTCTATTATTGCTATGCTCTGCGCTAATATCTGGGGCCGAAGTTGCCTTTTTTGGTCTATCTCCTACAGATATGAATCAAATAGAAGAGGAAAAAACACCAACCGGGAAGACAGTACTAAAACTTTTGGAACGGCCTAAAAAGCTGTTGGCTACCATATTAATTGCCAATAATACCATTAATATTGGAGTGGTACTCTTATTCAGTGCTATTGGCGATGTTCTGTTTGCCAATATGGAGTATACATTATTTGATTTTATTTCGGTGAAATTTCTATTGGAAGTTGTATTGGCTACTTTTTTGATATTGATGTTTGGAGAAATTTTACCTAAGATATATGCGAATCGAAATAGGATTAGTTTTTCGCATTTTATGGCCTACCCTTTGCATGTATTGGATATTATTTTTACGCCCTTGAGTATGCCCATGCGCACTGGGACATTGTTTTTACACGATAAACTGGGGAAACAGAAATCCAATCTGAGTGTGGACCATCTTTCCCAAGCTTTGGAACTGGCTAGTGAAGGAGATACGACAAAAGAAGAACAGAAGATTTTGGAAGGGATTGTTTCCTTCGGGAATACAGATACCAAACAGGTGATGCGGCCAAGAATAGATATTTTTGCCTTGAATGCCGAAATGAAGTTTTCTGAAGTACTGGAAGAAATAAAAAAGCAGGGGTATTCCCGTGTTCCGGTCTTTGAAGAGAATATGGATAATGTCCTTGGAGTGCTGTACGTAAAGGATATACTGCCCTATTTAGATCGGAAGAGCTTTAATTGGGCTTCTTTGATCAGAGAACCTTACTTTGTGCCCGAGAATAAAAAATTGGACAATTTGCTGTCTGAATTTCAGGAAAAAAAGAATCACTTAGCGGTGGTGGTCGATGAATATGGAGGTACTTCCGGAATTGTGACCTTGGAAGATATTATTGAGGAGATCGTAGGTGATATTAGCGATGAATTTGATGATGAAGATCTGGTGTATTCCAAATTGGACGATCACAATTACGTCTTTGAGGGAAAAACCACCTTGAAAGACTTTTATAGAGTAGTGTATATCCAGGATGAAGAAGATTTTGAAGATCAAAAAGGAGAATCTGAGACCATAGCGGGATTTGTGTTGGAGATTGCAGGAAACTTCCCGAAAAGAGGCGAAAAAGTAGTGTTCAAAAACTATCAATTTGTGGTAGAGAGTTTGGATAAAAAGAGATTGAAACAAATTAAAATTACCCTCCCAAATGAAGAATAGACTTTTTTGTGGGTTATTAACGGTAGCCCTGTTGGCTATGAGCTGTGGTGAAACTGTCCTTCCCAAACCGGAGGCCATGTTGCGGTTAGAATATCCGGAAGCTATCACAAAAACCTTAGCAACCCAATGTGACTATACATTTGCGTACAATGAAATTGCATGGGCCGATAAAAATGAGGATTGTGCCCTGACTTTAGAGTATCCCTCAATGAATGCTACGATATTCATTACCTATAAAGCTGTTGAAGATAATCTTGGCGCTTTAGTGTTGGATGCCGAAAAACTATCTTCGGAACATATGAAAAAAGCTGATGGGTTTTTTGAGCAGCCTTTTGTCAATGCGGATAATAAGGTGTACGGAATGTTCTATGAGGTTAAAGGGAATACGGCTTCACAGGCTCAATTTTATGTAACGGACAGCATCAATCACTTTCTAACGGGGTCTCTTTATTTTAAAGCGAGACCCAATTATGATTCTATTTTACCAGCGGCAATATATCTGCAAAAAGATATACGTACCATTATGGAAAGTTTGCGTTGGAAATAAAAAGGAGGGATTGTTTTATTTATCCTAATTTTCTTTTAGTAAAGCTTCCGCATTTTTAATACTACTATTAATGTGCTCGCGAAGGGCTTTGACTTTTTCTTCCTCATCGTTGAGCCATTGTTGTTTTTGATCCGTCAAGGCTTTGCCTTTCATGATTTCACTACTGTCAAATCGTTCCCCGAAGCCACTCATCCAATCCATCATTTCCGTATGGGCAGCTTCTAAATCCTGTTGGGCTGCAGTGTATTTCAAGCCTAGGGCCGTAGTGTCTGCTTTACGTTGCATCTTCTTGGCCAAATTGCCCAATATTCCCATTTTTGGCATTACTTCGTCATGGATATCCATAACTTGTTGCATTTGAGTACGCTCAACGGGAGCTTCTTTCTTTTCTTTGCAGGAAAATATAAAAAGGGCTAATAAACAGACAATAGTTAAAGTGCTTTTTTTCATGGGTAAACTTTTGATAAAGGTAAAAGATTCCTTCCAAATAGTAATTTTTTAAGTTCAATTTGGAAGGAAATCGTAGTTAGATTTTAAAAGGAGTATTGGGCTCCAATAGTGAAATTTTCTTTGTTTTTTAATTGTATGCCGTTTAGGTCCTGATAAATAGGATATCCAAATTCAAAACCAAAACGAAGGTTCTTCAGTGCTCCATTGGGCAGATAGGTGTTAAATCCGATTCCGGAATTAATATAGGTGCCTCCAGAATTAGCAGTATCTGCTGTGATGACCATGGTTGGGATTAAATTGGGATCTATTCCCTGGATTCCCTCAACAATCAATCCTTCCACTCGTGCAGAGAAGCTTAGCCAGGAAAGTGCTTTTATGCCAAGCCAGTTATTCCAGCTATAACGATTGCCATAGCGGAAATCCCGCTCGTTTTCCCCAAATCTAAAAGTACTTTGTAGTTGAGACCCCCAGGAAAGAAGGTTGTTTTGTCCTAAATACGTAATTCCCAAAATAGGGTCTAAAGTACCACTTCCTATTTGCATAGGGTAAGGCAGCACTGTTGCGTTTGGTGCAGACGCGGGAGTAACATCGCCCTCCGTAACACTACCAGTGGGTATGGAAATACCTATCTGACCATGTAGGGTCTGCCTGTTTTTATTGAAAAATTGATAAAGGGCACCTATCTTAATATCGCCAAAGCCAGAAGCTTCGGTCCTGAAGGTACCGCCCATACGGGTAACATGATCCATCTTTTTGGAAATATAGTTGAACATTGCGGTTAGCGTAATGTTGTCGCTAATGGCATACATGGTCCCTACCATATGCATGTCCATAGGCATTTGGGTAGGTGTAACCCTATAATTGGCCAAGGCATCGGCAAAAGAAGCATCATCACTGCCCTGTTTTAGGTCTTCCATATTCATGTGCATATAGCGGTAACTGAACATCCATTCTCCTTTTTTATGGATATGATCGGCCATAACGGATATGGGAGCATGCCCATCGGGTCTTCCCGCAGACCATTTTTGATCGGTACTGTCCGTATCTTGGGCACTTAGTATCAATGTTGTCATGAAAAGACAAACGGTATATATAATTTTCATTATTTGTATTGTTTTGTTTATTTCTGGGTATAATTTTTCTAAGAATTTTAGCATACCCAGTGTATTGGGCAATCCTAATGAAGACCCAAGAATGCCAAAATCCTTGTAAATACGGCATAGGTTCCTATAGCGGAGGAAAAACCGTATGAAAGCATTATTACGAACTAAACAATGGTGTTGGGAGGATGAAAATTGAAGGTTTCAAATAAATAATCATAGCCATCTTGGAAGGCTGCTGTTTTTTTACTGGAGGTAGGAATATCTTCGGGAATGGAAATGAAAATTAAAGATACAAATCCAATGGGGTATTCTTCCATAGCAATAGGTGGAAGATTGCCTTTCTTTTCCTCATTTTCTTCCGTAAGACGTTGCATTAAATAGCATTTCCCATTACAATTCAAAGCTGTATTCTCTTTATTGATACAGAGAAATTCACTGATATAATCCTGATTGACAATATATTCAAACAAAGGGGCCACTGGGCGCAGCATGGCCAAAAAATATAATGAAATGAACCAATATGTGAGAAGTACTCTCAAGGAAGTTGTTTGTTTTGGTAAGGCAAAATTAAGTATAATTCTTGCAAAAAAGCTGGGACAGTAATGACTTTTATGTTAAAGTTGATAGGGCTGATTTAAAGTATACAAGACATCTTAAAAAGCATTTTTTATATCTTAGCGAAAACCCCTAAAATGTCGAATTTCCTTTTGTTTCCCTTGCATCTATCGTTGAGACTCATGGTACTGTCCTTGCTTTTTAGCTGCACTATCGTACATGGTCAGGATACCACTGTGAGCAATAATGCTCCCCAAGCTTTGGCCAATAGGTATTTGGGCCAGGCTAGAAGTGCTTACTTAAAAGGGGATTATGAAACTTACAGGGTTTTCAGTGATTCCCTTTATACATATGCTGCTGCGAACAAGCTTCCAAAAATGCAGGTCTTAGGGCTGGTAAACCTTGCTGTGTATTACAACAATCGTGGAGAATCCCAAAAAGCCATTGCACAATACTTGAAAGGATTGCGTATTTGTGAAACGATTCCAAAAGATTTACGGACCAAGTTGGTGGTCATGGTGAATTTGGGAAATACCTATCATAATATTGATGCTTACGACAAATCTATTCATACGATGGAAGAGGTACTCACCACCTATGAGGCTTTGGGGGATAGCACAGGATATCGAGTAAAAACAGCCGCAACTTATAGTATTTCCATGAATTACCTGGAGTTGGGAAAGTATGAGGAGGCCGCGGTCTTTGCGGAACGAACCAAGGCTCTGGCCGAACGTTATGAGGATAAGGAGTTATTGGCTTCTGCTCTAGGCGCGCTGGGCGAGGTCTATTTTGAGAAGAGGGAATACCAAAAAACTGTAGATATTGTAATGGAAAGATTGCGAATGCCTCAATTGAGGGATTCCACAAAACAACAGGCCAGTGCCCTTTTACTGATGGGGAAGTCATTCTATGAATTGGGAGAAAATGAGGAAGCATTATCCTATCTCGAAAAAGTAAGGGGTTTGGCAAAAATCAAAGGATTGAAGACTGTTTTGTCCGATGGTGAAAAGTATAGTGCTTTGGCTTATGAAAAATTAGGTGATTTGAAATCTTCTTTACGTGCGCAGAAGGCCTATACGGAACTGAACAAAGAATTGAACAGAAACAATAGCGAAGCCGTTACTCTAGATATGGAAAAAGACTTAAACCTAAAAGAAAAGGAGGTAGCCGAAATAGGAAGTTGGTTTAAAAAAACACTGTCATTAAGCATTGTCGTGGGTATTCTGTTGTTATTTTCTCTAGTCGTTGTACGAAAACGAAAGTTGCAATTGAACAGGGCACATGAGAATTTACAGGAAGAACATTCTAAATTGCTTCAAAATATAGCGGAAATGGAAAAAAAGCCGCAAAGAGAAGCTTTTGAAACCAAAATTTCTTCGGCCTATAAGAATTCTTCCTTGACCTCTGAAGATTATGAGCGTTATAAGGTTCATATTACCGCTTATATGAAAGAACATAAACCTTTTTTAGACCAGAATTTAAGCCAGGCTACTTTGGCAACTTTATTGGAGATTTCTGCCCATCATCTGTCGGAAGTGCTTCGTTTTGGTTTTGATCAAAATTTTTACAACTTCATTAATTCCTATCGTGTTATGGAGGCTCAGAGGCTCATGGAAAATGACACGAAGAATAAAGAAAAGATATTGGCCATTGGTTTCGACTCTGGCTTTAAAAGTAAAACATCCTTCAATAGAGTTTTCAAGAGCCATACCGGTATGACACCTACGGAATACAGGAAGCAACAATCCCTTTAATACTCCCGGGAAACAGGGGTTTTTTCAAAAAAAGAGTGCCACCCGAGCGAGTGGTACGCATCTTACAATAATAGCACATAAGCTTGCGTTCAGAATAAGGTTCTAACAAAAACAAGACCCTAATGAACAAGTTTTTAACATGCATTGTAGGCTTACTTTTTTTTAGTACAGTCATCGGCCAAACCTTGGTGCCTGATCCTAATTTTGAACAATTTTTGGTAGATCAAGGGATTGATTCCAATGGAATAACAGGTGATATCTTAGATGCTGATGCGGAGGCAGTCACCGTACTATCGGTAACACGAAATGATATAACCGACTTCACAGGCTTGGAAGCGTTTATCAATCTCGTTAATCTCAATGCAGGAACCAATCAATTTGCTACCCTGCCTTTAAACAATTTAACACTTCTTGAGGAGCTGCGATTTAGGAACAATCAAGCTTTGGCAAGTTTGGATTTATCTCAGAACACCGCTTTAAGGATATTTGAAATTAGGGCAAGTAGTGCTGCTCCAATTCCAACAATTCCCAGTCTTGATTTTTCACAAAATTTAAATCTGGAAGAACTGGATATATCCGTATTCGCCAGTATTACCTCCCTGACTTTTCCGGTTACTCCGACCCTTACAGATATTGATATTGCACAACTGAGCGTACCCACTATTGATATGTCCTTATTAACAGGAGATATTGACTTTAGAATAGTTGGGAGTAGGGTAGATGTTACAATATTATATCCAAATCAAAGAGATGCTATGAAGCGTTTGGAGCTAAGCAGTATTGATTTTCCCTTGGTGGATGTTTCAGAATTGATCGGATTGGAACGTTTAGGGCTTTTTGCTACAAATGTTGAGTCCTTCATCTTGCCGAATACCAATACCTTGACCAATATAACCATATGGAATCATGAGATCGCAGCTCCTTTTTCAATGGCTGCTGTCCCTCAGTTGCAGAGTTTGGATATTAGAAACAATTTTGGAACTTTTCCTTTCGACATTGATCTTACGACAAATACAGAATTAAGGAGTTTAACTCTGCCCCGAAATCTTATGAATAGTATTGATATTTCACAAAATATCATGCTGACAACGCTGGATGTCAATACCAATAATTTAACAACTTTAGATGTCACCAATCAACCCGATTTAAATAGACTGGACGCTTACACCAATCAATTGCCCAGTATTGATCTATCGCAAAACTTAAATCTACAATGGTTGAATTTATCGCAAAATGAACTTCCAGCACTGGATGTGACCTTAAATACGGAGCTGAGATCCGTCAATATTAATTCCAATCAATTCACTGGTACAGGTTTGGATTTGACACAAAATTTAGAGCTTTCTTCTTTTTCTGCCGCATTCAATGAAATTGAATCATTGGATATTACCCAGAATACCGAATTGAGTTTTTTGGTGCTCAACGATAATTTGTTCCCTGGAACCGCTATTTTAGATCAATTCTATGCACATCAGCTGAATCGGGGTCGATTGAATATTTTTTTAAATGTCGAAAACAATTTGTTATCCGGAAGAATGCCGGACTTTTTTGGACTCTATGATCCTGCCATACAAACCAGGAGGTCTTCGTTAAGGTTTGGGGGTAATGCCTTTGAATTTGGTGATTTTGAAGAAGAACATCTGGATTATGTAGCCCTATTGACAACAATGTCCATAGGACCTTCACCAGATTTTGTATTTCGAGAATATACCTACGCCCCTCAAGCTAAAGTGAACGCTGTTGAAAATTTCACGCGAAATGCAGGGGAGACCATCACCATAACAACGGTGGTAAGGGGGGCTCAAAATCATTATCGATGGTTTAAGGATGGTATAGAGATTCCAGAAGCTCCGGATGCTCCGGAGTTGGTTATTACGGATTTAAATACTTGTGATGCTGGAGTATATCATACTGAGATTACTAGTGACTTGGTGCCTTTTGAGAATGCTGACCCTCCGGGAACGGACGGCAAGAACTTACTATTAGTACGTAATGATATTACACTTACTGTAAATGCAGTAAAGGATTGTGTTGTTTTAGATATGCCCTTGACTGATGTTCCTATCAATTCAGGGATTCAATGGGCAGATAACCCAGGAGCATGTGGGTATAGGATTAGTATAGGTACGGCATCGGGAAGTGATGACCTTTTACCACTAACCGATGTGGGAGAGGTAACCGTATATAACCATTCAATGGATTATCCGGCAAATCAGGATATCTATGTTACTATTATTCCCTACTATGATGATGGCGATTTTGCAGGTTGTCCAGAGCAAACATTTAGAACCAGCGCTATACGTGTAGTACCAGAATGTACACTATTGATCTCCCCTTTGAACGGCAGTGCCAACGTGGCGGCAAATCTATCGAGAATTGAATGGAATCCGGCCAATGGTGCAGATGAGTACAATATTACCTTGAGTAGTCCCAGTGGAGCCAATGATATCACAACGACAACAACGGACACATTTCTCACACTTGTGGGTGCTTTTATGGAAGGCGAAGAGGTAACCGTCACCATTGTGCCCCTAAATACAGAAGGGAATGCTGGAGCATGTATGCCCGAATCTTTTACCATAGTAAGTGCGGCTACCCCGATGCCCCCTTCCTGTAGCGCTTTGATCGCTCCTGCTGATGGTGCCACGGACGTGGCAGTGGACCTATCGGAGATCAGTTGGACTGCAGTTACTGGTGCCGATGGTTATCGTTTGACGATCAACGGTTCCACGAGCGACCTCAATGATGAGACCTCTTTGGTGGTCACGGGCACGACCCATGCCTTTGCGAACGATTTTGAGAATGGGGAAACGGTCACGGTGACGATCGTTCCCTTCAACGGTGATGGCGATGCCATGGGCTGTACCCCTGAAAGCTTTACCATTGTAAGTGCGGCTGCCCCGATGCCCCCTTCCTGTAGTGCTTTGATCGCTCCTGCTGACGGTACCACGGACGTGGCAGTGGATTTACCCGAGATCAGTTGGGGCGCTGCTGCCGGTGCGGATGGCTACCGTTTGACGATCAACGGTTCCATGAGCGACCTTAATGATGAGACTTCCTTAGTGGTCACGGGCACGACCCATGCCTTTGCGAACAATTTTGACAATGGGGAAACGGTCACGGTGACGATCGTTCCCTTCAACGCCGATGGCGATGCTGTGGGCTGTACCCCTGAAAGCTTTACCATTGTAAGTGCGGCTGCCCCGATGCCCCCTTCCTGTAGCGCTTTGATCGCTCCTGCGGACGGTGCGACGGACGTGGCAGTGGATTTACCCGAGATCAGTTGGACCGCTGTCACTGGGGCGGATGGCTACCGTCTGACGATCAACGGTTCCACGAGCGACCTCAATGATGAGGTTTCCTTAGTGGTCACGGGCACGACACATGCCTTTGCGAACGATTTTGAGAATGGGGAAACGGTCACGGTGACGATCGTTCCCTTCAATGCCGATGGCGATGCTGTGGGCTGTACCCCGGAAAGCTTCACCATAGTAAGTGCGGCTACCCCGATGCCCCCTTCCTGTAGTGCTTTGATCGCTCCTGCGGACGGTGCGACAGACGTGGCAGTGGATTTACCCGAGATCAGTTGGACCGCTGTCACTGGGGCGGATGGCTACCGTTTGACGATCAACGGTTCCGTGAGCGACCTCAATGATGAGACCTCTTTGGTGGTCACAGGCACGACCCATGCCTTTGCAAACGATTTTGAGAATGGGGAAACGGTCACGGTGACGATCGTTCCCTTCAACGCCGATGGCGATGCCGTGGGCTGTACCCCTGAAAACTTCACCATAATAAGTGCGGCTGCCCCGATGCCCCCTTCCTGTAGCGCTTTGATCGCTCCTGCGGACGGTGCGACGGACGTGGCAGTGGATTTACCCGAGATCAGTTGGACCGCTGTCACTGGGGCGGATGGCTACCGTCTAACGATCAACGGTTCCACGAGCGACCTCAATGATGAGACCTCTTTGGTGGTCATGGGCACGACCCATGCCTTTGCGAACGATTTTGAGAACGGGGAAACGGTGACGGTGACGATCGTTCCCTTCAATGCCGATGGCGATGCTGTGGGCTGTACCCCTGAAAGCTTCACCATAATAAGTGCGGCTACCCCGATGCCCCCTTCCTGTAGCGCTTTGATCGCTCCTGCTGATGGTGCCACGGACGTGGCAGTGGACCTATCGGAGATCAGTTGGGGCGCCGCTTCCGGTGCGGATGGCTACCGTCTGACGATCAACGGTTCCACGAGCGACCTCAATGATGAGATCTCTTTGGTGGTCACTGGCACGACCCACGCCTTTACGAACGATTTTGAGAACGGGGAAACGGTCACGGTGACGATCGTTCCCTTCAATGCCGATGGAGATGCTGTGGGCTGTACCCCGGAAACTTTTACCATTGTAAGGGCCACAGTTGGGATGCTCCCTTCCTGTACAACTTTGACCACGCCTGCTGATGGAGCCACGGACGTTGCGGTAGATACTCAATTTATATGGGAAGTAGTTCCTGAAGCGGAAGGTTATTTTTTGGCCATAGGAACTTCTGAGACTACAACAGATATCTTAGGAGTTACAGATGTCAGTCTATTAACTTCTTTCAATCTCTCTGAGTCCTTACCTTTTGGGGAAGAAATTTTTGTGACTATTGTTCCGTACAATGCTGCAGGAAACGCAGGAGGTTGTACGATAACGTCTTTTACTACGGTCGCAGAACCTTTACCTCCGGTTCCACCTCAGGTAGAAACCTTTTTTGGATTTTCTCCTGATGGTGATGGAATCAATGAGTTTTGGGAAATCAATGGTATTGAGAACTACCCCAATAATCGTGTAACAATATTCAACCGTTGGGGAGATGCAGTTTTTAAGATAGCAGGATACGATAACAATGCCAATGCCTTTCGAGGAGAAGCCAATCAACTGACGAGTTTTGGTGCCGGACGATTGCCCGAAGGAACTTATTTCTTCAAGATTGATATTCCAGAAGATCATAATTTAAAGACAACACAAGGATATCTTGTTCTAAAAAGATAAAAAATGACCAAATCCGTTCACTTTTTCTTAATTGTATTGATTTGGGGTATTGGCAAGCTTTTTTGCCAACAATCTCCAACTTTTACCGAGTACAACTACAATCCCTTCATTATCAACGCCGCATATGCCGGAGTCTTGGATAATCCTGAGGCTACCCTAAGCAATATTGGTTTTGGAGCCCAAGGTTTTGATGGAGCTCCTAGAAGTTTCGCATTAACCTTTAATACAGTACTTCAAAATGAAAGTGTAGGACTGGGAGCAGGAGTGATTCGGGATGAAATCGGGGTTACTACGGCTACCCAACTATTTGCTGCCTATTCGTATAAAATTTTTTTAAACGACAATACGCACCCTTACTGGAAAGTGTATGATCGATCGTTTATTTCTTTTGGTTTAAATGCCGGAGCGTTACTGTACAATCAAAACTTATTGCAATTAGGGATAGAAGGGGATCCAAATTTTTCAGAAAACATTAATAGTACGCTTCCCGCTTTGGGGGCAGGAGTGCTTTTTGGGCACGCCAATTTCTTTGCTGGAATTGCTTCTCCCAATTTTTTAGGAGACACTTTTGCGAATCAGGATAACTTAAGGCTATCAAGACCTATTTATGCGTATACAGGCTATCACTTTATCCTTAATCGTTTTAACCCAGACTATGTATTTAAACCCAGTCTTTTGCTTAAATACGAATCCGGTGCCGCTATACAAATAGATACTAATATTTCGCTCTCCATCAAAAAGAGTTTTGAAGTTGGAGTGGGTTTCCGAACCAGTCAAACATTAAGTGCTTTGGTAGGGTTTTACGCCTTGAAAAACTTTCGCTTCTTATATAGTTATAATCAGGGAAATAGCGACTCTCCTTTGGGAACCACCCATGGCATTATCCTAAGTTATCGAGGAGGAGAAGGATATCACTAGAAAGAATAATTCATGGCTATGGAAATTTGCATTATTTTAGTTCATGCCAATCATTAAAAATGGCTTCCTTAAATGTTGTTCGGTTTTCTCTTTCTAATCCCCGTTTTTGTTAGTTTGGGCCTTTGTTTTATCAGAGATTCCAAAAAGAAACGAGGCGTATTGCTGAATCTTCTTATCATCGGAAATGCTTTGCTCTATGTGTTTCCCTTGGCATATGCCTATATTTCCACAAGGCCTGATGGCAATATGTGGAGTGAAAATGGGCCGGGAGCTATCTTGTGGTTGTATTTTTTTATTCTTCCAATCTGCCTAATTGCCTTTATCGTACTAGTGGTATTAAAACTGATTTTTAGAAAGAAGTCATTATAAAAACACAAATCGTACTTCTTTAAGCGAGGTTTTTGAAAAGTGGACTGCAAAAATGTTGTCCAATTGTTGGAACTCTTTGTCTTAAGGTGGATGTAAAAATTAAAATCCGAAGTAATTGCCTTTAAAATTATGCGAATGTTCTTCTGAAAAGTGAGACTTTTGCGTTAAAATTTAAAAGTATGGGAAACCACAGTAAGAAGTGGTTGTATTTAGTGGTATTATCCATCATCTGGGGGACATCCTATATTCTAATCAAAAAAGGATTGGAAGGATTTACGCCGGTTCAATTGGGCGCTTTACGTTTTGTGATGGCCGCAGTTTTTTTATTGGCTTTTGGAGTCCGATCCCTTAAGGGTTTAGATAAGCAGCAATGGAAGTGGATCGCCATTTCGGGGATGTTGGGCAGTTTTTTTCCTATGTTCCTATTTTCGTATGCAGAGACGGAAATAGATAGCAGTATAGCGGCAATCCTGAATTCCCTAGTGCCTTTGTTTACTATTTTTATTGGATACTTAGCCTTTGGGATAAAGGTGCGTAAAAATCAAACCTGGGGCGTTATAATAGGGTTTTTAGGCGCTCTGGCACTCATATTTTTTGGTGCGTCATTGAATCCCGATCAGGATTATCGCTATGCAGGATTTGTGGTGATAGCTGCCATATGCTATGCCTGCAATGTCAATATCATTAAAAGTAAGTTGTACAGTGTTTCCCCTATGGGGATTGCCGTTGGAAATTTTGTTACTATGCTCGCGCCAGCTGTATTGGTGCTAGTGTTTTCAGGAGTATTTGAAGAAAAGGTCGTTGAAGGAGTTTATTTTGCGAGTTCTTTAGGTTACATTACTATTTTATGTATTATGAGTACTTGTGTTGCTAAAGTGATGTTCAATAAATTAGTGCATATTTCGTCTCCGGTATTTTCTGTTTCTGTGACCTATTTAATTCCCATAGTTGGGGTTTTATGGGGTGTTTTAGATGGAGAAGTATTTACAAAATGGCAACTTCTGGCTGCTGTGGTTATTCTCTTGGGCGTATATCTCGTGAATCGGAAAAAAGGAATAATGAGGTCTAAACCAACAATTAAAAATGCCTGATCACTACAAGAAATGGGTTTTTATAGCTTTGCTATCCGTAATTTGGGGTTCTTCTTTTATTCTCATTAAAAAAAGTTTATTAGGTTTTGAACCCTTACATCTGGGAGGACTTCGGATATTGTTTGCCGCCAGTTTTTTATTGATTTTTGGCTTTAGAAGTTTAGGGAAAATTGGTAGGAAAAACTGGAAATGGGTTATTGTTGCAGGGTTCTTAAGTTCTTTTTTTCCTCCTTTTTTCTTTGCCTTGGCACAGACGGAGATCGATAGCGGTGTAACCTCTATATTCAATTCTTTGGCCCCTTTAAGTACCGCTTTGGTAGGAGCATTGTTTTTTGGCGTGGTAGTGATGCGAAAACAATTTTTGGGTGTGGCAGTAGGACTTTTTGGAACAGGGGTGCTCATTTATACGGGAGCAGAATTTAATCCTGATCAAAATTATTGGTATGCCATATTTATCATTTTATCGGCAGTGGGCTATGCCTTCAATATCAATATTATTAAAAAACACTTATCCCATTTAAGTCCATTGGCCGTAACTACAGGGAGCTTTGCGGTTGTTTTACCTCCCACTATTGGGGTGCTTTACGCTACAGGTATCCAAACGGTATCTTGGACAGCTGACGAATTGCAATTGCCAATTCTTTGTATTCTGTTATTGGCTTTTTTTGGAACGGCCTTGGCCAATATCCTTTTTAATAAACTTATTGCCATTTCAAGTCCGGTGTTTGCGGCTTCTGTGACCTATACAGCACCTTTAGTCGCCATTTTATGGGGGCTATGGGACGGAGAGCATATCACTGTATATCAGTTGTTGGGAGGGGCTATTGTTTTGTGTGGGGTCTACATGGTCAATAAGAAAAAAAAAGCAGCCGTTAAGTGATATACATCATTAACGGCTGCTTAAACGAAGCTTAACAAAAAGCTTCCTACCTAACTAACGAAATTTATTAGTCGAAATCAGCATCGGTCACTCCCGTGTTGATAACGGCTTCTATAAGTTTGCTTTCCAAGGGCTGTCCTTGCAAGCTTCCGGATCGTAAACCTGGAAATTTAATACCATCGATTTCTTTATAGTCCTTAAGCAGTGTTTCCTGTACTTGTTTTTGTCCGCCAAAGCTGATGGTCTGCACTTCTTTTACCTTTAAGCCTGTAGCCACATCATAAAAATAACTGACACTAACAGTTTCCCCGGCAACGTCGATTTTGTACGCATCCTTGCCTTCTACTTGCTCAATTCCTGCTACTTTTGCCGCGTCATTATTTACAAATCCGTATTCGGCAAAGACACCTAGGGCCTTTTTTAAATCATCTCTCATGGCGGGAGGAAGTGGAATTTTATTGGCTCCCTGCTTCATAAACAATTCATCCCCTTTGGCAATTACACCTTGAAGTGCATTTTCATTTTGGAAAGTGGTCACGGCGAACTTATCAGCGGTTCTTTTTTCCTCTACTTTGATCGTGGCACCAAAAGCACTTCCTTCATATACCAATTTTAACGATTTGATCGCATCTACTTTAGATTTTCCACCTATGGCATCAAAGTAGTTGTTCACGATGCTCTGAACGGTAATATCTGCGGCAACTTCCTTATATTCTGGCTTGGCGGTGGCATTGGCATATTTGTCATAATATTTAATAGGAACCTTCTTTCCGTTAAAGGAGACTTTTTCAAGGTTTTCCAAAACTTCACTACCCTTTCCAGCAACAACTACACGCGCATTGCTAGAACTCAAATGCTTTTTGGCAGCTTTTTGTACATCAGCTACGGTAATGGCATTGATACGCTCTAGGTAATTTTTATAGAAATCCTTTGGAAGCCCTTCCGTTTCAATGTTCAAGGCATAATTGGCTATGGTCTGTGGTCTTTCCAAAGCCAAAACAAAGTTCCCAACATATTTAGCCTTAGTGTTTCTCAATTCCTTTTCGGACACAGGCTCTTTGATGATGCGATCAATTTCTTTCAGGATTTCTACTACAGAACTGTCGGTAACCATATTTCGTACACTAGCAGTAGCTCTAAATCTTGAAGGAGCATATTTATCAGCACCTATTCCTGAATAGGAACCATAGGTATATCCTTTGTCTTCCCTTAGGTTTAAGAAAAGTCGTGCTTCTCCACCACCACCTAAAATTCGGTTGGCCACTAAGGTTGGCAGATAATCGGCATCTGACATTTTTAGATTGACCAAATTCTGTACGGCGATTTCGGATTGTACGGCATTGGGAGCATCTACAAAGCTGATCTGGGTGTATTGTACATCCGTAGGCTTTGAAAACTGAAAAGAAGGAGGTGTGGCTTTTGTCCAAGCCGTAAAATTTTTAGTGACCAATTCTTTCACTTCGTCAAATTTTACATCTCCGATAACAACCAAGTAGGCATTGGCAGGAACAAAATAGTTGGTGTAAAATTTAGAAACATCCCCAAGGGTTACATTATTTACCGTTTCTTCTGTGGTAAACTCTCCGTAAGGGTGATCCGTACCATAGGCCAATGCACTTTGCACTCTAGAGGCAATGGCAGACACATCCTTTTCTTGCGTTTTTAAACCCGTAATTGTACGTGCTTTTTCAGCATCAAATTCTTCTTGCGTAAATTTTGGATTTAAAGCGGCATCTGCCATTAATTCCAATACGCGTGGGAAATATTTGGATAAAGAACTGGCAAAACCTCCTTGGGCTCCTAAGTTTAATCTCGCCCCCAAGAAATCAATTTCCTCATTGAAATCGTCTTTGGAGATATTTTTGGAACCTTTTCCCATCAATGCTCCTGTAAGCTGTTGTACTCCTGCTTTATCTCCTTCGGCAATTGGTGGGTTGTCTAGGGAAAGCTGAATGGATACTCTTGGTAATTTATGGTTTTCTACAACCATGACCGTCAGTCCATTCTTCAATTCAAATTGTTGAGGTTCCTCCAAATTTATCTCTGGAGCTGGCCCTGGTTTAGGCATAACACTTCGATCTACTTGCGCTTGTGCGCCAACGGCCATAAACACTATGGCTAATGCAGTATATAACTTTTTCATTGCTTAATTTTCTGTTTTGTCCTTTGGTAAATAATCGATCAATACGCGTTGGTTCGACTTTAAGTATTTGTTGGCTACTTCTTTAATCTCTTCTCGAGTTATAGAGCGATAGATATCAATAGTCTTGTTGATCAAGGCTGTATCTCCATAAAGCATGTAGTTGGTAGCTAAGGATCCAGCAATACCTTGGACGCTGGAATTGGAATTTACAAACTGGTTTTCAAACTTGTTCTGTAATTTTTGATAATCTTTTTCAGAAATCAATTCGTTCTGCATTTTGGCAATTTCATCATCAATTTCAACACGTAGGTCGCTTAAAGGAGTATCTCCTACAGGAAGCGCGAAAATTCCATACATGCCATAATCTTCTTGTCCTAAATTAAAGGCTTGCACCGCTAAGGCCATTTTTTTATCCTCGACCAACCTTTTGTAGAGTTTGGAACTATTTCCATCGCTCAAATAGGTAGAAATCATTCCTAGGACATAGGCATCACGCTCTTTAAAACCAGGTGTCCTGTAAGCAGCTAGAGCGGCAGGAATCTGAATATTGGCGTCATAAGCCTCAATTTTGGTCTCTTCCGTAATAGGTGCTTCTTTAGGATAGTTCCGAACAATATCCTCGCCCCTTGGGATTCCTCCATAATAATCGGTAATCATTTTCTTGGTTTCGTTGACATCGATATCCCCTGCTACGACCAAGACGGCATTATTAGGAGCATAATACTTTTTGTTGTAGGCAAGGACATCCTCTAAAGTTGCAGCGTCCAAGTCCTTCATATACCCAATATTGGGATCCTTGTAAGGATGCACTTTAAAAAGACTACTTCCAAGTACGGGAAGAATATTCCCATAAGGCTGATTGTCATAACGAAGGCGCTTCTCTTCCTTCACTACTTCCTGTTGCGTATCAATACCCGTTTGATCAATAACCGGGTGCAACATACGCTCGGACTCCATCCACAATCCCAATTTTAGATTATTGGACGGAAAAACTTCAAAATAATAGGTTCTGTCTTGGGAGGTATTGGCATTGTTTTGCCCTCCGTTGGAGGATACAATTTCAAACCATTTGCCACGCTCAATATTTTTAGTGCCTTCAAACAGTAGATGTTCAAACAAGTGGGCAAATCCGGTGCGCCCCTCCGTGCGGTCCTTCCCACCTACATGATACATTACCGAAGTGGTAACCACGGGGGCAGTGTTGTCTTGATGTAAGATAACGTGGAGTCCATTATCCAAATCATATTCTTCATAAGCCACTTCTTGGGCTGTGGTGACCATGGTAGCTGATAGTAAGGCTGCGGCCACGAAAAATTTTCTTTTCATTGTAATTAGTGTTTATATCTATTTCAAGTTTTCCATAGGTGTGTGTTTTGCACCAAATGTTACACGAAGATAGATTTTTTTAAGAAAGTTTATGGAAATGGGACCCCTCCTTTAACATCCTAGGAGTGCCAAAAACAAAATAATTTAGTATATTAAAGATCTGAATACTAAAATATTAGCACCATGAAACAATTTGCACTACCTATCCGTTTTGGGGTGGCTACCAGTGGTTGCCTCATCGCTTATTTTTTAATTCTTTCTCTATTTAATCTGCATACAAACATTTTTTACAGCCTTTTTAATGGCATAATTACGGGTTTTGGAATCTATGAGGCCATTAAATATTTTAAACAACAACATGGCATTGGTTTTGGATATGGCAAAGGCTTCGCCGGTGGCATTATCACAGGTTTTGTGGCGACACTGCTTTTTACCTTCTTTTTTGCTTTTTACGCCACCGAAATCAATACGCTTTTTCTAAAGGAACTTTCTTCGGTTTGGTTTGAAAGCTATGACACTTCAGCAGGTATTGTTTTCTTTACCGTAGCGATTATGGGTTTTGCCACTACCATAGTATTGACACTGTCTTTTATGCAGTTGTTTAAAACTTCCAATAACCCCAAAACTTCGCAAATACCGAAACAAGTTTAAGGTAAAATTGATGCAAGCATTGTTATTTTTCTAGAATAAATGGAGTATACCGCTTAAACAGCCTTAAATTCTATAAAAAAGGCTTGTCAATTAATGAATTAGCAGTATATTTGCATCCGCTTATTGAAAAGTAAGTAAGGATTTTTAAACAAACTAATATATACGCTATGTATGCAATTGTAGAGATGGCAGGGCAGCAATTTAAGGTTGCGAAAGACCAAAAAGTATATGTTCACCGTTTACAAGAGGAAGAAGGTAAAAAGGTTACTTTTAACAATGTACTTCTTATTGAGGATGGAAAGAATATTACTGTTGGCGCCCCAGCTATAGACGGAGCCGCTGTTGAGGCCAAAGTCGTGAAGCACCTTAAAGGTGACAAAGTTATTGTCTTTAAAAAGAAAAGACGTAAAGGGTACAAAACAAAGAACGGTCACAGACAATATTTGACTGAAATTGTAGTTGAGAAGATTGTTGCTTCTGGAGCTAAAAAAGCGGCGCCAAAGAAAGAAGCTGCACCAAAAGCTACAGCGAAGAAGGCTGCTGCTCCTAAGAAGGAAGCTGCGCCAAAGGCAAAACCAGCCGCTAAAAAAGAAGCTGCTGCTGAAACAACAACGGATTACAGTAAAAATACAGTAGCCGAATTGAAGGAAATGGCAAAAGCTAGAGGAATAGAAGGAATTTCTTCTATGAAGAAAGCAGATTTAATTGCGGCCTTAAGTAAATAAGTTAAAGAATTAAAAATAACATATCATGGCACATAAGAAAGGTGTAGGTAGTTCTAAAAACGGTAGGGAATCAGAATCGAAACGCTTAGGAGTTAAGATTTTTGGTGGTCAAGCTGCTATTGCAGGAAACATTATCGTAAGACAACGTGGTACGAAACATAATCCAGGAGAAAATGTTTATGCCGGAAAAGATCACACATTACATGCCAGAGTTGATGGCATCGTAAGATTTGCAAAAAAAGCAGGTGGAAAATCCTATGTTTCCATAGAGCCTTTTGAGGCTTAAGAAGCTTTTTTATCAAAAGATTGAAACCCTCTTTCCATTTTGGAAGAGGGTTTTTGCATTTAGGACTTTGGTTTCTTCTCTAGAATGTCCCGAACAATTTTTAAATGGTGTTCTGTGTGCAACTGCATAAAACGCAGCGCCTGCTTTTTGTTCAATTCCTTGAAATAAGGATGTTTAAAATGAACATGGTCATCCATTTCAAGCACTTTTTCCAGTTTTTCTTTAGCTGTTTGCAGTTGAGTCAAAATAGCTTCGGTTGTTATAATTTTAGGAGGCCTCACGGATTTTGGTGCTTTAGCCTTACCTCGGGGGATATAATTAAAGGTATAACAGAACAAACGTAAAAAACTAAAATTTGGCTGATACGTTTTAGGGTCTGAAGCATTCAAGGTATCACAAATACCATTGATCACCTTAAGACTATGATCTAGATGCCAGGCAACAGGGACTGCGGAAACGTTAGTGTTCAATTGATCTCTTTTTGAGAGATAAGTTTCTATGAGAGTCAGTTGTTGTTCCATTGATACTTGCTTTTTGGAAAGGAGACTTAAAAATACGGAAATAGTCAAAAGACTGATAAGGAGTAGAAAAAGATGGTTTTTGTTTTTTTGTTTTAGTAGCATACTTTTAAACTTAAAATTGATAGGTATACCCAATATTCGGAAAAAAACCAACTTGATCTATCTGGTTGATATCGTTGGTCAAACGGTTGAAACGTTGGGCAAATACATTTCTTCGATTTGTTATATTTTGGAGATCGAGAAAGAATTGATGGGATTGCTTTTTTTGTTTGCTGTTCAACGTAATGCCAAACTTAAAATCCCATCGCAAATAAGAATCATTTTGAGTACTGAAAGCTTCATCCTCCAACAACACTTCAAAGCCGTTTTCTTGGGAATTTAAGATATCTACCGGAGTAAAAAAACGTCCTCCTGCGGTTGCAAACCGCGTATCGAAAAACAATTTATGATGTCTCAATGGCCCAAGGGAAAATTCCTTGCCCATAAGCAGATTTATAGTGTATTGATTATTGAATGGAGTATTGCGTTCTATACCGTCACTCCCCCTATAGCGACTTTCAAACAGGGAAGTCGTTAAAAGACCGTAGTAGTCATTACTGAAGAATTTTTCCACAGTAAGTTCAATCCCTCTATTAAACCCTGTTCCTCCGTTATTCAAGGAAATGCGATTATTATCAAACACAAAATCACTTCCTTCTGTAAGGGATGAATAACTTGAAGGAAACGATTCTACCGCAGCATTGGAGATATCCTGATAATAGCATTCCAATTTTCCATGCCAATTGGGAGCTATTTTCACATCATAACCTAAAACGTAATGATCGCTGCGTACAAAGTCCAATTTCCTATTTGGTTGAACTAAATTGCCATTGCGCTCTTCTCCCAAAAATAATAAAGGCAAGGGAACCGATTGACGATGAATGCCATAACCAAGTTGGATGCTGTGTTTATCTGAAATCTGATAACTAAGACCGGCTCTGGGTGCAATAGCAGTTTGTTTGTTGAGACTACTATACATTCCGCGTAGCCCACTAGTAAGGATTAGGTCTTGTGAA
The DNA here is from genome assembly GCF_043678055.1 of Spongiimicrobium salis. Lineage (NCBI taxonomy): Bacteria > Pseudomonadati > Bacteroidota > Flavobacteriia > Flavobacteriales > Flavobacteriaceae > Spongiimicrobium > Spongiimicrobium salis. The sequence continues at coordinate 2,060,797 of NZ_JBHEQA010000001.1, forward strand.
ACACGCCATTGCAATTGTGCATAAGGCTGCCATAAGAGAAAGTTGTTCTTGGCATCTCTAAAAGTAAATAGGTCAGGATCGCCATCACCATCTTGATCGGTTTGCTCTTCCCTGTCCCGCAATAAGGACCGTACATCAAAATAAGCCAGTGAGGCCCCTGCTTTTATCGTAATCTTCTTACTTAATTTTGAATTTAAAAAAGTGGATAGGCTAAGACGGGTTTCTGCATTATCGATTTCTGAAAAAAGAACGCTTCGTTCCGTAGGCATATTGAAATCAAGCAATCGATTGGCAGTAATGGCGTTAGAAGATTGTGCTACTGCTATCGTACTCCCTAAGAAAGACTGCTCACCTAGAGTTGTGCGGTGTTTTAATCCCAGAACACCGAAGCTTGATTTTACAAAAAGATCTTCATCTTCGGCTGCAAAGAGGTCATCTGTATCCGTTTCTTCTCCTAAAAAATCAATATTGGAAGTTCCAAAAATCCCAAAAATGGATAAGGCTCCGAACTTGCCCTTTCCAAAATCGAGGTGAAATGCCAAATCTCCATAATTAGGTGTCGCTGTAGATGCCCCACCAGCTCCGGCTCCAATAAGGGCAACAAGGGAATAACGGAAAGCAGCTAAGAACGACCCATTTTTTTTACCTAGTGGGCCCTCGGCATTTGCTTCTAGTCCCGTAAAGGCGCCAAGTTGGAGGCTGAATTCGTAATCATCGGCATTTCCTTTTCTAAACCCAAGATCAAATACTCCACCCAAAGCGTTCCCATATTCGGCAGGAAAAGCGGAAGTGAAAAAGTCAGAATTCTTGAGCACATTTGAATTGATAGCAGATACGGGGCCACCAGTGGCGCCGAATGCTGCAAAATGATTTGGATTGGGGATAGGAATCCCTTCCAATTTCCATAAGAGTCCAGTTGGTGAATTCCCCCGCACAACAATATCGTTCCTACTGTCATCTGGTGTAGAAACGCCGGCGAAGTTTGCAGCCAAACGAGCCACATCGCCACGTCCTCCAGAAAATCGTGTAACTTCCTCCAAGCCAAATTGCCGTGCAGAAACTGTTGCTAAGCTATTAAGAGGTCTGTTCTTGGAATTGTCATTAGAAAGCACAACTTCATCCAGTTGGTCAAAAGATTCCAATAGCGTAATCCGGAGCACAACATCTTTTCCCGAACGGACCTCAATGTTTTCCTGAATCCTGGTTTCAAAACCAATATAGCTAATACGAATGCGTTGTCTTCCTAAAGGAACATCCCTTAAAACAAAGCGTCCATTGGCATCAGTAATTACTCCAGTTTTAATTTCTGCGTTCAATAATTCTATAGTTGCGCCTTCAAGTGGACTTTTTGATTGCTCGTCTAAAACAATACCTTTTATGGTGCCATTTTGCCCATAAGCCAATACACTGTTCCATAACGCCAGTGTAAAAAGAAAAATAGTTTTCATTTCGTATTTTTTATGAAGCGAAACTATAAGAAGAAGTGCTGGTTTACAGAAATTTGTGGGTAACCGGAAGGTTTTGGTGTCAATAGGAAAGCAAAGACAGAAAAAGGGATGAAAGGGAAAGCTTGAATGGAAAACAGGAAACTAAATCAGTAGCTTTCTAGGGAAATTCCTGGAAACAGGAATAGGATTTGGTGCGCCTTCGAGAAGAAGATACAGGGCACGCGCATTTCCTTTTACCGTGATGATTTTAGAAGTATTGACTATATAGGAACGGTGAACACGTAAGATGGACGGATAATCTTGCAGTTGATTTTCAAGTTTTTTTAAAGATAGTCGCACAAGTTGATGTACAATTTTGGAATCTTGATAACAGGTCAAAGTCGTATAGTTATTCGCTGAAGTTGCATATAAAAAACTATCCAACGCCATTTTTAAGGGTTTTTCTTTAATGCTATCTGCTGTTATAGTTATTTGTTCATGTACTTTAAGGGGCTCTTTATCCGATAATAATTTATTTAGGGCTATGGCATTGGTATTATTTTTTTTATTGGAAATCAGTTCAACTAAGAAAATCAAAATAATTACCGGAAAGATTCCTACAGAAAAAGATATTCCAAAAAATTCCAGAAAATCGCGCTCCTGTCCCATGGGGGGATAAAAAGTGTTGTTGTAAAACGTATTGAAGCCTGCCACTACAATAAAACAGAGAAATAAGAACCCAATTTCTTTCTTGATTTGCCAGCGCTCTGCATTGAACAAGGACCTAAAGACATTAGGGATTATAAAATAACAAAAGCCAAGGGCAAGGGTTACCGATAGGCCAAACCCTAATATGAAAGGCAATTGGTAATCGGTAATTTTTTGTAATCCAAATGGTTTGAAAATAAATAAGAAGACCGCCACGAAAAGTCCAAAAGAAAAAACCAATAACACCTTATCTTTTGTTCCATTGATGAGAGGGTAGGGTTTATTAAGCCATGTAAGGAGTTTCAATATGCCTATTTTCAAGTGATTATTACGAAGATACTATAGTCATTTCATATAATGCTTTTTAGAAAAGTAATATTCTAGTAAATAGCACTAAAATTGAAATCGGGAGAAGGATTTTTCAGAATACCTATATAGATCGTTTTTTGAGGTTCACCTGATTGGTAGAGGGGATATCCTAAACTTTAAAAAATGGCTTGATTTTTGATTAATAAACACTAGGATCAAACTAACAATCAATGCGTACTATTTTGCTTCTTTCTACCCTTCTGTTAATGTATTCGGCACATTCCCAAAAAAAGCGGCAAATCAAAACCATCCATGTTTTTGTAGCCTTATGCGATAATCTCAATCAAGGTATTGTACCGGTATCCAAAACCTTGGGAGATGGACAAAACCCAAGGACAAATTTATATTGGGGTGCCCTTTATGGGGTGAAAACACATTTTAAAAGAAGTAAGGATTGGACTTTGGTCAAGAAATTGGAAAGCCACAATTCCCACATCTTGGAACGCATTTTATTTAAGCATACGAGTACGGAAACCTATCTGTTGGCCGAAGCTTATGATGGAAAATACATTAAAGAAACCACTATCGATTTTTTGAAAGCAGCGAGCGGAGGAGCAGAACAGAAAGTAAAAGGGCCCTCTGAGAACGAACTTTCTTTTGGAGGGGCATCCAATATGGTTGCTTATATAGGTCATAATGGCTTAATGGAATTTGATGTGGAGGGGAACTTCAAAAGCAAGAATAAAAAAAAGAGAGATGCTATTATGTTGGCTTGTATTAGTAAGGACTATTTTAAACCTTATCTTAAGGAAACCGGGGCTCAACCTTTGGTTTGGTCTACAGGATTAATGTCTCCGGAAGCCTATACCTTAGCCTGGAGTATACAAGCTTGGATAGCGGGCGAAACCCCAGACCAGATTAGGGAAAGTGCAGCTCAAGCCTATCATAAATATCAAAAATGTGGTGTCCGGGCCGCTCGGAATTTATTGGTCACCGGATATGAATAGTAAAAGAAGGATTTTTCAAAAATACGGGCTTTCTTAAAAGCTTCTTTTGACGTTCCCATGAAATAGACTATATTGTAGTATATATTCTTTAATGCCAATGACGTGTATTTGGACTCATATGACAAATGGCAATCCCTTCATAGGGATAAAAGAATATGGCCTTGTCGTACTGTTTCTTTTTTTTGGATATGCCATGGTACAAGGGCAACCTGCTGATAAGGATCAAGGGAGTACATGGGCAACTACGGCCTCTGCAGAAAAAATTTATATTCATTTAGATAAGACTACTTATGCTCCAAAAGAAACACTTTGGTTCAAGGCTATTGTAGTACAGGCCAATAGTCATCTTTTAGAAACGAAGAGTGATGTGCTCTATGTTGAACTTATTGATAGATTCAAGCGACTTGTAGCAGTCAAACGACTAAAATTGGAGCATGGTATTGCCGATGGGTTTTTTGATATCAAGGAAGAGTATGCGCCAGGAGTACATATGCTTCGAGCCTATACGGAATGGAATAAAAATTTTGGGCAAGATTTTATTTTTACGCAGTATATCGATATCCTTCCTAAAAATAAATTGGAACTCCAAGAGGTCAATGCCGAAAAAGAAAAGGGCAACATCACAGCAAATGATGAAGCAGATTTAAACGCCTTTTTTTTCCCGGAAAGTGGATATATGGTCCATCAAATGGAAACGAAATTGGGGTTTAAGGTGATATCTCAAGGAGCTGGAATTCCCGCCGCCGGGGAAATCATAACAAAAGAAGGCGGAAAAGTGGGAAGTTTCCAGACGAATGCGCTCGGAATGGGAGCAATACCTTTTGTCCCTGATGCCAATCAGGAATATTATGCAAATATACGGACTGCGGACGGCAGAGCATTTAAAACAGCCTTACCCAAAGTCTTGCGCACTGGAACAGTCTTGAACGTTGGAGAAATGGAGGGTGGTATTGGTTTAAAAATTGCTTCCAATAGGATTAAGAATGACAGTATCTATATTCAAGGGAAGAGCCGCGGTCAAACCTACTATTATGCTAAAGCATATATCGGGGAAAGAAAAGCTTTTTTAAAAGTGGCCAAGGATATTTTCCCAGAGGGCATTGTGGCGTTCACCCTATTTGACAAAAACAAAATACCTCTTGGGGAGCGACTTTTTTTTGTGGAAAATGAAACCTATCGCCTCCATATAGAGGCAGATACAGATCGGGAATGGTACCGGAGGGGAGAAGAAGTGACTTTAAATGTTAGAGCAACCGGCCAAAAAAATACGCCAAAAAATCCTGATTTTTCAGTTTTGGTCATTCATAAAGACGAATTGGGAACAGCACAGCTTTCCAAGCAGAATATTTTGTCCTACTTATTGCTGGATTCCGATTTACGCGGAAATATAGAGGCTCCTGGAAACTATTTTAAAAAAGCAAATAAGCATAGAAAGAATGATTTGGATGCCCTTTTGCTCACACAAGGATGGCGGGGCTATAAGTACCAAAGACAATTGGATTCGATCCGATTTCTTCCAGAAAAATCACTGGTGGTCTCAGGGGCGGTCCGACCTACGAAAAAGGGAAAGGGAATATACGGGAATAGAAAGGTGAGTATGATGCTATTGGGAAAGAACCCCGTGGTACTGCAACAAGAGACGGATGAGAAAGGAAAATTTAAGTTTCCTATAGGAATACAATACGGTCCGAAACTTAAGATGGTGGTACAATTGGAAAATGAGGAGGACAAGAAGAATTACGGGGTGTACTTGGATAAAAAAATCGGTCCAAGAATCATTTTTGAACCTATGGGGAATACTATGGTCAAGGATAGTTTACTACAGATTTTCGCAGAAAAGAATTTACTGAAAACCGCTATTAGAGACTCCTTAAAATTAGCGGATAATACCATTTCCTTAGATGAAGTTATTGTTCAGAGTAGGAAATTGAGCCCCAAACGAAAAGAGATGGATGCCTTGCACGGAGAGCCTGATATTGTTATCAATGAAAAGGAGATACAGGAGAAAAACAGGAAATGGTCGTATGGCATCTATAGTGTCCTTAGAAATAGTTTTCAAGGGCAAATTGAGATTAGAAATAATGTAGGAAGTAATGGGGATAATATATCAGTCCATGTATATGGTGCAACGCACACATTCATTTTGGTAGATGGAAAACCGGTATCGCTTCGTAAATTGCCTTTGGTTGGACGTATTCCGGCAGAAGAAGTGGTTGGGGTAGAAATTTTAAAAAGCCCTTCCAATAGTAGAAAGTACTTAGCCGATGTTTTTAACGAGACCGGTGTTCCTACCGAGTTGGGATTGATTTCTTTTATTTCTATTTATACCCGTTCGGGAAAAGGATTGCTTGTTGGCCGTAAAAAAACACAGGTGCAAGAGCTTAGCGTTCCCACCTTTGCCTTATCCAAGGAGTATTATTTGCCTTTGGAAGAAACCGGCGCCTATGTCGGAAGGGGTATTCAGGAAGGAACGCCCCTGATATATTGGAAACCAAGGCTTATGTTAGCTGAAAATGGAACTGCAAGTATTAATTTTGATAATGGGAATCGGCTTGGAGAAATGCTCGTAGTCTTGGAATGTATTGACCAAAATGGCGCTCTTGGTTATAAGGAAATTACCTATGAAGTCCGATCTGGGGCAAAGTATTAAAGGCAGATTCAATACCTCCATATTTGTTTTCTGAATTTTACCATCTAACACAGATTAGCGTTTGCGAATATACTTCCGAATCCTTGTGAGGTATGAGGAGAATGCCCTCACATTAAAGATAGCATAGAAGAAAATGACATCTTTACTTTCTTCCCTTAAAATAAAAAATCCCTAAATATCGTGAATAGGTCCCTAAACTTAGGGACTATTTCTTTTTTTAAGCTTTTTTATCCCCTGTTTCCCTAGAAAAATAACATTAGTATGGGAGAAACCGGCTTGAGTTATTTAATGGAATAATTTGGTCACTGCCAAGATTGTGAAGAAGGAAATCAATTGATTTGCCTGTATTTGCCATCTAGCATACAAGGAATACGGCAATAGTGCCAAAAGACATCATTAAAAATAAAAACGATGGAAAAACTAAAAGGATTAAAACAATTTCAGATTGCCAAAAAGGAGTTGAAATTGGTAATGGGAGGTTTAGACCCGGACCCTAAAGTAGTTGAGTATTGTAGAACGCTTGATTTGATAGTAAGACATAATACGCTGAGCAAAGAGTCTTTGTTAGCAGCAAGACTTGCAGCTGCAGAGCATTGTGAGGGAATCTTGTAATTTAAAAAAGATAAAGATGAAAAACTTAAAACACTATAAAATTGGAAAAAATCGATTAAAAAGTATTAAAGGTGGATTCGGTGGTGCAAACAAATATTCCTGTACAGTGAAAACTCCTGGTTATGAGGACTACAGTTGGACGTGTTTTGCACCTGAAGCTAGTCAATGCACTAATCCTATTGGATTGGGAAAACAAACTTGTACTGAAACTGCAAGTATTGCAGGATTTTAACTGTTGCTAATATAGTACCAATTCCCTTTTATAGAAAATAAAAGGGAATTGGCATTAATGTTAAAATTAAACTACCAAGTTTGATTCCTAAATTTTGCAGCTTTGGCAAAAGCCACGGTTTCAGAAAGGTATTCTTCCAAATCATAATGAGGCATGGGGAGAATGCTCTCCAATAAGGTAGTATCCCATTCGTTGGGTTTAGAGGTCATATAGGGATGTAAATGTACACCTATGGTATTGTAATAGAACTCTTCCAACTTTGAGACAAAACCAGTATTGGCACATATTTTTTCATCCGTAAAAGTGAAGTTCGAGAAACCGACCACCTCCAAAATTTTAGCGATTCCCTGCATCATATTGGTTTCTTTGGAATGTACAATGTTCAATTGTTCAATATCCTTATCCAAAACCTTTGCAATAACCTTTGCCGCATAATCGGTAGGAATAATATTGAGCCCCGTTTCCTTGTGGGTACTGATACGTATCTTTTCCTTGGAATTGCAGTGATGGAAGAATTTTGCAAATAGGTAGAAAACCATGTATTTGGAAATAAAGAAATTGGGAGCATCACTAATATTGCCTCCAAGTACACTAGGTCTTAAAATCTGAATGGGAATGTTTTTTTCTTTTCCCGCCTTTAGCAGAAATTGCTCTGAAGCATGTTTTGAGGCTTCATAATGATTTCTGTAATTCCCAAGATCTTTATTCGTATAATCATTGTCCAATAGTCCTCCAATATTACCAATGGAGAACGCGGTACTGATATAAACAAATTTTTGTACCCGCTCAGAGAAAGCAGTAAAAATAGCTTTTGTAAAGGCCAGATTTTCTTGGAATATCTCTTCCTTGGCATCAGGAGCAACAGATAAGTTGACAAAGCCAGCGGAATGAATGAAATACGTTACTTTTTCTTTGCCTAAAAAAGAACTGGGATTCAGGAGATCGTCCGCTGGGACCACAGCTATTTTTTGTAGGGCAGCCTTTCCGTGCGTTTTGATGAAACTGGGAGCGTACGCACTGGAGAGCATATTTTTAATGCGAATATCGGGAGCGCTTGCCGTCTTGCTTCGTACGGGAAGATATATCTTCTCTAAGGATTCCCAATGAAGTTCCAATAAGGAAAACAAAATTCGGGATCCCAAAGTTCCTGTTGCGCCGGTTAGTACAATGGTCATTAATATGTCGATTTTTCGTCTGGAAAGATACGCTTAATAAATAACCCTTGTCCTATACGTAAAGACAAGGGTTTTATAAGGGTCTTTATTGCTATGCTGTACACAAATGCAATACGTACGGACTAGTAGCGATAGTAGTCTGGTTTAAACGGGCCTTCAACGGTAACACCAATATATTCAGCCTGATCCTGACGTAAGGTTTCCAATTCCGCCCCTAGTCTGCTCAAGTGTAACTTTGCCACCTTTTCATCCAGATGTTTGGGAAGCATATAGACTTCATTCTTGTAATTTTCAGCATGATTCCATAGTTCGATCTGTGCCAAAGTTTGGTTGGTAAAAGAGTTGCTCATCACAAAACTTGGGTGCCCTGTGGCACAGCCTAAATTTACCAATCGCCCTTCTGCCAATACAATGATATCTTTTCCATCAATGGTATACTTGTCTACTTGGGGTTTTATCTCATCCTTGGTAGCGCCGTGGTTATCATTTAGCCAAGCCATATCGATCTCATTATCAAAATGACCAATATTACATACGATAACCTTGTCTTTCATAGCTTCAAAATGTCTCGCCTGAATAATATCCTTATTTCCAGTTGTGGTAATGACAATATCAGCTTTCCCTACGACAGTTTCCATGCGCTTTACCTCAAATCCGTCCATAGCAGCTTGCAATGCACAGATAGGATCAATTTCAGTTACTGTAACGATAGATCCGGCACCTCTGAAGGATGCTGCAGTACCTTTTCCTACATCTCCATACCCTGCAACAACAACACGTTTTCCGGCCAACATAGTATCTGTAGCTCTGCGGATGGCATCTACGGCACTCTCGCGACAACCGTATTTATTGTCAAACTTAGATTTGGTCACAGAATCATTTACATTGATTGCGGGCATAGGCAATGTGCCATTCTTTACACGTTCGTATAGTCTGTGGACTCCAGTGGTGGTCTCTTCGGAAAGTCCTTTGATATCCTTGGCAAGTTCAGGATAGCGATCTAGCACCATATTGGTAAGATCTCCTCCATCATCCAAAATCATATTTAAAGGCTTGCGGTCTTCTCCAAAGAATAAGGTTTGCTCAATACACCAGTCAAATTCCTCTTCATTCATTCCTTTCCAAGCATATACGGGAACACCACTAGCGGCAATAGCTGCCGCTGCCTGATCTTGCGTAGAAAAGATATTACAGGAACTCCAGGTAACTTCAGCACCTAGGGCGACCAAAGTTTCGATCAATACCGCGGTCTGTATGGTCATGTGAAGACAGCCTGCAATACGTGCTCCTTTTAAAGGTTGTTCCTCCTTGTATTCTTCGCGTAAAGACATTAGCCCCGGCATCTCCGCCTCGGCCAATTCTATTTCTTTTCTACCCCAATCTGCAAGGGTAATATCTTTCACCTTATAAGGTACGTATGAAACGGTATTGGTACTCATATCCTTTTTTATTTTTATCTTTAACTAAACAGCTATTTTTAAATCGAGTACAAAGGTAGTGATTACTCAAATAATGCCATGCCACTTTACAAAACAATAACAGCGCACCCCACGATCAAGGTCTATATCTGGAAGGTAGAGGAGTCGGAAGAAATCTTATCCAAGGATATTGTATTGACTCCTCATTGTCAGGAGCGTATGGAAGGGATGAAATCGGAATTGCACCGTCGTGGCTTTTTAAGTATACGGCATTTGTTGGCCGAAGCGGGCTATGTGGATCATGACCTCTATTATGATGACAATGGGAAACCGCATCTCAGGGATGGGAATTTTATATCCATAACGCATTCGTTTAATTTTACGGGAATCATTATTGCCGAAAAGGATGAAGTGGGGATTGATATTGAGATGCAACGGGAAAAAATACTGCGTATCGCACATAAATTTACCCCCATTCAAGAATATAGAACACTGGCCAACACTGCAGCTATTGTCCGAAAATTAACCATCGTATGGGGCTGTAAGGAATCGCTCTATAAAATCTATGCCCAACATGGCCTAAGTTTTATGCGCCATATAAGCATTCAGGATTTTTCCATGGAGGAGAATCAAACCACGGGCGAAATTGTTCATGAAGGCAAAGTGACACAATATACCATCCGCTTCTTGGAGTTTGAAGGTTTTACCTGTGTCTATGCCATCAAAAAAAAAATAAACTCCTGATTCCTTTTTCAATTCAAATCAAAAACAATGAATATTTCGGTAGAACTTACATTTTCGCCGCTTCAAGATGATTTCGAAGATCATATCATCAGCTTTATACAAAAACTCCGGGCCAGCGGACTCACCATTATGGAAAATCCATTGAGCACACAGGTTTACGGGGAATACGATGCGGTAATGGGTGTTTTGAACCAAGAAATCAAGACCTCCTTTTTGAATATGGATACTGGATTGTTGCATATGAAAATTGTAAAATCAGATCGTAGCGACTATGAGCCTCATTTTTGATTGGATTTTTTCCCAATATAAGGACATTCCCACCTACCTCATCGTTTTAGAAATGATCGGGGTATTGTTTGGCTTTTTAAGCGTTTGGTATTCCAAGCAGGAAAATATATGGGTTTTCCCAACGGGTATTATCAGTACGGGAATATTTGTTTACATTCTCTGGGTATTTGGTCTGCTCGGCGATATGATGATCAATGCCTACTATTTTGTAATGAGTATCTATGGATGGTACGTTTGGTCTACCAAAATAGATGATGTTCCCTTGCCCATCAGCAGAATGACGAAAAAAGAGAAGGAATGGGCATTGGGGTTATTTGTGGGAACATTGCTATTTGTAGTTGTGGTATATCTCGTATTTGAAAAATTTGATGCCTGGACCGCTTATGTGGATACGCTTACCACAGCTCTGTTTTTTGTAGGGATGTGGTTGATGGCACGAAAGAAAATAGAAAACTGGATTTATTGGATTATTGCCGATATTATTTCTATTCCTTTGTACTTTTATAAGGGATTGATTTTTACCGGAATTCAATACCTTATATTTACCATTATTGCTTTTTATGGTTATAGCGCATGGACAAAAAGTTTAAACAAGAACCTTCATCCCTCATTAAAGTAGTTCTCTTTGGTCCGGAATCCACGGGAAAGTCTACCTTATCGCATCAGTTGGCGGAACATTACCATACGGCATGGGTGCCTGAGTACGCCCGGGAGTATCTTCAGGAAAAATGGGATAGGGAAGGGAAGACCTGCGAACCGGAAGATTTATTGCCTATTGCGGAAGGGCAGATGCGCTTGGAAAATACATTGGCCCAAAGTGCAGACCGCCTTCTCATTTGTGATACGGATCTTTTGGAGACCAAAGTATATTCCGAAGCCTATTATGTGGGATATTGTGATCCTATATTAAATGAATATGCTTTAATGAATACCTACGACCTGTATTTTTTGACCTACATTGATGTACCTTGGGAAAAAGACGACCTTAGGGACAAACCCTTGGAAAGAGAACGGATGTTCAATTATTTTAAAGAAACCCTTGAAAAATATGAAAGGAATTTCGTTATTTTAAAGGGAGATAAAAATACGCGACTTACAACAGCCATTCACCATATAGATAAACTAATAAAAAACCATGGATTTTTCAGAAAAGGATAATATTCAACTTTTGCAAAAGGGAATTAGCAAAGACAAAGTTCTCGATCAAATTGCCATATTCAAGGAAGGTATTCCCTTTGTAACTTTAGAAAAGGCCGCAGTAGTCGATGACGGAATTTTAAAGTTTTCCAATCACGACTTGCAACATTTGATTCATAAGTTCGATGCCTCAAAAAATGAACTTTCCTTGTTAAAATTTGTTCCTGCTTCCGGCGCGGCATCCAGGATGTTCAAATCCATGTTTAATTTTTTGGAAACCTATGACCCCACGAAGGAATCCTTGGAAGACTATCTGGGACGAACTAAGGACAATGCCGTAGCTGCCTTTTTTGAAGGATATAAAAAATTGGCCTTTTATGACCTGGTGATGGATAGCATAAAAGGGAAATTCAATACGGCAGATGAAGAACGTTATCTTTTTGTAAAAGAAATGCTTTTGGAAGAAGGGTTGAATTATGGTTTTTACCCCAAGGGATTACTTCCTTTTCATAATTATGGAACCCATACGGCCACACCTTTTGAAGAACACCTTATGGAAGCCTCTAGTTACGCAAAGGCAAAAGATAATGCAAAGTTGCACTTTACGATATCGGAACAACACCATACCTTATTTCAAGAAGAATTGAAAACTGTTGGAGATCGAGTGAAGAAGAGCACGGGAAGTTCCTTTCAGGTAGCCTATTCCTATCAAAAATCTACCACGGATACCATTGCGGTGACCATGGAAAACGAATTGTTCAGAAATGCGGATGGTAGTTTGTTGTTTAGACCAGGAGGCCATGGGGCGCTTATTGAAAATTTGGATGAACAAGATGCAGATATTGTTTTTATAAAGAATATAGATAATGTGGTAGCACCCAAATATGCCGAGGAGGTTTCCAATAATAAAAAAGCATTGGCGGGCTTACTCATTGAGGTACAGGAATTGGCGTTTTCGTATGCAGCACTCTTAGATAAGGAAGGTATCCGTATGGAGGAGTTGGAAGAGATTAAAACTTTCTTGGAAACCAGACTCAATGTTCGTTTTTCTGCCAGCTTCAGTAGCTTTAATTTGGAAGAGCAACTCAACGTACTCAAAGATAAGATCAATAGGCCTATTCGGGTTTGTGGTATGGTAAAGAATGAAGGCGCTCCGGGAGGAGGCCCTTTTTGGATTAAAGACAAAAACAATAATATTTCTTTGCAGATTGTAGAGTCGGCCCAGGTAGATATGGATAATGGGGAACAACTTACACTTTTTAAGAATTCCACACATTTCAACCCTGTGGATTTGGTGTGTGCCATTAAGAATTATAAAGGAGAGAAGTACCCTTTGCTCAATTTTGTAGATGTAAAACAGGGGTTTATTACCAACAAAACCAAAGAAGGAAAAGAATTAAAAGCTATGGAACTACCTGGATTATGGAATGGAGCTATGGCCTATTGGAATACTATTTTTGTAGAAGTGCCACTGACTACTTTTAATCCGGTAAAAACGGTGAACGATTTGCTGAAACCGGCTCACCAAGTGAAATGATCAAGGCCTATTGTCCTTAAAGCTCAAAAAAGTGTGTAAAATTTACACACTTTTTTTTGTACTATACAATTTTATACAGCCATAACGAAAGAGATTTATTTGTAAACAACTGTTTTTCAATATATTGTGTTTTTATTGTGGTTTGGCACTATTTTTCTCTTGTATGCAAGACATATAGTATTCAATCAAAAAACAAACACAAATGAAAAAAGTAATTTTTACCGCGGCATTGGCCTTTGGGTGTCTGTCTACCATTTTGGCAAGTACTCCAATCATACTGTCTGAAATCATGGAAGCACGCGTTTCCCAAGATTTTAAAGAGATTAAAATAGAAGAATTGCCAGAGACCATTACTGCAGCATTGGCAAAAGATTATCCAGGAGCCACCATCGATAAGGCCTACGTAAACGAAGAGGAAAAGTATAAACTGGAAGTTACACGGGAAGATGGTACTTCCATTGAATTATATGCCGATGCCGAAGGCAATTGGATAGAAGGATAACGATGCAATACAGTAGCGTTAATTAATTTTTTGGTTAGTTTGGTTTCAAAGAGGTTGCGGGGGCAACCTCTTTTTTTTTAATTTTTTTTCAAAAAAAAGTGACCTCCTAAAAAAAGTGGTGTCTTAAGTAATGTAGCCCTGTAATAAAAAACAATTATAAATGGAAAATGATTTTTTGCAACAACCAACAATTTTGATTGCGGCACTTGTTATTAGCATTATTGTGTTTGTGGTTACAATAGGCATTGTGTTGTCACTTTTTAAAGCCAAAGACACTTTTGCAGATATGCAAAATGATAATAAAGGATTAAAAAAAAAAGAAAACACGGGTTTTTCAATAAATAGATGAAAATCCATTGTGTAAGGAACAGGATAAAAAAGAGGACAAAAAACAATTTGAATACGATATGAAAGAAATTACAACTTCGGCGATATTGGGAACTTTGAGTTTATTGAGCTGTATTGCAGCAGTACATATATTTGAGGAGGAGGAAAGGGTTTCCATACCTATGAAAGTTTCCCCGGCGAAAGCGATAATAGAAAAAAAACTGGAGGATAATGCTATGCAGACACTAACCAAGGATTATCCCGTATCAACCATGAAAGATGACGAGTTAAGATGTTTTTGAGCTATGGTTGAAGTTTGAAAATACTGACAAAATGAGAAATAGATAGAAAAGCTTAAAAATTATTTTGAATTTTTGATTGATTGGTTGGTTTTTGAAAGGGGGTTGCTACGGCGACCCTTTTTTGTTTTGTGTATACATTTTACACAGTTTGGAAAACAAATACCCATAAGTATACAGTGCGCTAACAACCCTAAAAAATACAATTTGTTGATATATAGTGGATTGCCTTTGAAACATTGAAAATTAAACTTCTGGTATCATATTTTCAATAAGTAGTTCAAGTTTAATACTATAAAAATAAATATCATGAAAAAAGCGATTTTCGTAGCCGTATTATCATTGGGAAGTTTAACCACATTTGCACATGAAACCCATGTTTCACCTGCAGAAACTTTTAAAATTGTAAAGGCACAGGACGAATATACTGAAATAGAAACAAGTGCATTGCCAGAAGCAGTGACTAAGGCGGTAGCCAAGAATTACCCCACCGCGACGATCAATAAGGCCTATATCAATAAAGAAGAGCACTACAAGTTGGAAGTTTCTTTGGAAGATGGAACCACAGGGACTTTATATGCCGATAAGGATGGGAATTGGTTGGATCAATAATATAACTTGAGTTATTTGTTTTGTATCAAGTTGGTTTGGTTAGTAAAGCGTCACAGCACTGTGACGCTTTACGTTTTTTAGCATAATTTTTTGAAAGGGCAGACAGCTTTCAACTCCTTTTTTTACGTACATATTTAAAGTAAGAAAGTTACTATGCCAAACCTATTGATTATTGAGGATGATACCGCCTTTTGTACAATGTTGCAGAAGTTTTTAACAAAGAAGGGCTATGTTGTGGAAATTAGCTTAACCGCAGCTGATGCAAAAACCAAATTGGAAAACGGCAACTTTGAACTCATTTTAACAGACCTTAGACTACCCAATTATGATGGAATTCAATTGCTCTCTGATATTAAAACAAAGACTAAAGGAACACAAGTAATTGTGATGACGGGTTATGCCGAAGTCGGTACGGCGGTGGCAGCCATGAAAAAAGGGGCCTATGACTATATTTCCAAACCTTTTACCCCAGAAGAGATTGTTTCGGTAATCGAAAATGCATTAAAATCTCCAGAAAAAACACCCGAGGAAATAAAAAATCGATCAAGCAAAAGGGTACAAGAAAGAAACTCGATCCAGACCATTACAGGAAGAAGCGAAGCCTCGAAAAAATTAAGGGAATATATAAAACTGGTGGCACCAACGGATATGTCCGTTCTTATTACAGGAGAGAGTGGAACAGGAAAAGAGGTTACGGCAAAAGCCATACACGATAACAGCAGCAGAAAAGAGTATCAGTTTATAGCAGTAGACTGTGGTGCTATCCCCAAAGAAATTGCCTCTAGCGAGTTTTTCGGTCATATTAAAGGTAGCTTTACGGGAGCTGTGGAAGATAAGATCGGACAATTTGAAGCGGCAAATAAAGGAACATTGTTTTTGGACGAAATAGGAAATCTTTCCTACGAAAATCAGATACAGTTGCTCCGAGCATTGGAGGAGCGCAAAATTAAGCGGGTGGGGAGTACCAAGGAAATAGAGGTAGATGTCCGTATTATTGCGGCCACCAATGAGGACATGCAACTTGCCGTGGAAAGAGGAACTTTTCGGGAGGACCTGTACCATAGACTCAATGAATTTGGCATTGAGATTCCCTCTTTGGCAGAGAGAAATGAAGACATGATTTTATTTGCGGACTACTTTTTACATCAGAGCAATGAAGCATTGGGGAAGCATGTTTTGGGCTTTTCCGATGAGGTCGTACAACTTTTTCAGCGCTATGCTTGGCCCGGAAATTTAAGAGAACTTAAAAATGTGATCAAAAGAGCGGTATTACTTGCCGCCGATGACTATGTTGAGGCAGAAACATTGCCTAGAACCATTTTGGAAGGAACCGCTAAATCTAAAAATGTAACGGATTTTTCCAAGGAAGGATATGAAAAGGATCAAATTATGAAGGCTCTTAAACAAACAAACTTCAATAAATCCAAGGCGGCTCGCTTATTGCAGGTAACCCGTAAAACGCTGTACAACAAAATCAATCATTACAATTTGGATGTATAGGATAGATAGCAGCTATACTTTTTACAAGAACATCAATTTTAATCTTTAAATCTCTTCCTATCTGTTCTATTGGTGTTGGCATGGATTCTTTTCCCTGGAATTGTTCCATTTGCTCCAAAATAGGGATAATTTCATGGGCTGCTATTTGCCGGAACATCGGTAACATTTTATGGGCAATACCGGCTACTTTATGCATATCTCCCTTTTTTAGGGCAAGTTGAATATCCGCGATGTTTTGCATGCTGTCTGTGCAAAACGTTTGGAGTACCTCTGTAATGGCAGGCGTATTTTCGCCAAGAAAAGAGGAAATAGCAGAAATATTGAACAGTGCACTTTCATGCTTTTCCAATACTACAGAATTCGTTTTCCGAGAAAAATAGTCTAAGGGAAAGATGGTCTTTAGAAGGCTGGCAAGGGCCATTCTTTGAAAAGGTTTTTGGAGCATTCCCGCAAAACCGGCAGTGCTATAAATGTCCTGCTTTAAATCTGTTCTTCCGGTCATGGCCATAACGGGCTGATCTATATAATGGGGGTACTTTGGGGATTGCAATTGCTGTAGCACTTCAAAGCCATTGATATTGGGCATTTGAATATCGGTGAGAACGGCTTGATAGCAGAGATCGCTCCGTTGTGGAATAGCATTAAAACTAGAGAATGCATGCACTTTAATATACATGCTTTCGCAGAATTCCCGGAGCAAGCTTAACATCGCGGGATCATCGTCTAGAATTAGAATGGCAAAGTCAGAAGGAAGATCTACTTCCGCATTTACCGATTTCAACTTTTGTGTTTTAGGAACGGTTAAAGGGAGTCTCAGGTAAAAGGTACTTCCTTTTCCCACTTCACTTTCCAAATGCAAAGAACCTTCTAATAAGTTTGTTAGTTTTTTGGATATTGTTAATCCTAAACCATAGCCACCATATTTTTTTTCGGTAGTTGTATCGGCTTGGGTGAATTCCTTAAAAATAATATCCTGCTTTTCCTTTTTAATACCGATTCCAGTATCTCTTATGGATATAATGCTATGGCAAACACCATTTGCTTCCTTTTCTATTTTGGCCGTAATACGAATTTCCCCTTCCTGTGTAAATTTATAAGCATTGCCCAACAGATTGTCCAGAAGCTGCCTTATCCGAAACGGATCTCCCATAAGACGTTCATGAAAACGGGAGTCAATATCCAGGATAAGACGAATGGGCTTCTTGTGATAGAGTGCCTTCATATTTTCTGAAGTCTCCTGGATAATATTGGAGAGCACAAAAGGAATTTTTTCAATATGCAATTGCCCGGCTTCCAATTTTGAAAAATCCAAAAGATCGTTAACAAGATTATCCACATGGCGGGAGGCCGATGTCATATGCTTTAAATAGTGAAACTGTTTATCGTTTAGGGTCGTGCCTTCCAAAAGCTCTCCATATCCGGTTATCGTATTTAAGGGGGTTCGTAAATCGTGACTTACGGTAGAGATCAATTGTTCCCTACTTTTTAAAAGGGATTCGGAAAACTGTTTTTCTTTTTCCAATTGCTGTCTGTAACGTTGTACTTTCCAAAAGTCCCTGCTGATTAAAAAAGTGAAAAGAAGCACAACAATTAACCCTAATATAGCCCCAAGACCAGCAAAGCGAATGCCTCTTCGGAATGCGGTTCTTTTTTTAAGGGTGTCATTGTAGGTTTTGGTAACAATTTCTTGTTCAAAAGCCGCAATGATCTGATGCAATTGATGGGACAGCTCCATATCATAACGGTTCAGCTCAATTTCTTTTTGAGCCAATGAACGTTGGCTTTTAAAATTTTCCAACTTGGCTTTGGTCAGTAATAATTTTGATACATTGAGGATGGAATCTATCTTTTCAGAAGGGATATTGTCTTTGCTTTCCTCTGGGATATTCTCATTGAGATAATCTGCCACTTGCCGGATTACCTTTTGTGCTTTTGGGGATAAGGTAGCAATATTTGGGGCCAGGCCTTCTGCGGTAATCTTCCCTAAAGAGGCCTCCATTTTTTGAAATTCACTCAAAACTTGATCCAAGGCGGCATTGGGACGCATTTTTTCTTTTAAATTTCTAAATTCTTGACCATTGGCTACTTTTTTCTTCAATAAGACCTGAACGCTATCCAATAAGCCTCTTTGATAATCTTGGGAAGTAAATCTTTTTAAGGTATCTATATCGCTAAGAACCGTATCTATTTTTTGAACATATGCGGTGAAATGAGCCTTACTTTTGGTTTGTAATGCTAGCTTGGAATGACTTTCTGCCTCATAGAGTTGTGTGAAAACAGCTCCGGTCTTTATAAATTTCAAATCGTTCTCCGCCTCTTTTTCCGTATTCATATAGACCTTCACTTCTGATCGAATATAGAGTGCAGAGACAGTGAGGAGTATGCCAAGAACCAAATAGCTGCTTATTATTTTTAAGGTGAATCTATTTTTGGATCGGTCTTTCATGAATAATTAGCTATATAGGATATACGGATGTCAAGCAAACAATGGTTATTGGGAAAGTGTTAATTATTCTGCGCTTTACTATGAAATCTAATAATGCCATGGTACTTTTGTGCCATCACAAGGGGGTGCGTATTGTTGAGAATATCAGGATAGGCTGAGATCATACCCAATGAACCTGGGCAGATAATGCTGCCAAGGGAACAAGAAGATGGAACTAAATATGATTAACGTATTTTCAAGTCTTTACATTGGGGTTTGAGATCTGTAGTTTTTTGGGAATGACAATGACCAAAATAAGTAACTTCCTTGCTATGGCTAACAAACACAAACAACATGAAAATTTTTACCACAGTTTTTTTATGCCTGGGAATGGCAATTGGTGCAATGGCACAGCAAAAATACAAGGTATCCGGGAAGTTTTTGGATGAATTTGGTAGGCCTATGCCTGGAGTAAGTGTATTGGTAAAAGGATCGGATACCGGAACGCAAACAGATTTTCAGGGATACTATGAATTATCGCTTGTAAAAGGACAATATACCTTATCTTTTAGTTATTTGGGACCAACAAGGATCGAAAGAAGTTTTTTTCTGGATAGGGATATGAATTTGAATGTGCGATTGGGAGAAGAAATACAGGCGCTCGATGAAGCCATTGTGTCTGCCTCTCGGGTAAATTCAGATTCCCCGATTACTTTTTCTGAGATCGACAAAGAAGCGATAGAAAAAGTAAATTTAGGACAGGATATCCCGGTGTTGCTAAATACATTGCCTTCGGTAGTATCCACCACTTTCGACGGTACCGGAATAGGATATACGGATATACGGATCAGGGGGGCAGATAACTCCAGAATCAATGTAACTTTAAATGGCATTCCCTATAATGATGCAGATAGTCAAGCTACATTTTGGGTTAACCTTCAAGATTTTGCTTCTTCCGTGGAGAGTATTCAGGTGCAGCGCGGTGTGGGAACTTCTACCAATGGAGCAGGTGCTTTTGGCGCCAGTATTAATGTATTGACCGATAATTATGCAGAAGAGGCCTTTGGGGAAATTTCAACCTCCTTCGGGAGTTTTAATACCCAAAAACAAACGGTTAAGTTTGGAACAGGGTTGTTGAATGAACATTTTGCCTTTTCTGGGCGACTATCAAGAATTAAATCCGATGGCTATGTAGATCGTGCCTTTTCCGATTTGAGTTCTTATTTCTTGAGCGGGGTTTACAAAAGTGAAAATACCTTGATCAAAGCCCTTGTCTTTGGAGGAGAAGAGATTACGGGACTTTCTTTTGCAGGTGTAGATGCGGCAACCTTGGAATCCAATAGAAGGTTTAATGCAGACGGACTTTTCTTTGATCAAGATGGGAATCAACAATTTCACGATAATCAGACAGATAATTATAAGCAGGATCATTACCAATTGCACTTTACCCATCAATTTAATAGTGCCTGGTCTGGAAATATTTCTTTGCACTATACCTATGGGCTTGGATTCTTTGAACAATATATCGATGAAGCTTCTCTTGATTTTTACCGCCTGTCGCCTTTTGAATCCGGAGGCGAGACCATTACGGATTCGGATTTGGTCACACGTTCCCATTTAAATAGTGATTTCTACGGCACCGTTTTTAATATAAATTATAAAACAAACGCCGTCGATGCTATCTTTGGTGGGGGTTGGAACCGTTATGATGGAGAACAATTTGGAGAAATTATTTTTGCAGAATTTGCACCTTTGCCGAGCCTTCCCACGCGCTTTTTTGATAATGTAAGTGACAAAAAGGATGCAAATGTATATGCCAAGGCCACTTTTAAAGTAGATGAGCAATTTTCATTCTATGCGGACGCTCAAATCAGGAATATCGATTACGAGGCTACGGGTAGCTTGTTTACGCCTGGAGCTGTTTTAAACGTAGATGAAAGCTATACTTTTTTTAACCCCAAAGCTGGGGTAACCTTTAAGGCAAATGAAAAAAACAATCTTTATTTTTCTTATGCCAGGGCCAATAGGGAGCCTGCCAGGGTAGATTTTGAAAATGGTTCCCCGGAACCAGAACGTTTAAACGATTTTGAATTGGGATGGCGTTTGAACACCAATGCTATAAAAATCAATACCAATATTTTCTACCTTGATTTCGCCAATCAATTGGTGCTTACCGGAGAGTTAGATCAAGTGGGCTTTCCTATTCGTCAAAACAGCGGGCAAAGTTATCGCTTGGGATTGGAGGTTGATGCTGTCATTAGAATTTCCGACAAATGGAGTACACGGCCTAATTTTTCATTGAGTTCCAACAAGAACAAAGATTTTATTGCACAAAGAAATGGGGAGTTTGTAAATTTTGGAACCACCAATATCTCCTTTTCCCCGGAAATTATTGCAGGAAACGTACTGACCTACGCTCCTGTGGATAATCTTAGCTTTAGTCTATTCAGTAAATATGTAGGCGAACAATACTTGGCCAATCTTGATTTGGAAAGTTCTTTATTGGGAAGTTATTTTACGAATGATTTGAATATCCAATATCAGATTCAAGGCCTTTCTATTTTTAAAGCGATTCTACTTACCGCTCAAATCAATAATATTTTTGATGAAACCTATGAAAACAATGGCTTCTTCTTCAGTTTTGATGTTCCTAATGATTCTGGAGTAGGCGTCACTACTTTTGATGGTGCAGGGTTCTACCCTCAAGCGGGCACCAATTTTCTTTTGGGGGCAACATTTAAGTTTTAAAAGGTAGAATGCCCTTGTTTTTTAAGGGAAACGGGTATTTTTGTGTTATCCTAAGCAAAATCGTATGACACATTCATTATACTTGGTTCAAAGCGGGGAAGATATTCCTGCAGAGTTGGAAGAATTTGTTTCAAATTTGCCGATCATTATTCTGATCGTCATAGTGCTTTTCTATTTTCTTCCCTCTATCATTGCCCTTTTTCGAGCAAAGCCTAATACCATTGCTATTATGGCGCTCAATCTTTTTTTGGGATGCACCCTAGTGGGCTGGGTCGTAGCACTTGTTTGGAGTCTCTCCGCCAATTCAAAACCGGTCATTGTACAGCAGGCACCCCATAAAGAGAAGAATGCGGATGAATTTGAGAAATTAGCACGATTAAAGAAATTATTGGACGATGGAGCTATTACTGAACAGGAATATATCATTCAGAAGAACAAGCTTTTAAAATAATCAAATGATGCCGCTGATTGAACAAATATATAGGATAAAGGCGGATATTGATATTGTTTTTGATCTTGCCAGGAGTATTGATCTCCATCAAATTTCTACAGCGCATACCAAAGAGAAGGCCATAGCGGGAAAGACGAGTGGCCTTTTGGAGCTTCATGAGCAGGTAACATGGCGTGCAAAACACTTTGGAATCTATCAAAATCTAACTTCTGAGATGAGGGAATTGAAGAAACCCAATTACTTTGTGGATGAGATGGTTGCTGGTGCTTTCCAAAGCTTTAGGCACGAACATTGGTTTGAAAGTAGCCAAGGGGTTACTGTGATGACCGACCGTTTTGATTACCGTGCGCCTCTTGGGATCTTAGGGAAGTGCGCGGATTACGTTTTCCTTAAAAAATACATGGAAACTTTTTTAAACCAACGTAATCTGGTGGTTAAAGAATTTGCGGAATCGGGCAGATGGAAAGAAGTGTTACCGTATTAGAAGATATGGACTATGGGGTTTTATGATCTTTCAAAAGAAGCACGTGAACAACTCGTTGAGAAAATCAACCGAGAGCTTCATGAAGATATTGCTGCTCAAAGTCAGCAGTACTTGCTTTTATATTTTTCGGATGAAGATACCTACATCCGTAAAACCGCCTATTTGGCCATAGGAAGGTTGTATAAGGCACAACCGAAACGGCGAATGGCTATTCTTAAGGTGCTTGGAAAGTTGTTAAGAGCAGATTTGGAGAAAATAAGGCAGACCGTTGTCAATGCTGCTGGTGAAATAGGAATGCTTCATTTTAAGGAAGTACAAGCTTTTTTTGATACAGCTTTGTTCGATTCGCATCATACGGTCCGCAATGCCGTAATAGGGTCAGTGAAGAAAATGAGTGCAAAAAATCCGGTTCCCGTTTTGGCTTGGGCTAAAACCTATTTGGAACATCCCAATAAAGAAATTCGAAGGGAAATTTGCCACGGAATAGAATTGAGAGGGCGTACACATCCTCAGGATATTCTCCCCTTATTGGCCCAACTGCAATTTGACGCCACCGCGAGAGTCAGGAATACTTTGATTCATGTATTGGGGCAGATTGCCTATAAAAAGGGATGTCTGGAAACTGTTATGGAAGCACTAAAATATTGGGAAAATAAGGCCCTCGTAGCTGCCGCCATTGATGAAATCATTGATGTTCATCATAGGTACAGAAGTTTTTCCCATTACACCCAAGAACAGGCTATTGCTTATATTGATCGTGTGAATATTTTAAAAAAGAAATAAGCTCCCTTAATTGGAAATTACAATGGTATTTCCATTAGAGGTGGCCCGATATTCCAATAGATCGAAAAAACGACCTTCTTCCTGTTCCAAATTTAAAAACTGCCCGGTGAAAAGGCTATACTGGTAGTTTTCGCAAGGACAGGTAACCGAAGTTCCGGTAAGCTCCATGGTAGAGCAAGAGTTTGGAGCGTGATTGGGACAACTGGCTTCAAAGGCGCGGAATTGTCCAATTCCTGCATTGACCACAAAAACACCCCGCGTACCCACACCAGGGTTGTTAATGAAGACCGCATTACCAATAGTATTCAAGGGACTAAACAAGGGAAGATTAAGGTTGATGTCAAAACGAAAGCCTATTTCTTGTAAAAACGGATTGCGATTACTTCGGTCATTCGTACAGGAAAGTAGACAAATCAATAAAAAAACACCTAAAATACGTTTCATAGCAGCAGTTCTATTTAAGATAACTTCAACAAAATTGAACAAAAAATATGTATATTTGTCTTAAATCCTCTATAAAAAGAGGATTTTCTTATTTAGTAAATAGTGCAATCATGAGTAAGATATCATATTATACAGCAGAAGGATTAAAAAATCTAAGGGAAGAACTCAATCAGCTTAAAGATGTAGAACGCCCTAAAGCCTCCAATGCCATCGCTGAAGCCAGGGATAAAGGGGATCTGTCGGAAAATGCAGAATATGATGCCGCAAAGGAAGCCCAAGGCTTATTGGAGATGCGGATAGCCAAATTAGAGGAAGTATTGGCCAATGCCCGATTAATTGATGAATCGCAATTGGATACTTCTAAAGTATTGGTATTGTCTACGGTGAAATTAAAAAATCAAAACAATGGTATGGAAATGAAATATACCTTGGTGGCCGAGAGTGAAGCAGATTTAAAAGCCGGAAAAATATCAGTCAATTCCCCAATAGGAAAAGGTCTTTTGGGAAAAGAAGTAGGTGATGTAGCCGAGATTACGGTCCCTAATGGAACTATAAAGTTTGACATTTTAGAAATCACAAGGGAGTAAGGGTTCCTTTTTGGAAATCGCCCAAATACAAGTATACATGGCCAGTATTTTTACAAAGATCATCAAGGGAGAAATTCCATGTTATAAAATCGCAGAAGATGCGGACTATTTTGCGTTTTTAGATATCAATCCAAATTCCAAAGGCCATACGCTCTGTATTCCAAAAAAGGAGGTGGATAAGTTGCTAGATTTGGATGAAGCTACCTACATGGGTCTTATGGCATTTTCCAGAAAAGTAGGAAAAGCGATAGAAAAAACAATGGATTGCCAACGTGTTGGGATGACGGTCATTGGCTTGGAAGTTCCTCACGTACATGTACACCTTATCCCCTTGCACTCTATGGCGGATGCAGTTTTTCACCATAAAGTGAAATTGACCCATGAAGAGTTTCTTGCTGTGGCAGAGAAAATCAAAGCGGCCTTGGACTAAAACCTTTGCCATGGCATCATAAATATGCCGATGCGATAGCTGCAAAAATAACATGCGCTCGTGAAGGTTTTCAGAAAAAGGAAGTTGTGACCCAACGTAATGGAATTGTATCAGGGTACGACTGAAGTATTCCATAAGCATGAATTTTTTCAAAAATGATCTACTCCTTAAAAAATAATGAAACCATTGTTCCCCATGATCGGAATGTGTGTGTGCTGTTTCACGGAAGTATAACCATTAGTGTAGCAGGGAATACCAAAGCCATAGGGTCCAAGCACTTTTTTTTCTTTGATACCTCTTTTGAGATTGTGGCCGCTTCTCCTTTTCTAGAAGGATTTATCATAGGATTAGATGCGGAGTTTTTAAAAAACTTTCCGGATATTACCTCGGCTTCACAAGAAATGGCCCCATTTAAAACAGTGCCCATAAAAAAGATAGACAGCAAAAAAAGCCAGATCAAAGCCATGCTCGATGCTGATGCAAATAGGCGTTTGTCAGAGAGTTATTCCCATATTCTTTGGAGTGAATTGATACGGGAATACCAAGATCAAGGACAGACCTTGTCTACTATAGGGCAATTCTCGGCCCTAATCGATCAACATATAGAACACAATTATTGTGCAGGTACTTACGCTGAAATGATGGGGGTGCCGCTAAAAAAATTGATTAAGGAGGTTAAAAAAAGCGAGAATAAAACACCCTGTAATTTTATTACGGAAAAAGTCATCGAAAAGGCGAAATACAAATTAACGCATACCGATGATACCAGTCAAATGATCGCCTATCAGCTAGGCTTTGATGATCCATACTATTTCATCAAGTATTTCAAAAAAAATACGAGTGTCACACCTACGCAATTTAGGGCACAATTCCCTATTTCCTGATTCGCGGGAATTTTTTCCATCTTTTCATCATTTTTTCCATTTTCCCATCCCTACTTTTGGTGGATCTTTGCGTTAAGAAATTAAAAAAATAACGCAATGAATTTATCAAATACCCTCGCAGCGCGAAAAGCAAAGAACGCACAAAATATTCCGGCCGAAAAATGGGCCATTATGGAACATAGCACTAACGAACTCAAAGCACTTAAACTTGGAGATAAGGCCCTAAAAGTGGGGGACAGTTTGCCTGTTTTTAACTTGCCCAATGTTCATGGAAATCCGCTTTCCCTTGGGGATTTTCAACAGGAATTTCTCATCATTTCCTTTTATAGGGGAGGATGGTGCCCTTTTTGTAATATGGAGTTGAAGGCACTACAGCAACAACTTCCCGAATTGCAAAAATTAGGAGCCGAGCTGATAGCGATTTCCCCTGAGATGCCGGATCACTCCTTAACGACCTCAGAGAAAAATGAACTTAGTTTTACCGTATTGAGTGATGCAAATAATGTTTATGCGAAATCTTTGGGATTGGTATTCCAACTTCCAGAAGATTTAAGGACCGTATACCATTCATTTAATCTTCATGTGGATGTACACAATGGGAACAAGGCTTATGAATTGCCCATGCCCGCCACTTACATCGTCAATAAGGAAAGAAAGGTGGTCTATAGTTTTGTTCCTGAGGATTATACCGAAAGATTAGACCCGGAAATCATAAAAGAAGTGCTCAGTGAACGGGGAATCAATTCATAAATCCAAGAAGTCCGAAAAGTGAAATGGTCCCAAGCTTCTTTTTCTTTTTTTGCATGCAGTGGCTTTTCTGTACCTTTAGAAAAGTAAAATAGGAGTGTAATGAACAAGAAAACACATGGGTATGTCATTGCTCTTGTCCTTCTGCTTTTTGGGACAGGACTATGGGCACAGGAAAACGAAAAAGAAGCCTTGGCCAAATTGTCCTTTATGATGGGAAATTGGAAAGGGACATCCACGGTCTATAGCAAGGATACTACTAAAAGTGTTGAGGTAACAGAAAAGGTACAGTATATCTTGGAGGGAAATCTAATGGTTTTAGACGTGAAGTCGCCCCTGATACAACTGCATACCGTCATCAGCTATAATATGGAGGAAGGTGTTTATTATTACAGCCCTTTTTCCAATAGAGGTGGAGCAAGCTATAAAGGAAGGTACGAAGAAGGGAAATTTAAGGTCACTTTTAGTGAAAAAAGAAGATTGACCTTTGAAAGAACACCCGAAGGTGCTTTTCATGAATACGGGGAGAAACTCACGAATGGGGTTTGGGAAAAGTATTTTGAAGATGTATTATATCCTTTTCCGGAAGGAGAATAGGTTTGTCCTACTTCGGTAGATTTTTTGGAGCAGCTATTAAAAATCAACTTGCTTTTCTGTACATTGGTTGCCTATGAAATTAAAACGACTACATTTAGGTTTTTTGAGCATTTTTATCGTGTTCCTGAGTTGTGCGGGCATTTCTAAAAAAGACGATACAGATTGGTGCGGACAACCTTTAAGGCCACAATTTAAGGGGTTGAAAGAGATAAGTGTATCAAGCCATTGGTTTAAAGTATACGAAGTGGGGCACAATACCTATGCTATTGCAGAACCTTTTAATTTTCAAGAAGTAATTTCCTATCTGATTATCGGGAAAGAAATGGCATTGTTGTTCGATTCCGGGATGGGCATGGCATCTATGGCCGCTACAGTTCAAGAACTCACCCAACTTCCGATAACCGTATTGAATTCCCATACCCACTATGACCATATAGGAGGAAATTATGAGTTCAATACGATCCTCGCCATGAATACTTCTTTTACCAAGGCACGTGCCCAACATGGTTTGCCACATTCTTTTGTACAACATGAAGTGCGCAAAAATGCCTTGTGTTTGGATAAAATCAAAGGATTGGATACGCTAAACTATCATATCAAAGGGTTTTCGATAACAAGATTTATTACCGATAAAACGGTGATCGATTTAGGGAATAGAAAATTGGAAGTACTAGCTACCCCAGGTCATACACCCGATGCGATTTCAGTATTGGATGAGGAAAATGGATATTTGTGGACAGGGGATACTTTCTATGAAGCGCCAATTTGGTTGTTCGATGAGGAGACGGATTTAAAGGAATATCAGAAGAGCATTCAGAAACTTTCTGCTTTACATCCCAAATTGAACAAAGTATTTCCCGCCCACAATACTCCAGTGGCAGAACCAATCCGCTTGCAAGAATTGGTAGCAGCTTTTGATGAGGTGTTACGAGGTGTTGTACGACCAACTGAAGAAGCGGAAGATTCTTTTGTCTTTAACTTTCCATATTTCTCTTTTGTAATTCGAAAAGAACTCCTTTCCTTGGATTAAGAGCACTGCTGTGCTTTTATGCGCTGAAGTGCATTAGGGCAAAATATCCCGCCAATGCAATGAGAAGTAAGCCAACAACGACTAAAATATAGAAAGAGGAAGTGTATTTGATGGAGCTTTTTTCCACTACGGCCATTTTTTGGTAGTATTCAAATACACGTTCTATATCCTCTGTCCATTGGGCAGGATAAATAATAGAATTGCATTTTTTACAACGAATCTCATGGGAAACCACATCAGAAGTCCTATGAAAGAACTGTCCATAAATATGCTTCTGATAAAAGGTGAGCTTTAATTCCTGATTAAAACATTCCGGGCAATTGTTGGTGATGTCTGCCTCTTTGATTACTTCCAATCGATCTTTTGCCATAATTACAAATTTGCTTTTAACGAGATTTGCATAATGGTACCTCCTTTATTGGACGAAAGCACTTTTATTTTTCCTTTGTGGTATTCTTCCACAATGCGTTTTACCAAAGACAACCCTAGACCCCAGCCTCTTTTTTTTGACGTAAATCCGGGATTGAAAATACTTTGGAAATTTCCTTTGGGAATCCCATGTCCCGTATCTGTGACCAAAATATGCACCAGATTGCCTTCTGGAGCAATTTCAATACCAATGCTCCCTTTCCCTCGCATGGCGTCGATACCATTTTTTACCAAATTTTCAATGGTCCAATGGTATAGGGAAGAGTTTAAGTGTACCGGAAGATGGTCTATTTTGCTGCTAAAGGAAAATTGGATCAGTTTGGAACTGCGTAGTTTTAGATAATCATAGGCATCTTTGGTTTCGGAAACAATATCCAGTTTTTCCAATTTTGGGAGCGAACCTATTTTGGAAAAACGCTCTGTAATGGTCTCCAATCTGGAAATATCCTTTTCGATCTCCTTGGTAATATCAGGGTTAATATTTTCTGCTTTCAGTAGCTCGTTCCACCCCAAAAGGGAGGTTAAGGGCGTACCTATTTGATGTGCCGTCTCTTTGGCCATTCCGGCCCATAACTTATTTTGTTCGGAGGCCTTATTGGTTCTGAAGAAAAAGAAAATGACCGCTCCAAAAAGAAAAATAATCAATAGCAGGGCCAATGGATAGTATTTTAACTTGTTTAAAACTTCGGAATCCCCATAATAAATAGTGCCTAGATAATCTCCTTCATGGGCAATGGTTATGGGGGTGTTTTCTGCTTTAAATTGGAGTATTTTTTTTTGGATAAATACTGAATCCGTCATCTTGTCTTCAGGGAAATTATGCGCTCTAAAATACCCTCCCTTACTTTCCAAAACCATGGGCGTAGTGGTATTGCTCTGCGCAATTTTCATATAGAGTTTTCCCGGATCTTCATTCCGAAGGGGCAGGGCAAGGAATTCTGATTGGGCCGTGGCCCAAATTTCCATTTTGTTGCGTTCTTCGTCCTTAAACTTTCTAAAAAAACTGTTTGTGTTCCATAAGATGAGGCTAACAATAACGAAAGACGCTATGAGCAGGATAATATTTGACGTTTTCTTTCTAGGGTTGAAGGTCATCCAAATCAATTGTTGATCTTAAAGATAACGTAATTTGGGAAAAGATATTCTATTTCTGCTTCCCTCAAGGGTTTTATATAGGATACAATTTATGTACATTTGCAGCCTATGCAAACAATGATTTCTATAGCCCCGGAAGAGATTTCCCAAAGAGAAGTATATACCTATCTTACCGGGACTGTTGGGCCTAGGCCCATCGCTTTTGCAAGCACTATAAATGCCCAAGGAGTACCCAACCTGGCCCCTTTTAGTTTTTTTAACGTTTTTAGTGCCAATCCGCCGATATTAGTTTTTTCCCCTGCCCTTAAAGGCAGTGATGGGAGCAAAAAACATACTTTGGAGAACGTCTTGCAAACCAGAGAAGTAGTGATCAATTTGGTAGATTATGCCATGGTGCAGCAAATGTCCTTGGCCAGTGCCGCTTATCCGGAAGGCGCAAACGAATTTGTGAAGGCAGGACTCCAAATGTTGAAGTCAGATGTGGTAGCCCCCTATAGAGTGGCAGAAGCCCCCGTACAGTTTGAATGCAAAGTCACTAAAGTGGAAGCCTTGGGCGAAGAAGGAGGTGCAGGGAATCTGGTTTTTTCCGAAGTGATCAAAATTCATATTGCCGAATCGCTTCTGGATGAAAATGGGAAAGTGGATCAACATAAGATCGATTTGGTGGCACGAATGGGAGATAATTGGTATACCCGTAGCAATAGGGGAATGTTTGAAGTGGCAAAACCACTGACCACCTTAGGGATAGGAGTGGATCAAATTCCGGAGCATATTCGCAATAGTAAGGTGCTTACGGGAAACAATCTGGGAATGTTGGGGAATGTTGAGCAAATGCCTTCCTCAGAAGAAGTGGCCAATTTTGTATCCGGGAATACGGATGTAAAGGAGCTATTGAAGACCAACAGTCAGGAAAAATTGGAACAAAAAGCCCAGGAATATTTAAAGAATAATGAAGTGCTTTCCGCTTGGAAAGTATTATTAGCTAATATATAGAAGATGGAAATACAAGGAAAGATCAAAATGATCGATGAGACTAAAACCTATGGCAACAATGGTTTTAGAAAAAGAGAGGTGGTCATTACCACAGATGAGCAGTACCCACAACATATCCTTATCGAATTTGTACAGGATAAATGTGATCTATTGAACAATTATAGTGTTGGTCAGGAAATTAAGGTGAGTATTAATATTCGGGGAAGAGAATGGGTAAATCCTCAGGGAGAAACCAAATACTTTAATTCTATTCAAGGATGGCGTATTGAAAATATACAGGCTGAAGCTCCTGATGCCGGACAAGGAATGCCACCTGTACCGCCAATGGATGCTTTTGAACCTGCAGATGATCTTCAGGAAGAAGATCATGATGACCTTCCCTTTTAATCACTAAAGTCACTTTGGCCGATTTTTCAATGGGTATTGAAAAATGGGTACAGTTATAGTTGACCTCAATGTTTTTTTTGACAGACAAACTAGAATTTCCTCCTGTGGATCAAGCCGATGAAAATGGGTTATTGGCCATAGGAGGGGATTTATCTTCTGCACGTTTGTTGTTGGCCTATAAAAAGGGCATTTTTCCTTGGTTCGACGCCTCCTCACCGATATTGTGGTGGAGCCCAGATCCTAGGATGGTCTTGTTTCCGCACAAAATCAATATTTCCAAAAGTATGCGCAAGGTATTGCGGGATACTCAGTTTAGATGGACAAAGAATACACAGTTTGAAGCGGTAATCCGGCAATGTTCCAATATTAAAAGAGCAGGGCAGGAAGGTACCTGGATCACTCAAGAAATGCAGGATGCTTATATTGAATTGCATCGTTCGGGTTGGGCAAAATCCTATGAAGTTTGGGAAGGGGACGAACTCGTAGGAGGTCTTTACGGAATTGATCTAGGACATATTTTTTGCGGGGAAAGCATGTTCAGTACACGCTCCAATGCGTCAAAATTTGCTTTTATAAAATTGGCCGAGGAAGCTCAGGACAAAAAATATAGCCTGATCGATTGTCAATTGCATACCGATCATCTGGAGAGTTTGGGAGCGGAAGAGATTTCAAGAATAGAATTCTTGGCATATTTGCAACAAAAAAAGTAGCATTTTGGACAAAATGCCCAAAATACTACCCATAATTATTGATTGGTTGGTATCACGCCTTCTTCCTAGTACAACACATGGTCATAATTGGCAGCCGGAGATTTACGCATGTTTTTAACTTCCCCTTTTGCATTAAAGAGAACTTCAAAATACTGACGGAATCCTTCGCTTTTGGCGGTGATAATAAATTTATACTCCACTTTGGGAGAAAGTATATTTTGAAAGGCAGTTTTCATCAGATCTTCCGATCCATTAAAATCACTGCTTAAATATTGTTGGATCATTCTTCGGGCTTTTGGCTTTTCAAAATTCTCCTCCAAATAGGTGTCTATTGCGGTATAGGTTTCTTCAGGAATATCTGCTTCTTTGATCAGGTATCCAATATTCTGCATATTGCCTTGTGTATCAAAATCCATACGATAGGCCAATTTGTCTTTCTTGAATTTTGCCGTGTAGGTTTTGTAGGTGCTTCCTATTTCTTTGTAGTATTTTAGATTCCGTACACCTTCTAAGGAAGTTTTTACGGTAGCTACGGCTTTTTTAGGAAATTGACCGCATAAAATACGGTGCTCTCGTTCTTCTTTGTTTTGGGAATACCCAAAGGTTGCCACAAAAAGGAAAACGATCGAAAATAGTGTTCTATACTTCTTCATATCTGAAACAATTTAGTTCGTGATCATTAACCATGCCCGTAGCTTGCATGTGGGCGTATATAACGGTACTGCCAACAAATTTAAAGCCACGTTTTTTTAGGTCTTTGCTAATGGAGTCAGATAAGGGGGTATTAGCGGGGGCATCTTTGTATGATTCAAATGTATTCTTTATTGGCGTACCATCAACAAAACTCCAGATATAATCGCTGAAACTGCCAAATTCTCGTTGAATGTTCATGTAGGCCTTGGCATTGGAGATGGTTGCATTGATCTTTAGTTTGTTTCTCACAATACCCTCATTAGCCAATAGTTCATCAATTTTGGATTGATCGTATTGCGCTATTTTTTTGTAATCGAAAAAATCAAAAGCTTTGCGGAAATTGTCTCGTTTTCTAAGAATGGTGATCCAACTTAATCCAGCTTGAAAAGTCTCTAGAATTAGAAACTCAAATAAGGTATCGTCATCCTTAACGGGAACGCCCCATTCCAAGTCATGGTAGGCTTCATACAAAGGATCACCCACACACCATCCACATCTGTGCTTTTCCATAAAGTGTTTGTTTCTCATTTTAAATATAGGGCAAATAATCAAATCTGAATAAAGAGATCGATGAATGACATTGCCTTGGATAAGCTTTCGATAAACGGCATATAACGGCAGCTTATAGATCCTTGCGTAAGTTTTTATAAGGGAGAACTACTAATACTATCAATTTGGAAGATTCTTTAAATTTGAAGAAATATGGAAACAACAACAAAAACAACAACAGCACTTATAGCAGATAGCCTATCCACGGCAATGGACTACCAACACTATCGGGATTTGGTGAGTGATTTGGCCACTAAAGGCCTGTCCACAGGACCAAATCAAACAGAGGCATTGACCAATTATACCGTCTTGAACGATAAACGGATGAGACGTTGGGACAAAACCCTAAAAATGGATGAGGCCACCCGCGAAGCTATTGCGAAGGTAGATAGGAAAACAACCTGGTTAGTGCTCACGGAGAGTTGGTGTGGTGATGCCTCCCCTTCGCTACCCGTAATGCAAAAAATAACGGAACTCAACCCTAATATTAGCCTGAAGATCATTCTAAGGGATGAAAATTTGGAACTTATGGATCGCTTCTTGACCAATGGAGGGATGTCTATCCCCAAATTGATCGCTATAGACGAAGAGCGTAATGAAGTTACCGGAGATTGGGGACCTAGATCCACAGCGGCCACAAAATTGGTAGAGGACTATAAAGCCGAGCATGGAACATTGACGGCAGAGTTCAAACAAGATTTACAAGTGTGGTACAATAAAGATAAAGGACAATCTGTCTTTGCAGATTTAACACAATTACTTGCCTTGAAATAGGTAAGTAATTGTTCCCTTTTGGGAGGCTTTGTTCGAAGTGTTGAATCTGGCCTTTAACGCATAGGCTATAGCATTGTCTACCAAACAGCCATTTAAGGTATTGGAACTCTTCTCATTGACTTCGGCTTCTGCTACATTACCAGAAGCATCCACTTTAATATTAATGACAATTTTTCCTCCCTTAATACAAGTGTATATGGGAATAGGTAAACTAAAATGGCTCCGATCTACAAGAGAATAGGAAACCGACGTCCTTCGCTTGGCCAAATTATTGGTATATTCCTTCTTTTGGGCTTCTTTTTCGCCCAATAATTGTTTTTTTTCCTCTCGCTTTTTGGCCAGCTCCCTAAGATTGGCAGCATAACCGGCATCTGAACTTAAAATATCATTTTTTGGGGCATCACTTTGCAGCGCTTCCTTTTCTGCCATGATTTCTTCCAAAGTTTTTAGCGGTTCAGGATTTCCGTAACTAGGTTTTGCCGTTTCGTTATAGGCCATATGGCTTTTTATAGGGTCGGCCTTGTCCATTTCCTCTTGAAGTTTTTCCTCCTCCTCCTGTAGTAATTGCTCCAAGTCCTCGTCGGCCAAACTCATTTCAATGACATACTCCTCTTCCTGCTGGGCGCCCAATTGAATATTGTATAGTGACAATACCACTAGTGCCATGGAAAAGAAAGTGATCATAAAAGACAATTGACCTCGACTTAAATTCATACTCTAATAACCGTATTTCTTTAAAAATATTTTATCTATTCCTGAAAAGGAACGGACAGTACCTTAAATTTACAATTCTAAATTGCTATTCATTGACAAGCTTTCCTTAAAATTTTCGGGACTTGTAGCTTTATCTACGTTGTAAGTCCCTATTTTGGTTCTTCGCAGTTCAGATAAATGCGCTCCAGAGTCCATGGCTTTTCCAAAGTCATGTGCTAAAGATCTAATGTAGGTGCCTTTACTGCAAACCACTCTAAAACGGATTTCCGGAAAAGAAGAGCTATCGATATCAAATTCATAAATGGTAACAGTTCGGGATTTTATCTCCACGGTTTCTCCATCTCTCGCATATTCGTACAAGCGTTTTCCATCTTTTTTCAAGGCCGAAAAAATAGGTGGAACCTGGGTAATCTCTCCGATAAAACGTGCTCTGGTGGCTTTCAAAAGAGCAGCATCGATATGGGCGGTGGGAAACTCCTGATCGATCTCGGTTTCCAAATCATAGGAAGGCGTAGTGGCTCCAAGAAATATGGTTCCCGTATATTCTTTAGGTTGTCCCTGGAGTTCTGGTATCTTTTTGGTGAATTTGCCCGTACAGATCAATAAGAGGCCTGTGGCCAAAGGGTCTAAGGTGCCGGCATGGCCCACTTTTATCTTTTTTAGTTTAAACTGTTTGCGAATGGCCCATTTCACAGCATTTACGGCCTGAAAAGAGGACCAATTCTTGGGCTTGTCGATCAATAACAGCTGTCCGTTTAAAAAATCTTCCACACGTTTTGCCTCCATACTTGAAAATATTTCTCCTCCCAATACCTTGTATTAGCCCCAAAAACTATACCCAATTGCTATAAGGCCTACAAGCAGACAATAAATGGCAAAATAGGATAGCTTACTTTTTTTGACCAATTGGATCATCCAGGTACAAGCGGCCAGACCGGCAATAAAAGCGGCCATAAAGCCCGCACCCATAGCCAAGGTTTGGTCACTGGAAAAATTAATATCCCCACTGAGAATGTCTTTGGCCATTTTCCCTAAAATTAAAGGGACGACCATGAGGAACGAAAATCGGGCAGCTTTGGTCTTATCTACCCCTAAAAGCACAGAGGTGGAGATGGTGGCACCACTACGCGAAATTCCGGGAAGAATGGCTATCGCTTGGGAAATACCTATGATCAAGGCACTGGTAAAGGTGACCTTTTTTGAAGTGTCTTTGGCTTTATCCGCAAAATAAAGTAAGATGGCGGTGATGATCAGCATTCCTCCTACAAAACCTATATTTCCTCCAAAAAGGGATTCCAATTCGGTTTCAAAAAGCAACCCCACCAGCACAGCGGGAATCATGGATAAGATGATTTTTACGGAAAATTGAAACTCTTCGTTCCATTTAAATTGCAAAAGCCCTTTTAAAATCTCTAGCACGTCTTTTCTAAAAATAACCAAAGTACTTAAGGCTGTGGCAAAATGTAGTACAACAGTAAATAACAGACTTTCTTGAGGAATGGAATTATCCCCTAGAATAGCTTTTCCCAATTCCAAATGTCCACTTGAGGAAACCGGAAGAAACTCGGTCAATCCTTGAATGATACCGAGAATGATAGCATCTAAAGTATCCAATTACTTGCTCTTCTTGTGTGGATTCAACAGGATGGCATAGACTTCAATACCCAGTCCGATCAATACCAGGGTGGGTGCCAAGCGGATACGTCTAAAACTATAAATATCCGGATTAAAGACATTGGGGTCGTCACTGCCTCCGCCACTCATTAGGATAAAACCAAGAGCGATACATGCCAAACCTATAAACATAAAAAGATAGTTCCTTTTCTGAAAAATGAACTCAGGTTTTGTGGGTTGATTCTGTTTGTGCTGTTTTTTCATACTACAAATTTAATAATATAAATCGTCTGTTCTAAGATTTAGAAAACGTTGGGTAGCAAAATACGTGCTGACCAAAGAAATTAATACGCCCAGAACAAGAATGCCTACAAAAAGAAAAACTAAAAGGGGGACATCCTGAAGCAAGTTAAATTCAGGAAGACGCTCATCTACATAGATCAATACGATTCCCAAGGCAAGGGAAGCTAAAGCGGCACCAATAAGTCCCAATTTAATATTTGTCCAAATAAAGGGTCTGCGAATAAAACGTTTTGTGGCGCCCACCATTTGCATGGTCTTAATAATAAAGCGTTTGGAATATATGGATAAACGAATAGAGCTATTGATCAACAATACGGCAATAAAGGTAAAAATACCACTGGCTACTAAAATCCAAAATCCAATTTTTTCCACATTATCACTGACCAGATCTACCAAAATAGTGTCGTAGCTTACTTCGTGCACATAGGCCTTGGCGCTAAGGTCATCTGCAATCTCTGCAACTTGTTCCGGGGTCACAAAATCTGCCTTTAATTGTACGTCGATGGAATTTTTTAAAGGATTGTACCCCAAATATTCCACAAAATTCTCCCCGATATCCGTGCTGTGCGATTCTGCAGCTTCTTCTTTGGAGATATACGTGGCCGACTTGGTATAAGGGGCCAAAGCAAGACTATTTTGAAGCTGATCTATTTCTACCTGTTTTGCATTGTCCTTCAAGAAAACCGCAATGGTAATCTGTTCCTTGGAAAGATCCGCCATTTTTTTGGTATTTAAAATAAGCAACCCAAGGATACCCAATAAAAAGAGTACCAATCCAATGCTCAAGACCACGGAAAAGTAGGAAGAGATCAATTTTCTTTTTTGATAACGCTCAAAAGATTTGCTCATAATGAAAAATGCCTATGTAAAAATAACAAAGTAAATCAAAAAGATAGCATGAACAGCGCATTTCCCCATTTCTTAGATCAAGATTAGCGTTTTAATGTAAAATGCCCCCTGAACTCCTGATCATCTACCCGAATGCGATACCAATAATCGGACTCCGGTAAACGCCTATTGTTAAAGGTGCCATCCCAGGACAAACTGCCATTTGTGGAATGGACGAGCAACCTGCCATACCGATCAAAAATACTGACTTCGGCCCGGCTAAAAAACTCCAATCCATTGATGGTAAAGGTATCATTGATTGTATCTCCATTCGGAGAGAAAAATTTAGGAATCACAAAATGAAGGAATTCCTGGGAAACGTCCGGGCAATTGGTTTTGGCCCTTGCACGTACAAGATATAGGCCTCCTTCCACGAGCTCAAAAACAGGACGGTCTTGAAACGGGCCATCGTCCAGGGCAAATTCAAAATCCCCTTCGTTTTCCGTGCTTATACTAATGGTAAAGTCGTCCGATAGGATCTCTGAAATTATAGGGCGATCGATCTGTTCCAATACAATGGTCTTTACGGCAGCGCATCCATTGGTATTGGTCACGGTGACCTGATAGGTTCCCGGGGCATCTACCGATATGCTTGCTGTAGTTTCCCCTGTACTCCAGAGATAGCTTCCAAGGGCTCCTGCAAAAAGATCGGTGGTGCCCCCTTCGCAGATCAATCCTTCCTCATCAGTAACAACAGGAATGTCAAAAACCGTCAAGGTGACTGCAGTCCTCGAGGGAGAGCTACAATCCGTAAGCCGGGAATTGGCCTCGGCATAATAGGTTCCTGGAACAGCAGTCAATAGGGAGGGACTGTCTTCCTGAATTAAATTTCCACCTACAGGCGCATCGTACCAATTGATGCGCAATGCGGCTGGAGCCGACACAGAAATCGCTTGAAGGGCATTGCTGCATAGGGCTAGATCGCCATTGCTAGTAGGTGGCGCAGGTATGGGAACGATAGTGATATCGAATACTTCGGAAACAATATTACAAAGACTGTTGGAAATATTAATGGGATCTTCGGCCACCTTTACCCTGTAGAAGGTAGAGGTGTTCAGTAAGGGAGTGGTATAGGTATTGGTCGTTTCCCCAGGAATATCGTTCCAGATGGTTCCATCCAAGCTTACTTGCCATTGATAGGCATGACTGTTGAATATGGAAAAATCCGGATTGGCCGTCAAGGTAGTGCTTACGGGGCCTTGGTCTTCACAGGAGGCCATAAAGGTTTCTCCTGCGATATCCGTTAGCGATACAAAGTCCCCACAAGTCCTAAAAACAATATCATCTATGGCCAAATCGTTTCCGCAACCTCCTTCACCATTATTGATCATTTTTAGAATGACGGCTGTTTGCCCGGGAACGGACGTAAAGGTCAAGGCGTGTTGTTCCCATCGGGGCGTTGGTGTGCCGCGAATTTCACCGGTAGACCCGGAAGCCAAAAGTTGGGTGTCCGTGACATCCCATATTTGAAAGGTAACATTGATGGGCAACCCTCCATTAGGACAAGCTGTAGTGCTGGGTAATAAATTAAGGAGCCAGGAGGAAAATTCATAGGAAGTGTTTTCGCAAAGTCCGTTTACCGTACGTCTGAAAAACTCGCCTGGCGTAAAATCGGCATTTACAATAAGGGATTTTCCATCGGTATCTCCCGGAGTGCGATCCGTGGTATCGTGCCAATCGAAAAAGTTGGTACGACTAGATATGGTATAACTCCCATCAAACGGAGTGACCGTCGTAAAATTATAGGTCGTTGTACCTGCAGGTAGTGCAGGTCCATTCGTGGTTCCCGTGCCAAAAGTTTCCGTAAAAATAGGATCTCCGGAATTTCCCTGACAAAACCCCAATTGCCCCCTTGCTTCCTCCATGAATACCAGTACGGCGATCACGGCTAGAAGATAGCGCATAGTTCTTACCAACCTATGGCCTTGTTTTTTTATGGGAGAATACGCCAATGTTTATGTTTTCTTGTTTATGAAATACGCTAACAGCTCTTTCTAAATACGCAGGTTTTCGTAAACATACAGTGGGGGCCATAGGTTTGGGGGTAAGATATTAAATTTATTTAGAATCCTTGAGGTTCTTTATGGTGCTGAGCATGTATTTTCGGGGAATTACGGTATTTTTACGCTGAAATGGAAATCATTTCATGAAGTACAGGCATGAAGAGAAACCAATTGCTTTTAGATCTTAAAATTTCCAGACCAGGCCTTTGGTTCCCCACTCTTTGGATTTATTTGGTGCCTTTTGGCAATCAAGACGGTTTTTGGAAAAGTATTCCTTTTTGGTTGGGAATCCTGTTTGTGACCTTCCCTTTGAATTATTTGGTCTATGGTCTAAACGATTACAAAGACGTGCAGGCGGATGCCTTTAATGCGCGAAAAGGAAATTTTTTGTTCGGGGCCAAAGCATCCGTAGCAGAACTAAAACCCATTTTAAAGCGAATAACATTGGTGATAGTTCCTTTTATCATACTCTTCAGTTATATGGCTGGACTGAAGATGTTTGGGCTATTGGTCCTTATGATTTTAGTGAATATTGCGTACAATTTTGAGCCTTTTCGACTCAAGGAGCGCCCTCCTTTTGAAATCTTGATTCAAGTAGGCTACGTGATGACCGCCTTTTTTAGTACTGAACTGAATGG
Organism: Spongiimicrobium salis; assembly: GCF_043678055.1. Taxonomy (NCBI): domain Bacteria; kingdom Pseudomonadati; phylum Bacteroidota; class Flavobacteriia; order Flavobacteriales; family Flavobacteriaceae; genus Spongiimicrobium; species Spongiimicrobium salis. The sequence goes on from NZ_JBHEQA010000001.1 coordinate 2,100,681, forward strand.
TCTGGAAAGTCTACCATGGCAGACTTTGGTGTACCTTTCCCTCTTCGCCTTTCAAGCTCATATTGCCGGAGAGTTAATGGATATTGAGCCTGATATTGCAGCAGGAAAACGGACTACGGCAACCCTCTTGAAGCGTAAAAATACCAAGATGTTAATGTTGGTGTTGTTGCTTGCAGAAGGCTACTTGTTGTGGCATTGGTTCCAAGATGGGGTGCTGGCTTCATTTTTAGGGATATTTGCACTGTGGTTGATTTTGGATGCCTTTATTTTCTTTAAAGACAAGCCCTATTCTTTGGTGCAAATGAAATGGTTTGGCTATGCCATAAACCTATCGGCCCTCATCTCCATGTTATGGGTGTTGTATAGCGGAAAATTGCTGCTGCCTTGATTTTTAAAACAATACAATCCATTACCTTTTCATTTTCGGGGATTAAACCTATTTTTGCGGGGCATTTAGACCTGCGATACCCTATGGGGAGTCAGGTCTTGGAATAAGAATACAGGAATGAACTACGATTTCAAGAATATTGAGGCCAAATGGCAAAAATACTGGGCAGAACAACAAACCTTTAGAGCCGAGAATGGTTCGGACAAACCCAAATACTACGTATTGGATATGTTTCCCTATCCCTCCGGGGCGGGGTTACATGTGGGACACCCCTTAGGCTATATTGCCAGTGATATCTATGCCCGGTATAAGCGTCATAAAGGCTTTAATGTTTTGCATCCTCAAGGCTACGATAGTTTTGGGTTGCCGGCAGAGCAATATGCCATTCAAACGGGACAACATCCTGCGGTGACCACGGCAGCCAATATTAAACGCTATCGCGAACAGTTGGATACCATTGGCTTCTCTTTTGATTGGAGCCGGGAAGTGCGTACCTCCGATCCTAAATATTACAAATGGACACAGTGGATTTTTATTCAGTTGTTCCATTCGTGGTATAACAAGACTACGGACAAAGCCGAGGATGTTGCTACCTTGATCGCACAGTTTGAAAAAGAAGGAAATGTCGGGGTCAATGCCGTTTGCGATGATGATATCCCAACATTTACCGCCGCCGAATGGCAGCAATTTTCCAGTAAAAGGCAAGAAGAAATTTTATTGCAATACCGCCTGACCTATTTGGCAGAGACCGAAGTGAATTGGTGTCCTGCCCTGGGTACCGTTTTGGCGAATGATGAAATTGTCAATGGAGTCTCCGAACGTGGGGGGCATCCGGTCATCCGTAAAAAGATGACCCAATGGAGCATGCGAATATCGGCCTACGCCCAACGCCTATTGGATGATTTAAATACTATAGATTGGCCACAGCCGCTTAAAGATTCCCAAACCAATTGGATCGGGCGTTCCGAGGGGGCATCCGTAAGCTTTAAGGTAAAGGATTCCTCAGATACCATAGAAGTATTTACCACACGCCCCGATACCATATTTGGGGTGAGCTTTATGACCTTGGCCCCTGAGCATGACTTAGTGTCGAAAATTACGACTCCCGACCAAAAAGAGGAAGTGGACGCTTATATTGCTTCTACCGCCAAACGTTCTGAACGAGATCGGATGGCCGATGTAAAGACCATTACCGGAGCCTTCACCGGGGCTTATGCCGAGCATCCATTTTCCAAGGCGCCTATCCCTATTTGGATTGGGGATTACGTATTGGCCGGTTATGGTACCGGAGCAGTAATGTCCGTTCCCTGTGGAGATCAGCGGGATTATGATTTTGCAAAACACTTTGCCATTCCCATACCCAATATCTTTAAAGATGTGGATATTTCCGAAGAAGCTTTTGCCGATAAGGCCACAACTATTATAACAGATTCGGATTTCCTAAACGATCTTCCCTATAAGAAAGCGGTGCGTAAGGCCATTGATGCTTTAGAAGGATTGGGGCAAGGTAAAGGAAAGATAAACTATCGCTTGCGCGATGCCGTATTTAGTCGCCAACGCTATTGGGGGGAGCCATTCCCGGTCTACTATGTGGATGGAATGCCCCAGATGATCGCTATGGAGCATTTGCCGCTGGAATTACCGGAGGTAGAAAAATATTTGCCCACGGAAACCGGAGAGCCTCCTTTAGGCAACGCTACCGTTTGGGCATGGGATACGGAAACCCATTCCGTTGTAGCCAATGAAAAGATCAATCATAGTACCGTATTTCCTTTGGAATTGAACACCATGCCAGGCTGGGCAGGAAGCAGTTATTATTTTAATCGTTATATGGATCCGCAGAACGAGGAGGTCATTTTTTCCAAAGAAGCCATTGACTACTGGCAAGATGTGGATCTCTATATTGGCGGAAGTGAACATGCCACGGGGCATCTATTGTATTCCCGTTTCTGGCAAAAATTCCTGTTCGACAAAGGCATTGTGCCTAAAAATGAATACGCTAAGAAGTTGATCAACCAAGGGATGATTACAGGGACTAGTGCTATAGTGTATCGTATCAGTGGAACAAATAAATATGTATCCAAAGGATTAAAGGGAGCGCATGAAACGGAACCTCTACGTGTTGATGTTGGATTGATCAATGGATCAGATGAATTGGATTTAGAAGGGCTCAAATCTTGGCAGCCGCAATATGAAGATGCAGAGTTTATCCTAGAAGAAGGGAAATATATTGTAGGCAGGGAAGTAGAAAAAATGTCCAAAAGATGGTTCAATGTAGTGAATCCTGATGCGATTTGTGAAGCCTATGGGGCAGATTCCTTGCGTTTGTACGAGATGTTCCTTGGACCTCTGGAGCAATCCAAACCTTGGAATACCGCAGGAATCACAGGAGTGCACTCATTCTTAAAGAAATTATGGCGCCTCTATTTTAATGAAAATGGATTAAAAGTCACGGATGCCGAGCCTACCAAAGACAATCTAAAGACACTGCATAAGACCATTAAGAAAGTAGAAGAGGATATTGAGAACTTCTCCTTTAACACCTCCGTTTCTACCTTTATGATCTGTGTAAACGAGCTACAGCAACAGAAATGCCAGTCTAAGGCAATTTTAGAAGCTTTGGCTATTATTGTATCGCCTTATGCCCCCCATATCGCAGAAGAGCTCTGGGAGCAATTGGGACATGCGGGCTCTATTTCCAAAGTCGATTTTCCCGCTTTTGAACCCAGTCATTTGGTAGAGAGCAGTAAGGCCTATCCGATTTCTTTTAATGGTAAAATGCGCTTTACCATGGAATTGCCATTGGATATGGGGAAAGCAGATATTGAAGCAGCCGTCATGGCCCATGAAAAGACACAACAGCAATTGCAAGGGCGCACGCCTAAAAAGGTAATCGTGGTGCCTGGGAAGATTGTGAATATTGTGGGTTGATGAAAAACAGCTAGTCATTCGTAGAAGTCGTTTGCCCAGAAACCCTATCATACCAAGGAATGCATATGGAGTATATCGAAATTTTAGGATTAGTGGCCGCGACCTTGACTACGGCAGCTTTTGTACCTCAAGTATATAAAGTCTGGAAAGAGAAATCTACCAAGGATATCTCCTTGACCATGTATTGTGTGCTATTATTGGGGCTGTTACTATGGCTTATTTATGGTATTTATCACCAGAGTATCGCCATTATTCTAGCCAATGCGGTCACTGCCTTTTTAGTGACCATAGTATTGCTTTTGAAATTGAAGTACAAGTAACTGAAAATCATTTTTGTTTTTAAGGCTTGCCTTAAGGGATGAATCATTCTTGATCCATACCCTCCTAGAGGAAATCTAATGATCCAAGCCACTTTAATATGTTTTGCCCAAGATATTTCGATGGGAAAGGGCAGCCTATGGCAAAATTCCAATGGCTGCAAAAATAGCCCGAAGCTTTTCTGTAGAATACGTTTATGATATGAAGACCCCTACTATTTTTGTCAATTTTAATATAAAAATTAAAATATTTTGTAGTGTACCCTATGAAATTGAGGGTATATGTCTATAAAATTGTGTTTTTTATCGAATGACCCCTATAATTTTTAAGTATTTGTTTTTTGTTTTCCAAAAAAATCCCAAATTAGCACTCGAATCAAATACAAACATTATGGTCATAGGAATACCAAAAGAAATTAAGAACAATGAAAACAGAGTGGGCATGACACCTGCCGGCGTTTTTGAATTGGTAAAAAACAAACATACGGTCTATGTGCAATCCCAAGCGGGAGAGGGAAGCGGCTTTTCCAATGAAGATTACAAACAGGTAGGAGCCCATATTTTGGATACCATAGGACAGGTATATGCCTTAAGTGAAATGATTGTAAAGGTGAAAGAACCTATTGCAGAAGAATATGACCTCATTCAGGAAGGGCAGCTGATTTTTACCTATTTTCATTTTGCTTCCAGTGAAGTATTGACCAAGAAAATGATTGCTGCCAAAGCCGTATGTATCGCCTATGAAACCGTTGAAGATGAAGATGGGACCTTGCCATTGTTGACCCCTATGTCTGAGGTGGCAGGGCGTATGGCCATTCAACAAGGAGCTAAGTATCTTGAAAAGCCTGTGAAAGGTAGAGGGGTTTTATTGGGGGGTGTTCCTGGAGTTGCTCCCGGAAGAGTTTTGGTCTTGGGAGCCGGTGTTGTTGGTCTGCAAGCTGCAAAAATGGCAGCCGGACTTGGGGCCCATGTAACCATCTTGGATGTTAATATGAAGCGTTTGCGTTATGTGAACGATGTGATGCCTCCGCATGTGGTTACCGAATTCTCCAACGAATTCAATATTCGCAGATTGATTAAAGACCACGATCTTATTATTGGCGGAGTGCTGCTTAAAGGAGCAAAAGCACCGAATCTGATTACTCGGGATATGCTCAAAGAAATGCGCCCGGGAACCGTTATCGTAGATGTGGCCGTAGACCAGGGAGGATGTGTGGAAACTACCCGGCCTACAACACATGAAGATCCCATATATATTATCGATGATGTGGTACACTATTCCGTAGCCAATATGCCAGGAGCGGTTCCCTACACCTCTACCATGGCCCTGACCAATGTAACCTTGGCCTATGTGCTTAAATTGGCGAATTTGGGATGGGAGGAAGCCTGCAGACGCGATGATGCGCTCAGAAAAGGATTGAATATTGTACATGGAAAAGTGTTGTACAAGGAAATTGCGGCAGCTTTTTCTTGGGATGCAGTCCCAGTATAAGGTACAATATGTCAGTATTTAAGGTCCTGTCAGGAGCTCAAAGTCATTTTGAGCTACTTGGCGGGATTTTTGCTATCTTCTAAGTATATTTATGTAAAAAACAAGAAGATATGTTTGGATTCGATATCGGTTATATTATCATAGGGGCGGTTTTTGCCCTCATCAGTGGCGTGGTAAGCAATCGCCTAAAAAGTAAGTTTAACCACTATTCCAAAGTGCATTTGCGCAATGGCATGAGTGGTGCGGAAATCGCGGAAAAAATGTTGGCAGACCACGGGATTAGGGATGTGCAAGTCGTTTCTACTCCGGGAATGCTCACAGACCATTACAATCCTAGAAATAAAACAGTAAACTTAAGTGAAGTGGTCTATAACCAGCGCAATGCCTCTGCTGCGGCAGTCGCCGCCCATGAATGCGGCCATGCTGTACAACATGCCAAAGCCTATAGTTGGCTCACCATGCGTTCCAAGTTGGTGCCAGTAGTCGGTATCGCTTCAAAGTTTTCCATGTGGGTGATTTTTGGAGGATTGATGCTGATGAATACTACGGCCATTGGGGGAACCATTGCTTGGGTGGGTATTATTTTATTTGGAATGAGCACCCTCTTTAGTTTTGTCACCCTTCCTGTGGAGTACGATGCCAGCAATAGGGCCTTAGCTTGGTTAAAAAATAAAAATATGCTGAGTCAGGAAGAATATGCCGGTGCAGAGGATGCCTTAAAATGGGCAGCTCGTACTTATGTGGTAGCCGCTTTGGGTTCTTTAGCTACGCTATTGTATTTTGTGGTGCGGGTCATGGGACGCAGTCGGGATTAAAATGGTATTCCTACAATAAAATAAAAAACAACCATTTCCATCGGTTACACACCCATTTGGGGTGTATATCGATGTATTTTACATCTATATAAATAAGTTGTGCTTAATTAGAAAATGAAATACGAATATCAAAAAGCTTGTAAATGTGGAAATGTCGATTCGATTGAAGTGACAAGAAAAGAAGCTGCTTTTGGTTTAAAAGAAAAAGAAATTTGGAATAAAGAATGTTCGAAATGCGGAAATAAAGACTTTGCCTCACTTTCACATCCTCAAACTGATTTTGAAATTGATTTATTACTTGAATGGGGAAACAATCCTGATTATTTTTTTATGGAACAGGATGAAGACCTAATGTTAGCGGAAGAAAAAAATATTGATACGATTTTAGATGTTTTAGATAACCATCAAATTTTAAATCAAAAAAGAAACATTCTGATTGAAGCACTTTGTGTTATAATTTATGACAACAGCAATTCGGACGAGGACAATCAAAACTTAATTGACAGAGTGTCGAATGAACTTAAAAAACGGAAAACAGAAGTTTTAAACGCCCAAGATTGGATAATGGACTACATAAAAGAAGTATCATTTCCAATAATTGGAATTCAATATGAAAGCAAACAAACGAATTTCTTTAATCAAAATAAGAAAAATGAAAATTAGAGCATTTGGAATAAGTTAAAACAAATGTGGAATTAAAAATAACTAAGCACAACAATGGCTATAAGTAATTGCTTGTTCTCGCCTACTTCTGAAAATCCGTAAGGATTTTCAGTTTGGTGTGTACTTGCAAAGTTAAGTGCTAACCCACGCAACTACTCATAGCCGAGACCGTTGTGGTTAATGTAGAAAAAACCAACAGAATTGATATTTAGACCTCTGAAATACGAAAAATATGCAGACAAAAACTGTCAAAAACTGACTGAATTTCAAAACAAATTCAGAGCCGAATGTGACCTTGACAATTATGCAAATTGGTTCTATAATCAATCCAGCGAAACTTTGCGATTATATTCAGACGACAAAGAAATTTATTTCAAATACATACCTGTTGGAACTTTTTATCAAAAGACAAATACTTGGATGTGGGCTTGGGCAAATGAACATTCTGTTGAACCGAGAAAATTCCAGACTTTAAAAGTTAAGGAGTTCGGAGAAAAAAAGAAATATGAGAATCTGACAAATGCTCATTTTGACGGAGATAAATTCACAGGTTGGGAATTGACTTCCATTGCGTTCGACATACTTGGCGGAATTGGAACTTATCGAGTAATTTCTGACCATTTGGAAAAATACTTTTTACTCACAAACCAAATCTCAAAAGAAGAAGTTGAGAAAATAGAAAACGAATTAATTGAATGCGGTATTCACGGAAAATTAAGAAAAGCATTTATATGTCAACATTTGAATAATCAAACCAAAACAGGATTTGAAGAAGCATTTGAGACATATCGTGGAATGGAATTGGCCGAGGAAGATGATTTTCAAGCTTGGTGTTCTGAATGCGAAAAAGAACGAGTAAAAACAGACGGCTGGAATGACGAATCAATGGAATTTGCCAAGATTAAATTGGTATGTGAAAACTGCTATTTTGAGATAAAGGAATTTAATTTAAACGAATAAAAAACACTAACCACAACAATGGCTATAAACAATTGCTATTTCGGGCTTATCCTGAAAATTCCGCAGAAATTTTCAGCTTATCGTGTACTTGCAAAAGTCCGTGCTAACACACGCAACTGTTCATAGCCTAGACCGTTGTAGTGCATTTGAGAAATATGAGGTTTTGGAATAAGATTTTAGGAAAAAAGAAAGATAATCGAACAAAAAAACAATCCGATTTCAACTCTGATGTTAAAAAGTCGATTGATATTATTGGAAGTACAAAATCTCTGGAGAATGATGAACTTCTGACTTTACTCACTCAGAATGGAATTGAAGAAAATAACGGTATTGAAATCATTACTTTTCTGCCAATAGCATTCGTCAGAAAATGGTTGACCGACGTAGATTGGCCAAAAACATATTTGGAACATTATTCTGATTCAAAAAGAATATCAAAACGATTTTCAGATAACCATAAATATTTGACAATAGAAAAAATTGTTGACAATTATTGGAATGATAGACCGAATAATGATATAATAGTAAATATTGCGGGAAGAAGTGCCGAATTTAATGCGATTAACAAACTTCTCAATGACGGAGGAAAAATGGTTGATATAAAAATGACAGAAACGGTAATTATTATAGAATAATAGAATGGAAATAAAGTATTGCTGGAGATGCAAAATGGATGTTCCTATGCTTGATAAAGAAGAACACTCAATTGCATCTAAACTTTATGCAAAAGGATTTAAAGTTTTGAAAAAGAATAGACAAGAACGTTTTAAGGAGTTATTGGACTATTATAATGATTTGACTGGATTTGGAGAAACGGAACCAAATGCTATTATGCATCACTCACTTGGACAAATTGGACCAGATTGCGAAAAATGTGGAAAACCATACAGAACTCCTAAAGCGAAATTATGTGCGGCTTGTGGAAATAAAAGAATATTAACTGAATAAAAACGCACTACAACAATTTGTATATTGCATATGCTCCCTTCGGGAAGCAAACGCAACATACAAGAGACGTTGTGCTTAATTAGAAAATGAAATACGAATATCAAAAAGCTTGTAAATGTGGAAATGTCGATTCGATTGAAGTGACAAGAAAAGAAGCTGCTTTTGGTTTAAAAGAAAAAGAAATTTGGAATAAAGAATGTTCGAAATGCGGAAATAAAGACTTTGCCTCACTTTCACATCCTCAAACTGATTTTGAAATTGATTTATTACTTGAATGGGGAAACAATCCTGATTATTTTTTTATGGAACAGGATGAAGACCTAATGTTAGCGGAAGAAAAAAATATTGATACGATTTTAGATGTTTTAGATAACCATCAAATTTTAAATCAAAAAAGAAACATTCTGATTGAAGCACTTTGTGTTATAATTTATGACAACAGCAATTCGGACGAGGACAATCAAAACTTAATTGACAGAGTGTCGAATGAACTTAAAAAACGGAAAACAGAAGTTTTAAACGCCCAAGATTGGATAATGGACTACATAAAAGAAGTATCATTTCCAATAATTGGAATTCAATATGAAAGCAAACAAACGAATTTCTTTAATCAAAATAAGAAAAATGAAAATTAGAGCATTTGGAATAAGTTAAAACAAATGTGGAATTAAAAATAACTAAGCACAACAATGGCTATAAGTAATTGCTTGTTCTCGCCTACTTCTGAAAATCCGTAAGGATTTTCAGTTTGGTGTGTACTTGCAAAGTTAAGTGCTAACCCACGCAACTACTCATAGCCGAGACCGTTGGCATTCATTAGGAAAACACCAAGGAAGTGTAACAAATTCATACAAGATGTCGTCATATTTAAAAAATAAAAATGAAACACTTCTATCTAATTTTATTATTACTTATTACTGCAACAGGAATATCCCAATCTGTTCAGAACCCAACAATTGATGATGCCTTAAATAAATATGGATTCATTGAAGGAAAAATAATCGAAGATTCTGACACAATAACTTACTACATAAGAAATTACAAAATCAAACCAACCAAATTGGTTGTTTTTATTCAGGGGACTGATGCTAACCCCATTTTTTCTTACAAAATAAAGAATGAGAAACCATCCATTTATAGATGGTTTGGAGATGATTACAAGCTATTGGATTCAACCTATACCTATGCAATCATTCCAAAACCAGGAATTGATGGGATATTTAATGACGAAAACCTTTCTGTTCCGAAAGAATACTACAAAAATAATTTCCAAGAATATCGTGTAAATCAGATTAATCTATCAATTGAAGATATAATCAAGAATCATCTGAAAAAGCCTGAAAAAATAATAGTTTATGGTCATTCTGAAGGAGCGGTAATAGGAGCATCACTTGCTAATAAAAATAAGAATATTACCCATTTGGGTTTTTGGTCTGGAAATGTTCTGAATAACTTCTATGAATTTTCACTTTTTAATCGAATTGAAACGCTTCAAGGGAAGCAATCAGATTCGTTAGCACACAATAACATTATGGGAATAATAGATTGGTATGACTCCGTAATTAAAAACCCTAATTCTACTGAAATTGACCATTTTGGATTTACGAATAAAAGATGGTCTTCATATGAAAAGCCGCCTATTGATGATTTGCTAGCTATTGATATTCCTATTTATGCGGTTTTTGGAACAAAAGACGAAAGTACGCCTATTGAAACAGCTTATTTACTTCCGATTCAGTTTATGCAAAAAAGAAAAGTGAATTTAACTTTTGATGTTTGTATTGATTGTAATCACGGATATGTAGAAAAGGATAATGAAAAGGAAATAAAACATTGGGATAGAATTTTTAGAGAGTTCATTATTTGGACAAACGAAAAATAACGAAATGCCAACAATGTATATAAAAAATAGCGCAAGTCGCTGCTAACACTAAGGTTTGTGCATTTTTTGAAAGTCGCCAAAATTTTAAATTTGACGATTTTAAAGTAAATATATATAGTAAAATTTAAAAATTCGGCTTGTGTTTAATCCGAAAAGTAATAGCTTATTTTCAGCGCTACTTTTCATATACTGAGCCGTTGGCATTAATATAAAAATGATTTTCATAATAATTATATTTTTAATTTCAGCCTTAATTTTTTTAGTCCTTTTACAGAAAAGACTAAAAAATAAGGCGATTATTGAAATCTGTCATTTATTTATGGAAAGTGATTTTGAAACCTGTCTTTCAAAAATCAATAAGTTCTTAAAACGTTATCCAAAATCGGAAGAAGTTTGGCTAATAAAAGGTAATCTTGGAAATGAAATATTTAATACTCAAATGGCTAAACAAAGCTTTATGGAGGCGTTAAAAATAAATCCTGATTATCCAAAAGCATTGGCAGGAATGGGAGTAGTAATGAGACGTGAAAAAAAATATGGGGAAGCTGAAGATTACTATTACAAGGCTTTAAAGCTAGATTCCGAATTATACCTAGCGAAATCAAGTTTAATGCTACTAGAGTTGCGCAAGGAGAATTATGATGTAGCAATAGCCTTAGGAGAAGATTCTATTAAAAAAGGAATAAAAAATGTTCAACCTCGAATAATTGAAAATTTAATGATTGCTTATCATTATTCTGAAGAGTTTGAAAAAAGGAACTATCTATTTAGTTACTTGAAAGAAATTGAATATTCAAGATTATTTGCCTTGGACTTAGTTATGGGCAATTATGTTTCAATCGAAGAATTATTGGATGCATAAATACTAATGCCCACAAAACCTATAATCCAATGCTATGCTATAAGTTAATTGGATATTTTAACTAGCTTTAGGCATAGAGATTAAAGAAAAATTAAAAAGAACCAAACCGCAACGGATCATAGCCGGACCGTTAGAGACAATTAGAGGACCAAATGAAAACAATTACATTACCTGACGAATTAAGTTTAAGTTCTTCTAAGTCTATTGTAATTTATGATTATCAGAGTACTACTGAAATATCAAAACAACAAATTTTATTAAATAAAAATACCTTTAGCTTTTTACAAGAAGGGACCAAAGAAGTGTTTTTCGATAATTCGGCATATGCAATAGATAATTCTCAATTTCTATTGATGAAATCTGGAAATTGTTTAATGACTGAAAAGCTTTCTAGTGACTCAAAATATTATCGTAGCATTCTATTTTTCTTTACCAACGAAGATGTATTACAGTTTTTAAGCAAGTTCAGATTCGAAACATTTAAATCCAAAATATTATACTCAACATATTCATTTAAGTATGACTCATTTATAAAAAGATTCGTTGATAGCCTCTTAGATATATCAAAGCTTTCAAAATCAATTCAGGAAAACATGCTAAACGCAAAGTTTGAGGAAATAATGCTATATCTAACTGACCTCAAAGGTTTAGATTTTCTTTATTCCTTAATTGATAATAATGGCAATCACAATCGAAAATTTGTACAGACCATTGAAAGCAACAGGTTAAATAAACTAACCATAAAAGAACTGTCATTTTTATCTAATATGAGTGTCTCGACTTTCAAAAGAGAATTTGAGAAAAACTTTCATAGTTCTCCAAGCAAGTGGTTTCAGGATAAAAGGCTTGAACATTCAGCTTATCTGCTAAAAAACAAGTCAAAAAGACCTTCAGATATTTTTGAAGAAATTGGATATGAAAACTTATCTAATTTTATTCAAGCTTTTAAATCAAAATTCGGAGTTACCCCAAAACAATACCAATCGAGTTGAACTTTTATCAATACTTTTTGAACTTTTCTGATTGCTGAACACCCTTAACCTGTCTGTAAATTTGTCTTATAAATTGATACTTAAATTTTACAGACATGAAAAGTACAGAAACATTTACATTAACAAGCAGTACAGTTGGAGGACAAGCAACAACAACTCAAGCATTCGATGATTGGGGTAGTATTGGAGAAAATATATCTCCTCAATTATCTTGGAAAAACGCACCAGAAGGAACAAAAAGTTTCGCAATTACAATGTATGATCCAGATGCGCCTACAGGAAGTGGGTGGTGGCATTGGGTAATGTTTGACATTCCTAACGACATCAATGAAATTCTTGAAAACGCCGGAAATGTTGTATCTAGCTTAGCTCCAAAGAAGTCAATACAAAGTATTAATAATTATGGATCCAAGGGATATGGAGGACCTTGTCCACCTGAAGGACACGGACCCCATCAATACATTATTACCGTTCATGCTTTAAAAACGGAATCATTGGGGCTAGATGAGAATACAAACCCTGCAATCGTAGGTTATAATCTCTGGGCAAATACCATTGCCAAGGCCAGCATAGTAATGTACTACGAAAGAGCATAAAAAAGATTCACATACTCAATTTGTAATTCTTATTGAGTATGTCAATCCAATTTAAAAAGAAAACAAATGGTAAATAATAAATTTAAAATCGGTCAAATAGTTCCAAGCTCTAATACAACTATGGAAACAGAAATACCTGCTATCCTTAGAGCAAGAGAAGATATATTACCTGAAAGATTTACTTTTCATTCCAGCAGAATGCGTATGAAAAAAGTAACTAAATCTGAACTAGAATTAATGGATGCAGATTCTCTTAGATGTGCTTTAGAATTATCAGATGCTTATGTAGATGTTATCGGATATGCATGTTTGGTTGCCATAATGTCTATGGGAAATGGATATCATGTCACATCTCAAAACAACTTGTACGAACAAACGGTAAAGAATAATCACCCAACTTCGGTGATAACAAGTGCGGGGGCTTTAGTAGAAGGATTACATACACTAAAAGCAAAAAATATTGCTATCATCACACCTTACATGAAACCATTAACTAAGTTGGTTGTGGATTATTTAACGGATCAAGGTTTTAATGTCGTAGATTCTATTTCACTAGAAATACCTGACAATTTGGAAGTTGCAGCGCAGGATCCTGAAAATTTGAAAGAGATATATAAAAAATTAGATACGGATAAGGCGGATGTTGTAGTATTATCTGCATGTGTCCAAATGCCTTCATTACCTTCAGTAGATTTTGTTGAAAAAGAGCTGGGAAAGCCAGTAACAACCGCCTCAATTTGTACAACATATAAAATGCTAAAAGAATTAGGCTTAGAGGCTAAATCTAAGATTGGAGGAGAACTTTTATCAGGAAAATACTAAATCATCAATAAACTGAACTTTCATCAATACTTTTTGAGCTTTTTCGATTAACACAAAGCCTGTGGTAGTCTATAAATTTGTATTATAAATTAAAAGAAATATTATGAAAAGAACATTTCAAATCATAACAGCATTAATTGTTTTATCAACTTCTGCTTTCGGACAAAGCACATTTACTCTATCAAGTAATGACTTAGGAGGGCAAGCTACAATTAATGAGGAGTTCAACGGCTTTGGTTGTACTGGTGAAAATCAGTCCCCTCAGTTATCTTGGAAAAATGCACCTGCAGGAACTAAAAGTTTTGCAGTAACTATGTACGACCCAGACGCACCAACTGGCAGTGGATGGTGGCATTGGGTAGTATTTGATATTCCGGTAAGCACTAATGAATTAGTGTCTGGAGCTGGAAATACTAAACTAAACTTAACACCTGAAGGCGTTATTCAGAGTATTACAGATTATGGAGCGAATGGTTATGGTGGACCTTGCCCTCCTGAAGGACACGGTTTGCACCAATATATAATTACAGTTTACGCACTTAAAACAGATAAACTTGGTCTAAATGAAAGTACAAATCCTGCCGTAGTTGGATATTACTTATGGAATAATACGTTGGCTAAGGCGAGTATTGTCACTTATTATCAAAGAAGTACGAAATAGAAACTGTCTCTAACAAGGTATAAAAGCAATAACGGTTCGAGTTTGCACTCGAACCGTTTTTACATTTAAATAAGTATATTGTAATATGAAAGACTAGTGCAATGAATCCACTACTGCTCTTACACTAACCGTTACTACTAATTGCATAAAATGGAAAAATCATTTATCCTTAATATTTTTAAAGAAGTAGATTTATCTGAGGAAAAGATAGTATTGTTGGCAAACCATTTAACCAAAGTGAATTGTAAAAAAGGAGAGCTTCTTATTAAACAAGGAAAATCTGTTTCAAATAAATATTTCATTTATTCTGGGTGTTTAAGGTCTTTCTTCATCGATGAGCAAGGAAAAGAACACACATTGCAGTTTGCTATAAAAGAATGGTGGATTAGTGATTACCCTGGTTATTTCCAAGGAAGAAAAGCTATCATGAATATAGAGTGTATTCAGGATTCAGTACTCATAAAAATGACTAAAAATAATAGAGACATTTTATTTCATCATATTCCTAAGTTAGAAACCTTCTTTCGCCTAAAATTTGAAAATACTATTGTCAGTTTTCAAAAAAGAACCATCGCTTCACTCAGTTACACTGCCAAAGAAAAGTATATCCAATTTGTTAACACTTATGCCGAAATTGAACAGAATGTCAAAAACTACCATATTGCTTCATACCTAGGAATTACTAAAGAAAGCTTAAGTAGAATTAGAAGAGAGATAGCACAAGGTGAATCTTAGATACATTATTAGGTATCTATTCAATTTGTTTATTATCACAGATCAATTTTTCTGACATAGACTCCTCATACATTTGTATTTATAATCTAAACAAATGATAGAGATGAAAAAGTTGATAGTCGTAACCCATCCGAATTTAGAAGAATCTAAGGTTAATAATTCATGGATTAATGAATTAAAAAAGCATCCTGACGATTTTGTGATCCACTCATTATATGACAACTATCCAAATCTTGACTTCAATATTGTGGAAGAACAGAATTTGCTGTTAGCTCATGATGAAATAATTTTTCAGTTTCCGTTCCACTGGTTTAGCACACCATTCGCATTAAAAAAATATGTAGATGAAGTACTTACCTACGGCTGGGCTTTTGGTCCTGATGGAGACAAACTAAAAGACAAAAAAATCCACTTTGCCGTTTCTACAGGAGGTAAAGAGGAATCTTACAATTCTACCTCGGCAATTAGTGTACCTGACTTATTAAACGATTTCAAATTAACCTTTCAATATTGTGGTTGTATCGTTGATAAGCTTCACGTTTTCTATAGTGCAATGTTCGATCCTTCTGAGCAATCAATACAAGAAAATACAAGAGAGTATATAAATACATTCAAACAAAACCTATAATCAGGAAAAAAACAGTGAGAGTTTTAGCAATTATATTATTAACAATTGGGTCTGTAACGGCACAAAATAAAAACGATAAACAAATGGAAGAAAGGGCAGAAAAAACAGAGTACTTTCAATTAAGATCAAAAGAAGTAGAAAATGGATTTGGATATTCATTTGCAATAAAAATTGGGAATCATATTAAAGCTTCTGGGGCAGTCAGTATGGATGCCTCTGGGAAACCCACAGCAGTAGGCGATTATGCGCAGCAAATGAAAAATTGTTATGCAGATATACGAAAAATGCTAGAACATTATGGGTGTACGTTTGACGATATTATTGTTGAAAATGTATATACAACAGATATGGCAGCATTTATGGCTAATTTAGAATATCGAAAATCATTATATACAGAAAATCAATATCCAAAATCGACTTGGTTAGGCGTTAAAGAATTGGCCTTGCCTGAGTTTATGATTGAAATAGAAGTTGAGGTTTATAAATCAGAATAACACTTCTCTCTTATTGAAGACTTAATGATATTAAAAATGAGTAGCGAGAATTTAAATTTAATTAACGGTGAGAAATTGGTCTCACCGTTAATTACAGCTGACGAATTAAATAATATTATAGGGGAACCTAATGTTAAAATATTCGACGTAAGAGGAATTTGGGGAACAAAGCCAACTTCACTTTATCATGAATATGTAGAAGGACATATACCTACGGCAAAATTCCTTGACTGGAGAAAAGAGTTTATAGAAAAAGATGTTGTACCCAGCTTGGCACAAATATCATCATTGAAAGAAGCAAAACAATCTTTTAGAGACTTAGGTATTGATAAAGAAGATAAAATAATCCTTTATGATAATTACCAACATATGTTTGCTGGTAGAATATGGTGGGCAATGCGCTATTGGGGTTTTGGGAATGTACAAGTTTTAAATGGAGGATTTAATTATTGGCAAGAACAAGGCTTCTCTGTTTCTAAAAAAATAGCAAAAACTGCAAAAGGTACATTTGATCCAAAGCCTCAATATCATTTGAGAAAATCTCTTGAAGATTTCATAGCTGAAAAGGGTAATTCATGTGTTTTGGATGGACGTGGTAAAGCAGGTTACAACGGAAAATCTGATGATCCTAGAACCGGTCATATTCCCGGAGCAATTAGCGCTGCATATAATTCGTTCTTAGATAAAAACACAGGACTTTTTCTTGAAACTCCTGAGATTACTGAATTATTTAACAGAACGATTCCTTATTGGCAAACTAAAAAAATAATTTGCTCTTGTGGCTCTGGTTATTCAGGTACAATTGCAATGCTGGCTTTGGCAAGCTTAGGAATTGAATCTAGTTTATTTGATGGATCATTTAGCGTTTGGAAGCTTGACCCAGCTAGACCAATAGTGCAATCCCTTTAAATTTATGAGAAGTGGTGATGAGGGAACTTTATGTACGATATATGATTATCTCGGTTGAGATAGAAAAAATTGCGGATATCCAATTTCAAAAAGAAAAATAACTTATAATAAAAAAATGAAAAACGTAATAGGAATAGATAAAAAAAAGCTGGAGAGCTCAATAAAAAATTAAATCAACTGTTGACAGACTATCAGCTGTTTTTATCAAAATTTTAGAGAACTACATTGGAATATCAAAGGAAGAAAATTCTTTGAGTTACATTTAAAGTTAGAATAGTTTTATAATAATGCTGTTATCAAAACAGATGAAATAGCCGAAAGAATATTAACATTAGAAAGAGAGTATTGTTGCTTATTATCAAAGAAGTACGAAATAAAAACTGTCTCTAACAAGGTATAAAAGCAATAGCGATTCGGGAGCAAACTCGAACCGCTATTGCTTTTAAATAAGTATATTGTAACACGAAAGACTAGTGCAATTATTCCGCTACTGCTCTTATACTAACCGTTACCATACATTTCCGAGATGACGAAAAAACAAAGACAAATATTCTATCCAACAATTTTCTTTATTGGAATATTTTCAATGTATTTTCAAATACAGATTTTTCGAAATACAATCATTAATTGGTTAATTCCAGCGTTAATAATCACTGTATTCGGAATCACAGCGTACGGAATTGATTTTCGGAATTTTAAAAACACGTACTTCCACTATAAAACCATAAAATTATATGCTTTGATAAATTATTTTATTGGATTTGGATTTATAGCTTGTTCTACTTTCATGTTTATGAATTATCACTTCGCTAACCTAAAAAGCAAAAAGGAATCCTATAAAATTGTTGAACGGACTTTTATTCGAGGTGGAACAAAATACAGAATTGGAGAAGAGCAACCTGTCTTTACAATAAATTACAAAGGAATTAAGAAAGATTTGGTATTTAAACACCAATATTTTGACAAAATGAATCAATATAAAATTGTCGAATTGGAAACCTGAAATGGCCTATTTGGATTTGACATTTTAGAAAACAAAAAACTGAATTAAAACATATGGTAACAACGTATATGAAATCAGAGCTCCCTGCGGGATGCTACGCTTCATATATAAAGACCGTTGTAAATAATATGAAAAAATGAGATACTTATTTTTAACTTTAGTTCTAATATTTTTACTTCAAAGTTGTAAAAACTCAATGTCCAATAAAGTTGACTTGGTTTATGAAGATGGAAATAAAAAGATTGAGATAGAAATTGAAAATGGAATGGATTTCTTAACTTATAATGAACCAAGCAAAACCAACTTTATAGTAACCAATATTAATCCAATAAACCTAAGAATACTTGGGCCTGGAATTACTATTCTTGGAACCAACAATGATAAAACAGCGATGAGAACTGAAATAAAAGTGCCTACAAATTATTTGGAAAGTGACACTCTGAATATAAAGGTTTGGTATGATAATAATGATAACAAAAAGAGGTGTGAATTTAAAATCCCTGTTAAGAAATCAGAATAAAATACTATTTACAACAAAGGCTATAATTCAGTGCTAAATCTTTAGCTAAAAGAATATTTACTACTTTTAATAAAAAACACGCTCTGAAGAAATGATTTCGTCACGCAGCTTGCTTCGCAGGCCAGAGGTAAAGGCCGACGCTTTTCGCTCACCAAGCCTCCAAACACGCACCAAATCATAGCCGAGACCGTTACCAGCAATATTTTTTAATCTTAATTATTTTAGTAAAAATGAGAGCAAAAATTACAATTTTTAATCTTTTAG